>NZ_JBBCKP010000017.1:0-152113 GCF_037153275.1 Pseudomonas sp. USHLN015
AGGGCCATCCCTGGCCCATCGCGGCTCTCGCGACATCCATGTCGCTCAACCCCTGAAACGACGATTGCGCTCGGCCTCCTGAAAGGGGCGTTTGGCCGCTGCTCCAACGTCTTCGCCAGAATCTTCATCGAGGTGCGCATCACGCTCGGGGCGCAACGGCTTCCGTAGGGTGGCGTAGAGCGAAGCGAAACCCACGCGGTGGGCGTGACGGGGAGTCATGAATGCCATGCTTGAGGCTTCGCATTAAGTTCACGGCAGCTAATGCAGACAGAGCCAATTCATTCACCCATCAGCCTGCCTTGCGGCCACAGGATTGCAGGCACCTCTCGTGGGAGCGGCTTCAGCCGCGAAGAGGCCGCAGCCGGCACCTGATTGCGCATGGCCGGATGCTCCATCGCGAATGAGTTCGCTCCCACAGGGGGCGGTGCTCCGGGGAATCGATTTCGCTGATATCCACTAGTGACCGATTGCGTTTCCCAGGACGCGACGGCGACGCGAAACTGGCCCCGTCGAATCACTCACCCCATCCCCTTAGGAGAACCCATCATGAGCCGCTACTTCACCGCCACCCTGCTTGCCGCCGTCGTTGCCGGCAGCGCTTTCAGCGTCAGCGCCGCCGACCATCACGGCTCGATCGAGCGCGCCTTCAAGGACGCCGCGAGCGACCGTGCCTCCGCCGCCGAAACCCAGGTCGACCGTGGCAACAGCAGCGAAGAACAACGCAAAGGCCTGCCGCGCTGGTGGCATTGATCCCGGCCGGTTTACACCGTTGCGAAAGGGCGCCCTGAGGCGCCCTTTGTCGTTTCCGCGGTTCGCTGCCGGATTCAACTGCCGGTGCGCACCGTCGGGCGGATGTGGTACGCCTCGGTGAAGGCCTGGGCGGACAGGGGGCGGGAGAACAGGTAGCCCTGGCCCTCGCCGCAGCGCTCCAGCTTGAGCCGGTCACGCTGGGCATCGGTCTCGATGCCTTCGGCGATGGTCTCCAGGTCGAAGCTGCGGGCCATGTCGAGGATGGCGCGGACCACCGAGGCGTCGCGGCGTGATTCCAGCATGCCCTGGACGAAGGAACGGTCGATCTTGATCCGGCTCAGGGGGTAGGTCTTGAGCAGGATCAGCGAGGCGTAGCCCGTGCCGAAGTCGTCGAAGGCGATGCCGACGCCATGGGTGCGCAGGCGCTGCAGGGTCTCCAGCACGATGTCGTCGTTGTCCAGCACGATGTTCTCGGTGACCTCCAGTTCCAGCGCTTCGGGAGGCAGGCCATAGCGGGCCAGGGCCTCCAGCGCCTCGGTCACCAGGTCGCCGACGTGGAACTGGGCGCTGAACAGGTTCACGCCCATGCGCATGTCTTCGGCGCCGTTGTTGCGCCAGAAGGCCAATTGCGCGCAGGCCTCGTTCAGAATCCAGTTGCCCACCCTGGCGGCCAGGGGGCTGCCTTCCAGGGCGGAGAGGAAGGCGTCGGGCGCCAGCAATCCGCGCTCGGGGTGCTGCCAGCGGATCAGCGCCTCGGCGCCCCGCAGTGAGCCATCGCTGAGGCGCACCTGGGGCTGGTAGAAGAGCACGAACTCGCCATTCTCCACCGCCTTGTGCAACTCCATGGCGTGCAGGTGACGACTCACGGCCTCCATGCGCAGTTCGGGGGTGAAGGCGGCCACCTGGCTGCGGCCGTTGCCCTTGGCCTTGAACAGCGCCAGGTCGGCGTCGCCCACCAGTTCGAGGGCCTCGAGGGCGTGCAGCGGCGCCAGCGCCAGGCCGCAACTGGCGGCCACCCGTACCTCGTGGCCGTCGATATGGATCGGACGGGCGATGGCGCCGATGGCCTCTTGGGCCACCCGCAGCGCGGACTCGGGCTCGGTGACGCCGGTGAGCAGCAGGGCGAACTCGTCGCCGCCGATGCGTGCCACCAGGTCGTCAGGGCCCGCTAGGGGGGCCAGGCGGGTTCCGACCTCCCGCAGGATGCCGTCACCGATCAGGTGGCCCAGGGTGTCGTTGACGTCCTTGAACCCGTCCAGGTCGATCATCAGCACCGTCACCGGCTCGGGCGCCAGCAGGGCTTCTTCGGCGCGGCGGTAGAAGCAGCCGCGGTTGGCCAGCCCGGTGAGGGCGTCGAAAGTGGCCAGGCGGCGCAGCTCGGCTTCTTCCTGCTGGCGCTGGCTGTCGTCGGTGAGCACCGCCTCGAAGCGCGGATACCCTTTCTCGCTCCAGGAGGACAGCGACATGCCCAGGTCGAACTCACTGCCGTCCTTGTGCAGGCCCTTGAGGGTGGTCGGCGTGTTCGGGTCGGCCAAATAGCCGGCGGTCACAGCGCGGCGGATCAGCGCCAGGAAGGGCGGACGCTCGGCCACCGCCAGCAGCGCCTCCACCGGCAGCCCGACCCCTTCCTCCGGGGCGTAGCCCAGCAAGCTGGCGGCGGCGGGGTTCCAGGCGAGGATCTGGCCACGGTGGTCGAACCAGAGCACCGGGGTGTCCGACTGCCCGGCGTAGGTCTCGAAGGCCGGGCGCTTTCGCCTAGCACTCGTCTCGATGCGGTGCAGTTCCAGGCGGTCGGTGGCCATGCGCGCGAGCTCTCGCAGGCGCTCGCGGTCGTCTTCCGAGAAATCCAGGTGGGGCTGGTCGTCGATGATGCACAGCGCTCCCAGCGGCAGGCCATCGGCGGTGAGCAAGGGCACACCGGCGTAGAAGCGCAGGTGGGTGGGGCCCAGTACCAGCGGGTTGTCGTGGAAGCGCTCGTCGCGGGTGGCGTCCGGCACCACCATTACCTGGTCCTGGGTGATGGCGTGGGCGCAGAAGGACATGTCGCGGCGCATGTCCACCTTGCCGACACCGGTGCTGGCGGCGAAGAACACGTGGTCGCTTCCTATCATGTTCACCGCAGCCAGCGGCATGTCGAACATCCTGGCAGCGATACGCACCACTGGGTCGAGGCTGGAGACGACGCGTTCGTCGTCGAGGCCGTAGTCGACGAGTGCACGCAAGCGCTCGGCTTCGTTCGGCAGCTGCGAGGGACAACGCATGGCAACCTCCTGTCGATGATCACTCCCTGTAGCAACGCCCTAAGGATAGATGGGAGGTGCGGTGCGCCAGCCTCGGGCAGGTACCAGCGGACGGACGGCTGCGTACATTGCCGGCCGTCAGTCCTCGATCGCCGGTTCGCGCAGCTTGGCCAGCCGTCGGTGGATCAGCATCAGCGCGATGGACGTGCCCTGGCGCAGCGGGGCGTCCAGGCGGCCGGAGAACATCGGCGGTGGGTCGATGGCGCCACCGGCCTCCAGTTGTCGCGCGATGCGTTCCAGCTCGAAGATGCCGTCGCCAGTGCCCGGGGTGCTTTCGCGGGCCCGGGCGATGGCCTCGTCGAGCCGCTGTGCCAGGTCGTGTGGGGCACCCGAGCCGATCAGGGCTCTGGCCATTTCCAGGCCGGCGAGGTGGGTGCGGTCGGGCGTCTTCTCCATGGGGACTTCCTGAGGGGGACAAGGGGTAGACCGTCGCCTGGGTGGGTTGCTCAAGGAATTTGAGACGTCGTCGCGCTGCAAGAACGTACAAGACGCCCTGGTGCCCGCCGGGCGAGACTGACGCCCCCACCTGCGCCGCGCGAGCCCTCCATGCCCCTACACATCCAGACCCCGCTGATCCATTCCCGCTCCCTGAGCCTGGCCGCCGGCACCGAGGTGTGGCTGAAGCTGGAGGCCTTGCAGCCGGCGGGCTCGTTCAAGCTGCGCGGCATCGGCGCCGCCTGCGAGCTCCATGCACGCCGGGGCACGCGGCGCTTCATCTCGTCCTCCGGCGGCAACGCGGGCATCGCCGTGGCCTTCGCCGGCCGCTGCCTGTCGATCCCGGTGACGGTGGTGGTGCCGGAAACCACCACCGAGCGGGCCAGGGCGCTGATCCGCCAGGAGGGCGCCGAGGTGATCGTCCACGGCAAGGCCTGGCACGAGGCCAATGCCCTGGCGCAATCGATGCTGGGCGAGGCGGATGCCTTCATCCATCCCTTCGACGACGCGCTTCTGTGGCAGGGCCACGCGACCCTGGTGGACGAGGTTGCCGCCAGCGGCTTGCAGCCCGACGCGGTGCTGCTTTCGGTGGGCGGCGGCGGGCTGTTCAGCGGCGTGGTGGAAGGCTTGCAGCGCAACGGCTGGGGCGCGGTGCCGGTGATCACTGCCGAAACCGCCGGTGCGGCGTCGTTCGCCCGGTCACTGGAGGCCGGCCGGCGTATCGAGCTGGAGCGCATCGACAGCGTGGCCACCTCCCTGGGGGCGAAGCAGGTGTGCGAGCGGGCCTTCGAACTGGGGCGCAGCCACCCGGTGCGGGCGCGGGTGGTCAGCGACCGCGCGGCGCTGCAGGCCTGCGAGCGCTTCCTCGATGAGCAGCGCCTTCTCGTCGAGCCGGCCTGTGGCGCGGCGCTGGCCCTGGCCTATGCGGGGGACGAGGCGCTGCGAGACTTCGAACGGGTGATGGTGGTGGTGTGCGGCGGGGTGACCGCCAGCCTGGAGCAGATCAGCGCCTGGAAGGCCGCCCAGCCGGAAGAATGAGCGGCCGGACGGTCACTTGACGCCCTGTTCCTCGATGCGGTCGGTGTCGAACAGGGTCTCCAGTTCGGCGCGTGCCTCGCGGGCGGTCTGCATCATCGCGGCGGCATCGCCATGCACCTTGTGCTGGGCGGCCAGCACTTCCTCGTCGTGGCGCTGGAAGCGGCGGATGCGCGCATTGGCCTGCTCCTCGTCCAGGCCCATGCCGAGCAGCACCTGGCGACTCATTTCCAGGCTGGAATGGAAGGTCTCGCGCACCGGCTGGGCGCCGAGGTCGAGCAACTGATGCACGTGCTGGCGGTCACGGGCGCGGGAGATGATCTTCAGGTGCGGGTAGAGGCGGCGCACCAGCTCGGTGGTCTTCAGGTTGGTCACCGGGTCGTCGGTGGCGACGATGAAGAACTCGGCCTTGTCGACCTTGGCCGCGCGGAGGATCTCCGGGCGCAGCGGATCGCCATAGAAGATCGGCATGCGGCCCAGGCTGCGGGACAGCTCGATGGTCTCCACCGAGGTGTCCAGGGCCAGGAACGGCACGCGCTGGGCGCGCAGCACACGGGCGACGATCTGGCCCATGCGGCCGGTGCCGGCGATCACCACCCGGGGCGAGTCGCTGTCGATCTGCTCGTACTCCGGCGGTACGTTCACCGATGCCGGCCTGGCCTTGACCAGGCGGTTGATGGCCAGGATCAGCAGCGGCGTCAGCGCCATGGACAGGGTGATGGCCAGCACCAGGAAGCCGTGCAGGCGGGCCTCGAACAGGCCCTGGTCGCGGGCCATCTTGAACACCACGAAGGCGAACTCGCCCCCGGCGGCCAGGACCACGCCCAGGCGCAGCGCGCTTTGCCGGGTGAGCCCGCCGGCGCTGCGGCCGAGCAGGTAGAGCACCGGGAACTTGACGGCGATCAGCAGTGCCGTGAGGCCCAGCACCAGCAGCGGCTGGCCCAGCAGCAGGCTGAGGTCGGCACTCATGCCCACACTGATGAAGAACAGCCCCAGCAGCAGGCCCTTGAACGGCTCGATCTGGGCTTCCAGTTCGTGGCGGTATTCCGAGTCCGCCAGCAGCAGGCCGGCGAGGAAGGCACCGAGGGCCATGGACACGCCGGCCAGCTCCATCAGCCAGGCGGTGCCGATCACCACCAGCAGCGCGGTGGCGGTGGACACCTCCTGCAGGCCGGTGCGCGCCACCACGCGGAACACCGGGCGCAGCAGGTAGCGCCCGCCGATGACCACCAGGCCGATGCTGCCAACCACCTCGGCGAGGTGGGCCAGCTGGCCGCCGTCCTCGCGGGCGGCGGTGGCACCGCTGAGCAGCGGGATCAGGGCGATCAGCGGGATGGCCGCGATGTCCTGGAACAGCAGGATGGCGAAGGCCAGGCGACCGTGGGGGCTGGTCAGCTCCTTGCGTTCGGCGAGGATCTGCAGGCCGAAGGCGGTGGAGGACAGCGCCAGGCCCAGTCCGAGCACCACGGCGCTCTGCCAGGTGCGGGCGAAGACCAGGTAGGCGATGCCGGCGATCAGCGCGCCGGTGAGCAGCACCTGGGCCAGGCCGACGCCGAACACCGAGCGACGCATGACCCAGAGGCGCCGGGGCGAGAGCTCCAGGCCGATGATGAACAGCAGCAGCACCACGCCCAGCTCGGACAGATGGCTGACGCTCTGCGGGTCGCTGACCAGGCGCAGCACGGAGGGGCCGATCAGCACGCCGGCCAGCAGGTAGCCGAGCACGGCCCCCAGTTGCAGGCGCTTGGCGAGCGGCACGGCAAGGACGGCGGCGAGCAGGAAGACCACGGCGACCTGCAACGAGCTGCCTTCATGGGGCATGGGAATTTCCTTGGGCTGACTTACGAAAGATCCGACGGAGCGGCAGAGGGCGCAAGGATAGGGGTTGCGGGCCGCCGCTGTCACGGCGCGGCCCTGTGTCCGGTTGGCGCGGGGCGCGAAAATCCTGGCTGCCGCGCGACGGGCGGCTATCCTGCTGCGGTCCCGGACAAGGAGCCCACTGCCATGAACGTGCTACGCCTGGTGGCCAACTTCGCCACCCCCGATCCCGCCGCGCTGGCGGACTTCTATCGCCGCCTGCTGGGCCTCGACCTGGTGATGGACCATGGCTGGATCCTCACCCTGGCCTCCCCGGAGGCGGTGCGCATGCGCCCGCAATTGAGCCTGGCCAGCGAAGGCGGCTCGGGTACGCCGGTGCCGGACCTGTCCGTCGAGGTGGACGACGTGGGCGAGGCCCACCGGCGCGCCCTGGCGTTGGCGGCGGAGATCGTCCACCCGCTGACCGACGAGCCCTGGGGCGTGCGGCGCTTCTTCGTGCGCGACCCGGCGGGGCGGGTGCTGAATGTGCTGGAGCATCTCTAGCGGGCCCCCTCGTTGGCGGGCGGGACCTGAGAAAGGGGCGGTCGTGCCCACTTCGCCATTCCCCTACAATCGGCCTCCCCATCGCACGCACCCGGGAACCATGACAGGCACCGTCGTCGAGAAAGGCACCATTTCCGTCCAGTTGGTCCGCGAGGCCCTGCTGGAGCTGCGTGCCCGCGGGCTCGACCCGGCGCCCTTGCTGGGGCATGCCGGGATCGCCGCCGAGGTGCTGGAGCGGCCTTATGGACGGGTCTCCTCGCAGCAGTACGCGCGCCTCTGGCTGCGCCTGGCCGAATGCATGGACGATGAATTCTTCGGCATGAACCCGAGGCGCATGAAGTCCGGCAGCTTCGCCTTCATGGCCCGCGCGGCGTTGAAGGAGCCCAGCCTGGGGGCGGCGCTGGAGGGCGTGCTCGGCTTCCTCGACCTGGTGTTCGACGGCCTTTCGCCGCACCTGGTGCGCCAGGGCGGGATGGCGGAGATCGTGCTGGAGGAGGCGCCGGGCGAGGCCCAGCGCGCCTTCGCCTACTTCACCCTGTGGATGATCGTCCACGGCCTGGCCTGCTGGCTGGCCGGGCGGCGCATCCCCATCCTCGCCATCGACCTGCGTTGCCCGGCGCCCGAGTACATCGAGGACTACCGGGTGATGTTCAGCGACAACCTGCGCTTCGCCCGGCCGCGCACGCGCCTGCTGTTCAACGCCGATTGCCTGGAGTTGCCGGTGCGCCGCAGCGAGCGCGAGCTCAAGCGCTTCCTCGGTGGCGCGCCGGCCAACATCCTGGTGCGCTACCGCGACCCGCAGAGCCTGGCGGCCCGCATCCGCGCCTACCTGCGCAGCCTGCGCCCCGAGCGCTGGCCGGACCTGGAGGCACTGTCCAGCCACTTCTTCATGGCGCCCTCGACCCTGCGCCGCAAGCTGGCGCTGGAGGACCAGTCCTACCAGGCGCTCAAGGACCAGGTGCGCCGCGACCTGGCCATCGCCAGGCTGGACAGCGGCGAGGGCAACTTCGCCGAACTGGCCTTCGAGCTGGGCTTCGCCGATGCCAGCGCCTTCTACAAGGCGTTCCGCAAATGGACCGGCACCACGCCGGGGCAATACCGCGAGCTGATGCACCCGGGCCCGCCGACGACCTGAGCTGGCCAGTGGCCGTTGTCAAAAATGCTCGCCGAGGTTGGCGCCATTCGACATTGCCGGCGGGCCAGGCCGGTCCGAAGATTCCGCCCACTACAAGAACAATGCGGAGTCACCGTCCATGCGCGACTACCACGAAGCTGCACGCCGGTTCGACCTGGCCGAGGCGTTCGCCGCCACCCTGGCGGGCACGCCGGAGGCCCTCAACGCCTGTATCGAATGCTGTGACCGCCACGCCGACGCGGAGCGCGTCGCGCTGGTCTGGGAAGGCCGCGACGGCCGCCGCGAGGACTGGACCTTCACCCGCCTGAAGGAAGCCAGTGCCCGGTTCGCCCACCATCTGCGCGAACTGGGCATCGGCCCGGGGGACTGCGTCTCCGGCCTGCTGCCGCGTACCCCGGAGCTGCTGGTCGCCATCCTCGGCACCTGGCGCGCCGGGGCCGTCTACCAGCCGCTGTTCACCGCCTTCGGGCCCAAGGCCATCGAGCACCGCCTGCAGTGCGGCCAATCGCGCCTGGTGGTGGTGGACACCGCCAACCGCGCCAAGCTGGACGAGGTGGCGCAGGTGCCGGCGATCCTCAGCGTCGGTGCCACTGGCGCCGCCGGTTGCGCCTTCTGGAGGGCGCTCGAACGCCAGGACAGTGACTTCGAGCCGGTCATGCGGCGTGCCGACGACCCCTTCCTGCTGATGTGCACCTCCGGCACCACCGGGCTGCCGAAGGCCCTGCAGGTGCCGCTGCGGGCCATCCTCGCCTTCGTCGGCTACATGCGCGACGCGGTGGGCCTGCGCGAGGACGACCGCTTCTGGAACCTGGCCGACCCGGGCTGGGCCTATGGCCTCTACTACGCCGTGACCGGGCCGCTGGCCATGGGCCACGCCACCACCTTCTTCGAGGGCGGCTTCAGCGTCGAGAGCACCTGCCGGATCATCCGCGAGCTCGGCATCACCAACCTGGCCGGCTCGCCCACCGCCTTCCGCCTGCTGTTGGCGGCGAAGGAGCAGGTGGAGCCGCAACTCAAGGGCCGGCTGCGCGCGGTGAGCAGTGCCGGCGAGCCGTTGACGCCCGAGGTGATCCGCTGGTTCGCCGACGGCCTGGGCGCCACCATCCACGACCATTACGGGCAGACCGAAATGGGCATGGTGCTGTGCAATCACCACGAGCTGGCGCACCCGGTGCGCATCGGCGCCGCCGGTTTCGCCGTGCCCGGGCATCGCGTGGTGGTGCTCGACGAGGCCCAGCGCGAACTGCCGGCGGGGCAGCCGGGCATCCTCGCCATCGACCGCGCCCGCTCGCCGCTGTTCTGGTTCCCCGGCTACCTGGGCACCGCCACCCGGGCCTTCGTCGGCGACTATTACCTGAGCGGCGACACCGTGGAGCTGAATGCCGACGGCAGCATCGCCTTCGTCGGCCGCTCGGATGACGTGATCACCACCTCCGGCTACCGGGTCGGCCCCTTCGACGTGGAAAGCGCGCTGATCGAGCACCCCGCGGTGGTCGAGGCGGCGGTGATCGGCAAGCCGTGCCCGGAGCGCACCGAACTGGTCAAGGCCTTCGTCGTGCTCAAGCCCGGCCACGCCGGGGACGCCTCCCTGGCCGAGGCGCTGCAACAACACGTGCGCAAGCGGCTGTCCGCCCACGCCTACCCACGCGAGATCGAGTTCGTCGCGGAACTGCCCAAGACACCCAGCGGCAAGATCCAGCGCTTCCTCCTGCGCAACCAGGAAGTCGCCAGCGCCCAGGCGCGTGCCGCCCACCCATGACCCAGGAGCTACCGACGTGCGTATAGAAAACAAGACCTTCCTGATCACCGGCGGTGGCTCCGGCCTCGGCCTAGCCACCGCCCGCGCGTTGCTGGCACAGGGCGCCCGGGTGCTGCTGGTGGACATCAATGCCGAGGCCGGCGCCGCCCGCGCGGCCGAGCTGGGTGACAACGCCCGCTTCCAGCGTGCCGACATCACGCACGAGGACGAGGCGCGGGCCGCCGTCGCTGCCGCCGTCGAGGCCTTCGGCGCGGTGCACGGGCTCATCAACTGCGCCGGCATCGCCCCCGCCGAGAAGGTGCTGGGGCGCAAGGGCGTGCACGGCCTGGACAGCTTCCGCCGGGTGGTGGAGGTCAACCTGATCGGCAGCTTCAACATGCTGCGCCTGGTGGCCGAGGCCATGGCCGGCAACGAGCCGGGCGAGGAGGGCGAGCGGGGCGTGCTGATCAACACCGCCTCGGTGGCCGCCTTCGACGGGCAGATGGGCCAGGCCGCCTATTCCGCTTCCAAGGGCGGCGTCGCCGCCATGACCCTGCCGCTGGCGCGGGACCTGGCGCGCTCGGGCATCCGCGTGATGTGCATCGCCCCCGGCATCTTCGAGACGCCGATGATGGCTGGCATGCCCCAGGAGGTGCGCGATTCCCTGGCCGCCGACGTGCCGTTCCCGCCGCGCCTCGGGCGCCCGGACGAGTACGCCGCGCTGGTGGCGCACATCATCGGCAACACCATGCTCAACGGCGAGGTCATCCGCCTGGATGGCGCGCTGCGCATGGCCGCCAAATAAGGAGAACCGCATGAACGCGAAGATCGACCCCATCGTCATCGTCGGTGCCGCACGCACGCCCATGGGCGGCTTCCTCGGTGACCTGCGCGAGATGAGCGCCGCCGAGCTGGGCGCCGCCGCCATCGCCGCCACCCTGGCGCGTGCCGGCCTGGCCGCCGACGCGGTGGACGAGGTGCTGATGGGCTGCGTGCTGCAGGCCGGCCAGGGCCAGGCGCCGGCGCGCCAGGCGGCCCTCGGCGCCGGGCTGCCCCAGGGCGTGGTGTGCTCGACGGTGAACAAGATGTGCGGCTCGGGCATGAAGGCGGCGATGCTCGGCCACGACCTGCTGGCCGCCGGCAGCGCCGACGTGGTGGTCGCGGGCGGCATGGAGAGCATGTCCAACGCGCCCTACCTGCTGGAGCGCGCGCGCTCCGGCTACCGCATGGGCCACGGCAAGGTGCTCGACCACATGTTCCTCGACGGCCTGGAGGATGCCTACGACAAGGGTCGCCTGATGGGCACCTTCGCCGAGGATTGCGCCCAGGCCTACGGCTTCACCCGCGAGCAGCAGGACGCCTTCGCCATCGAGTCCCTGACCCGTGCGCAGAAGGCCCTGGCCGAAGGCCGCTTCGCCGCCGAGACGGTGGCGGTGCAGGCCCGGTCGGGCCGCGAGGTGCGCGAGATCGCGGGCGACGAGCAGCCGCCGAAGGCGCGGCTGGACAAGATCCCCACCCTGAAGCCGGCGTTCCGCGAGGGGGGCAGCGTCACCGCCGCCAAT
Organism: Pseudomonas sp. USHLN015; assembly: GCF_037153275.1. Lineage (NCBI taxonomy): Bacteria > Pseudomonadati > Pseudomonadota > Gammaproteobacteria > Pseudomonadales > Pseudomonadaceae > Pseudomonas > Pseudomonas sp. USHLN015. The sequence goes on from NZ_JBBCKP010000017.1 coordinate 11,317, forward strand.
TCCAGCTCCATTTCCGATGGCGCTGCGGCCCTGCTGCTGATGCGCCTGTCAGAGGCCCAGAAGCGCGGCCTCACGCCCCTGGCGCGCATCGTCGGGCATGCGTCCTTCGCCCAGGCCCCCGGGCTGTTCACCACCGCGCCGGTGGGCTCCATCCAGCGCCTGCTGGCACGCACCGGCTGGACCCTGGAGCAGGTGGACCTGTTCGAGATCAACGAGGCCTTCGCCGTGGTGCCGATGGTGGCCATGCGCGACCTGGGCATCGCCCACGAGCGGCTCAACGTCCACGGCGGCGCCTGCGCCCTCGGCCACCCCATCGGTGCGTCCGGTGCGCGGGTGCTGGTGACCCTGCTCGGCGCCCTCGGCCAGTACGGCTACAAGCGCGGCATCGCCTCGGTGTGCATCGGCGGCGGCGAAGCCACGGCCGTGGCCATCGAGCGCATGGACTGAAGGAGAGAACGATGATCCCGTCCGAACAAGACCTGCAGATTCGCGATGTCGCCCGCCAGTTCGCCCAGGAGCGGCTGAAACCCTTCGCCGCCGACTGGGACCGTGAGCACCGTTTCCCCGGCGAAGCCCTGCGCGAGATGGCCCAGCTGGGCTTCCTCGGCATGCTGGTGCCGGAGGAGTGGGGCGGCGCGGCCACCGGGCACCTGGCCTACGCCATGGCCCTGGAAGAGATCGCCGCCGGCGATGGCGCCTGTTCCACCATCATGAGCGTGCACAACTCGGTGGGCTGCATGCCGATCCTCAAGTTCGGCGACGAAGAGCAGAAGCGCCGTTTCCTGCGCCCGCTGGCGGAAGGCTCGATGATCGGCGCCTTCGCCCTCACCGAGCCCCAGGCCGGCTCGGATGCCAGCGACCTGCGCACCCGCGCGCGCCGCGACGGCGACCACTACGTGCTGGACGGCGCCAAGCAGTTCATCACCTCGGGCAACCACGCGGGGATGGTGATCGTCTTCGCGGTGACCGACCCGGCCGCCGGCAAGAAGGGCATCAGCGCGTTCATCGTCCCCACCGACACCCCGGGCTACCAGGTGCTGCGGGTGGAGGAGAAGCTCGGCCAGCATGCGTCCGACACCTGCCAGATCCAGCTCGACGGGGTGCGCATCCCCGCCTCGCTGCGCCTGGGCGCGGAGGGCGAGGGCTATCGCATCGCCCTGTCGAACCTCGAGGGCGGGCGCATCGGCATCGCCGCGCAGTCGGTGGGCATGGCCCGCGCGGCCTTCGAGGCGGCGCGGGACTACGCCCACGAGCGCAGGACCTTCGGCAAGCCGATCATCGAGCACCAGGCGGTGGCCTTCCGCCTGGCGGACATGGCGACGCAGATCGCCGTGGCGCGGCAGATGGTGCATCACGCGGCCGCCCTGCGGGAGGCGGGGCTGCCCTGCCTGACCGAGGCCTCCATGGCCAAGCTGTTCGCCTCGGAGATGGCGGAGAAGGTCTGCTCGGCGGCGATCCAGACGCTGGGCGGCTACGGCTACCTGAAGGACTTCCCGGTGGAGCGCATCTACCGCGACGTGCGCGTGTGCCAGATCTACGAAGGCACCAGCGACGTGCAGCGCCTGGTCATCGCACGGAGCCTGTAGGGGAGGGTGGGAGGCCGTCGCGGCCTCCCGGAGGTCAGCGGTAGGTGGCGCGGGTCTCGGCGCTGCCGAGCGGCGTCTTGCGCGGCGGCTCGTCGCCCTCCCGGGCGCGGCCGAACATCAGGTAGGCATCCAGCAGCAGCGCTTCGAGGCCGGACAGCAGCTGCTCCTGGTACTGCGCGCGTTCGCCGGCGGTGTCGGGGTCATGCTCGTCGAGCGTCTCGCGGATGCGCTGGACCAGGTGGGTGGCCTGCACCAGGCGATAGTCGCCCAGGGCCTGGCAGGCCTGCGCCGGGGAGTCGGGGCGGATGTCGAGGATCTCCTCGGGAAAGTCCTCGAGCGTGGGGAACTTCAACGAATCTTCCATGGGTGGGGTCTCCTGGCTGCGCGCCTGGTCCAGGCGCCGAAGGGGGCTGTCGGGCAGCTCTGGCGCGCGGGAATCGCGCATGAGCACGTCGAAGTGCGGTCGGGGGAAATGGCGGGCATCAGGCATGGCAAGGTCCTCGCGGCGGTTGAGCTGCCCCGGCGGGGCATGCCGTCTGGACTCTAGCGAGCGGTTTTGTAAGGGCTCAAGAATGATGGGAAGTAGGAGCGGTCCCCATCACCTGTGTGAAAGCCGGCACGCCCGCCTTGCGCGGGCCGTGCCCGTCAGGGCGTGACCACCAGGGCGGCCGGCAGGCTCAGGTGGACTTCGGCGCGCCCCTGCTGGTTGGCGAACGCCACGCTGCCGCCGTAGCTCTCGCAGAGCGCCTTGACGATGGGCAGGCCCAGGCCCCAGCTCTTGGTGTCGCTCCGGGTGGAGATGAAGTAGGGCGTGGCGAGGTTGGTCAGCACCTCTTCGGGGAAGGCGCCACGGTTGCTGACGCAGAGCAGCACCCTGTCGTTCTCCACGCGCTGCGACACCTCAATGGTGGTGCCCGCCTCGCCGTGCTTGGCGGCATTGAGCACCAGGTTGTCGAAGATGCGCAGGAAGGCCAGCTTGTCCCAGAACACCAGCTGGCCCGCGCCCTCGGCGTCGAGCGTGAGCGGGTTCTCCACCTGCAGGCGCAGGTTGGCCACGGCTTCCTCCAGCAGGGGGGCCAGGGGCATCTGCTCGCCGACCAGGCGGATGCCGCCGCCCATGCTGACGTGGGAGATGTCGAGGATGTTGGCGACCATCTTGTCGATGCGGCGCAGGTTTTCCTCCAGCAGGGTGATCATCTCCTCGGTGCGTCGTGCCGGGTTCTTCTGCATCAGCCCCGCGACCATGACGGCGGCGGCCAGGGGCGAGCGCAGGTCGTGGCTGAACGAGCGCATGAAGCGTTCGAGCATGATCTTCTCGGCGCGCAGGTTCTCGCTCTGCGCCTCGGCCACCTCGCGCTGCTTCTCGACGTCTTCGAGCTTGCTGTCCGATCTCATCAGGCTGGAGATGGTCGCCAGCATCTCGTCGGGGTTGATCGGGTGGGTGAGGTAGGCGCGGGCGCCGGTGTTCAGCCCCATCGCCTTGTCCTTGCCGCTCATGAAGGTGGCGGAGATGTTGATGATCGCCGGCAGCTTGTCGTGGCCAAGGCGCTGCTCGGCCTTCTGGATCAGCTCGAAGCCGCTCATGTCCGGCAGGTTGATGTCGAGGATCACCAGGTCCACGCCGCTTTCCAGGCTCGCCAGGCCGTCGCTGCCATTGGCGGCCTCCAGCACCTCGTAGCCGGGCTCGCTGGCGAGGATCTTGCGCAAGACGTAGCGGTTGGCATCCATGTCGTCGATGATCAGGATCCGTCTATTTCGCATCGTGGTATCTCCCCGCCAGGCGCTGCACCTGGTGCAGCAGGGTTTCGGCATGGTTGGGTTGGGACTTGTCGAGGATCGCCTGGCACCGGCTGCCGAGGCGCGTGCGTTCGCCGTCGTCCATCTGCTTGGCGGTGTTGACCAGCACCCGGGCGTGCATGCTCCAGTCCATGCTTTCCAGAAGGTCCTCGCCTGATATGTCCGGCAGGTCGAGGTCGAGGATGATGATGTCGGGGCGTACCGCATGCAGCTTGTCGATGCTGGCGCTGGCGCAATCCGCCTCGATGATCACGGGCTCGAAGGGTTGCAGCAGGTGGCTGATCAGGTAGCGATCTGCCGGGTTGTCGTCGATCACCAGGATGGTGGTGCCGGCGAGGCTGATCAGTGCCGGTTGGCGCTGGTTGTACTCGCAGGCCACCTGGACGTGGAAGCGGCTGCCGCGCCCGGGTTCGCTGGTGAGGCTGATATCACCCTTGAGCAGGTTGGCCAGGCGCAATGCCAGAGGCAGGCCAAGCCCGTTGCCGTGGACCTGCAGGCCCGGAGCGCGGATGCGGGCGAACTCCTCGAAGATGCGCGACTGGTTTTCCGCGGATATGCCGATGCCGGTGTCTTCAACGACGAACTCCAGGTTGTGCTCGTCCGGCTTGAAGCAGCGCACGCTCACGTTGCCTTCGCGGGTGTACTTGAAGGCGTTGCTGATCAGGTTGCGCATGATCTGGAACAGGCGGTTGCGGTCCGTGTCCAGGGGCAGGTCGAAGGCCGGCTCGGGAATCGTCCAGCTCAGGTGCGGGTAGCGCATGGCCAGGGCCCCGGTGAACTGGCGCAACTGTTCGATGAACTCGCTGAGCTCGAAGCGCTCGGGAAGCACTTCCATGCGCCCGGACTCGGCTTCCGCGAGGTCCAGCAGTTCGTTGACCAGCCCGGACAGGTCGGCCGCCGCATCGGCGATGAAGCGCACCTGCTTGTTCTGCTCGGCGTTGAGCGCCCCGTCGACGCCGCTGAGCAGCAGCTTGGAGATGTTCTCGATGATGTTGATCGGGGTGCGGAACTCGTGGGTCATGTTGGAGAAGAAGCGGCTGCGCGCCTCGCTGGCGTCCTTCAGCTCGGAGGACGCCTTCTCGAGCTCGGAATAGAGCGCCACCACGCCCTTGTTGGTGTTCTCCAGTTCCTGGTTGGTGGCTTCCAGTTCCTGCTGTTTGCTCTGCAACTCGGCGCTGGTGAGCAGCAGTTCGGAGCCACGCACCTGCAGTTCCACGTAGGGGTCGGCGGCCCCTTCGCTCTGCAGCTGGCGGCGGATCTGCTGGATCGACTGCTCGGCAGGCATCGGCTGTGGCGGGTAGACGGCCTTGCAGGCGCTGATGCAGGTGCCCCTGGGGGATGTCTCGATCTCGAAATCGTCCATCAGCCGCCGTGCGCCGCGCAGGCCGACGCCCATCCCGGTTGGTGAGATGTAGCTGCCATTCAGAATACTGGCGATCTCGGCGATGCCATTACCCTGGTCCACGGCGTCGAAGCAGATGCCGTTGACCATGCCGCGCATGTCGCAGCGCAGGTCGAAATGGAAGACGCCACTGCCGGCGTACTGGTAGACGTTGCGGGCCAGCTCCGACACCGAAGTGGCCAGGCGGATCTGCTCCAGGGTCGAGAGGCCGAGCCAGGCGGCGATCTGCTTGGCGCCCTGGCGGCAGCTGACCACATCGACTTCCTCGAGGATGCTGATGCTGGTGATGCGGCGCTTAGTGCTCACGCTTGACCACCACCACGGTTGCATCATCGTTGAGCCGCCGGTGGTCACGGTGGATGAGCGCGGCGATCACGCCAGGGTGGCGGGCGCGCAGGCCTGGATAGGCGTTGAAATCGATCTTGGTGCTGATGCCGTCCGAGGCCAGGATCATGATTGAACTATCGTCCCAGGGATAACTGAATGTATGGATACGACCGATGCGGTATCCGACCGTTCCATTGCTCGACACCATGCTGCGGCCCTTGTCGGTCAGCAGGGTGCCGGCGACGTTGCCGATACCGCAGAACTGCACCTGGCGCTGCTCCGGCTGTACCTCGGCGATGGCCGCCGCGCCGCCACGGGTCGACATCAGGGCGCGGTGCAGCTGTTCCATCAGCGCCTGCAGGGGCAGTTGCGGGTTGTGTTCGAGGAAGACCTGGCGGGCCTTCTGGCTGGCCACGTTCGCGGCGTGGCCATGGCCGAGGCCGTCGCACACCAGCACGCGGTTGCCGCGGATCGCCCAGGCGTCCCCGCCGATGTGCTCGCCGGGGTAGGGCGTGCACACGGCGCCCGCCACCAGGCCGTTGCCGGGCGGTGGCGGGGCGAGGTGGAAGCGCGCCTGTACCACGCTGCCCTGACCGGGCTGGGAGAACAGGTCGAAGCCGTCGGACATGCGCTGGATGGCGCCGAGCCCGGCGCCCATGGTGCCGGTGGTGGAATAGTTGTCGCTCAGGCACTGGGCGACGTTGCCCATGCCCGGCCCACGGTCCACCGCGATGACATCCAGGCGCTGCTCGTCGCAGCTGAGCAGAAGCTCGCCGCCCCCGGCGTGGATCACCAGGTTGCGGGCCATCTCCTGCACCACCACGGTGAGGCGGCCGAGCAGGTTCTCGTCCGCGCTGCGCTGGCTGGCATGACGGACGATGCTGCGCCTGGCCGCGTCCACATGGGCGGTTTCGGTGACGGGCAGCACCAGGTTGCAGTGTTCGACGTTCACTTCCATTTCCACAGCTCCACCCGGGTGCCCTGGCCTGGCTGGCTGTCGATGGCGAACTGGTCCACCAGGCGGCGTGCGCCGCTGAGGCCCAGCCCGAGGCCGCCGCCCGAGGTGTAGCCGTCCACCATGGCGCGCTCAAGGTCGGCGATGCCGGGCCCCTGGTCGCTGATGCACAGGCGTACCGCCGCGCGGCCGTCGCGCAGGCAGCTCTCGATGACGCATTCACCGCCGCCGCCGTAGATCAGGGCGTTACGGGCGATCTCGCTGGCCGCCGTCACCACCTTGGTCTGCGAGACCAGGCCGAGCCTGGCTTCCTCGGCCGCTTTGCGCACGCGCTGGCGAATGACGACGATGTCAGTCTCCTGCTTCAGCGGAAGCGTCTCTGTCTTCGTCACGCTCGTGCTCCAGGGTCAGGTCATCGTCGGCGACTGTGCTTTCCAGCCAGCGCATGCCTTTCTCGACGTTGAGGGCGGTCGCGATGCCCTCCAGCGAGAGCCCCAGTTCCACCAGGGTAATGGCCACGGCAGGCTGCATGCCGACGACTATGACCTTGGCGTCGAGGATGCGGGAGACGTTGGCGATATGGGAAAGCATGCGGCCGATGAATGAGTCGACGATCTCCAGGGAGGAGATGTCGATCAGCACCCCTTTGGCCTTGTGCCGCACGATCTGCTGGGTGAGATCTTCCTGGAGATCCAGGGCGAGCTGGTCGTGCATGTCCACCTGGATGGTCAGCAGCAGGTACTTGCCCATCTTCAGGATCGGGATTCTGTCCACCATCTATGCAGCCTCCTCAGCGCGCGCCGCTGACCAGACGGACGTTCAGCTCCTTGAGCGCGAGCTGGAAGGCGTCGGCCAGGGATGCCTTGGTCAGCACGTCGCCCAACTCCACGCCCAGGTGGACGATGGTGGCGGCGATCTGCGGTCGGATACCGCTGATGATGCACTTGGCGCCCATCAGCTTGGCGGCGGTGATGGTCTTGAGCAGGTGCTGGGCGACCATGGTGTCCACGGTGGGGACGCCGGTGATGTCGATGATGGCGATGTCGGATTCGGTCTCGACAATCTTCTGCAGCAGCGACTCCATCACGATCTGGGTGCGGTTGCTGTCCAGCGAGCCGATCAGCGGGATGGCCAGCACGCCCTTCCACAGCTGCACCACCGGGGTGGACAGCTCCAGCATGCTTTCCTGCTGCTCGCGGATCACCGTCTCGCGACCGGCCATGTAGGCCTGCATGCAGTAGAGACCGAGCTTGTCGATCAGGCGGCTGGCGGACCAGACCAGCTCGATGGCGTTGTCGTCGCGCTGCTGGATCAGCTGGAACAGCGGCTCCTTGAGTGACAGCACGAAGGTGGCCGTTTCGCTCGGGCTGAAGCCCTGGCGACTCTGGGCTGCAGAAAGGCGCTCCAGCAGGCCGCGGGCATTCTTCCAGGCGGCCTCGTTGAAATCCTCCCCCCCTTCGGTGATCCCCGCGATCAGGGCGCGAAGCAACTCGCGGGAGTTCTCCTGCACGGTGCGGTCGTCGATCAGGTCGCTACGGATACCGGCACCGCGCTGGGCGGCCATCCAGTCTTCGAGGATGGTCTTTTCGTTTTGCTTGAGCAGATCGGCTAGAACGGCGGTGGACATTGTTATCTCCCTGTCGAAGAGGACTCGTTGAAGAGCGGTTCGGTAATCGACCACAAAAAACGCGCCAAACACTAGCAAGGCGCGCGGGTAAACAGAACTCGGGGGGCGAAGTTTATTGACGTTTCGCGCGGCAGTCGCGGCAAGCCGCGACCCGCTTCGGCAATAGGATCGCAGCGGCGCGATTTGGTGCGATCCGAAGGTGGATAAAGCGTGCTGCAGCCCACGATTCCGCGTGCCTCATCGGGGCGATTCGCAGCTCGGCACCGCTCGCTCGCGACCGGCGTGACGCCCCGTTGAACCTGACCGCCCGGTCGGTTCGGGGGAACCACTGGCGCCGACGGTGTTTCCAACGTTCGGATAGCACCGAGTCGGAGGACCGAGAGATGCCAGCCAGCCTGACCCGCTTCGCCACCGAGCCTGCACGTCGCGCCCACGTTGCCGCCCGGGTGGGACACGCCGAGCCCGAGCTGCTGTTCTTCGAGGGCGATGGACGTACGCCCAACAGCCGCTTTCCCGTACTGCTCTACCGCGCCGCGCTGCCGGGGCAGGTGGACCGTGCCGAAGCCTTCGAGAAGCGCTTCGCCGCCCACCGCTGGGCACCTCTATGGCGCGACGGGGTGTTCGACTACCACCACTACCACGCCAGTGCCCACGAGGCCCTGGGTGTCGCCACCGGCAGCGCCCGGCTGATGCTCGGTGGCGAAAACGGCCGGGAGATCAGGGTGCGCGCCGGGGACGTGCTGGTGTTGCCGGCAGGCACCGGGCACTGCTGCCTGGAGGCCAGCGAGGACTTCCTGGTGGTGGGGGCCTATCCGCGTGGGCAGGAGGCCTATGACATCCAGCGGGCGGGCACTGATCGCTACCTGGCCTCGGTGCGGCGCATCGCCCAGGTGCCGACGCCGGTGGCCGACCCGCTGACCGGACGCGACGGCGCGTTGTCCCGGGCCTGGCGCGCCGCCTGAGCACGCGCGGGCTCTTTACTCGGCAGGTACCGCCGGTGCAGGCTCGGCCATCGCCCCGATGGAGGGGCCGGGGAGGAACGCCATGTCGCCCAGGACGCTGCTGCCGGTACTGCTGGTCTCGACCGCTTGCGCGGCCGAGCCTCCGCCCACCGGCAAGGAGCCGCCGAACGCCTTCGAGGCCGCGTTCTCCATGACGATGGTCGCGCCGATGATCAGCGTCATCGCCACCACCGATCTCAGCAGCGACGAGAAACAGTTGAAGCTGGGGCGTGCCCGCGAGGACGCACTGGCCTTCGTCGCCTCCGCCGGGGCGATCCGCGGAGCGCACCTGGAGCAGGCGCTCGGGCTGCTGCGCGCCGGCTCGGCCACGGGCGACATGGCGTGGGCGCAGGCCCTCGCAGCGGGCCGTTGACCCGGCCGTCCGTCGTCCTTACACAACCTTTACCCAACGGCGGTGATCCGCGGTTTCTCGCCGTTGTCTGATCTTGCGTCCCGGTCCATTCCCTAGCCGGGCGCAGGAGGAGTCATGTTTCGTCGTTTGCCCCAGGTTGCCCTGCTGCTGGGAGCCGCCGCCCTGGCCGGCCAGGCTTCGGCCCATGGGCATGATGCCGGCCCCGCCGTGATCGGGGCGGTGGTCGGGGCCGTCGTCGGCGGTGCCATCGTCGCGTCCCGCCCGGCCCCGGTGTATGTACAGCCCGCGCCCGTGTACGTGGCGCCACCACCGGTGGTCTACGCGCCGCCACCTCCGCCGCCTGCGGTGTACTACTACCCTGCGCAGCCCGTGTACTACCCGCCGGTGGTCGCCCAGCCCGTCTACTACGGTCCCGGCCCCTATTACGGCCCGCCGCGCCACTGGCACGGTGGCGGCCCGCGCCGCTGGTAGTAAGGAGGCCCCGCTGATGCGGGGCTTTCTTTTCGACGCCTCTGCCGCCGATAGGGGGATCAATCAGGTGCCGCTTTCGGTGAATTTCTCCAGGTACAGCGGGTTGCCATCGAGGGCGTTTTCCTGGAGCCAGGTCTTCATCGACTCGATCATGGGCGGCGGGCCGCACAGGTACATGTCGAAGGGGGCTGCGCGCAGCTGTGCCGGGTCCAGGTGCTCGCTGACGTAGCCGCGCCTGCCGCCCCAGCCCGGCGCGGCGTCGCTGACCACCGGGATGAAGGTGAAGCCCGGGATGCGTTCGGCGTAGCCCCTGAGGCGTTCCAGTTCGCAGAGGTCGGCCGGCTGGCGCACGCCGTGATAGAGCTGAACCGGCTGGTCGCAGCCGCGTTCGGCGAGCTCGTCGAGCATGCCGAGGAAGGCGGAGAGCCCGGTGCCGCCGGCCACCATCACCAGGGGCCGTTCGACCTGGCGCAGGTAGAAGGCGCCCAGCGGTGCCTCGAGGCGGATTTCATCGCCGGCCTTGCAGCGTTCCCTCAGGTAGTCGCTCATCACCCCGCCGGGCAGCAGGCGGATTAGGAACAGCAGGCGGTTCTGCGCATTCGGTCGGTTGGCGAACGAATAGGCGCGATGCGCCTCGGTGCCCGGCACCTGCAGCCGGGCGTACTGGCCGGGAAGGAAATCCAGCGGGTTGTCGCCGCCCGCCTCCAGGTGGAGCAGGGCGGTGCTGGCGGAGAGCAGCTCCACCTCGCTGACCCTGGCCTGCACCGCGCGGGTTCCGCTGGCGCTGCACAGCGTGGAGTCGACATCGAAGTAGAAGGCGGCATCGGAACGCACGCGGGTCTGGCAGGCGAGCACCTTGCGCTGCTGCAGGTCGCTGGGCGAGAGCGCTTCTTCGTCGACGTAGTCGAGGCTGTATTGGCCGGATTCGCAGCGGCCCATGCAGGTGCCGCAAACGCCTTCGCGGCAGTCCAGCGGGATGTTGATGCCGTTGCGCAGGGCGGCGTCGAGGAGCAGTTCGCCGGCCTTGATGGGAAAGAAATGGGTTGTGCCGTCGGCAAAGCTGATGGCGACCTTGTGGTTCATGCTGCGGTTTCCGTTGGCTCAGAGGTGATAGAAATCCAGCACCGAGTTGATGGTGTCGTTGAGCAGCACCACGTGCTTGCGGGTGATCTTCCAGCTGTCGCCCTCGGCCCGCAGGTGGTAGGTGGCGTGGCCGAAGAACTGCTCGCTCTGGCCCAGGCGGTGGAACAGCGTGTGCCAGTTGGCCCTGACCTCCAGCTGCCCGTCCGCGCGCTCGGCGATGCGCAGGTTGCCGATGCCGTGCAGGGTGCGCGGCATGGGGATGGTGGAGGCTGCCTTGCCGGTGCGGATGCGAAACACCCGGTCTTCCAGCCCCGCGCGGCTGGCGTAGTAGATCAGCGACATGCCCCGGCGGGGATCGGTGGTGTAGCTGTGCTCGCTGTCCCACTGCGGCAGGTGGAATTCGCTGTCCTCGCTGAACAGGTCGAGGTAGGCGTCCCAGTCCTGGGCGTCGCACAGTTCGCACTTGCGATAGAGGAACTGCTCGATGCGGTACTGCAGCTGCGGGCTCATGCCTGCACCTCCTTGAGTGCCAGGGCCTTGCGTTCCAGCCCCTGGAGCAGGAAGCGCTGCCAGTTGCCGTGCTGGTTGACGTAGAGGCCTTCATGGGTGAATTCGGTGCCGGTGAGCACCGGGGCGATGCCGAGGGTCTCGCTGTGCGGCGTGGCACCGCTGACCCAGCGGTCATGGCCCCGGGAGATGTCGCTCCAGCGCTCCAGGCGGGCCTCGAAGCCGCGCTGGGCCTCGCGGAATTCCACCAGGTCGTCCGGCGTGCCCATGCCCGAGACGTTGAAGAAGTCCTCGAACTGGCGGATGCGGCTTTCGCGGTCGGCGTCGGACTCGCCCTTCACGCCGATGCACTGGCTGATGACCTCGGTTCGGTTCCAGGCCACCGGGCGCACGATGCGCAGCTGCGAGCTGATCTGGTCCATGAAGAACAGGCTGGGGTAGAGGTTGAGGTTGCGCAGGCGGTGCATCATCCACTCCGCGCGGGCCTGGCCGTATTCCGCCACCAGGCGCGGCATCACCGTGGCGTAGCCGGGGCGCACCGTGGGGTTGGGCATGTCGCTGAACAGCACGCTGTGGCCGTTCTCGAAGGAAAACCAGCCGTCGTCGGTGGCGGCGTCGCCCGCGCCAAGCTTGCTGTAGTCGAGGGTGCCGCCCGTATCGCCGCGGTCGGCGTTGACCTGCTGGCGGTGCTGCACCGTGGCCACGTAGTTGTAGTGCACGGTGCTGACGTGATAGCCGTCCAGGCCGTTCTCGTTCTGCAGCTTCCAGTTGCCGTCGTAGCTGTAGGTGGAGCGGCCCGGCAGCACCTCCAGCTCCCCGGTGGGGGACTGCGCGACCATCATGTCGAGGAACACCCGGGCGTCGCCGAGGAAGTCCTCCAGGGAATCGCTGCCCCCGACATCCAGGCTGATGAAGACGAAACCCTTGTAGCTGGCGATGCGCGCCTTCTTCAGGCCGCGCGTGGCCTTGTCGAAGCCCTCGGGGTATTCGCCCGGCGCCTTCACCTTCACCAGGCGGCCGTCGTTCTTGTAGCACCAGGCATGGAAGGGGCAGGTGAAGGTGGACTGGTTGCCCCGGCCGACGCGGGTGAGGGTGGCGCCCCGGTGCTGGCAGGCGTTGATCAGCGCATGCAGCTGGCCGCTGGCGTCACGGGTGACGATCATCGGCTGGCGGCCGGCGCGCAGGGTGATGAAGTCGTTGGGGTTGGCGATCTCGCTCTCGTGGCAGGCGTAGATCCAGTTCTTCTCGAAGATGAGTTCCATCTCCAGGTCGAACAGCTGCGGCTCGGTGAACATTTCCCGGGCGATGCGGAACACGCCCTCGGCCGGACGGAAGTCCAGGCAGCCGCTGATGAAGTCTTTCCACTGCGTGACGCTCTTGTCGTTGTTCATGCACCTGTACCTGTCACATCGGGCGAGTCGGTCGGCACATTTAACGGAGCGCCGCGTCGGCCGGTCTATCCGCTTTGTCGAGGAAGGCGATCCGTTAATTCCGGGTGGCGTAACACCGGTTGGGTAGCCACTACCCAGCGTGAGGCGGCCTCGGGGGCGCATGGGGGTTGGCGGGCAGCTGCGCGCGCCGGTGGTTGTCCGCAAAGTGGGCGAATGCTGTCCGGATAGTGGGCGGGTGGGCGTTGCCGGGCATGCGTGGCATGGTGCTTGCGTCCTCGGACGACGACGCGCCGGCAGAGCGCGCGGAACAACAGCCTTGAGAGTGCCCGTGATGAACCCGCCCGAATCGCATTTCCGTGATATCCGTGCCGATCGTTTCGACCTGGCGGGTGCCCGCTCCTGGATGGCGGGCATCTGCGGACCGCACCAGCTCGATGCCAGCCGCCCCAACCGGATCCGCTTCCACCACAGCGGCAACGTGCTGCGGTCGATGTCCACCACCCTCGGCATCATCGAATACGGCACCGACGTGACGGTGGCCGTGGCCGATATCGAGGGTTTCAACAGCTACAGCCTGAGCCTGCCCCTGTGCGGTGAGCAGGAGTTGCGCTGCGACGGGGCGGCGTTGCGCTCGGACCGCGACCAGGCGGTGATCGTCGCGCCCAACCGCAGCCAGGAGCTGAGCATCGCCGGCGACTGCCGCAAGCTGCAGGTGGTGATCACCCGCGCCGCGATGCGCGAGGTGCTGGAGGGCATGTTGCAGCGGCCGGTGGAGGAGCCGTTGCGTTTCGAGCCGCTGATGGATGCGGTGGAGGGCGCCGCCGCCTCCTGGTGGCGCATGGCCCGGCACATCCTCGACGAGATGGAGCACGGCGGGCTCTACGGCCAGCCGCTGTTCAGCCGTGACCTGGAGAGCGCATTGCTCAAGGGGCTGATCCTGGCCCAGCCGAGCAACTACTCCGAGGAGCTGCGCCAGGTGCTGGGGCTCAAGGTGCCGCACTACCTGGTGCGGGCGCGCGATTACATCCACAGCCACGCCCGCGAGGCGCTGCGCCTGGAGGATGTGGAGAGCGCCGCCGGGGTGTCGCGGTTCAAGCTGTTCGAGGCCTTCCGCAAGTACTACGGCGCCTCGCCCATGGCCTATCTGAAGAAGCACCGTCTCGGTGCGGTGCGCCGGGAGATCCTGGAGGACCGCTCCGCCCGCAACATCTCGGTGATCGCCATGGGCTGGGGGTTCGGCCACCTCGGGCGGTTCTCGGTGGAGTACCGCAAGCTCTTCGGGGAGACGCCGAGCGCCACATTGCAGCGGGCCGAGTCGCGTCGTCGCGAACCCTTCGCATAGCCAGCCCCGGAGGCCTGTGCAGGCGGACGTTATAGGGTGCGTGCGGCTTAGCACCAAACGGTCGAAGGCGCGGGCGAGGGTGGATGGACTATCCCTGTCTATGCTTGGACGACTTTTTTCTTCCGGCCTGTCGATCCGGCCGTCCCCCGTTCGACTAGGGATGCAAGCCCATCAACAAGGAGCGAACGATGAAGTACCTGTGCCTGATCTATTTCGACGAGACCGTGCTCGATTCCATGCCCGCCGAGCAGCTCGAATCCATCGTTGGCCACTGCATGGACTATGAGCAGCGCCTGCAACGCAGCGGCCAGTACATCGCCGCCGAGGCGCTGCAATCCACCCAGACCGCCACCACGTTGCGCCTGCAGGGCGACAAGCTGTCGATCACCGACGGCCCCTTCGCCGAGACCCGCGAGCAACTCGGCGGTTTCTACCTGATCGATGCCAAGGACCTCAACGAGGCCATCCAGATCGCCGCGAAGATCCCGCCGGCCCGCCTGGGCTGCATCGAGATCCGCCCGATCAAGGAATTGCCCAGGCTCTGAACGAGGAGGAACCCCGATGAAGATCGAATCGCATCCCGTCGTCGACCACGAGCAGTGGCTGGCGGCCCGCAAGGAACTGCTGCGCAAGGAGAAGGCCTTCACCCGCCTGCGTGACGAGCTCAGCGCCGCGCGCCGCGCGCTGCCCTGGGAGCGGGTGAGCGACGCCTACCGCTTCGAAGGCCCCATGGGGGCGGAGACGCTCGATCAGCTGTTCGCCGGTCGCAGCACCCTGGTGGTCTACCACTTCATGTTCGGCCCGGGGTGGGAGGAGGGCTGCGATGGCTGCTCCTTCCTCGCCGACCATTTCGACGGCGCCAACCTGCACCTGGCGCATCACGACGTCAGCCTGGTGGCGGTCTCCCGCGCGCCCTGGCAGGCGTTCCAGGACTTCAAGCGGCGCATGGGCTGGCAGTTCAAGTGGGTGTCTTCCCACGGCTGCGATTTCAACGCCGACTTCGGCGTCAGCGCCACGCCCGAGGCGATCGCCGCCGGCACCGCCCGCTACAACTACGACACCAGCCGCGACCCGGGGGAGGAAATGCCCGGCCTCAGCGTGTTCTTCCGCCTGCCGTCGGGGGAGGTGTTCCACACCTATTCCACCTATGCGCGCGGGCTGGACATGCTGGTGGGCACCTACAACTTCCTCGACCTGCTGCCCAAGGGCCGTGACGAGGACGAAATCATGGATTGGGTGCGCCACCACGACCGTTACGAAGGTATGGGGCCACGGCATGACTGCTGCTCCGCCAAGGCCGGGGGCGATTGATGGAGGCGCTGCAGGCCCGCCAGAAGGTGGAGGCGGTCTACCGCGAGGAGTCGCGGCGGGTGCTGGCGACGCTGATCCGCCTGCTGGGTGATTTCGAGCTGGCCGAGGAGGCGTTGCACGACGCCTTCATCGCCGCCGTGGAGCAGTGGCCCGTCGACGGCGTGCCGGCCAACCCGCGGGCCTGGCTGGTGTCGGCGGGGCGTTTCAAGGCCATCGACGCGCTGCGCCGGCGTGCCCGTTTCGATGCGCGCCAGGCGCAGTTGATCATCGAACTGGAGCGCGATGAGCCCGAGGAGATCGAGGATGTGGAAGACGACCGCCTGCGCCTGATCTTCACTTGCTGCCACCCGGCGCTGCCGGCGGACGCGCAGGTGCCGCTGACCCTTCGCGAGGTTTGCGACCTGAAGACCGAGGAAATCGCCCGGGCCTTTCTCGCCACGCCCTCGACCATCGCCCAGCGCATCGTCCGCGCCAAGGCGAAGATCCGCGATGCACGCATTCCTTACCAGGTGCCGTCCATGGGCGAGCTGCCGGAGCGGCTGGATAACGTGCTGCGGGTCATCTACCTGGTGTTCAACGAAGGTTATTCGGCCACCTCCGGCGACTCCCTGACCCGCGCCGACCTGTCGGCCGAAGCCATCCGCCTGGGCCGCCTGCTGCTGGAGCTGCTGCCGGATTCGGAAGTCATGGGCCTGCTGGCGCTGATGCTGCTGCACGACTCGCGACGCCAGGCACGCACCGGCGCCGATGGCGAGCTGGTGCTGCTGGAGGACCAGGACCGCTCGCTATGGAACCGCGAGCAGATTCTTGAGGGTTGCGCCCTGGTGGAGCGCGCGCTGGCCTCGCGCCGCATCGGCATGTACACGCTGCAGGCGGCCATTTCCGCCGTGCACGCCAGCGCCGCCACGGCCGAGGCGACCGACTGGGCGCAGATCGTCGCGCTCTATGGCGTGCTGCAACGGGGAATCGGCTCGCCCGTCATCGAACTCAACCGCGCGGTGGCGGTGGCCATGCACCAGGGGCCGGAAGCCGGGCTGGCACTGATCGAGGCCATTCTCGAACGCGGCGAGCTGCGTGATTACCAGCTGGCGCATTCGGCCCGCGCCGATCTCTACCGCCGCCTGGGGCGCCGCGCCGAGGCACGGGCCGCCTACCAGGTGGCGCTGGGGCTGACCCGCCAGGACACCGAGCGGCGTTTCATCGAACGGCGCCTGGCGGAGTTGGCGTCATGACGGATTCACCCGTGGCAGGCACGGGAACCGGGGCTGAGGCCCGGGCTACGAACGGAGGAGAGGCACCATGAGCAGCAACGAACAGGCCGTCGAGCAACTTCATGCCCTGCTGGCCGACTGGGCCGAGGCGGTACGCAGCAAGGACGTCGCGCGCATCGTCGGCTTCTACGCCCAGGAGGTGGTGGCCTACGACGCCATCCTGCGCTTGCAGTTCGTCGGCCGTGAGGCCTATGGCGCGCATTGGGCCTACTGCATGGAGGTGTGCCAGGGCTCGTCGATCTTCGACCCGCAGCACGTGACGATCCGCGCCAGCGGTGATGTCGGCTTCGCCCACTTTCTCTGCCTGTGTGGCGGCACCAACGCCGAAGGGGTCGAACAGCGCAGCTGGATGCGCGTCACCTGCGGCTACCAGCGCATCGGCGGGCAGTGGCGCATCGTCCATGACCACTTTTCCGCGCCCTTCGACATGGAAAGCGGCCAGGCGCTGTTCGACCTCGAGCCCTGATCAGGCGTCGAGACTGCGGAAGTGCTCGAGCATGCGCTGGGCATCGGCCTTGGCGCCGCTGAACAGTTCGAAGGCCTTCACCGCCTGGAACACCGCCATGGTGCCGCCATCCAGCGTGCGGCAGCCGAGGGCCCGGGCGTCCCTGAGCAATTGGGTCTCCAGCGGGAAGTAGACGATTTCGGCGACCCATAGCGCGGGGCGCAGCAGTGCGGCGGGCACCGGCGTGCCGGGCAGCTTGGCCATGCCCATGGGCGTGGTGTTGACCAGGCCGTCGGCATCCGCGAGTGCGTCGGGCAGGTCGTCACCGGCGCAGGCACGGCCAGCGCCGAAGCGGCGCTCCAGGCTGCTCGCCAGAGCGTGGGCGCGCTCGGCGTCGACGTCGAAGATCAGCAGCTGGCCGACGCCCTCGGCGAGCAGGGCATGGGCCACCGCAGCCCCGGCACCCCCGGCACCCATCTGCACCACCCGGCGGCGTTCGACATCGCCCAGCCCACGGCGGAAGCCTTCGGCGAAGCCCAGGCAGTCGGTGTTGTGGCCGACACGACGGCCGTCGCGCAGCACCACGGTGTTCACCGCCCCGATGCCCTCGGCCTCGGGGGACAGTTCGTCGAGCAGCGGAATGATCGCCTGCTTGCAGGGAAAGGTGATGTTGAGCCCGGTGAAGCCGGTGCGCTCGGCGGCCTCCAGCAACTGGGGCAGGGCGCTGACGTCGAGCTGGAGCGGGTCGAGGTCGATCAGTCGGTAGAGGTAGCGCAGGCCCTGGGCGTCGCCTTCGCGCTCGTGCAGGGCGGGGGTGCGCGAGGCCTGGATGCCGGAGCCGATCAGGCCGGCGAGTACGCTTGCGTGTGCGGTCATGGCGTCACCCCTTCAACAGCTTGCCGAAATGCTGCACGCCGGCCCGGTAGCCGTCGCTGCCCAGGCCGCAGATCACCCCGATGGCGATGCCGGAGACGAAGGAGTGCTGGCGGAATGCTTCGCGCTTGTGGACGTTGGAGAGGTGCACCTCGATCACCGGCAGCTCGCTGGCGACCAGGGCGTCGCGGATGGCCACGGAGGTGTGGGTCCAGGCGCCGGGGTTGATCAGGATGCCGGCACAACGGCCACGTGCCTGGTGGATCCAGTCGATCAGCTGGCCTTCGTGGTTGGTCTGGCGGCACTCGGCTTCCAGGCCCAGCGCGGCACCGGTTTCCCGGCACAGCCGATCGATATCGGCGAGGGTTTCGAGGCCATAGGTCGCCGGCTCACGAGTGCCGAGCAGGTTCAGGTTGGGGCCGTTGAGGACCAGCAAGGTGGGGGACATCAGGGGCATTTCTCCATTGTCATGAGCCCCTGCCGGGAACGCGGGCGGGGCTGGAATGGAAAAATGTACTAACTGGTTACTTTAATCAATCGGAGGGTGTCGGGCGGGCAAACGGGTGTCGGTTATTCCGTTCGATAATCGGTCACTCGGATGCGTCATCGGTCTCCAGCAGCAGCGGGCCGCTGCCGAGATCCGAGAGCTCGTCACCCGGGTTGCGCAGGGGGCAGACCTCCATGGTCAGGCAGCCGCAACCGATGCAGCCGTCGAGCTGGTCGCGCAGTCGGGTGAGGCGGCGGATGCGTTCGTCCAGCTCACTCTGCCAGCGTGCCGAGAGCGCGTGCCAGTCGGCGGCGGTGGGGGTGCGGCCTTCCGGCAGCGTCATCAGCGCGGCGTGGATGGACGCCAGCGGGATGCCCAGGCGTTGGGCCACCTTGATCACCGCCACCCGGCGCAGCACCTCGCGCGGATAGCGGCGCTGGTTGCCGGCGTTGCGGGTACTGGTGATCAGCCCCTTGGTTTCGTAGAAATGCAGGGTAGACACGGCCACCCCGCTGCGTTCGGCCACCTGGCCCACCGTCAGCGCCTTGCCGATGTTGCTCGCTGTCACCTTTGGCATGCTCGTGCCCTCTTGACCTAAAGTTAAGTTGAGGTTTTACCCTCGCCGCCAGCATTGCACAACGGTATAAGGAGTCTCGGCATGACCAACGAGCAGTTGCAGGGCGTCGTTTCATCCATTCATTTCTCGGCCGATCCGGCCTGCCTGCCAGCATTGGTGGAAGACCTTGGCGTGCGCTTGGCGGCCTGCCTCGAGTCCCAGGTGGGGCTGCTTTCCACCAGCCTGGAGACCAGCACCGATGGCCGCTGGTTGATCCAGCGCAGCCGCTGGGTCTCTGCCGATGCGGCACAGGCCGCGCTGGAGGGCGACTCCTGCAGTGCGCGCCTGCTGGGCGAGGCGATCTGGCGCTACGGCGCCAAGGCGGTGCGTTTCGAAGTGCCAGAGGAGGTGTGACGGCTCTTTCGCCGCTCGGTCGCAAGGAGGGGGGACGGAGGAATAGCGCGGTGGGGTGTCGCATGAGTGACTCGCCCGGGAGTCCCGGGCGAGTCGAGGGTGTTACTCGTAGCTCATGGTGTAGGTGACGCTGGTGCTGACCTGGCCCGGCTTGACGCTTGCATCGGTAGGAGCCAGATAGGCTGCGAAGAAGCCGAGCACGGCGTTCCCGCCGGCACCGCTGACCTCCTCCAGGTTGTTGCTGCCAGTGGACAGGTCTATCGCCTGCTGGTCCTTGTTGAAGAGTTGCACCGCGACGTTGGAAGCATCAGCACCGCTGAGCTCGTTTTTCAGTGTGCCGTTGGCCGGATCGACGTTCGGGCCTATCTCGAAGTTCGCCTTCACTTTGGAGCCAGCGGTGCAACTGGAGAGCGCAATCGCGAAAGGCGTGAAGCCAGCGATCTGACCGGAGGCGAGGGAACTCTGCGAAACGACTGGCAGTTGCACGGTCTGGTTGAGCGTTGGCGTCTGGATGTTGCAAGTCTTGCTGGAAACCTCTCCCTTGATGGTGATGGTGCCGTCGACTGCAAGCGCCAGGCTGCTCAGGCCAAAGCCGATCAGTGCCGTGCTGGCGGTGAGAAACTTCTTCATGTAGCTCTCCTAGTTGGCGCCTGGCTCCACGCGCCTGTTTAAAGGTTGACCTCAAGAGTCGGAACCAGAGCTGAAAGGCGGTGCAGCCTCGAAAATGAGAGCTGGATCGCACTTCAGCGGAGCGAGCGCAATGATAACGAGGGCTTTCTAGGCGGAATGGAGTCCGGCAGCGATGCGGGTCGTAGGAATAGTCGCCTGGTCTGCAAGTTTGTTCCGAGGAATTGGCCTGCATGTCATAGGGGCATGTTTCTGAGGTGCGCGTCGGTGAGTGGCCCTTGCTAACATGCCGGCTTTCACGAACGAGTCGGCACCGTGGACATCGACCTGGCGCGCACCTTCCTCGAAATCGTCCGCAGCGGCAGCTTCGTCGCCGCTGCAGAGCGCCTGCACGTGACCCAGACGGCGATCACCGCGCGGGTGCAGAACCTGGAGAACCAGCTGGGCTGCAAGCTCTTCGTGCGCAACCGTGCCGGTGCGCGGCTCACGGCCGAAGGCGAGGTGTTCGTCGGCCATGCCACGCAACTGGTGCAGACGTGGGAGGCCGCACGGCGCGACCTGCCGCTGCCCAGGGGCTACCGCGACCTGCTCGCCATCGGCGGGGAACAGAGCCTGAGCAACCCCTTGCTGCTGGGCTGGATGAGCCGCCTGCGCGAGCGCATTCCCTCCCACGCGGTCCGCGTCGAGGTCGCGCCCGGCCAGCAATTGCAGAAACAACTGGAGCTGGGCCTGCTGGATGCCGCGCTGGTCTACCAGCCCGAGTACTGGCCGGGCATGCAGGTGGAGCAATTGCTTGAGGAGAAGTTGATCCTGATCCGCTCCACCACCAACCCCGAACCCTACGTGCAGGTGGACTGGGGCCCGACCTTCCGCCAGCAGCACGACGCGGCGCTGCCGGACAGGGCCCGCGCCGCAGTGACGGTGAACCTGGGGCCGCTGGCGCTGCAGTTCATCCTCCAGCACGGCGGTTCGGGATATTTCCGTACCCGCGTGGTGCAGAGCTACCTGGACGGCGGCCAGCTCGAACGCGTGGAGCGCGCCCCGGAATTCACCTACCCGACCTACCTGGTCTATTCCCGCGACAAGGATTCACCGTTGCTGCAGCAGGCCATCGCCGTGCTGCGCGAGGTGGTGAGCGAGGACATCGACTGGTCACAGCGCTGGGAAGCGACGCTCTGAGGGCTGCGCAGGGCTGGTTCCGGTGGATCCCCGCGTTCGCGAGGATGACGAGGTGGCGGGGAGCGTCCCTGCGAGGCCGCGTGAGCATCAGCTCGCCACCTTCAGCGCGGCTGCCGGAGCCTGGGCGGTGAGGTCCTTGAGCCAATGGCGGTAGAGGCCGCCAATCAGATCGCTCTGGGTCACCAGGCCCACCAGTTTCTCGTCGTCACCCAGCACCGGCAGGCAGTGCAGGCCCTGGTCGGAGAGCATCGACACCAGCACGCCGATATCGGTATCGCGCTTCACGCAGCGTACCGAACGGGTCATGAGTTCATCCAGGCGCGGGGCGGGGCGGTGGCGCAGGCGGCCGAACAGCGAGCCGGGCGTTTCGTCCCGGGCGTGGCGGAACAGGTCGCCGGGGGTGACGATGCCCACCAGCTGCTTCTGCTCGTCGAGCACCGGCAGGGCCTTGATATGGTGCTTCTCGAACAGCTTCCAGGCTTGCTCGCGGGTGGTTTGCGCGGTGGCGGTGAGCAGGTCGCGGGACATGATCTGCTCCGCCGTGACCTGGCCCACGCTGCGGCGCAGGGTGTTGCGCTCGGTCTGGCGCAGCAGGCGCTCCAGGTCGTCGCGGGTGATGTCGACGAACTCGCCGAACTCCTCCAGCGCCTGGTCCAGGTCTTCATCGGAAAACACGCCGCGCTCGCTGGGCAGTGGGTCGGCGGTCAGGTGCTGGCCGACGCGGGCCTGGCTCGTTGCGGTGCTCAGGGCGCTGCGGGTGAGGCGGTTATAGGCCAGGGCCACGGCCACCAGCAAGGTGGAACCGAGCAGCACCGGCCAGGCGACGGCGAAGCCCTGGGCTTCGAACGCGGGGCCACCCAGGGCCACCGACACGGCCAGCGCCGTGCCCGGTGGGTGCAGGCAGCGCAGGCCGTACATGGCCAGCACGGTCACGGCCAGGCCCAGGGTCGCGGCCAGCACGGAGTGGTCGATCCACAGCCCGGCGGCCGTGCCCACCAGGGCTGCCACCAGGTTGCCCATCACCACCGACCAGGGTTGCGCCAGTGGGCTGGAGGCGACGGCGAACACCAGCAGCGAGCTGGCGCCGAGGGGGCCGGCGAGGCGCAGGGCGACCTCGGTGCCGAAGACATGGCCACAGGCGATGCAGCACAGCGCCAGGCCCATGCAGGCGCCCAGCGCCGCGCGCAGCCACTCCCCGGGGTTCGCGGTGCGCGGTGCGGGAGCCAGGCGCTTGCGCCAGCGCCGCCAGAGGGCGTCCGGGGTGTCGTGCATGGTGATCTCTTCGTTGCCTGAGCCGTTCGGGGTGATAAAAAAGGGCCCTTTGGGGCCCGGAGGAGTCCCACTGCGTGCGCGGGAAGGTCGCCATCCCTGGACATGGAACAGGAGCAAGGGTGGTGCAATCGTTGCCGCAGCCGGCGTGGCCGGGCGGCGAGACGGTGCGCATGCTACGGGCGGCATCAGCCATGTCGCCAATGAATAATATTGCTCGTTCGGTGCAATTTATTTGAATCAAAGGCGCCTGCCTTCGCCTGGGCAAGGGCCCGGGGCCGGCGTAGCATCGGCTCCCTCCAGGCATTCGAGGCGATGGCGGTTATGCAGCGACATACGGTGGGCGCAGGGCTGGACGCGGAGCGGCAACTGCTGGACAGGATCTACGATGGGCAGCACGACAGCGGCCTGCTGCTCTGGCGACCGCTGCACGCGGCGCTGGTCATGCCCCGGCGCATGAGCCGCCTGTCGGCATTCGAGACGGCCCAGCGCGCCTGCCTCGAACAGGGTTGGCCCATCGCCCTGCGTGACACCGGGGGCGAGCCGGTGCCGCAATCATCGGCGGTTCTCAACGTCGCCCTGGCCTATGCGGTGCCGCGTGAGGAGAACGAGCTGACGCGCATCGAGACCGCCTACCTGCGGCTGTGCCAGCCCTTGTGCGACTGGCTGGCCGACCTGGGCCTGGAGCCGGGGCTGGGCGAGGTGGAGGGTGCCTTCTGCGATGGCCGCTTCAACGTCAACCTGCAGGGCCGCAAGCTGGTGGGCACCGCCCAGCGCTGGCGTCGGCGGCAAAGCGATGGTCGCCACGTGGTGCTGGCCCACGGCGCGATCCTCATGGGCAACCAGCGTGAAGCCATGGTGGAGGTGGTCAACACCTTCTATCGCGAGTGTGGCCTGGGCACACGCTGCCGTGCCGGCAGCCACATCGCCCTGGAGGAGTGCCGCGCGGATGCGTGGGATGCCAGCGGGCAGCTTGCCGGGTATTACCGGCGGATGCTGGACGCCGCCGGGATTGCCACCGGCCTGTAGCCCGGGCTTCAGCCCGGGACGGTCCCCGAGCGAGTTCGTAGGATGGGTAGAGCGAAGCGAAACCCATGCGGCGGAAGGCCACGTGCATCCAGAACCGAGCGAAGAAATGTGGAGCGGCGATCCCAGGCAAGAAGGGTGGGCTGAAGCGGAGCGCCGCCCGGCCCACCCTACGGAGCTGGCCTATGAAGCCGCACAAGTGGTTCAGGTTGGCCGCTGAGTGCGCATCACGTTCTCGGTGCACGCGGCACACCCTGCAAGGTGCCGCCGCTTCCGGTCAGCGGTAGATGAAGGCGAGCGTGCCGGCGATGACCAGCACCACGGCGACCAGGGTACGGGCCACCCAGGGGGCGGCGAGCCAGACACCCGCCACGCCGGCCACCTGGCCGATGTTCTTCTCCGAAAGCAGGCGCGGGTTGGCGCCGCCCTTGATCGGATAGCCGCATTGCGGGCAGCTCGGGGCCTGGTCGGAGATGGAACGCTTGCATTCGGGGCAGTCGATGAGGGCCACGTCGGGAACTCCTTGTCAGTGATCGTGCAGACTTTCTGACAAGGCGCGGGTGGCCTGGTTCAGCCGCCTGTCGCCTCCACCTAGAAGTCGAGGGTCGCCGAGACCTTGAGGGTGCGCGGCGCGCCCTGGGTCAGGTAGCCGCCGTAGGCGGATTCCCAGTAGTCCTCGTTGGCCAGGTTCTCCAGCCCGGCGCGCAGGGTGATGTCGTGCTCATCCAGCGTGAAGGCGTAGCGCGCCCCCAGGTCGATGCGGGTCCAGGCGGGGATGCTCAGGGTGTTGCCCGAGTCGTAGTACTGGCCGCCGGTGCGTTGCAGCAGGGCATTGACCGCCAGCCCGCTCACCCCGGGCACGTCCCAGTCGGCGCTGAGGTTGTACTGAAATTCCGGCACGCCGACGGCGCGGTTGCCGTCGTTGGCGCCGTTTGCCGTCCCCGTGAGCTCGGTGTCCATCAAGGTGCCGCCGGCCAGCAGCCGCAGGCCCTGGGTCGGCTCGCCGAACACGCTGAACTCGATGCCTTTGTTGCGCTGCTCGGCATCCACGCTGTAGATGCCACCACTGGTCACGCCCTGGGGCTGTTCGATGCGGTACACGCCGAGCTGGGCGCCGAAGGTGCCCTGGTCGAACTTGATGCCGGCCTCGATCTGGCGGGTGCGGTAGGGCGCGAACATCTGCCCCGAGTTGCTCGCGGTGCTGGGGGCGATCGGGCCGGGGGCCAGGCCTTCGATGCGGTTGGCATAGAGGGAGATCGAGTCGGTGGCCTTGAGCACCAGGCCGTACACGGGCGTGGTGATCGAGGCGTCGTAGTCGGACGTGCGAACGCCCGCGGTGGACCAGCCATCGGTGGCGATGGACTGGCGGCGAACGCCCAGGGTCAGCAGGGCGCGCTCGTCGAAGAAGCCGAGGGTGTCGGAAACCGCCACGCTGCGCGCCTTGCTGGAGCCGGTCTTGCCCGGGTGGTGAAGGTCGCCGTTGCGCGTCGGCGTCGGTTCGGGGCTGGGGAAGGGGGCGTAGAGGTTGCCCGGCAGGCGATTGCCGGCGCTGGTGGACTGGTTGGCGCTGCGGTATTCCCGCCAGTTGCCCGTCAGCCCGGCGTTGAATTGATGAGTCACCGCGCCGGTCTCGAAGTGGCCCCGCAGCCCACTGCTCAGGCTGTCGCTTTCCTCGTCACGCGGGGCATAGAGCCGGCCGACGCGCCCGGTGCCGTCCGCCGCGCTGACATAGAGGGAGGAATACACGCCGTTCTCCCGGGTGTACTTGCTGCCGACGGACAGGTAGCCGCTCCAGCTGTCGTCGAAGTCGTACTCGGCGTTGAGCATGCCGTAGGTGTCTTCCAGCTGCGACCAGGCCCAGGGCTGCGAGTAGCTGTGGTTGGCATCCGGCACTTTTGGGGTCTTGGACAGACTGGGGCCGGTGGTCAGGTAGACCACCGAGCGGCCGTCGTTGATGCGCTGCTTCTGGTAGCCGAAATCGCCGGACAGGCGCAGGCGCTCGCCCCGGTAGTCGAGGCCGACGCTGAACAGGCCGAAGTGCTGGTGCTCGTCGTCCACCGCCGTCTCGCCGTCGCGCTTGGCCATGTTGACCCGCACGCCGAAGCGGTTGTCCTCGCCGAACCGCTGGCCGAGGTCGACGTGGCCGCCGACGCGGTCGTCGCTGGCGTAATCCAGGGTCAGGCTGCGGGTCGGCTCGTCCTCGGCGCGCTTGGGCACGACGTTGATGTTGCCGCCGATGCCGCTGCCGCCCGGCGATACGCCATTGAGGAAGGCGCTGGAGCCCTTGAACACCTCCACACGCTCCACCGCCTCGGTGGCGATGATCTGCCGGGGCAGTACGCCATAAAGGCCATTGAAGGCGATGTCGTCGCTGAACAGGGCGAAGCCGCGGATCACGAACACCTGGGAGAAGTTGCCGAAGCCGTAGGACTGGCGCACCGCCGGGTCGCTGCGCAGCACGTCGCCGATGTTCTGCGACTGGCGGTTCTCGATCAGTTCGCGGGTGTAGCTGGAAAAGCTGAAGGGCACGTCCTGCATGTCCTGGTTGCCCAGCATGCCGATGCGCGCGCCCCGTGCCACCTGGCCGCCGGCGTAGCTTTCCGGCAGGCCGTCGCCGCGCAGCGCGCTGTCGCTGATGGTGGTCGCCCCCAGCTCCAGGCTTCCATCATTGGCGATCGGTACCAGGGTGTAGCCGCCACCGCTGCTGGCGAGCTGGTGGCCGCTGCCGGCGAGCAGCGCCGCGAAGCCGTCCTGTACGCCGTAGCTGCCTTGCAGGCCGGGGCTTGTCCGGCTATCCAGCAAGCCCTGCTGGAAGGACAGCGGCACGCCGGCCTGGGCGGCGAACTGGGCGAGCACATGGCCCAGCGGCCCGGGGCCGATGGCGTACTGACGCGTGGCGGCCTGCTGCGCGGGTGCCTCGGCCTGGGCCGGCTGGGCGAACGGTGCCGCGCAAAGAGCGAGGCCGATGGCCAGGCTCAGCGCGTGCAACGGAAGACGGGCCGTAGCCGGTGGGGTGGCGGGGCGACGCTGCTGGGGCGACCACGAAGTCATGCTGCTTTCCTGTCGACGCTTGGATGAGAAGGGGTTCATCCAACACACCGGACGAGATCAAAAAAGGTGTCAGGGGAACGCGAAAATACTGTCCCGGGGGGCGTGCGGCCCCGTTTCCAAGGGGAGCGATCCGTGAAGCTGCGCAGCGGGGCATTGCGTGGGGCGGCTTGGGGTCAGGCGCTGGCTGCCGGCTCCAGGGTCACCCAGTAGCGGGTCAGGCGGGTGAGGGTGATGGGCAGGGTGTCCTGCAGCAGGCGCAGGCTGGCGTCGGTGTCGCGCAGCGGGAAGGCGCCGGAGACCCGCAGGTCGGCGATACCCGGGTGGCAGCGCAGCACGCCGGGGCGGTAGCGCCCCAGTTCGCCCACCAGCTCGGCCAGGCGCATGTTCTGGGCCAGCAGCATGCCGGTTTCCCAGGCGCTGGCCGCCGGGTCGAGGGGCGCGCTGGGCAGCAGGCGGTCGCGCTCGAAGGCCGATTGCCGGCCGGCCTCGATCACCTGCGAGTCGCCACGCCCGGCGTTGCTGACCCGCACCGCGCCTGCCATCACCGCCACGCGGCAGCGCGCGCCATCCAGGCGCAGGGCGAAGCGGGTGCCCAGCGCCTGGGCGATGCCCTGCGGCGTTTCCACCAGGAAGGGGCGGGGGCCGGGCGAAGGGTCCCTGGCGGTGGTGATCAGCACTTCGCCGCTGAACAGGCGCAGGCGGCGGCTGGTCCTGTCGAAGGCCACATCGATGGCGCTGGCGGTGTTGAGCAGCAGGCGGCTGCCATCGGGCAGGTGCAGGTCCTTCTGTTCGCCGGTGGCGGTGCGCAGGTCGGCGCTCCAGTCCTGCCAGGGCAGCTGGCGCCAGGCCGCCCAGGCGACGGGGGCGGCGAGCAGCAGCAGGCCCAGGCGGGCGATGGCCCGGCGGCGGCCGAGCCCCTTGCGCGCGGCGCGGTCCAGGGTCTGCAGCGCCAGGTTGCCGGGCAGGTTGCGGAAGTCGCCGAGGATGCTCTCGGCATGGGCCCAGGCCAGCGCGTGCTGGGGGCTGCGGTTGCGCCATTGCTGGATGGCGCGGTGATCGTCCTCGGTGGCGCTGCCGGAATGCAGCTGCACCAGCCAGTCGGCGGCCTCGCCGAGGATCTGCGGGTCGATGCGGTTCATCAGGCGACGCTCAGGCAGGCGAGGAAGGCATCGCGCATGTAGCGCTTGACGCTGGCCAGCGACACGCCCAGTCGCGTGGCGATCTCGGCATAGCCCAGGCCTTCGAGCTGGGACAGGAGGAAGGCCTGGCGGGTCTTCGCGGGCATACCGGCCAGCAGCGCCTCGATGCGGCACAGGCTTTCCAGGATCAGCAACCGGGTCTCCGGGGAGGGCACCTCGGGCTCGGGCAGGTGGGCGATGCTTTCCAGGTAGGCCTGCTCGATGTCCTGGCGGCGCCAGCGGTCGATCACCAGGCCCTTGGCGATGTGGGTGAGCAGGGCACGTGGTTCGCTGCCGAAGTCCCGGCCCGCCGGGCGGCCGAGCAGGCGCAGGAAGGTGTCATGGGCCAGGTCGGCGGCATCCCAGGCGTTGCCAAGGCGCCGGCTGAGCCAGGCGTGGAGCCAGCCGTGATGGTCGCTGTAGAGGGTGTGGATCTGGCGGTGGAGGGTCTGTTCGGCTGCCGGCATGGGCTACTGCGTCCGTCCGGGCGGCCCGCGCCTGGATGTAGATAAGAATTGATCTCATTCTATATTCGCGCCCGGAAAGCTGGCAATCGCCGTGGCGGGCCGGCCGTCAGCCCCTGGGGGAGCGATGTGCCTGGCGTCGACGTTTCCGAGAGGTTTTTTTCACGAATTCTTGACCGACCGCTGCCTAGGCTGCGAGCCGTCTCCTGCAACTCCTGCAGGGCCGCCGAGCGTCGTCCATGCTGAAAAACCTCCGGTTGCGTCCCGAAGCCCTGACCCTGCTGGTCAGCGTCGCGCTGCTGCTGTTCTACAACCTGCCGCTGTGGCGGCACGTCGCGGAGATCGTTCCGGACCCCTGGCTGCGCGTGGTCTTCGGCCTGCTGGTGGTGCTGATCTTCAACCTGGTGTTGACGCTGTTCTCCTTCCGCTGGGTGTTCAAGCCATTGCTGACGCTGGTGCTGCTGGGCAGTGCCGGGGTGCTGTATTTCATGACCCAGTACGGCGTGGTGGTGGACATCGAGATGCTGCGCAACGTCGCCGAGACCAACGCCAGCGAGGTGGGCGACCTGCTGACCCCGAGGTTCGCCGGCTTCCTGCTGGCATTCGGCGTGCTGCCGGCCTGGCTGCTGTGGCGCCTGCAGATCGGCCATCGCCCGCTGCTGCGCGAGCTGTTGAGCAAGCTGCTGGTGATGGCGGCGTGCCTGGTGGCCCTCGGCGCGATCGCGCTGAGCAACTACCAGGCCCTGGCGTCGCTGTTTCGCAACCACCACGAGCTGCGCCTGATGGTGGTGCCGAGCAACTACCTGGGCGCCTCGTTCAGCTACCTGCGGGGCCAGTTCGCCCAGCCGGCCGAACCGATCCGCGCCATCGGCACCGACGCCCATCGCGCCGCGGCCTGGCAAGGCCACGCACGCAAGTCGCTGACGGTGCTGGTGGTGGGGGAGAGCGCCCGTGCCGCCAACCTCGGCGTGCTCGGCTACGGCCGCGACACCACCCCGCTGCTGGCCCGGCAGGCGGGCCTGACCGCCTTCACCCAGATGCGCTCCTGCGGCACCGAGACCGCCGTGTCGGTGCCCTGCATGTTCTCCAACCTCACCCGGGGCGGTTACAGCCATGACCGCGCCGCATCCCAGGAAGGCCTGCTGGATGTGCTCAAGCACGCCGGCCTCGCCGTGCGCTGGCGCGACAACCAGTCCGGCTGCAAGGGCACCTGTGACCGCGTGGCCTTCGAAGACGTTGGCAACGCCAGGGACCCGGTCCTCTGCGCCGGCGGCGAATGCCAGGACGCCATCCTCCTGCAGGGCCTGCAGGGCTACATCGACAACCTCAAGGACGACAGCGTGCTGGTGCTGCACCAGATGGGCAGCCATGGCCCGGCCTACTACAAGCGCTACCCCGCGGCCTTCGAGCGCTTCACCCCGGTGTGCCGCAGCGCCACCCTGAGCGATTGCTCGCGGGAGAGCATCGTCAACGCCTACGACAACACCCTGGTCTACACCGACTACGTGCTGTCCAGCCTGATCGACCTGCTGCGCAAGAATCAGGACCGCGTCGACACGGCGATGATCTACCTCTCCGACCACGGCGAGTCCCTTGGCGAGTACAACCTCTACCTGCACGGCACGCCCTATGCGATGGCGCCGGACGAGCAGAAGCACGTCGGCCTGCTGACCTGGTTCTCCGAGGGCTACCAGAAGGATTTCGGCCTGGACAACGCCTGCCTCGCGACCCGCCGCGACGAGCCGGTGAGCCAGGACAACCTGTTCCACTCCCTGCTCGGGCTGTTGCAGATCGAGACCGGCGAGTACCAGCGTGACCTGGACCTCTTCGCACCGTGCCGGAGGTCGGCGTCCTGATGCCTCTATCCCCCTGGTTCGGGCGCTGGCGCCAGCGGCAGATCGCCCGACGCGCCCTCAAGGCCGCCGGCGAGCCCAACCTGGTGCTCGACCTGCCGTGCGGCCTGGGGCGTTCCTGGGCGCTGCTGGCCGAGCACCCGAACCGCTTCATCCTGGCGGCGGACCCTTCGCGGGAAGTGCTCGACCGCGCGCTCGCCACCCGCAGCGGTCCGCTGGTGGAGAGGGTGCGTGGCTTCCAGACCTCGGTGCTGGCCATCCAGCTGCCGGAAAACGCGGTGGACAGCATCCTCTGCCTGCAATCGCTGAGCCGCCTGAGCCCCGAGCAGCGGCTGATGGCCCTGCGCGAGCTGCGCCGGGTGACCCGCGACACGCTGATTCTCTCGCTGCCGGTGGACGGCAACCTGGAGGCCTGGCACTGGCGGCGGCACCGGGGGGAGGGAGGCGACACCGTGCCGCCCCTGCGCCGCGACGTGCTGGAGGACGAATTCCGCCAACTCGGCCTGCAAGTGCTCTCGCACCAGGACTTCCTGCCCGGCTGGGCGATGGTCCGCACCTACGTGCTGCGCAAGGAAGGTTGATGGAAAACTCTGTTACCGCTGAACCTTTCCCATTTGGCTTACCTAAGCACTATCATCGCGCCTCTCCGGCATCCCGCTTCGGACGCCCGGCAGTTCGCATTTCCTCTTCCCATTGGATGGACTCCGAGACATGAGCAGAACCCGCAGCCCGTCAGTTGGCTACCGCCCGACCCTGGGTAGTCACCTGGCCTTCACCCTGTCCTGCGGCCTGGTTTTCCTGGCGATGTACACCCTCTTGCGCGGCGCCCTGCTGGCCTACAACCGCGAGCTGATCGGCGCCACGCCCGCCGCCACCTTCGTCGAGGCATTCTTCAACGGGTTCCGCTTCGACCTGCGCCTGACCATCTACGCGCTGGCGCCGCTGCTGCTGTCGATCCCATTCGCCGCGGCCATGGCCGCACGGCGCCTGCACCGCGTGTGGCTCACCGGTTTCGCCAGCATCACCCTGTTCTTCGGCCTGCTGGAGCTGGACTTCTATCGCGAGTTCCACCAACGCCTCAACAGCCTGGTGTTCCAGTACATGAGCCAGGACCCGAAGACCGTTCTGAGCATGCTCTGGTACGGCTTCCCGGTGGTGCGCTACCTGCTGGCCTGGGCCATCGCCACCTGGCTGCTGTTCAAGCTGTTCCAGTGGCTAGACCTTCGCAACCGCCCACGCAACGAGTCAGTAGCGGGTGAAAGCGGCCGCGCCACCATCGCACCCTGGTACCTGCGCGCCGGGGTCTTCGCCCTGGTCCTGGTCCTCGCCGTGGTCGCCGCGCGGGGCACCTTGCGCCAGGGGCCGCCGCTGCGCTGGGGGGATGCCAATACCACCGACTCCGCCTTCGCCAACCAGCTCGGCCTCAACGGCACGCTGATGTTGATGAACGCCGCCCAGGCGCGCTTCTCCGAGACCCGTGACAACCAGTGGAAGGCCAGCCTGCCCGAAGGCGAGGCCCAGGACGTGGTCCGTGACATGCTGCTGACCCCGCAGGACCAGTTGGTGGACGAAGGCAGTGCCGCCGTGCGCCGCCTGCTGACTCCCAGTGCCGAGGGCAGCCTGCCGGTGCGCAACGTGGTGGTGATTCTCATGGAGAGCCTGGCCGGGCACTACGTCGGTGCGCTTGGCGGCAAGGGCGACATCACCCCCAACTTCGATCGGCTGAGCAAGGAGGGGCTGCTGTTCACTCGCTTCTTCTCCAATGGCACCCACACCCACCAGGGCATGTTCGCCACCATGGCGTGCTTCCCCAATCTGCCGGGCTTCGAGTACCTGATGGAGCAGCAGGAGGGCACCCACAAGTTCTCCGGCCTGCCGCAACTGCTCAGCGCCCGCCAGTACGACGACCTGTACGTCTACAACGGCGATTTCGGCTGGGACAACCAGCTGGGCTTCTTCGGCAACCAGGGCATGCGCAACTTCGTGGGGCGCAATGACTTCGTCAACCCGGTGGTCTCCGACCCGACCTGGGGCGTCTCCGACCAGGACATGTTCGACCGCGCCGCCCAGGAGCTGAAGGACAACTACGGCAGCAAGCCTTTCTATGCGCTGCTGCAGACCCTCTCCAACCACACGCCCTACGCCCTGCCGGCGCAGCTGCCGGTGGAGCCGGTCACGGGCTTCGGCTCCCTGGACCAGCACCTCACCGCCATGCGCTATTCCGACTGGGCCCTGGGGCAGTTCTTCGAGAAGGCCAAGCAGTCGCCGTACTACAAGGACACGCTGTTCGTGATCGTCGGCGACCACGGCTTCGGCACGCCCGAGCAGCTCACCGATATCGACCTGTACCGCTTCAACGTGCCGTTGCTGCTGATCGCCCCCGGCATCCAGGAGAAATTCGGTGCGCGCACCGACGTCGTCGGCACCCAGGTCGACGTGGTGCCCACCATCATGGGCCGCCTCGGCGGCGAGACCCGCCACCAGTGCTGGGGCCGCGACCTGCTGAGCCTGGCGCCGGAAGACAAGGGCTTCGGCGTGATCAAGCCCTCCGGCAGCGACCAGACGGTGGCCATGGTGGCCGACGGGCGCATCCTGGTGCAGCCGCGCGGCGCCGATCCGCTGCTCTACGAGTACCGCCTCAACAGCGGCCAGGGCGCGACCCGCGTCGAGGACCCGCAAGCGGTGCAGGCCATGAGCCGGCGCCTCGAAGCCTTCATCCAGGTGGCCACCAAGAGCCTGCTGGGCAACACCACCGGCGTCGTCGACGCCAAGCCCTGACCCCCGCCGCCCCGGAGCCATTCCGGGGCGCGTTCCTTCCCGCCACGGCGCCGCGCTTTCCCGGGCGCGCGGCCCTGGCAGAGTCGCCAACACATCTGGCATGCAGGGAAAAACCTGCCGTGCCCCGAGCGGTAAGAATCGGCTGACCGTCGCCCAGCAGGCTACGCCCCTCACGGGCGAGCCCCGGGGCGGCATTCGCCATCAAGGTCCGCTGCATGCCGCACAACAACAAGAAACCTTCGATCCTCGCCGTACTCCCGCTGCTGTTCCTGCTGCCGGTCCTGCCGGCCCTCGCCGATTGCGGCCTGGCCAAGGTGGAGCAGGGCGCCAGTGCCTTCGCCGCCGAGTGCTCGGTGTGCCATGCCGCGCGCAAGGACGCGGCCCCGGGCATGGGCCCGAACCTGGCCGGGGTGATCGGCCGCAACGCCGGCGCCCAGCCCGGCTTCGCCTACTCGCAGGCGATGAAGGCCCGCGCCCGGGCCTGGGAACAGGACGGCCTGCAGGCCTTCATCGCCCAGCCCCAGGCCGAGGTGCCCGGCACCTACATGCCCTACGCGGGCATGGCCGACGCCGACCAGCGCCAGGCCATCGCCTGCTTCCTCGCGCAGCAGCGCTGAGCCGCCCGAACCCTTCCACGAACGAGGACAAGCACATGAACAAGGTCGAAGTACTGCCGCAGGTCGCGGCCTTCCTGAAACGCCGCCACGGCTGCTTCATCGATGGCCGGTGGGTGGTGCCCGAAGGCGCATCCACCCCCGTGCTGAACCCGGCCACGGGCGAGGCCATCGCCGAGGTGGCGGAAGCCGATGACGCGCTGCTGGACCGCGCCGTGCAGTCGGCCCACAACGCCTTCAAGGCCGGCGTCTGGTCGGGCCTGCGCCCGGCCGATCGCGAACGCATCCTGCTGCGCTTCACCGCGCTGGTCGAGGAGCACGGTGAGGAGCTGGCGCAGCTGGAGACCCTGAGCCAGGGCAAGTCCATCAACATGGCGCGGATGCTCGACGTCGGCGCCACGGTGGAGTTCATGCGCTACATGGCCGGCTGGGCGACCAAGATCGAGGGCCAGACCCTGGACGTCTCCATCCCGCTGCCCGAAGGCGCGCGCTTCACCGCCTTTGCCCGCCGCGAGCCGGTGGGCGTGGTGGCCGGCATCGTGCCCTGGAACTTCCCGCTGATGATCACCACCTGGAAGCTGATGCCGGCGCTGGCCTGCGGCTGCACGGTGGTGATCAAGCCGGCCACCGAGACGCCGCTGACCGCGCTGCGCCTGGCCGAGCTGGCGCTGGAGGCGGGCATCCCGCCGGGCGTGTTCAACCTGGTCACCGGCGGCGGCACCGTGGGCAACGCCCTGGCCTCGCACCCGCTGATCAACAAGGTGTCCTTCACCGGTTCCACCGCCGTGGGCAAGAGCGTCGGCGCGGTGGCGGTGCGCAACATGACCCGTTTCGCCCTGGAACTGGGCGGCAAGAACCCGATGATCATCCTCGCCGACGCGGACATCGACAAAGCCATCGGTGGCGCGCTGCTCGGCGGCCTGCTCAACCAGGGCCAGGTCTGCGCCGCGGCCTCGCGCTTCTACGTGCAGCGTTCGCGCTACGACGAGTTCGTCGAGAAGTTGGCCGGCGCCGTTTCCGGCCTGACCATCGGTGCGGGCATGGACTGCGATGCGGCGATCAACCCGCTGGTCTCGCGCAAGCAGCAGCAGGGCGTGCTGCGCCACATCGAACTGGCCCGCAGCGAGGGCGCCCGCGTCGTCACCGGAGGCACGCCGGTCGAGGGCGAGGGCTTCTACGTGCGCCCCACGGTGCTGGCGGACGTCGAGCACGGCATGACCGTGGCCCGCGAGGAAGTGTTCGGCCCGGTGCTGTCGGTGATCCCCTTCGACGACGAGGACAGCGCCATCGCGATGGCCAACGACAGCGAGTACGGCCTGGCCGCCAGCCTCTGGACCAACGACCTGACCAAGGCGATGAACCTGGTCCCGCGTATCGAGGCCGGCACCGTGTGGGTCAACGCCCATGTGCTGCTGGACCCCAACATGCCGTTCGGCGGCGTCAAGCAATCGGGCATGGGCCGCGAGTTCGGCCGCACCGTCATCGAGGCCTACACCGAGCTGAAATCGGTGTGCATCGCCCACTGAGCAAGTGCGACACCCTCCTAATTCACAGGCCTTCGGGCCTGTTTTTTTATGGGCGGCTTTCAGTGGGCCCCCGCGTGCGCGGGGGTGACGGTATAGAGGGGTGGTTTGTGCCACCTCGTCATCCTCGCGAACGCGGGGATCCACTCAAGCCGGCGGGCACGGCGTTGCCTGGGTCGCCGTATCGCGAATGAATTCGCTCCCACGGGGGGACGGGGCAGCGCGAACCCTTCAGCCACCTCGTCATCCTCGCGAACGCGGGGATCCACTCAAGCCGGCGGGCACGGCGTTGCCTGGGTCGCCGTATCGCGAATGAATTCGCTCCCAGGGGGGGACGGGTTAGCGCGAACCCTTCAACCACCTCGTCATCCTCGCGAACGCGGGGATCCACTCAACCGGCGAGCACGGCGTTGCCTGGGGCTCCGAATCGCGAATGAATTCGCTCCCACGAGAGGGAGCGGGAGGCTGTTCAGTGGCCCCCCGCGTGCGCGGGGGTGACGGTGTGTGGGGATGGTGTGTGCCACTCCGTCATCCCCGCGAACGCGGGGATCCACTCGAGGCCATGTCGCCGGGTCATAACCAAACCTGTTGGCCTGAGCGGCATTCGAGGCTAGGCTTCGGCCATTTCCCTCATCGGGCAGCTGCCGTGAATATCGATACCCGCATCAAGTTCCGCCACCTGGTGTGCTTCCTCGAAGTGGCGCGCCAGGGCACCCTGGCGCGAGCGGCGGACAGGCTGGCGGTGAGCCAGCCGGCCATCTCCAAGACCCTCAAGGAGCTGGAGGAACTGCTCGGCACCAGCCTCTTTGCGCGCAGCAAGAGCGGCGTCACCCTCAGCGAGGCCGGCGTGGCCTTCATGCGCTACGCGGGCCCCTGCGTGCAGGCGCTGCGCGATGGCGTGGAAAGCCTGCGCAGTGGCGAGCACGAATCCGCCAGCCTGCGCCTTGGCGTGCTGTCCACGGTGGAGAGCCTGCTGGTACCCGAGGTGGTGCGCCGCCTGCACGCGCGCCACCCGACCCTGGTGGCCAGCGTGGTGACCGGCCCCAGCGCCTTCCTGCTGTCGCAACTGCACCTGGGCGAGCTGGACCTGGTGGTGGGGCGCATGACCGACAGCCCGCAGATCCAGGGCCTGCTGTTCGAGCACCTGTACAGCGAGTCGATGACCCTGGTGGTGCGCCCCGGCCACCCGCTGCTGGAAGGACCGCTGCAACGCGAGCGGTTGCAGGACCACCCCCTGGTGCTGCCGCTGGCGGGCACCACCATCCGCAAGTACGCCGACGCCTTCTTCGTGCAATGCGGCATCAGCCAGCCGCGCCAGCGCCTGGAGACCCTCTCCGTGGCCCTGAGCCGTCGCTACGTGCAGACCAGCGAGGCGATCTGGATCGCGCCCACCGACGCCGTGCGACTGGATCTGCACCGCGGCGAACTGGTGGAGCTGCAGCTGGGCATCCGCGAGCCGGGCGGCTCGGTGGGCATCTGCAGCAATGCGGCGCTGCCGCTGCCTTTGGCGGCGCACTGGTGCGTCGAGGTGCTGCGCGAGCTGGGCCAGGCCTATCGGGAAGGGCAGTATCCTTAACCCATTGGTTATGGATGGGGCGCGTTATTTCAGTTTTCCGGGCTCCCGCGAGGCGTGACACTTCGCCACAGCCTGCTGCCCCGCAGCCTCCACAAATCCAATAACGAGGAGATCGACATGCCCGATGCGCAACAGAGCCGCTTCGTCATTCGTGATCGCAACTGGCACCCCAAAGCCCTGACGCCCGACTACAAGACCTCCATCCCGCGTTCCCCGCGCCAGGCGCTGGTGAGCATCCCGCAATCGGTCTCCGAGACCAGCGGCCCGGACTTCTCGCACCTGAAGCTGGGGCGCTTCGACAACGACCTGCTGCTCAACTTCGACCACGGCGGCCTGCCCATCGGCGAGCGCATCATCGTCGCCGGGCGCGTCTGCGACCAATACGGCAAGCCGATCCCGCACACCCTGGTGGAGATGTGGCAGGCCAACGCCGGCGGCCGCTATCGCCACAAGAACGACCGCTACCTGGCGCCGCTGGACCCGAACTTCGGCGGCGTTGGCCGTGCGCTGACCGACAGCGAGGGCTACTACAGCTTCCGCACCATCAAGCCCGGCCCCTATCCCTGGCGCAACGGCCCCAACGACTGGCGTCCGGCGCACATCCATTTCTCCATCAGCGGGCCGTCGATCGCCACGCGGCTCATCACCCAGCTGTACTTCGAAGGCGATCCGCTGATCCCGATGTGCCCCATCGTCAAATCCATCGCCAACCCCGAGGCGGTGCAGAGCCTGATCGCCAGGCTCGACATGAGCGCGGCCAATCCCATGGATTGCCTGGCCTACCGCTTCGACATCGTCCTGCGCGGCCAGCGCCGCACCCACTTCGAAAACCGCTGAGGAGCTGCGCGCATGCCCATTCAATTGCTGCCGGAAACCCCGTCGCAAACCGCCGGCCCCTATGTGCACATCGGCCTGGCGCTCGCCGCTGCCGGCAACCCGGTCCGCAACCCGGAAATCTGGAACGAGATGGCCAGGGCCGATGCGCCCGGCGAGCACATCCTGCTCATCGGCCATGTCTACGACGGCAACGGCCACCTGGTGCGCGATTCCTTCCTGGAGTTCTGGCAGGCCGACCACGAGGGTCGCTATGACTGCGCCTTCGACCCGGAGAAGCCGTTCAACGGCTTCGGCCGTACCGCCACCACCTTCGACGCTGGCGAATGGACGCTGAAGACCATCAAGCCCGGTGTGGTGCACAACGCCGCCGGGGTGCCCATGGCGCCGCACATCAACGTCTCGCTGTTCGCCCGGGGCATCAACATCCACCTGCAGACGCGCCTGTACTTCGACGACGAGGCCGAGGCCAATGCCCGCTGCCCGGTGCTCGCCCTGATCGAGCAGCCGCAGCGCCGGGAAACCCTCCTCGCCCAGCGCTGCGAGGTGGACGGCACGCTCGCTTACCGCTTTGATATC
Source organism: Pseudomonas sp. USHLN015 (assembly GCF_037153275.1). Taxonomy (NCBI): domain Bacteria; kingdom Pseudomonadati; phylum Pseudomonadota; class Gammaproteobacteria; order Pseudomonadales; family Pseudomonadaceae; genus Pseudomonas; species Pseudomonas sp. USHLN015. The sequence continues at coordinate 49,087 of NZ_JBBCKP010000017.1, forward strand.
CGCATCCAGGGGGAAGGGGAAACGGTCTTCTTTGACTTCTAGAACGCTGCACTCCGATCAGCCCGCCGAAACGGTCCTCGAGCGCATCCGGCGGCACTTCAACGCCGTGCTGGAGGCGCGGGGCTACCGCGCCGACAGCGCGCAGCAGGCGGCCATCGAGCACCTCGGCGACTGGCTGGGCAAGCACCTGGCCGCGCGCCGGGGCTGGTTCCGCCGGCCGGTGGCGGGTGTCTACCTGTGGGGCGGCGTCGGCCGGGGCAAGAGCTTCGTGATGGATGCCTTCTTCGCCGCCGCGCCGGTGCAGGCCAAGCGCCGCGTGCACTTCCACGCCTTCCTGCAGGAGTTGCAGGTGCGCATGCTCGCCTTCAGCGGCCAGACCGACCCATTGGCCCGTGTCGCCCGGGAGATCGCCCAGCAGACGCACTTGCTGTGCTTCGACGAATTCCACGTGCACGACATCGGCGACGCCATGCTGCTCGGGCGCCTGCTCAAGGTGCTGGTGGAGGAGGGCGTGGGTCTGGTCTGCACCTCCAACTACAGCCCCGACAGGCTGTGCCCTAACCCGCTGTACCGCGAACGCTTCCGCCCGGCCATCCAGCTGATCGAGAAGCGCTTCGACGTGTTCTCCCTCGACGCCGGCCAGGACTACCGCCAGCACAGCACCGAGCTGGAGGCCTGGGGTGATTACTGCTGGCCCGAACCGGACGATGGCGGCGCGCTGATCCGTCGCACGCTGGGGCTGGGGGAGGGCGCGGCGCTGCACCCGGTGCTGGAGGTGAATCACCACCCGCTGCGGGTGCATGCACTGGAAGGCGACCGTGCCTGGCTGGACTTCCACGAGCTGTTCGCCACGCCGCGCTCGGCCAGTGACTACCTGTGGCTGATCGAGCACTTCCCGCACATGGCGGTCAGTGGCCTGGACCGCCTGGGCGATCACCCGCAGGACGTCAGCCAGCGCTTCCTGAATTTCATCGACATCGCCTACGACCGGGGGCTGCACCTGCGGCTGTTCTCCGCCGTGGCGCTGGAGCAACTGGCCGAGGGCGGCAATGCCGTGGATTTCGCCCGCACCCTGAGCCGCATGAAGCAGCTGCGCAGCGTGAAGCTCGATACCGCCAACTAGAGAATCCGCCGGGAGCACCGTCCATCCCCGCGAACGCGGGGACCCACCGGACGGCCGCCAATTGCGATAACCGCCCACCGCTTCGATAATCGCCCATCAGCCCGGTGCGATAGCCAAGGACAACAACAATGAGCGACGAACAACGAGTCCCCCTGCCGCCCCTGGCGCCGCCCATCATCGCCTCGCCGGCCAAGCGCATCGAAGCCTTCACCGGCGACCCCAACTTCATGACCTCCCTGGCCCGTGGCCTGGCGGTGATCCACGCCTTCCAGGAGCGCAAGCGCCACCTGACCATCGCCCAGATCAGCCACCGCACCGAGATTCCCCGCGCCGCCGTGCGCCGCTGCCTGCACACGCTGATGAGCCTCGGCTACGTGACCACCGACGGGCGCACCTATTCGCTGCTGCCCAAGGTGCTCACCCTCGGCCACGCCTACCTGTCCTCGACGCCGCTGGCGGTCACCGCGCAGCCGATCCTCGACCGCCTCAGCGAGCAGCTGCACGAGGCCTGCTCCATGGCCACCCTGGAGGGCGACGAGATCCTCTACATCGCGCGCTCGGCCACGCCGCAGCGGCTGATCTCGGTGGACCTCAGCGTCGGCAGCCGGCTGCCGGCCTACTGCACCTCCATGGGCCGCATCCTCCTCGCCGCGCTGGATGACGCGGCGCTGGAGGAGTACATCGAGCACGCCGACCTGCAGATCAAGACCAGCCGCACCGTGCACACGGCGCAAGGGTTGCGCGCGAGCATCGCGCAGATCCGCACCCAGGGCTGGGTGATCATCGACCAGGAGCTGGAGGTCGGCCTGCGCTCGGTGGCGGTGCCGCTGAAGGATTCCGCCGGCCAGGTGCTCGCCGCCCTCAACGTCGGCACCCACGCCGGGCGCGTCACCCGCCAGGAGCTGGAGACGCGCTTCCTGCCGGTGCTGCTGGAAGCGAGCAAGGAACTCAGCGCACGGCTGTTCCAGTAGGCGCCGGACCCGCGTGGGGCCGGCATCCGCCTACCGCTTGCAAAGCGTTCGATAAGCGCACGCAGAGTCGATTATCGAATTGAACTGCCCCAGGCCTCTCCGTAGTGTTTGCCGGGCCGCACGAGACGCTGCGGTCCCATAAAAACAATGAGAGTCAGCCATGGCCAGCAGCCAACCGCGGCGCTCCCGCGCCCAGCCGTTGCACGCCGCAGGGTTCCGCTTGCCGGGCACGCTCATTCCTGTCTCATCCGTGCGATACCCCACGGTGGCCGAGATCATCGGCCCGTGCCGCGCGAAGAGGCCTTCACAGGAACTTCCGACATGACCCGCCCTGCATCGCTACCGGCCGCCGGTACCCTCGACGTCCAATCCTTCATCAACGCCCAGCCGCTTTCCCGCTACCAATGGCGGATCGTGCTGCTGTGCTTCCTCATCGTCTTCCTCGACGGCCTCGACACCGCCGCCATGGGCTTCATCGCCCCGGCACTGACCCAGGACTGGGGCATCGACCGCGCCAGCCTTGGCCCGGTGATGAGCGCCGCACTGATCGGCATGGTCTTCGGTGCCCTCGGTTCCGGCCCGCTGGCCGACCGCTTCGGCCGCAAGATCGTGCTGGTGGTGGCGGTGTTCCTCTTCGGCCTGTTCAGCCTGCTGTCGGCCTTCAGCAGCGACATCGACCAGTTGCTGGTGCTGCGCCTGCTCACCGGCCTCGGCCTGGGCGCGGCGATGCCCAACGCCACCACGCTGCTTTCCGAATACACCCCGGAGCGCCTCAAGTCGCTGCTGGTGACCAGCATGTTCTGCGGCTTCAACCTGGGCATGGCCTCCGGTGGCTTCGTCTCCGCGAAGATGATCCCGGCCTTCGGCTGGCACAGCCTGCTGCTGCTCGGCGGCGTGCTGCCGCTGCTGCTGGCGGTGGTGTTGCTGCTCTGGCTGCCGGAATCCGCCCGCTACCTGGTGGTACGCAACCGCGGTGCCGATCGGGTGCGCCGGGTGCTTGCGCCCATCGCCCCGGCTGAAGTCGCCGTGGCCACCGACTTCAGCGTGCCGGAGCAGAAGACGGTGCAGAGCCGCAACGTGCTCAAGGTGGTCTTCGCCGGCACCTACAGCGCCGGCACCCTGCTGCTGTGGCTGACCTATTTCATGGGCCTGGTGATCGTCTACCTGCTCACCAGCTGGCTGCCGACCCTGATGCGCGACAGCGGCGCGAGCATGGAGCAGGCCGCCTTCATCGGCGCGCTGTTCCAGTTCGGCGGCGTGCTCAGCGCCGTCGGCGTGGGCTGGGCGATGGACAAGTTCAACCCACACAAGGTCATCGGCATCTTCTACCTGCTGGCGGGCGTCTTCGCCTATTTCGTCGGCCAGAGCCTGGGGCAGGTCACCCTGCTGGCGACCCTGGTGCTGCTCGCCGGCATGTGCATCAACGGCGCGCAATCGGCGATGCCGTCCCTGGCCGCACGCTTCTACCCCACCCAGGGCCGCGCCACGGGCGTGTCCTGGATGCTCGGCATCGGCCGCTTCGGCGCCATCCTCGGTGCCTGGATCGGCGCCACGCTGCTGGGCCTGGGCTGGAACTTCGAACAGGTACTGACCGCGCTGGTGGTCCCCGCCGCGATCGCCACCGCGGCGGTGGTGATCAAGGGGCTGGTGAGCCATGCGGATGCGACCTGAGTCTGCGTGACGAGGAGGCGGGTCGTTGCGGTCCGCCTCCGGTTGTCCAGCCGCCCTGGAGCTCTGCAGCCCGGGCACCTCGTGGCTCAGCGCGGGTGTCCGATAATCGAACGGATATTCCGCCGACGAATTGCTTGGTTCGCGAGCCCGGGGATACCTTGCCGGTCACCGTGGCTCCGTAATAACAACAAGAGTGCGTTGGACATGGAAAATTGCCTGCTGAGCGAGCGCAGCATGGTGTTTGAGCGTGCCGACCCTTATGCGGTGTCGGGTTACGTCAACCAGCATGTCGGCTCCCACGATATCCGCCTGCCCACCCTGGGGCGGCCCGAGGCCAGCCTCAATCACCGCAAGTTCGCCAGCCTGGACCTGTGCCGCATCAGCTATGGCGGCAGCGTGCGGGTCACCTCACCGGCGCTGGAAACCATCTACCACCTGCAGGTGCTGCTGCGCGGCAACTGCCTGTGGCGGGGGCATCGCCAGGAGCATTACCTCGCGCCGGGCGATCTGCTGCTGATCAACCCGGACGATCCGGTCGACCTGACCTATTCCGACGACTGCGAGAAATTCATCCTCAAGATCCCGGTCGCGCTCATCGACGCCGTATGCGACGAGCAGCGCTGGCTGCATCCTGGCGACGGCGTGCGGTTCCTGCAGAACCGCTACCGGCTGCTGGAGCTGGATGGCTTCATCAACCTGCTGGCCATGGTCTGCCGGGAGGCGGAAAGCAGCGACCCCTTGCTGCGGGTGCAGGAACACTACACGCAGATAGTCGCCAGCAAGATGCTCACGCTGATGCGCACCAACGTCAGCCGCGAGCAGCTCGGCACCCAGGCCGCGTCCTTCGAACGCATCGCCGAACACATCGAGCGCAACCTCAAGCAGGACATCTCCAGCGAGGAACTGGCCGCCCAGGCGCAGATGAGCCTGCGCTCGCTCTACGCCCTGTTCGAGCGCCACGCCGGTACCACGCCCAGGAACTACATCCGCCAGAAGAAACTCGAGCGCATCCATGCCTGCCTCGGCGACCCGGACTGCTGCGCGCGCAGCATCACCGAGCTGGCGCTGGACTATGGCTTCCTGCACCTGGGGCGCTTTTCCGAGAGCTACAAGGCGAAGTTCGGCGAATTGCCGTCGGACACCATGAGGCGGCGCGGCTTGTAGCCCGAACCCCCGACTCGGGGCACCCCCTCCGTCCGCGAGCGTAGGGTGGAGGTCGCTGTTTACCTCCACCCTGACGGTGTTTCATGTGGCTCCGGGGTAGGGCAGTCCTGCGGCCTGCCTGGCGAATGAATCCACCCCTGCAAAAAGCGCGTCCGTGCCCTGGAGCGGGCGTCGCGCGCGGTATGTGCAACACCCCGTAACCCCTCTGCACAAAACGGATAGCGATCTGCACACAGCGGATATTGCCGCCGCTCCCGCATCCCTAACCTGAGCCTGCCTGAACAATAACAATGGAGGCCCTGGCCATGTCCCTGGGATTCGATTACCTGCACTCGCTGCTCGAGGAAGACAAGGAGAAGGGCATCTACCGCTGCAAGCGCGAGATGTTCACCGACCCCCGCCTGTTCGAACTGGAGATGAAACACATCTTCGAGGGCAACTGGATCTACCTGGCCCATGAGAGCCAGCTCCCCAACGTCAACGACTACCTGACCCTGACCATGGGGCGCCAGCCGATCTTCATCGCGCGCAACAAGGAGGGTCGGCTCAACGCGTTCCTCAACGCCTGCAGCCATCGCGGTGCCCAGCTCTGCCGGCACAAGCGCGGCAACCGCTCCAGCTACACCTGCCCCTTCCACGGCTGGACCTTCAACAACAGCGGCAAGCTGCTCAAGGTCAAGGACCCCGCCGAGGCGGGCTACCCGGCGAGCTTCAACTGCGAAGGCTCCCATGACCTGACACCTGTCGCCCGCTTCGAGTCCTACCGCGGCTTCCTCTTCGGCAGCCTCAACCCGGACGTGGTGCCGCTGGCCGAGCACCTGGGCGAGTCGGCGAAGATCATCGACATGATCGTCGACCAATCCCCCGAGGGCCTGGAGGTGCTGCGCGGCTCCAGCAGCTACATCTACGAAGGCAACTGGAAGCTGACCGCCGAGAACGGTGCCGATGGCTACCACGTGAGCTCCGTGCACTGGAACTACGCCGCCACCCAGAACCAGCGCAAGCAGCGCGAGGCCGGCGAGGAGATCAGGACCATGAGCGCCGGCAACTGGGCGAAGAACGGCGGCGGCTTCTACTCCTTCGAGAATGGCCACCTGCTGCTCTGGACCCGCTGGGCCAACCCCGAGGACCGCCCGCTCTACGAGCGCCGCGACGAGCTGGCCCGCGACTTCGGCCAGGCCCGCGCCGACTGGATGATCCACAACTCGCGCAACCTCTGCCTGTACCCCAACGTCTACCTGATGGACCAGTTCAGCTCGCAGATCCGCATCGCCCGGCCGATCTCCGTCAACCAGACCGAAATCACCATCTACTGCATCGCCCCCAGGGGCGAGAGCGCCGAGGCCCGCGCCAGGCGCATCCGCCAGTACGAGGACTTCTTCAACGTCAGCGGCATGGCCACTCCGGACGACCTCGAGGAGTTCCGCTCCTGCCAGCTGGGCTACGGCGGCGGCCGTGGCTGGAACGACATGTCCCGCGGCGCCGCCCATTGGGTGGAAGGTGCCGACCAAGCCGCCCGCGAGATCGACCTGCACCCGCGGCTCTCCGGTGTGCGCACCGAAGACGAAGGCCTGTTCGTCCTGCAGCACCTGTACTGGCAGCAGGCCCTGCGCCAGGCCGCCGAGGCCGAGCAGCGGCTGATCCCCGTGGAGGCCGTGCAATGAACGCTTCCTACGAAACCGTGCGCGACTTCCTCTACCGTGAAGCCCGCTACCTCGACGACAAGGACTGGGACAACTGGCTGGAACTCTATGCCGCCGATGCCAGTTTCTGGATGCCGTCCTGGGACGATGACGACGAGCTGACCACGGACCCGCAAAGCGAAATCTCGCTGATCTGGTATGGCAACCGTGGCGGCCTGGAGGACCGCGTGTTCCGCATCAAGACCGAGCGTTCCAGCGCGACCATGCCGGACACCCGCACCTCCCACAACATCAGCAACGTCGAGATCCTCGAGGTCGCCGATGGCCTCTGCCAGGTGCGCTTCAACTGGCACACCCTGAGCTTCCGCTACAAGACCGTGGACAGCTATTTCGGCACCAGCTTCTACACGTTGGACGTGCGCGCCGAGCAGCCGGTGATCAAGGCGAAGAAGGTCGTTCTGAAGAACGACTATGTCCGCCAGCTCATCGACATCTACCACATTTGATGGTGCGCTCCGGGGCGGTCGTGCCTGTGCGGGACGACCACCGGGACCGTGCTTCGCGGAGACAGACATGACTCACCAGATCGCGCTTACCTTCGAAGACGGCGTAACCCGCTTCATCGACGCCAGCCCCGGCGAAACCGTGGCCGACGCGGCCTATCGCCAGGGCATCAACATCCCCCTGGACTGCCGTGACGGCGCCTGCGGCACCTGCAAGTGCCTTGCCGAGGCCGGCCGCTACGACCTGGGCCAGGACTACATCGAGGACGCCCTCAGCGAGGAGGAAGCCGCCCGGGGGTATGTGCTCACCTGCCAGATGCGCGCGGCAAGCGACTGCGTCGTGCGGGTGCCGGCGTCCTCCGACCTCTGCAAGACCCAGCAGGCCAGCTTCGAGGCGGCCATCAGCGAGGTGCGCCAGCTCTCCGACAGCACCATCGCCCTGTCCCTCAAGGGTGAGTCCCTGGCCAGGCTGGCCTTCCTGCCGGGGCAGTACGTCAACCTCAAGGTGCCGGGCAGCGAGCAGTCCCGCGCCTATTCCTTCAGCTCGCTGCAGAAGGGCGGCGAGGTCAGCTTCCTGATCCGCAACGTGCCGGGCGGCCTGATGAGCAGCTTCCTCACGGGCCTGGCCAAGGCCGGCGACCAGCTGACCCTGGCCGGCCCCCTGGGCAGCTTCTACCTGCGCGACATCCGCCGGCCCTTGCTGCTGCTGGCCGGTGGCACCGGGCTCGCCCCCTTCACCGCGATGCTGGAGAAGATCGCCGAGCAGGGCAGCGAGCATCCCCTGCACCTGATCTACGGCGTGACCCACGACTTCGACCTGGTGGAACTGGACAAGCTGGAAGCCTTCGCCGCGCGCATCCCCAATTTCACCTTCAGCGCCTGCGTGGCCAGCCCCGACAGCAGCTACCCGCAGAAGGGCTACGTCACCGAGCACATCGAGCCCGGGCACCTCAACGAGGGCGACGTGGACATCTACCTCTGCGGCCCGCCGCCGATGGTGGAGGCGGTGAGCCGGTTCATTCGCGAGCAGGGCGTGCAGCCGGCGAACTTCTACTACGAGAAGTTCGCCGCCAGTGCTGCCTGACGGAACTGCAGACGCAGGTTGGCGCAGAACGCAGCGAAGCCCAACGCCTGGATCGTCGGGCCTCGCGCAGCTCGGCCCAACCTACGAATCGCCATTGCCCACTTCGAGGTGTATTGCCATGAACAAGAGATTCCAGGACAGGGTCGCGCTGGTCACCGGCGCGGCGCAGGGCATCGGCCGCCGCGTCGCCGAGCGCCTGGTGGAGGAGGGTGCGAGCCTGGTGGCGGTGGACCGCTCCGAGCTGGTCTTCGAACTGCGCGAGCAACTGGGGGAGGGCCGGGTCCTGACGCTGACCGCTGACCTTGAGCGTTACACCGAATGCAGCCGGGTGATGGAGGCGGCGGTGGCACGCTTCGGCCGCCTCGACGTGCTGGTCAACAACGTCGGGGGCACCATCTGGGCCAAGCCCTACGAGCACTACCAGGCGCACGAGATCGAGGCGGAAGTGCGCCGCTCGCTGTTCCCCACCCTGTGGTGCTGCCACGCCGCGCTGCCCTACATGCTGGAGCGGGGCGCGGGGGCCATCGTCAATGTTTCCTCCATCGCCACCCGCAGCCTCAACCGCGTGCCCTACGGCGCGGCCAAGGGCGGCGTCAACGCACTGACCGCCTGCCTCGCGTTCGAGAACGCCGAGCGCGGTATCCGCGTCAACGCCACCGCCCCGGGCGGCACCGAGGCCCCACCCCGGCGCATCCCGCGCAACACGTCGGAGCAGAGCGCCCAGGAGAAGGTCTGGTACCAGCAGATCGTCGACCAGACCCTCGGCAGCACCCTGATGAAGCGTTACGGGACCCTCGACGAGCAGGTGGGCGCGATCCTCTTCCTGGCCTCCGACGAGGCCTCCTACATCACCGGTGTGACCCTGCCGGTGGGCGGGGGTGACCAGGGCTGAAGCCCGAGCCGCCGCCTGGCCGCCGGGATCGGGGGAAATGCTTAGCAAGGTACATAGTTGTTCGATTATCGAACGGATAGTCGATTATCGGATTGTTCGCCGGTCGGGCCAGCGGTAGCTTTCCATCACCCGGCGAACCTTCCGCCCTGGATAACAGAACGAGATCGACATGGCTGAAATCATCTCCCTGCGCGAAGCGGTCGAGCGCTTCGTCAACGACGGCGACACCGTCGCCCTCGAAGGCTTCACCCACCTGATTCCCACCGCCGCTTCCCATGAGCTGATCCGCCAGAACAAGCGCGACCTGACCCTGGTGCGCATGACGCCCGACCTGGTCTACGACCTGCTGATCGGCGCCGGCTGTGCGAAGAAACTGGTGTTCTCCTGGGGCGGCAACCCGGGTGTCGGTTCCCTGCACCGCCTGCGTGACGCGGTGGAGAAGGGCTGGCCCCATGCGCTGGAGATCGAGGAACACAGCCACGCCGACCTGGCCAACTCCTATGTGGCCGGTGCTTCGGGCCTGCCGTTCGCGGTGCTGCGCGCCTATGCCGGCTCCGACCTGCCCAAGGTCAACCCGCTGATCAGGAGCGTGACCTGCCCCTTCACCGGTGAAGTGCTGGCCGCGGTGCCTTCGGTGCGCCCGGACGTGACCGTGATCCATGCGCAGAAGGCCGACCGCAAGGGCAACGTGCTGCTCTGGGGCATCCTCGGCGTGCAGAAGGAAGCCGCCCTGGCCGCCAAGCGCTGCATCGTCACGGTGGAAGAGATCGTCGACGACCTGGATGCGCCGATGAACGCCTGCGTGCTGCCCACCTGGGCGCTGACCGCCGTCTGCCACGTGCCCGGCGGCGCGCACCCGTCCTATGCCCACGGCTACTACGAGCGCGACAACCGCTTCTACCAGGCCTGGGATCCGATCGCCCGCGACCGCGAGGCCTTCAGCGCCTGGATCGACGACTACATCCGTGGCACCGAGGACTTCGCCCAGTTCCAGCAGAAAATTGCGGAGGCCAAGCAATGAGCGCCCATTCCACCCCCGGCTACAGCACCAATGAAATGATGACCGTCGCCGCCGCCCGCCGCCTGAAGAACGGCGCGGTGTGCTTCGTCGGCATCGGCCTGCCCTCCAAGGCCGCCAACCTGGCGCGCCTGACCTCGTCCCCGGACGTGGTGTTGATCTACGAATCCGGCCCCATCGGTGCCAAGCCCACGGTGCTGCCGCTGTCCATCGGCGACGGCGAGCTGGCCGAGACCGCCGACACCGTGGTGCCCACCGGCGAGATCTTCCGCTACTGGCTGCAGGGCGGGCGCATCGACGTCGGCTTCCTCGGCGCCGCCCAGGTCGACCGCTTCGGCAACATCAACACCACGGTGATCGGTGACTACCACAACCCGAAGGTGCGCCTGCCGGGTGCCGGCGGCGCGCCGGAGATCGCCGGTTCCGCCAAGGAAGTGCTGATCATCCTCAAGCAGTCCCACCGCACCTTCGTCGACAAGCTGGCCTTCGTCACCTCGGTCGGCCATGGCGAAGGCGGCGACTCGCGCCAGCGCCTGGGCCTGCCCGGCAAGGGCCCGGTGGGCATCATCACCGACCTGTGCATCATGGAGCCGGAAGCCGGCACCCACGAATTCATCGTCACCTCGCTGCACCCCGGGGTGACCCGCGAGCAGGTGGTCGAGGCCACCGGCTGGCCGATCCGCTTCGCCGACAGCGTCAGCGAGACCCTCGCCCCGAACGACGAGGAGCTGGCCGCGCTGCGTGCCCTGGAGGCCCGCACCGCCGCCGCCCACGGCCAGCAGGGAGGTGAGGAATGAGCCGCGACGTATTCATCTGTGATGCCGTGCGCACGCCCATCGGTCGCTTCGGCGGTGGGCTGGCGCCGGTACGTGCCGACGACCTGGCGGCCATCCCGCTCAAGGCCCTGATCGAGCGCAACCCACAGGTGCGCTGGAGCGAAGTCGATGAGGTGTTCCTCGGCTGCGCCAACCAGGCCGGCGAGGACAATCGCAACGTCGCGCGCATGGCGCTGCTGCTGGCCGGGCTGCCGGAAAGCGTTCCCGGCGTCACCCTCAACCGCCTCTGCGCCTCGGGGATGGACGCGGTGGGCACCGCCTTCCGCGCCATCGCCGCCGGCGAGATGGAGCTGGCCCTGGCCGGCGGCGTCGAATCCATGTCCCGCGCGCCCTATGTGATGGGCAAGGCGGACAGCGCCTTTGGCCGCAACCAGAAGATCGAGGACACCACCATCGGCTGGCGCTTCATCAACCCGCTGATGAAGGCCCAGTACGGTGTCGATGCCATGCCGCAGACCGCCGACAACGTCGCCGACGACTACCGGGTGAGCCGTGAGGACCAGGACGCCTTCGCCTTGCGCAGCCAGCAGCGTGCCGGTCGTGCCCAGGCCGAGGGCTTCTTCGCCGAGGAGATTGTCCCGGTGGTGATCAAGGGCAAGAAGGGCGACACCGTGGTCGATGCCGACGAGCACCTGCGCCCGGAGACTACCCTCGAGGCCCTCGCCAGGCTGAAACCGGTCAATGGCGAAGGCAAGACCGTCACCGCCGGCAACGCCTCGGGCGTCAACGACGGCGCGGTCGCGCTGATCCTGGCCTCCGCCGAGGCGGTGAAGAAACACGGCCTGACCCCGCGCGCGAAAGTGCTGGGCATGGCCAGCGCCGGCGTGGCGCCGCGGGTCATGGGTATCGGCCCGGTGCCGGCGGTGCGCAAGCTGCTGGAGCGCCTGAACCTGGGCATCGACCAGTTCGACGTGATCGAACTCAACGAAGCCTTCGCCGCACAGGGCCTGGCGGTCACCCGTGAGCTCGGCCTCGCCGACGATGACGCCCGGGTCAACCCCAACGGCGGCGCCATCGCCCTCGGCCACCCCCTGGGCGCCAGCGGCGCGCGCCTGGTGCAGACCGCGTTGCACCAGCTGGAGAAATCCGGCGGCAAGCGCGGCCTGGCCACCATGTGCGTGGGGGTGGGGCAAGGGCTCGCCCTGGCCATCGAACGGGTGTGACAGGCTACTGCGCTTGGCATCTCGGGGTTGGGCAGTGCTCGCAATCCTCATGTACAGCCGTACATTCCGGTTGCTGCGCGCTGGCCGCCCCCGACCTGCCTGCGCTCGCTACGCCTGCTGCGCGCGGCGCAGCCGTAGGGACGTTCCGTGGTGCTGCGAGGCACGTGATGGGTTTCGCTTCGCTCTACCCATCCTACGGCCTGTTGGTGGTGGCACGGTGAGCGAAGGCTGGTCGTGACCGGCCGGCTGCTATAAAACGATTCACCTTCCTGATTTCCGGAGCACTGGCTTGAACAGCCCGAGCAACCAACTCTTCGATGCCTACTTCACCGCGCCGGCCATGCGCGCGATCTTCTGCGACCAGGGCCGGGTGCAGGGCATGCTGGATTTCGAGGCCGCCCTGGCCCGCGCCGAGGCCCGTGTCGGGGTGATCCCTGCCGAGGCGGTGGCAGTCATCGAGGCGGCCTGCAAGGCCGAGCTCTACGATTTCCCCGCCCTGGCCGTGGCCATCGGCAGCGCCGGCAATTCGGCCATCCCGCTGGTCAAGGCCCTGGGCAAGCGCATCGCGGCGAGCAGCCCCGAGGCCGAGCGCCATGTGCACCTGGGCGCCACCAGCCAGGACGCCATGGACAGCGGCCTGATGCTGCAACTGCGTGCCGCCGTCGGCCTCATCGAGGCCGACCTCAAAAACCTGGGCAACGCCCTCGCCGAGCAGGCCGAGCGCCATGCTGGCACCCCGCTGGCCGGCCGCACCTGGCTGCAGCAGGCCACCCCGGTGACCCTTGGCATGAAGCTCGCCGGCCTGCTGGGCGCCGTTACCCGCCATCGCCAGCGCCTGGCGGAACTCAAGCCGCGCCTGCTGTGCCTGCAGTTCGGTGGTGCTTCCGGCAGCCTCGCCGCCCTTGGCGAACACGCCTGGCCGGTGGCCGAAGCGCTGGCCGCCGAGCTGTCGCTGAACCTGCCCGACCAGCCCTGGCACACCCAGCGTGACCGCCTGGTGGAGTTCGCCGGGCTGCTGGGGCTGATCGCCGGCAGCCTGGGCAAGCTGGGGCGCGACCTCAGCCTGCTGATGCAGACCGAAGCCGGCGAAGTCTTCGAGCCCGCCGCGCCGGGCAAGGGCGGTTCCTCGACCATGCCGCACAAGCGCAACCCGGTGAGCGCCGCCGTGCTGATCGGCGCCGCCACCCGGGCCCCGGGGCTGGTGGCGACCCTGCTGGCCGCCATGCCCCAGGAACACGAGCGCAGCCTCGGCCTGTGGCACGCCGAATGGGAGACCCTGCCGGAGCTCTGCTGCCTGGTATCCGGTGCCCTGCGGCAGGCGCTGCTGGTGGTGCCGGGCCTGGAGGTGGATGCCGCGCGCATGCGCCACAACCTCGACCTGACCCAGGGGCTGGTGCTGGCCGAAGCGGTGAGCATCGCCCTGGCCCAGCGCATCGGCCGTGACGCCGCCCACCACCGGGTGGAGCAGTGCTGCCGCCAGGCGGTGAAGGAGGGCGCCCACCTGCGGGCCACGCTCGGCGCCGATCCCGAGGTCGCCGCGCACCTTTCCGCCGACGAGCTGGACCGCCTGCTCGACCCGGCCCATTACCTCGGGCAGGCGCGTCGCTGGGTCGATCGCGCCGTGGCCGAGCATCAGAACCTTTTGTGCTAGGAGCCTTTGCATGCCTGCCGTACGACTCGCCGATGGCGACCTGAACTACCTGCTCGAAGGCCCGGCCGACGCGCCGGTGCTGGTCCTCAGCAACTCGCTGGGCACCGACCTGCACATGTGGGACGCACAGGTCCCGGCCTTCAGCCGGCACTTCCGCGTGCTGCGCTACGACACCCGTGGCCATGGCGCGTCCCTGGTCACCGAAGGCCCCTACAGCATCGAGCAGAACGGCCGCGACGTGCTGGCCCTGCTGGATGCGCTGGATATTGCCCAGGCTTCGTTCTGCGGCCTGTCCATGGGCGGGCTGATCGGCCAGTGGCTGGCGATCGAGGCGCCGCAGCGCATCCAGCGCCTGGTGCTGTGCAACACCGCCGCCAAGATCGGCACCCCGGATGTATGGAACCCGCGTATCGAGACGGTGCTGCGCGACGGCCCGGCGGCCATGGCGGCCCTGCGTGACGCTTCCATCGCCCGCTGGTTCACCGCGGACTTCGCCGAGGCGCAGCCGGGCAAGGTCGAGCACATCGTCGCCATGCTGGCGCAGACCTCGCCCCAGGGTTACGCGGCCAACTGCGCGGCGGTGCGCGACGCCGATTTCCGCGAGCGACTGGGCGCCATCCGCGCGCCGACCCTGATCGTCTGCGGCAGCGGCGATGCGGTGACCACGCCCGAGCATGGCCGCTTCCTGCAGGCGCATGTCGTCGGTGCGGAACTGGTCGAGTTCCAGGCTGCGCACCTGTCCAACGTCCAGGCCGGCGAAGCCTTCACCCACCGGGTGCTGGATTTCCTGAACGCCAAGGGCTAGCGAGGAACCACCGATGGACGAGAAAGAACGCTACGAAGCCGGCATGCAGGTGCGCCGCGCGGTGCTGGGCGATGCCCATGTCGACCGCAGCCTGCAGAACCTGACGCCCTTCAACGAAGAGTTCCAGGAGATGATCACCCGCCATGCCTGGGGCGATATCTGGACGCGTCCGGGCCTGCCGCGCCACACCCGCAGCCTGGTGACCATCGCCATGCTCATCGGCATGAACCGCGAGGGCGAGCTGCGCCTGCACCTGCGCGCCGCGAAGAACAACGGCGTGACTCGCGACGAGATCAAGGAAGTGATCATGCAGAGCGCCATCTACTGCGGCATCCCTGCCGCCAACGCCACCTTCCACCTGGCCGAATCGGTGTGGGATGAGCTGGGCGTGGAGTCGTTGCAAGGCTGACCCGCGAGCCATGCAAACGCCGCCCGGGCCACGCACCCGGGCGGCGTTTTTGTATTTGCGGCCTATCTTGCCCCGTGGCACCTGTAGGGGCGAATTCATTCGCCAGGCAGGCCTCAGGGCTGCCCCGGCACCGTGCTCCCCGGCGGCACCGCCCGGTGGATGAAAAAGCGCCATCCACCCTACGCACCGGTGGTGTTTTTGATCGGGCACGGTGGCGCAGCCCCCTGTGGGAGCGGCTTCAGCCGCGAAAGACCTTCCGCCGGCACGTGGCTGTGGATGGCCGGGCACTCCATCGCGAATGAATTCGCTCCCACGAGATGGGCGGTCCGGGCGGCCCGACGATTCCTGCGCCGGGTTTCGCGGGTTCTACCCACCCCATAAAAAAGCCCGTCACGAGGACGGGCGAGGAATCTGCAGCAACGAGGATGAAGCGGGGCTTCAGAGCAGCGAGAAGGGGTAGCTGACGATCAGCCTGTTCTCGTCGAAGCTGTTGGTGTTGCCCCAGTCGCGGCGCTGGCTGGAGTTGCGCCACTTCACCGCCAGGCTCTTGAAGGTGCCGGACTGCACCACGTAGGCGAGCTCGCTTTCGCGGCCCCATTCCTTGCCGTCGGTGACGCTGCCGGTGTGCACGTTGGAGCCGTGGATGTAGCGGTTCATCAGGGTCAGGCCGGGGATGCCGAGCGCGACGAAGTTGTAGTCGTGGCGCAACTGCCAGGATTTCTCCCTGGCGTTCTCGTAGCTGGAGTTGTAGCTGTCGTTGGCCAGGGTGCCGCCGCTGGTGCCGTTGACGCGCATCCAGGCATCGTCGCCGCTGACCTTCTGCAGGCCCAGGTAGAAGGTGTTGCCGCCGATCTTCGCCGAGAACAGGCCCGACCAGGTGCGGTTGTCCAGGTCGCCGGCCAGGGCGCTGCCGTCTTCCTTGCCGTCGAACCAGCCGATATTGGCGCCCAGGGTCCAGTCGCCCAGGGGCTGGCTGTGGGTCAGTTGCAGGTAGTTCTGCCGGTAGATGTCTTCCAGTTGCGCATGCCAGGCGCCGACCAGGGTGCGGCCTTCGTTGAAGGTGTATTCGCCGCCGGCGAAATCGAAGCGGTCCGAAGTGAAGGCCGCGCGACCGTTGAGCGACATGTCTTCCATGCTGGCGTCGTTGCGCGGGCTGTTGCCATGGAAGCGGCCGGCGTAGAGGGTCAGGCCGTCGAGTTCCCTGGAGGTCAACTGGGCGCCCTCGAAGGTCTGCGGCAGGGAGCGGCCGTCGTCGGAACGCAGGATGGGCAGCACCGGCATCCATTCGCCGACCTTCAGTTCGGTCTTCGACAGGCGCATCTTGCCGGCCACGCCGAGGCGGCCGAAGTCGTCGGCGGGGCGCCCGTCGTCATGCACCGGCAGCAGCTGGGTGCCACGGGTGCCCTTGCCGCCGTCGAGCTTGAGGGCATACAGGCCGAGCACGTCGACGCCCAGGCCCACCGTCCCCTGGGTGAAGCCGGAGCGGGCGTCGAGGATGAAGCTCTGGGTCCATTCCTCCGCCTGGTCCTGGGTGCTGGAGCCGACGAAGTTGCGATTCATGTAGAAGTTGCGCGCCGTCAGGGTGGCGGTGGCGTCCTCGACCAAGCCGGCTTCGGCGGCGGATACGGCGCCGGCCGCGATGGCCAGGGCGACGGCGAGCGGCAGGCGGGCGCGGGAAAGGCGGTCGGTGTGAAGCTGTTGCATGGTGGCGTGCCTCTTTGCTTGTTGTTGTCAGGCATGGGATGCCCGTTCCGCGCCGAGGGGCGCGAAAGGGCGGGTGCGGTCCGGGGGTGGGTGGGGCTCGCGAGAGCCCCGGCGGATCAGTGGCTGGCGACGCGCAGGCTGTCCTGGCGGCTGCTGTCGTACTGGGTCTTGTCCATCGGCTTGGCGTTCGGCTTGCCGAGGTCCTCCATCTGCAGGCGGTAGGTCTCGGGCGCCAGGTAGGCGGCGAGGGCGCAGAGGCAGGTGATGGCGAAGGCGAGGCTGCCGACGATCACCGGCACGTTGTCCGAGCCGGGCGGGGCGACGGCGGCGAACAGCGCCGGCAGCATGGCGGTGAGCATGGTGCCGATGTTCTGCGAGATGGCCATGGCGGAGACGCGGTAGCGGGTCTGGAACAGCTCCGGGTAGAAGCTCGGGAACACCGCGTTGTAGCCCTGGTAGACCATGCCCCACATGAGGATCGACATGCCGAAGGCCAGCGGCACGTTGTGGATGCTGATGGCGTAGAGGTAGGCGAAGGCCAGCAGGCCCGAGCCCAGCGCGCCGGCGATCATGGTCGGGCGGCGGCCGATGCGGTCGGAGAGGTTGCCGACGAAGGGGATGACCAGCACGGCGACGATGTTGCCCACCACCGGTATCCACAGGTAGACGCTCTTGTCGAAGCCGATGCCGTAGGCGGGCTGCACCGCGTAGGCCGCGCCGAAGATGGTGGCGACCACCGGGACCACGTTCATCAGCGCCATGAAGGTGACCAGGATCATGTTCTTCCAGCTGTGGCGGAAGGCTTCGGCGACCGGCGACCTGGCGACCTTCTGCTGCGACTCCTCGTTGACGAAGGCCGGGGTCTCGTGGACTTCACGGCGGATGATGTAGCCGGCCACCAGCACCAGGGCGCTGAGCAGGAAGGGAATCCGCCAGCCCCATTCGTTGAAGGCGTCGCTGGGCATGAAGTAGGCCAGCGGCAGGAACACCGCGGCGGCCATCACCTGGCCCGCCTGCACGCCCTGCAGGGTGAAGCTGGCGTAGTAGCCGCGCCGGCCGAAGGGGGCATGTTCCATGATCATCGAGCTGGCCCCGGAGATCTCCCCGGCCACGGCGAAGCCCTGGACCAGGCGCAGGATCACCAGCAGCACCGGCGCGAGGATGCCGATGTCGTGGTAGGTCGGCAGCAGGCCCACGGCCATGGTCGAGATGCCCATGAGGAACATGCACAGCAGCAGCACGTTCTTGCGGCCCCGGGTATCGCCCCAGTGGCCGAGCACGAAGGCGCCGACCGGGCGCGCCAGGTAGCCGACGCCGTAGGTGGCCAGCGAGGCGACGATGGCGATCTTCGGGTCGGTGGAGGGGAAGAAGATCTGCGGGAAGATCAGCGCCGCCGCCTGGGCGTAGATGAAGAAGTCGTAGTACTCGAGGGCGGAGCCTATCCACCCGCTGGCAGTTGCTTTCTTGGCTTGGGAGCTTGAGGGAGTAGCCATCGTTGTCTCCGTTGTTCTTGTCTGTACGTCGGGCAAGCGGGCTCGACCGGTATTGTGCCGGGTCGACTGACGTGCACGCAGGCTTGGCCGGACTGGCGGTGCCCTCGGGGGCACGTGCCGGGTTGACCGGTCTGGTTCGGGGAGTGCTGCCGGGGATGGCTAGGCTGTTCGCGCCCGGGGTTCGAGTCGCGCCGGGGCTGGCGGGGGGAGGAGTGCGGTGAGGCGGCTTGGAGTGAGCATGAGGATTTACCCGATTCTTGAAATTGTTATGTGGTGACGCTGGGTTTCGATTGCGTTTTGCCGTGGCGTTTTCAGCAGGCTGCACCGGCGGCGGGTTGCAATGTGGTGAAGATGGTTGCGCAGCGAGCGAAATACCGTCAATTCGATAACCGGCCTTCTGTTCGGTAATCGAACACAAAACTAACCAGTTCGTACATTTCAATTGCTGGGCGGACTTTAGCTACGAATAATCGATTGCGCTACGGCCTCCACGCAAAATCCCGGCCTCGCATCGGGAGGCGTGTCGGCCATCCATGCCGCCGGTCGCAGAACCGGCGCCCTTGCCAGGAGCTCAAGCATGCAGCGTTCGATTGCCACCGTCTCGTTGAGCGGAACCCTGCCGGAAAAGCTCGAAGCCATCGCCGCCGCCGGTTTCGACGGCGTGGAGATCTTCGAGAACGATCTTCTCTACTACGCCGGCAGCCCCCGTGAGGTGCGCCAGCTGTGCGCCGACCTGGGGCTGGCCATCACCCTGTTCCAGCCGTTCCGCGATTTCGAGGGCTGCCGCCGTGACCGGCTGCAGAGGAACCTCGACCGCGCCGAGCGCAAGTTCGACCTGATGCAGGAACTGGGCACCGATCTGGTGCTGGTGTGCAGCAACGTCGCCACCGACTCCCTGGGCGAGGAACGCATCCTGGTGGACGACCTGCGCCTGCTTGGCGAGCACGCCGGCGCACGTGGCCTGCGCATCGGCTACGAGGCTCTGGCCTGGGGCCGCCACGTCAATACCTGGCAGCAGGTCTGGAACCTGGTGCGCCAGGCCGACCACCCGGCCGTCGGGGTGATCCTCGACAGCTTCCATACCCTGTCGCTCAAGGGCGATCCCCGTGCCATCGCCGAGATACCCGGCGAGAAGATCTTCTTCGTGCAGATGGCCGACGCGCCGATCCTGGCCATGGACGTGCTGGAGTGGAGCCGCCACTTCCGCTGCTTCCCGGGGCAGGGCGAGTTCGACCTGCCGGGCTTCCTCGCGCCCATCCTGCGCAGCGGCTATCGCGGCCCGCTGTCCCTGGAGATCTTCAACGACGGCTTCCGCGCCGCGCCGCCCCGGGCCAACGCCGCCGACGGCCTGCGCTCTCTGCTGTACCTGGAGGAGAAGACCCGCGACCTGCTGCGCCAGGACCCGACGCCGCCGGCCGACCTCGACCTGCTGTTCGCCCCGCCGCCGGCCGGCCGCTACGACGGTGTGGAGTTCCTCGAGTTCGCCGTCGACGGCGAGCAGGGCGCACGGCTGGCCAACTGGCTGGAGCGCCTGGGCTTCGCCCGTGCCGGCCAGCACCGGTCCAAGGACGTCAGCCTGCTGCGCCAGGGCGATATCAACATCGTGCTCAACGCCGAACCCTATTCCTTCGCCCACGGCTTCTTCGAGGCCCACGGCCCGTCGCTCTGCGCCACGGCCTTGCGCGTGGCGGACAGCGCCTCGGCCCTGGAGCGGGCGCGGGCCTACCGTGGCCAGCCCTATCGCGGCCTGGTCGGCCCCAACGAGCGGGAGATCCCCGCCGTGCGCGCCCCCGACGGCAGCCTGATCTACCTGGTGGAGCCCTCCGTCCCGGGCCAGACCATCTACGACAGCGATTTCCGCCTGGACGCCACCGCACGGCCCGGCGGCAGCCTCACCCGCATCGACCACATGGCCATGGCGCTGCCGGCCGACGGGCTCGACAGCTGGGTGCTGTTCTACAAGGGCCTGCTGGATTTCGAGGCCGACGACGAGGTGGTGCTGCCCGACCCCTACGGCCTGGTGAAGAGCCGTGCGCTGCGCAGCCGCTGCGGCACCGTGCGCCTGCCCTTGAACATCTCGGAGAACCGCAACACCGCCATCTCCCACGCGCTGTCCAGCTACCGGGGCTCGGGCGTGCACCACATCGCCTTCGCCTGCGACGACTTGTTCGCCGAGATCGCCCGGGCCAAGGACGCCGGCGTGCCGCTGCTGGACATCCCCCTGAACTATTACGACGACCTGGCCGCGCGCTTCGACTTCGACGACGAGTTCCTCAGCGAGCTGGCCTACTACAACGTGCTCTACGACCGCGACGCCCAGGGGGGCGAGCTGTTCCACGTCTACACCGAGCCGTTCGAGGGGCGCTTCTTCTTCGAGCTGCTGCAGCGCAAGGGCGGCTATGTCGGCTACGGCGCGGCCAACGTCGCGGTGCGCCTGGCGGCCATGGCCAAGGCGCGCAGCGGTGCCGTGCGCCAGGCGAAGCTCTGAGCCGGTGATGGGGCGTTGAGATCGGCCTGATAGCCCAGCCATGGCGTTCCGGCCGGGGCCCGCAGGCGGCTCCTGCCGATGGGCCGGCCGCGCTTCCTTCGGGAAGGCGACCGGCCCATAATCCGGCCGGTATGCATTGGCTTGAGTCCCGTATGACCATCACCGCTGATCTGCCCGTCGAGACACCCCGCAAGAGCCGCAAGAACAACCCGGAGAAGACCCGCGAGAACATCCTCCAGGCGGCCGTCGTCGAATTCGTCCAGCAGGGCCTCTCCGGTGCCCGCGTCGATGCCATCGCCGAGCGCACCCAGACGTCCAAGCGGATGATCTACTACTACTTCGAGAGCAAGGAGCAGCTCTACCTGCGGGTGCTGGAGAAGCTCTACGGCGACATCCGCCACACCGAGGCGCAGTTGCACCTGGCGGAGCTGGAACCGCGCGAGGCGATCCGCCGCCTGGTCGAGTTCACCTTCGACCACCACGACCGCAACGTCGACTTCGTGCGCATCGTCAGCATCGAGAACATCCAGCACGGGCAGTACATCCGCGAGTCCGATGCCATCGGTTCGCTGAACGTCACCATCCTCACCAGCCTCGACGACATCCTCCGGCGTGGCGTCGAGGCGGGTGCCTTCCGGGCCGGTGTGCAGGCCATGGACGTGCACCTGCTGATGTCGTCGTTCTGCTTCTACCGCGTTTCCAACCGCCACACCCTGGGCGCGATCTTCGCCATCGACCTCAACGAGGCCGATGTGAAGGCGCGTCACAAGGAAATGATCGTCGAATCGATCCTGCGCTTCCTGAAGGCCTGACCCCGTGTGGGGTCAGGCGCCCAGCAGCTGGCGCTGGCGCAAGGCCGGGGCGCTGGTGGGGAACAGCGGTCGGGTCGGGATGTAGCGGGCCAGGGCGCAGGCGGCGGCGATGCGCTGGCGCTGGTAGCCGGTACGCAGCACTTCTAGGCAGCGTGCTTCGCTCAGGGGTTGGCCCAGCAGGTAGCCGCTGCCCCTGGTGAAGCGCTCCTGGTTGGCTTGCCACCAGCCTTCCACCCGCGCCGGGTCCGGCCAGGCGAGGTCGGTGTCCGGGTCCATCTCCACGTTCGGGTCCTCGGGGTCATCCGTGGGCCCGGCGTCGTAGTCGGGGTGCACCTTCAGCTCCAGGTCCAGCTCGGCCAGGTCCGCCCCGGTGATCAGGGTGAAGGCTTCGCCGGCCACGCGGGCATAGGGCAGCTCGCGCATCTGCTGGATCAGCCAGGGCACCGTCACCGGGTCGCCGAACAGGCCGGTGGCCTGGATCACCAGGCGCCGGTGCTCGGGGCTCTGCATCAGCCCGCGCAGCCAGGCGATGCTGGCTTCGCGAGGTTGCCAGCAGAGCAGGGTATCGAGTGCCCGCAGGCGGAACACGCCCTGCTGTTCGGCCAGCAGGCGCAACGGGCCCAGGGCCTCTTCGTCACCCATCTGCACCGTCGCCCAGTTGGCCCAGAAGCGCACCGCCTCGTCGGCATGCAGGCGGTGGGCGCGGATGGTCTGCATCAGGTCGCGCCGGCGCAGCTCGCCGGCGGTGCGCGCGGCACGGGCCAGCACGCCCGGGTCGGCATGGGAGAGCCCGGCGATTAGCGCGGGGCCCGGGTCGCGGCGGTGCATGCCGCAGGCGGCCAGGCCCAGGCGGCGGAACAGCGGTTCCTGGGATGAGAGCAGGCGTTCGATCCAGGGCTCGACCTTTTCCCACTCCAGCCAGCCGAGGGCGGCGGTGAAGGCCCGCTCGCCGTCGGGCGCCTTGCGCAGGTGCTCGGCGAGGGTGGACAGCGCCGGGCCGTTGCCGGCCAGGAAGGCCAGCGCGGTGGCGGCGAAGACCTCGCCGGTGGCCAGCGGATGCAGCTCCTTGAGCAACAGGTCCAGGCCCTTGAGCCCGGCGATCAGCAGCCCGTCCAGGTGCGCCTCGATGCGGCCATCCAGGGTCTGCAGGTGCTTGAGGTCGTAGTGTGGCGCGCGCACGGCATAGTCGCGCAGGCCGGCGAGGAAGCCGGCCTCTTCGGCGTGCTGCTCGAGGACGCGCAAGACGGGCTGGTTCATGCGCGCACCGCGCTCGGGAGTACCGGGAAAAAGGCGATGTGAGTATCAGTAGCTGGCATCGTCATAATCCACGACCGTCCAGTTCTCGCCGTCGGCGGTATAGGCGAGGTGCCGGTTGCCAACGGACCAGAGCACGCCGTCCCCCTTGGTGAGGTAGGACGCCGAGCCCGTGCCGACCGAGCCGATATCGGCTTTCTTCAGCTCGCCGTCGACGATCCGGTAGACGCCCTTGGAGGACGCGACGAACAGGGTCCCGTCGAAGGTCTGCACCCCCCACAGGTCTTCGCTGAAGTCACCGAGGTCGATGAAGTCCCATTGGTCCCCTCGACCGAAAAGCACGACGCCCGCCTGGCCGACGATATAAGCCGTTCCATCGTCGCTGCAGTGCACGCCTTGCAGTGCCACGGAGGTCGGGCTTTCCAGGGCCTGCCAGCGCTGGCCGTCGAATAGCCAGATCTCGCCGTCCATGCCCACTGTGTACAGCTCGGTGGCCGCGAAGCCGTCGATGGCGTTGAAACCCTTGATGCCCTCGCGGTTGAGGATGGCGTCGGCGATGGATTGCCAGCTGCCGTCGTCGTTGCGTCGATACACCTGGCGCTGCATGCCCGCGGCATAGTGCGCGCCGGCGATCAGGCGCATGTCGCGCAGTGGGCCGAAATCGCCGGGGCCCACGATGCGCTCGGTGGTCCTGTTGGAGCCCTGGAAGACGTGGATGTCGCCATCGAGCCCCATCGAAAGCAGGGTCAGGGGGGGCGTCGTCGCGCTGATCGCGGTGGTGGCCCAGTCGATCATGAAGTGCACGAAGGCACCGTCCTTCCAGCGGAGCACCTTGGTGTGATCGACGTTGCGTTCGTTCAGCTCGGTGACCTGGGCGCTGATGAACACCAGGTCGCGCCGGACTATCGAGCATTTGGCAAAGGTTACGTTTCCGTTGTTCATGCTGTTCACATCACTCTTCAATCGTCATCCATCGATTCGAGCTGCTTGGCGCCCCATTCCTTCTGCTCGTCCTTGAGCGGCGAACGGTCCGCGCGCAGCGGCGTATCGTTGTTCTTCACGCCGACCTGCTTGTGGTAGTTGTCGAGCTGGGCCTCCAGGCAGGCTTCGCTGCAGGGCTTGCCGTCCTTGCCGGAGGTGGGGAAGGTCTTCTGGTGGGCGAAGATCCCGGTCTTCTTCGCGGCGCCGTAGTTCCAGGCGTTGTCCTTGCCGCCCATCTGCGACCTGGCCCCGCCGGCGCTCTCCGGCACCATGTAGCCTTTCTCGGCCGTGTTCTGGATGGCGTGCATGTTGCCGTGGGTATCGGTATAGCGTGACCCCGTGACGCACACGCAGGGCGCCCGTGTATCGTCGTATGCGCTGAAGCCGCTCAGGCGGGTCTTTTCCTTCCTTCCGCCGGCCTCGGTGAAGCAGTGGACTTCCACGAGGTGGTGCGGGGTCTCGCCTTCGCAGCAGCCGGTCTGGTTTTCCGTCGACCGTGCGGTGTAGGGCACCAGCATGCACTTCTTGGCGTTCTGGCAGGCGTCGTCTTTGCAGTCCTTGTCGTGGTCCCCGGAGCACTTGTCCTTGACGTTCTTGCGCTCGTCCTCGCACCCCTTGCCCGGCGCGCCCGTGGCCACCTCGTCGATGTAGGGCCAGGTGGGCGTGTTGCCGGGGAAGGAGGCATGGTTGTGGGTGGTCAGGTCCATCATCCTCACGACGTTGAGGCTTTCGAACTTCACGTTCATCGACCAGGCGGTGAAGTAGACCTTGCCCTTGATCTTGCTGGTGACCACGCCTTTCTTGGGGGCGCAACCCGCCTCGTCGCCGTAGCTGGTCTTGAAGTAGCTCTTGTTCTTGAGCATCACTTCCTGGCCGGAGATCTTGATCGTCCGGGTGCCGTTGGTGGTGTCCTTGGCCATCCCGGTGTTGGGGTAGGGGATGGGCACGCCGGTGGGGGTGGGAGGCGCCTGCGGAGGCGTGAAGCAGACGTCGGGGAAACAGGCCACGGACTTGCCGTCGGCCGCCTTGCACGAGACCTCCATGTTGTTCGCGTAGACCTGGTTGGCCATCAGGCGGCCCTCACGCGTTGATAGCTGAGCAGGGCGACCGCGCGCTGGCCGGCATCGTTGCCCAGGTGGCAGAGGATGTTGTTGCCGGGGCCGTAGCCCTTGCGACTGGCGGAGTGCGCCAGCGCCAGCATCGCCGGGCCTATCGCCGCGCCGCATTCACCGATGCAGTCGGCGGGATGCCAGAGGTCGAAGAACTCCTTGCGTACCCGAAGGTTGCGGCTGAGCGCGAGGGAGGCTTCCTTGAAGTAGTACTGCTCCCCCGATAGATCGGTGAGGCGGTAGTCGTAGGACTCCATGCTGGAACCTGATTCCTGCAGTGCGGCGCGCAAGGCCTGGGTGAGGCCATCCGCGCGCAGGGGGATGTCGAGCGATTCGACTGTGGCCGGCTCCATGCCGAACCCCAGGCCCGTGCAGACCAGTTGGGGCTGGTCTTCGGCGACCGGGGCGCAGAGGCTCACCGCAGCGGCGCCTTCGCCCGGGATGAAGCCGTTGGAGTTGAGGCTGGTGAGCAGGCGATCACGTCGTTCATAGGCCTCCATGACCGGGGCGTTGAGAAACGAGTCGACGCCCGCGATGAGCACATGGCGGTGGCCGAGTTCATGGATCAGCTTGCGCGCATTGAGCAGCCCCACCGCCGCACCGACCCGGCCGCGGGCGATGAAGCTCGAATCGGCATGGAATTCCACCCCCAGCTCTTCCTGGATGCCGCGAATCAGGCGCGGGCCGAGATCGGCGAGTCGGGCGGGCCGGTCTTCTTCGGCAATGCAGAGCAGCAACGGGGTCTTGGCGGGATCCAGGCCAGGCGTGGAGGCGATCGCTTCGGCCACGGCCCTGGCCGCCATCTTCACCAGCTTGGTCTGGCCGCGCCAGGCCTCTTCGAGCTGCACGCTGGAGCCGACCAGCCACTCGCCGCCCTTGTCGAGGAAGCGGGTGTCCTGGAAGTTGTCGATGGCGCAGCGTATCGCTGCACAGGTGGACAGGGCGTCATGACCGACGGCCGTGACCATCCCGACGCCCTTGATACTGAGTGCCTGCATCACGGGTTGACTTCCTTGTGTCGCAGCATGGCCAGGGACGGGTAGTAGGTCTTTCCAAGCTCCCGCGCCCGCCACCATGCACGGGAACGTGAACCGACCAGCAACTGCTCCACCTCGAACATGTTCCGCCTCAATGCCCGGCTCGCGCGCCAGGTGATCTCGACCTTGCCGGCGTCGGTGTCCACTACCAGCGTGTCGATCACCGCCTGCACCGTCTCGTGGCCACCCTTCTTCAGGAAGAAGGTCACCGGCACCTGCATCCTCGGCACCTTGAAGCCGGCGCGCTCCTGCCGGGTCAGGTTGAGCAGCAGCACGTCCTCGCCGCCTTGCAGGTGCTCGGTCTGCTGGTCCGGCGGGGCGGCCTGGTAGTAGCGGGTGTCGAAGTCCGGCGGCAGGAAGGGGAAGTGGTCGGCCAGCCAGGCCTCGTCATAGGTGCCGGCGTAGCCGATGCGCGGCGGCCAGTGTCGGCCGATGGGGCCGAGGGCCATGGGGGTGAAGTCGCCGTGCGGGCTGTCGATGGGCTGGCCCAGGGCTTCGGTGCTGGGCATGGGCATGCCGACGATCCCGGCGGTGCCGGCGCTCCTGGGGTACCAGCCGATGCCGGCCGGGTTGGGCAGGTAGGTCTCGGCGAAGTCCGGGCGGTCGGCCATGGCGTGGCGGCCACCGAAGGCGTGGGCGTAGCCGATGTCCTGCTCGAGGAAGGGCTGCGGGACGCCGGGGCTGGCGCCGAGCATGCCCGGCTGCCACTGGCGCGGGCCGAGCACGCTGAAGGCCTTGCTGACCCGGCCGACGCGGATGCCGGCGGTGATCTGGGTGGCGGGGCGGCCGTTGGGAGCGTGGGCCTTGCCCATCACCAGCACGTCGCAGAAGGGCTTGACCGGGGCGAAGTCCATTTCCTGGCGCGGTGCCGAGAGGCCGGGTTCGCCGACGTATTCGTCGGCCATCAGCAGCGGGCGCTGGACCTCGGCCAGGCGCGCCTCGCTGCCATCGAGCGGCAGGTCGAAGGTGCCCTTGGCGACCACCACCAGGGACTCGCGCCCGTCGGGGGCCAGGCCCTGGGTGTAGGCGGCCGTCAGGCGGGTGGCGTTGAGCAATTCCATGTATGCGGCTCTGTCAGTTGATCTGCACCGAACCGCCCTTTATGCGGTGGACCCCGGAGGAGCGGCTGGACAGGTAGGCGCCCTTGATCAGCACCTTGCCTTCGCGGGTCAGGGTGATGCTGGCCTTGCCGCAGCGCAGGACGATCTCGCGCTCGGCCGAGAACTCCAGGCGCTCGCCGTCGATGTGCGCCACCGCCGGCTCCCTGCGGGTCTCCGGCAGGCGCTGGATGCGGCCGATCACCAGGGGCAGGGCGGGGTCGCCGCCGACGAACATCAGCGCCACCTGGGTGCCGATGTCCTCGCGGGCGAGCACCGTGGTGGTGGTCGCGGCGATGCCGGTCTCCGACGGGCAGCCGGGGAAGGCCACCACCGGGCTGGAGGCCTCGGGCACGTCGAGGAGGATGCCGATCACCACGCCGTCGAGGCGGGTGGCGGCGGGGGTGTGGATCTGGACTGTCATGCTCTGTACTCCCTGACCGAGCGCGGGCTCAGTTCTGCAGGATCTTCTGACCCTTGACCACGACGTTGCTGCTGGCCTTGATGTTGATCGCGCCGGAGCCGTCGATGGTGATGTTCTTGCCACGGATGACGATGGTGCCGTCCTTCTTCATGGTGATGCTGGCGGAGCCGGTGACCAGGCTGATGGAGTCGCCGGCGTTGAGCGAGAAGCTCTTGCCGATGTCGACGCTGTCGTTCTGGCCGACGTCGGTGCTGCGGTTCTGGCCGATGCTGCGCGACTCGTTCTTGCCGATGCTGGTGGTCTGGTTGCTGCCGATGTCCACCTGCTCGTTGGCCCCCACGCTCTCGGTGCGGTCGGCGCCGATGGTGATGTTCTCGTTGCTGCCCACGCTTTCGGTGCGGTTGCTGCCGATGGTGATGTTCTCGTTGCTGCCCACGCTCTCGGTGCGGTTGCTGCCGATGGTGATGTTCTCGTTGCTGCCGACCTTCTCGGTGCGGTTGGCGCCGATGGTGATGGTCTCGTTGCTGCCGACGTCCTCGGTGCGGTTGACGCCGATGGTGATCTTCTCGTTGTTGCCGACCTTCTCGGTGCGGTCGACGCCGATGGTGATGGTCTCGTTGTTGTCCACGGTCTCGGTGCGGTCGTGCTTCACGTGCACCGTCTCGTCGTGGTCGATGGTCTTGGTGCGGTCGTGGCCAACCCAGTGGGTCTCGTCGTTCTCGACCTCGATGTCCTGGTTCTTCTCCGCGTGGATGAAGAGCTGTTCCTCGCCCTTCTTGTCCTCCATGCGGATCTCGTTGAAGTTCGCCGGCGTGCCGCCCTTGCTGGAGCGGCTCTTGGTGCCGCTCTGGGTGGCGTTGGCGGGCAGCTCGTAGGGCACGGTCTGCTCCGCGTTGTAGACGCGGCCGGTGATGATCGGGCGGTCGGGGTCGCCCTCGAGGAAGCTGACGATGACTTCCTGGCCGATGCGCGGGATCTGGATATGGCCCCAGTTCTTGCCGGCCCAGGCCTGGGACACACGCATCCAGCACGAGCTGTTCTCGTTGGACTGGTCGTGGCGGTCCCAATAGAAGTGCACCTTCACCCGGCCGTACTGGTCGGTCCAGATCTCCTCGCCCTTGGGGCCGACGACCATGGCGGTCTGCGGGCCCTGGACGATGGGCTTGATGGTGGTCGGCATCGGGCGGAAGGCCTGGGAGGCCTCGATGCAGTCCAGGGCGCTTTCGTACTGCAGCACGCCGCCGGTGGCGCCGCTCTCGTAGCTTTCCTGGCTGATGGAATAGCGGGCGCCGACGATCAGGTATTCGCGGTTCTGGTCGTCGCGCGGGTAGCCGGTCATCTTGAACAGGTGCCCCGAGCCCAGGCCGCGCGCGTTGGTGCGCAGGTGCACGCGCTCGTACTGGGTCTGGATCGCCTCGATGCGGTTGCGTGCGTACTGCTCGCCGTCCTTGCTCTGCACGTACTCGCCCGGGTAGTCGTACAGCGGGTGCTCGGCGTTGCTGTGCGGGCGGGAGACGGTGGAGCGCACTTCCAGGCGCGCACTGGGGCGCTGGAAGTCGTAGTCGTTGAGCGCCAGGGAGCCGGGCTGCACCTCGCGGGCCAGGTGCCAGTCATAGATGTGGTCGCGCTCGCGCATCTGGTCTTCGAGCGGGTAGTAGGGCACGGAGGCGTAGTCGGCCACCGACTTGTGCGCGCCATACGCATCGGAGAGCACCAGCACGTGGCGCTCCTTTTCGTGGCGGAAGTAGTAGTAGATGCCTTCCTGTTCCATCAGGCGGCTGACGAATTCGAAGCTCGTCTCGCGGTACTGCACGCAGTACTCCCACTCGCGGTAGGAGCGTGACAGCGAATCCTCGAAGTCGGAGAAGCCGAGGTCGCGGAACACCTGCTTGATGATGTCCGGCACCGTCTTGTTCTGGAATATGCGGCAGTCGGAGGTGCGTGACAGCAGCCAGAACCAGGGGCGCAGGCTGATCTGGTAGCCGGCGAACTGGCCGGTGCCGGCGGTCTGGCTGCAGCGGCAGGCGATGCCGTGGAAGTAGCGCTGGCTGCCGTCGGGCAGCTCCAGGGAAACGCCCATGGGCTTGCCCAGCAGGGCGTCGAGCTTGATGGCGTAGTTTTCCGAAACCAGGCTCAGCTCGTAGTCGAAGAGCCGCCCCAGTTCCTCATGGCCATCGAGCCGGTCAAGGACCAGGACGTTGGGCCCGAGCGGGCTGCTGACCTTGGCCATGCGGGCCTGTTGTGTGATTGCCATGCTGTCCTTGCCTCGTGTACCACTGGGATCGGAGCGAACCGCCAACGGGCCGGCGCCAGGGGATCGACGCGGGGCGGGCAGGCCGGGATTTCCGGGGAAACCTGGGTCGAAGTATTAGCAGACGACGCTCGTCCCGGGCGCTTTTTCCGATATCCGCGAATCCATTCGGGGTGACGGGAAACAACCTTGCCGATCGGGCGGCAGGATTCTCGCCGGCGATTGTTGTAGTGCAGAGCGGCTCCGCTGTCCAGAGAGCGGATGAGCGAGCGAGCGCCGGCGTCGCCACTTCTGGACGGGGTTCACATTCGCAACGGCCGGGTGGGTGAGGGCCGGTGCTATGCTCGCCGCCTGCCCGAGCCCTGGAGCCCCCATGAACGACACCCTCGAACGTGCCATCGCGCTGGCCTGCCGTATGCACGCCGGCCAGCGGGACAAGGCCGGCAAGGCCTATATCCTCCACCCCCTGCGCCTGATGCTGCGCTTCGACGACGCCGAGTCGCAGATGGTCGCGGTGCTCCACGACGTGGTGGAAGACGGAGGCGTAACCCTCGATGACCTGCGCGCCCTCGGCATCCCCGAACCGGTGCTGGCCGCCATCGACTGCCTGAGCAAGCGCGAGGGCGAAGGCTACGAGGCCTTCATCGAGCGCATCCGCCCCAACCCGCTGGCCCGCCGGGTCAAGCTCGCCGACATCCGCGACAACCTCGACGTCTCGCGTCTGCCGCAGCTGGACGACAGGGACCTGGCGCGGGTGGCCAAGTACCACCGGGCGTTGCAGGTGCTGGAGGCTCAGGGCTGATCTCGCGATTCCGGGACGAGTTGTAGGAGCGAATTCATTCGCGAAAAGACCTCCAGCACCTATCGCTTCTCATCGCGGACGCAGGGTGACGGTACGGCGGGGCGCTTGCCGCGCCTCGTCATCCCCGCGAACGCGGGGACCCACTGAACGACACGCACATAAATCGAGACCTGGGGCATATCCAGCGGCCTTGCTCCTTGATGTTTGTTTCGCGTTCCCCGAAAATTTTTCGCCTCACCGGTTGTCGAACACGCACCCCCGGGGCGCGGCGAGGTATTCGACGACCCGCTCATGCGCGATACAGACTAGGGAAGGCCTTCAGCAGTGACTCTCTACCGACTCCACGAGGCGGATCTGGATATTCCGGACTCCTGGCAGGACCAGAGCATCAACATCTTCAAGCTGCCCGCCACCGGGCCCGCCAAGGAAGCCAGCTTCGTCATCAGTCGCGACCCCAGCAAGGGCGATGCGCCCTTCGCCGACTACATCGCCCAGCAGGTAGCCAACGCCCGCCAGCAGTTGCCGGGCTTCGCCCTGATCAAGCAGTGGGACATCAACATCCAGGGCTCGCCCGCGGTGCTGCTGGACTACACCTGGCAGCGCGAAGGGCGCCAGCTGATGCTGCGCCAGGTGTTCATCGAACACCGCGCCCTGGTGCTGATCGCCACCCTGACCACCACGCCCCAGGACCTGCCTTACCACGAGCCGGCCTGGAAACAGGCGATGCAGACCTTCAAACCGCTGCCCCCGGCAGCCTGATCCGAGCGCCGCGAGGCGCCCCGCAGCAAGGACGTAGACGTACCTCATGGATGCACAGGCAGCGGCACGCCTAGGCGACGAGATAGCCCACGGATTCGGCGTGGCGGCCATGGTGGCCGGCGCGGTGGCGGGGGCGCTGATCGGCGCGGCGGTGATCGCCGCCACGGCAGCCACCGGCGGCGTGGCCCTGGCGGTGATGGCCGGTTCCATCGCCGGCGGCGGCCTCTCGATGTTCCAGATCCTCAAGGGCCTGAACACCATTTTCAACCTGCCGGAGCCGACGACGGGGGCGTTGATACGGGGCAGCCCGAACGTCTTCATCAACCTCCGTGCCTCCATGCGTGCGGGGGAGGATGCCTCGTCCTCCTGCAGCGGCCTGCCGTGCAACCACCCCATCTGGCCGTTCGAGGTGACCATCGCCGAGGGCAGCGCCACCGTCTACATCAACGGCAAGCCGGCGGCGCGCATCACCAGCAAGATGGTCTGTGGCGCGCACATCAAGAGCGGCAGCGAGAACACCTTCATCGGCGGCCCCACCGAGCGGGTCGCCTTCGTGCTGGACATCGAGGGCTGGATGCATACGGGGCTCGAGGCCCTGGGCCTGGCCGCACTGGGCGTCGGCCTTGTGGTCGCGGCCATGGCCGGCCTGGCCGCGCTGGCCACTACCGTGCTCGTCGGCGGCGCCATCTTCGGCGGCATGGAGCTGCTGGGTGACCTGGGCGACCGCCTGGGCCCCGGCTACCGCGACCTGCTGCAGGGCGTGGCCGGCATGGCGATGCTCGGCCTGGGGCCGAAGATGGCGCGCCTGGGCCGCCCGGCAGCCGAAGTACCCAAGTTCAAGCCGGGTTTCAGCGAGGCGGACATCCTCGCCATTCCCAAGAATTCGCGCCCTCCCGCCACGGATTACCTGACGCCGGAATACGTGTCCCAGCACCTGGGGCAGTTCGACAAGGGCGCCTCGCGCTTCATGACCAAGGCGAACCTCGACAAATACGGGATCGCCCAGCGCGATGGCACCTCGTTCATAATGCCCAAGCACGAAGCCGACCAATTGCTGGCCTCCACCAAGGGCAACAAGCGCGCCATGGAAGAGGCCCTGGGCCTGCCGAAGGACTTCCTCGAAAGCAACAGCCTGGTCCGGGTCGACATTCCGGAGCCGGGCAAGCTCAACCTGCGCATACCGTCGGGCAACGAGGCGGGGGCCAACGAATTCTGGATACCGGGCGGCAAGCTGCCCAATGGCAACACCGAAGCCGTAATCGACGCTGGCAGCATCAGCCCCAGCGAGTTCAACTGGATACCCTTGGATCTATAGAGGTAACGATGAAATTCACCGATTTGTTCGTCAGCCGGGAGTACCGGTTTTCCCTGGGTATCGAAGAAGAGTCGGGGCGCCTGTTCCTGTCCATCCCCGTGAGCAATGGTCTGGTCGACTACGAAGAGTATTACGAGGTCAACAAGGCGACCTTCGACCTGCTCGAGAACGATGTCGAAGCTGCAATCGAATTCGCCCGCCGGTGCAAGAACCGCGAAATGGACGACCTCCTGATAGTCAAGCCGGGCAAGCTTCGCGGTACCGCGATCTAGATGGTTCAGGGTTCGCTTCGTCTCGCCCTGGCCAACGACGAACTGGACCGCTTCCTGGTGGGCGAGCCGTTCTATTTCCTCGAAGCGCGCAGCGACAACGACGAGCCGCAGAACGTGGTCGCCGCCTTCGACCAACGGGTGGTGCCCTATTGGCGCGAGACCCGCGACCCGGCCTTCCCCCAGCGCTTCGTCGCGGCGTTGCTCAAGATCCTCGCCACCTACCCGGACCGCAACCGCGCCATCTACCTGGCCCATGACTGGGTCTGGTACTACCGCTTCTGCCTGGCGAAGAAACGCGCCCAGCCGGAAGGCCCCTATGGCGATCTGTTCGAGGTGGACATGAGCGGGGTGGCGGTGGCCCTGCAACGCCAGCTGGAAGCCAGCAAGGCCGCCCTGCAAGCCGATACCCGCTGGGCCGGCGCCGCCTGGAACAGCCCCGACGGCATGTGGACCCCGCTGCTGCGCACCGCCGTCACCGTGCGCGACAAGCTCGGTGGCCCGGACTTCGTGCCGGCCAATGCCTGAGGGCACCGCCGTTGCCCTTGGGCGAATGAATTCGCCCCTGCACCATCGCCAACCCAGGCGCCGTGCCGTGGCACCTTGGTAGGGTGGATGGCGCTTTTTCCATCCACCAGCGGAGTGGCCGGCGAGCACGCAAGGTGGACCGATGGAGCGGGGTCCACCCTACGCGGCGAGGGCATCGTTGAGCGGCCAGCGGCACCGCATCGCAAGTGAGTTCGATCCTGCAGGGGCGGCCTTGGGATATCGCGGCCCACCCCGTGAACCGAACTCCGCCCGTAGGGTGTGCTGCGCGCACCGAGAACGTCACGCGCACCCCGAAACCCTATGAGCCAAGGCGGGTGGGGCAGCCAGAAGCGCCCCTTTCAGCCTGGCAGGGCGGTCAGGCCTTGGGCGGCGGGAACAGTGCCTTGACCATGGCGTCGATGGTGCCCTTGATGCCCTTGCCCTTGCTCGGAACCTCGCTGGCGACGCCGGAGTTGAGGTCGAGGCGACCGCCGGTGTCGATGGCGCCGTTGCCGCTGGCGTAGAGGTTGAACGCGGTGCCGGAAATGTTGATCTCGCCGCTGGCGTTGAACTCCAGCACGCTCTTGCCGCACACCAGGCGGATCTGCGCGCCGGCCTCGATCAGGTACTGGGTGCTCACGCTGTCGGCCTTGGCGCCGCCCACCATCAGGGTGTCGTTGCGCTTCACCGCGCGGGTGCGGTCCTGGCCGATGCGTGCCAGCTCGTCGTTGTCCACGCTCTTGGTGCGGTTGTGGCCGACCCAGTGGGATTCGTCGTGCTCGACGGCGATGTCCTGGTTGCGTTCGGCATGGATGTACAGCTGCTCGGCGCCCTTCTTGTCCTCCATGCGGATCTCGTTGAAGTTCGCCGGCGTGCCGCCCTTGCTGGAACGGCTCTTGGTGCCGCTCTGGGTGGCGTTGGCGGGCAGCTCGTAGGGCACGGTCTGCTCGGCGTTGTACACGCGGCCGGTGATGATCGGGCGGTCGGGGTCGCCCTCGAGGAAGCTGACGATCACTTCCTGGCCGATGCGCGGGATCTGCACCGAGCCCCAGTTCTTGCCGGCCCAGGCCTGTGATACGCGGATCCAGCAGGAGCTGTTCTCGTTGGACTGGTCATGCCGGTCCCAGTAGAAGTGCACCTTCACCCGGCCGTACTGGTCGGTCCAGATCTCCTCGCCCTTGGGGCCGACGACCATGGCCGTCTGCGGGCCCTGGACGATGGGCTTGATGGTGGTGGGCATCGGGCGGAAGGGCTGGCGCGCCTCGATGCAGTCCAGCGCGCTTTCGAACTGCAACGGGCCGCCGGCGGAGCCGCTCTCGTAGCTCTCCTGGCTGACCTGGTAGCGGGCGCCGACGATCAGGTACTCGCGGTTCTGGTCGGCGCGCGGGTAGCCACTCATCTTGAACAGGTGCCCCGAGCCCAGGCCGCGCGCGTTGGTGCGCAGGTGCACGCGCTCGTACTGGGTCTGGATCGCCTCGATGCGGTTGCGTGCGTACTGCTCGCCATCCTGGCTCTGGGTGTATTCGCCGGGGTAGTCGTACAACGGGAGCTCGGCGTTGCTGTGGGCGCGGCTGACGGTGGAGCGCACCTGGAGGTGGGCGCTGGGGCGCTGGAAGTCGTAGTCGTTGAGCGCCAGGGAGCCGGGCTGCACCTCGCGGGCCAGGTACCAGTCGTAGATGTGGTCGCGCTCGCGCATCTGGTCCGCGAGCGGGTAGAAGGGAACCGTGCCGTAGCCCGCCACCGGCGAGTGGGCGCCATAGGCATCGGAGAGCACCAGCACATGGCGCGATTGCTCGTGGCGGAAGTAGTAGTAGATGCCTTCCTGTTCCATCAGGCGGCTGACGAACTCGAAGCTGGTCTCGCGGTACTGGACGCAGTATTCCCACTCGGTGTACGTGCGGGTAAGGGCGTCCTCGAAGTCGGAGAAGCCGAGGTCGCGGAACACCTGCTTGATGATGTCCGGCACCGTCTTGTTCTGGAATATGCGGCAGTCGGAGGTGCGCGACAGCAACCAGAGCCAGGGCTTGAGGCTCACGTGGTAGCCGGCGAACTGGCCGCTGCCGGCAGTCTGGCTGCAGCGGCTGGCGATGCCATGGAAGTAGCGCTGGCTGCCGTCGGGCAGCTCCAGCGAAACGCCCATGGGCTTGCCCAGCAGGGCATCGAGCTGGATCGAGTGATCTTCCGAGATCAGGTTCAGCTCGTAGTCGAAGAGCCGTCCCAGCTCCTCATGGCCATCCAGCCTGTCCAGCAGCAATGCATCGCCGCCCAGCGGGCTGCTGACCTTGGCCATGCGTGCCCGTTGCGAAATCGCCATCCCACACGTCCTTAGCGCTGTGCGCGTCACTGCCGGGTTCCGACGCGCCGGAACCTTCCACATTCAGGCGGCGCGCCCCGTCGTGGGACGCGCCGCATCGCTTCAATCGAAGCTGTAGGTGAACTCGCCGTTCTCGGCGCCCACCGTCACCTTCTCGACCTTGCGGCCTTCCAGCATGCGGCCGAGGAACTCGCGGGAGAGGTCCGGCAGCATGCTGTTGGTGAGGATGGCGTCGATCTGGCGGCCACCGCTCTCGGTCTCGGTGCAGCGCGAGACCACCAGGTCCACCACCTTGTCGTCGAAGTCGAAGGGCACCTTGTGCGAGGCCTCAACGCGCTTCTTGATGCGGCCCAGCTGCAGACGGGTGATGCTTTTCAGCATCTCGTCGGTCAGCGGGTAATAGGGGATGGTCACCAGGCGGCCGAGCAACGCCGGCGGGAAGATCTTCAGCAGCGGCTCGCGCAGCGACTTGGCGATGCCCTCGGGTTCGGGCATCAGCTCGGGGTCGTTGCACAGGCTGGCGATCAGGTCGGTGCCGGCGTTGGTGGTGAGCAGGATCAGGGTGTTCTTGAAGTCGATCACCCGGCCTTCGCCGTCTTCCATCACGCCCTTGTCGAACACCTGGAAGAAGATCTCGTGCACGTCCGGGTGGGCCTTCTCCACCTCGTCCAGCAGCACCACGCTGTAGGGCTTGCGCCGTACCGCCTCGGTCAGTACGCCGCCCTCGCCGTAGCCGATGTAGCCGGGCGGGGCACCCTTGAGGGTGGAGACGGTGTGCGCTTCCTGGAACTCGCTCATGTTGATGGTGATGACGTTCTGCTCACCGCCGTACATGGCCTCGGCCAGGGCCAGCGCGGTTTCGGTCTTGCCGACGCCCGAGGTGCCCGCGAGCATGAACACGCCGATCGGCTTGCTCGGGTTGTCGAGCCCCGCGCGGGAGGTCTGGATGCGCTTGGCGATCATTTCCAGGGCATGGTCCTGGCCGATGATGCGCTTCTTCAGGTGGGTGCCCAGGTTGAGCACGGTCTCGATCTCGTTGCGCGCCATGCGGCCCACGGGGATGCCGGTCCAGTCGGCGACCACCGAGGCCACGGCCTGGTAGTCCACGGTCGGCAGGATCAGCGGCGTCTCGCCCTGCAGCGCGGTGAGGCGCTGCTGCAGGTCGGCCAGCCTGGTGCGCAGGCCGTTCAGTTCGTCCTCGCTCAGGCCCGGGGCGTCGGCGCCGGCCTCGCGGCTGGTGCCGTCCACCGGCTCGGCGGCGGCGCGCAGGCTGGCACGGGTGGCCAGCAGCTCGTCGACCAGGGCCTTCTCTTCGTTCCAGCGGGACTCCAGCTCGGCCAGGCGGGCGCGCTCCTCGGCCAGCGCGCTGTCGACGTCGGTGCGACGGCTGCCGATGGCGACGCCGATGGCGTGCTCGCGGCCGATGATGGCCAGCTCGGTCTCCAATGCCTCGATGCGGCGGCGGCTGTCG
This sequence comes from Pseudomonas sp. USHLN015, assembly GCF_037153275.1. Lineage (NCBI taxonomy): Bacteria > Pseudomonadati > Pseudomonadota > Gammaproteobacteria > Pseudomonadales > Pseudomonadaceae > Pseudomonas > Pseudomonas sp. USHLN015. Next base: position 86,128 of record NZ_JBBCKP010000017.1, read on the forward strand.
TCCACCTCGGCCGGCACGGCGTGCAGGCTGATGGCGACGCGGGCGCAGGCGGTGTCCAGCAGGCTCACGGACTTGTCCGGCAGCTGGCGTGCGGGAATGTAGCGATGGGACAGCTTGACCGCCGCCTCCAGCGCCTCGTCGAGGATCTGCACCTGGTGGTGCTTCTCCATGGTCGAGGCGACGCCGCGCATCATCAGGATGGCGCGGTGCTCGGAGGGCTCGTCCACCTGCACCACCTGGAAGCGGCGGGTGAGGGCGGGGTCCTTCTCGATGTGTTTCTTGTACTCGGCCCAGGTGGTGGCCGCGACGGTGCGCAGGGTGCCGCGCGCCAGGGCCGGCTTGAGCAGGTTGGCGGCATCGCCCGTGCCGGCGGCGCCACCGGCACCGACCAGGGTGTGGGCTTCGTCGATGAACAGGATGATCGGCTTGGGCGAGCTCTGTACGTCCTCGATCACCTGGCGCAGGCGCTGCTCGAACTCGCCCTTCATGCTGGCGCCGGCCTGCAGCAGGCCCACGTCCAGGGCGCGCAGCTCGACGTCTTTCAGCGAGGGCGGCACGTCGCCGGCGACGATGCGCAGGGCGAAGCCTTCCACCACCGCGGTCTTGCCCACGCCGGCCTCGCCGGTGAGGATCGGGTTGTTCTGGCGGCGACGCATGAGGATGTCCACCAACTGGCGGATCTCGTCGTCACGGCCGACGATGGGGTCCAGCTTGCCGCTGCGGGCCTGCTCGGTGAGGTCGACGGTGAAGCGCTTGAGGGCTTCCTGCTTGCCCATGGCCGCCGGGGCCATGGCGCCGCTGGCATCGCCCGGGGCGGCGCCGGCGTTGAAGCCGTCGGTGGCGGTCAGGGCATTCTCCGGGGAGTTGCCGACGATCTCGTCGAAGCGCTCGATCAGGGTTTCCACCTTGACCTTGTCGAACTCGCGGGAGATGGCGCTCAGCGCGTGGCGCAGGCTCGGGGTCTTGAGGATGCCGACCACCAGGTAGGCGGTGCGCACCTGGCTTTCGCCGAACATCAGGCTGCCGTAGACCCAGCCGCGCTCCACCGATTCCTCGACATGGGAAGACAGGTCGGTGATCGAGGTCGAGCCACGGGGCAGGCGATCCAGCGCCTCGGTGATGTCCTTGGCCAGGCGAGCCGGCTCGATGTTGAACTGGCGGATGATCTGGTGCAGGTCGGAGTCCTGCAGTTGCAGGATCTGGTGGAACCAGTGCACCAGCTCGACGTAGGGGTTGCCACGCAGCTTGCAGAACACCGTGGCCGCTTCGATCGCCTTGTAGGCGAGGCTGTTCAGCTTCCCGAACAGCTTGGCACGACTGATTTCGCTCATCTTGCTCTCCTTTTCCTGACGGCACGCTTGCAGTGATGGCCGTGTGGTTGGTCCTGTCTGAAGCGCTCCATGCGCTTCGTGTTGTTTTCTATCTGTGGGTAGCGGTGGCGTGCGCTCAGGCGCGCGCCTCCGTACCGTGGTTCAGGTGGCTCACCGCCAGCAGCAGGTCGTCGGCGTCCTCGGCGGGCTTGCCCAGCCAGGTATTGAGGCCCAGGCGGTCGTTGCCGCCCAGGGTCATGGAGGGGACTTCCTCGCGCTTGAGCACCAGGTTGCTGTCCCAGTCCAGCTCCTCGCCCAGGTACTCGGCGACCCACGCGGCCAGCTCGTGGAACAGCTCGCCGCCGGGCAGGAAGCGCTGGTACTGCGACAGGTCCAGCGGGCCGATGCGGATGCGGAACTTGTGCTGGCGATCCCACACGTGGGTGCCCAGGCACAGGTCCGTGCCCAGGGTGCTGGCCTGGGCGCCGAGGCGGCTGAACTCGGGCAGCTCCAGCCATTGGCCGACGTATTCCTCGATGGCCACGGGGACGCCGAAGAACTCCGAGAGGATGCTGCGCAGACCGTCCGGGTAGCGGGTCTGCGCCGCCAGGTGGCCGGTGAAGTAGTAGCGCGCGGCGTCGTCGATCGGGCCCTGGCCCATGAGACTTTCCATGCCACGGCCGGAGAGGGCGCCCAGGCGCGGCGACCAGTAGTCGTCCTGGGGGCGGTCCTGGCTCACGGTCGGGCGTGCTTCGGCCCAGGCGCGGTAGAACAGGGTCAGCAGGCGGTGGTTGAAGACGTCGAGGAAGCGCTTGAAGGTGGCGTCGGCGTTGTTGCGCTGGCGCTCGCGGGCGTATTCGGTCAGGTGCAGCGGCAGCGGGCCGTTGGGGCCGGTGAGGCCGAAGAAGTACTGCTCGATGCGCGGGGTGCCGTCGGGGTTGTGCTCGACGCTGGCCAGGGTCGAGGGGGCGAAACCGCAGTCGGGCTTCTGTCCCAGGCGCAGCGGGTCATCGGCCAGGCGCACGGAATGCCCCAGGCGCGGGCGCTCGGGGAATTCGCACTCGATGCGGCGCAGCGCCTGGAAGAAGTCGTAGTTCCAGGGCGCGGTCTCCATGGCCGCGAGGGTGCTCACAGATTCGGACGGCGTCCGGGCTTCGCCCGCCATCGCATCACCTCGCCCCGTTCAGTGGTCCGCATCACCGTCTCGGTGAAGCTGTTGATCGACACATAGCGTGTCAGGAAGCGCTCCAGCACCGCGCCCAGGAGAAACACACCGGTGCCGCGGAAGGCGTTCTCGTCGAACTCCAGGCCGATTTCCAGGCCACGACCGAAGACGATGGGGCCGGGCATCGGCAGGCGCCGCGTGCAGGGTTTGCTGGTGACCTGGCGCAGGCCTTCGATCTGCATCTGCAGCGCCGGGTCGGTGGGGTCGCCGTACAGGCGCAGCAGTTCGCGCAGCGCGGCGGCACCCTGGCCTTCCTGGCTCAGCGACAGGTAGTTGAGCGACAGCTGGCTGATCAGCCGCCAGGCGCTGGCGTCGTGGGCGCGGCTGGCGCGTGGGCGGCTCGGGCCGGCCAGGCAGCGCACGGACAGCACCGGGGCACTGTCTTCCAGCGTGAAGTCGCTGCGGCCGTTGCCCACCGGCATGAACAGCGGCAGGTCGCGGTTGGTGCACAGCGCGCCGATGCCCAGCTGGCGAAGGTCATGGCGGTAGGGCGCCTGGTTGGCATCCACCAGGGACACGAAGGTCTCGCTGCCGATGTAGGTGGAACGCGGGCCCTTGCGGCGCTGCTTGCTGGAGAGCACGCGGGGCTCGCGGCGCACCGTGTACCAGGCCTGCTCGCGGCCGTAGCGCGAGGGGTCGCGCACGGCATAGAAGGGCTGGAACGGCTGCTCGGGGCCGGCGCCGTGGCCGCTGACCTCGGTGAGCGAATGCACTTCGAAGTCCAGCGGGCGGGTGCGGTCGACGATCACCTGGTGCTCGTGCACGCGGTCGCTCAGGTGGATGCGGTCGGCGCGTCGTGGAAACAGGTTCACCGCCGGTGTGCAGAACAGCTTGAACTGATCGTTGCCGATGCTGCCTTCCAGGCTCTGATCGAGGCGGTTGAACAGCACGATGACGTCGAGTTCCTGGCCGGCGCAGCGCTGCACGGGGCGGCGCAGGTTGGCGATGTCGATGAAGAGGAAGCGGTTGGGCAGGGCGAAGTATTCCTGCAGCAGGCGGTAGCCCTGGAAGGCGCGGGGCACCACCGGCAGGACCGCGTCCTCGTCATCGAAGCCGCGCGGGCGCAGGCTCTCCGGCGGCAGGCGCTCGACCCAGTCGCCACCAGGGGCTTGGACGAACACGGCGCAGGCGTTGCCCAGCAACTGTTCGTAGAGGCGGAAGGGTTGCTCGTCGGCGCCGTGCAGGTAGAACGAAAGGCTCTCCAGGGGCAGGGCGCTGAAGGGCAGTCCGGCGCCGGTGCGCAGGCGCAGGCGCAGCGCGGCCTTGGCCGTGGGTTCGGAGGCGGCGAGGCGACCGAGCACCGAAGCGGGGTTGCCGAAGTATTCGACCTTGGTCACTTCCAGCGGCCACAGCGTTACCGGCTGGGAGGTGCGGTACTCGCAGGCGGTCTGCTCGTCGGTGCCCAGCAATCCGCGCAGGGAGGCGTTGCGCTTCACGGTGAAGCCACTGGCCAGCGAGCCCTCGTTGGGGTCGGACTGAAGCTGCACCACGGTCATCGACGGCGTCGGCGCCAGGTACTGCGGGTAGGCGATCTCCAGCAGGTTGTGGGTGAAGGTCGGGTACTCGGCGTCGAGTTTCAGCTGCACCCGCGCAGTGAGGTAGGCGAAGCCTTCCAGCAGGCGCTCGACGTAGGGGTCGGCGCAGTCGATGCCGGAGAGGGTCAGGCGGCTGGCGATCTTGGGGTATTCGCCGGCGAATTCCGCCGCGCTCTCGCGAATGTGCTGCAACTCCTGGTTGTAGTACTCGAGCATCCGCGGGTTCATTTGTTGCGCTTCCGCAGGTGGTCGGCGGGGACGATCTGCACGTGTCCGGTCTCCAGGTCCAGGTCGGTGGTGAGGAGCATGCGCAGGGGCACGGGCTCGGCCCAGAGGTCGCCTTCGATCTCGAAGGACAGGGCGTTGTGGTTCATCTGGTCGGCTGCCAGCTGGGCGCGGACGCGCAAGGTGGATCGGATGATGCGCGGCTCGTAGTCGGCGATGGTCTCGGTGAGCAGGGCCTCGATGGCCTGCACGTCGACGCTGGAGGCGGTGTGCCCGGCCAGCGGCGGCAGGCCGTAGTTGACCACCGAGTTGCCGGCCTGGATCTCGCCGGAGGTCTCGCTGTCGAGCGGCGCGATGGTGTTGAACAGCCAGGCCAGGTCGCGCAGGACGGACGCCTTGAGCTGGGACAGGGAGAGCACGCGCTTGTCGACGCTCTCCTTGGCGTTGCTCGGGTCCTCGTCGGTCAACCGGTCCAGGAGGGAGGGTTGCAGACGTTCCTGCAGCGTCAGCTCGGCCATGCTCAGGCCTCCGGATGCCCGAAGGCGAGGCTGCGCAGTTCGAACAGCGCGGTGTCGCCCTGGTCGGTGACGAACAGGCGCTGGCCGAGGGGGCGGCCGTCTTCCAGGAAATCGGTCTTGCGGCCCAGGCGGATGGCGCCGTCGGCGTCGTCCTGGCTGCCCGGGTAGCGGCTGGGGATCAGGCCCACGGTGGCACCGCCGTTGACCAGGGTGACTTCCACCGGCAGCCAGACCAGGTCGCGCAGGTCGGTGGGTGCCTCGGTGACCAGGCTCTGGATGTTGTGCATCGGCAGCCACACGTAGCGGCCATTGACGATGAGCTCGAGCACCGGGCCCAGCCGTGGGTCGGCGTCGGCGAACCATTCGAAGGGCTGCTCGTTGAGGGTGCCGGCCACGGCGGGCGCGGCTTCGAAGGCGGCATCGCGCAGGGCCTGCGCGGCCTCGTGCTGGCCGTCGGCATCATGCTTGAGCGCCTGGATCAGCGGCGCCACCCACTCGGCGGGCTCGCCCAGCACCACGGGCGTCAGGCGGCCCGCGAACACCTCGGCGCGTAGGGCCTCGCACTCCAGGGCGGTGCGGTAGGTCTGCACCATCGCCAGGGTGCTGGCATCCAGCTCGCCGGCGACCTTCAACTGGTTCTGCGCGCGGCTCCACTGGCCGAGCACCGCCAGCAGCTGGAACAGGAAGACCCGCAGCTCGGCGTTGGAAGGTTGGGCACGCACCTGGTCCTGCAAGGATTTCAGGGCTTCGTCGGCGCGTCCTGCGCGCAGTAGTTCTTCGGCGGTCATGGTCGTCCTGCCTGCAGCCGGGCTGCGCGAAGGGAGGGGAGGGAGGGGCTCGGTGTGGCGCTCTCCGCTGGGGCCCGCCCGGGGCTCCACTGGGCAGCGTCACGGGCAACCGACGGGGTGACGGCCGCTGCGTGTTTATCGGGGGTGGGTCTGGCCATGGTCGGTCCGCAGGAGGGTGGGGGTGGAACGCATCCGGGCCCGCTTGCGCAGGCCCGGATGGGAGAGCATCAGATCTTGACGTTCTCGCGGATGTTCCAGCCGTACTTGACCGGGCCGCCGTCTTTGGCGCCGTCGGCTTTCTGCGGCTGGTAGTCGACCTGGACCTGGGCGAAGTTCAGGCTGACGTTCTCGGTCAGGCGATCCTCGCCACCGCTGCCACCGGTGCTCACGGAGGAGATCAGCACTTCTTTCATGGTGATGATCAGGTACTCGACCGGCGACTCACCGCCAGCCTTGCGGATGGTCAGCTTGGCTTCCGGGTAGTGCTTGCCGCTGGAGCAGGCCATCATCAGGTTCGGGGACGACTTGTCGATGTACTTGGTCAGCGACAGGTCCTGCACGCTCACCTTGCCGGCGCCGCCGCCACCGCCCTGGTGCATGTTGCCGGACTGGGACATGCCCCAGCTCCAGGCCAGCACGTCGATTTCCTTGCCGTGGGTCTTGTCGGCGGACTCACCTTCGACGTCGCCGATCTTGATGAACATATCTACAGCCATGTTTCCTCCTTCGTGGCTTTCGCCACCTTGTCAGACGCGCCCGCCACCTGGCAGGCGCTTAAAGTGACGCGCCTCAGGCCCCCTTGGCCGAAGGCAGCTTGGATACCAGGCGCAGCGACACGGTCAGCCCTTCGAGCTGGTAGTGCGGGCGCAGGTAGAACTTCGAGCTGTAATAGCCCGGGTTGCCCTCGATCTCCTCGACCACCACTTCGGCGGCTGCCAGCGGGTGCTGCGCCTTGGTGGTCTCGGTGGAGTGAGCGGGGTCGCCGTCGACGTAGTTGAGGATCCAGTCCTGCAGCCAGCGCTGCATGTCGTCCTTCTCCTTGAACGAGCCGATCTTGTCGCGAACGATGCACTTGAGGTAATGCGCGAAGCGGCAGGTGGCGAACAGGTACGGCAGGCGTGCGGCCAGGTTGGCGTTGGCGGTGGCGTCCGGGTCGTCATACTCGGCCGGCTTCTGCAGCGACTGGGCGCCGATGAAGGCCGCCAGGTCGGTGTTCTTCTTGTGCAGCAGCGGCATGAAGCCGTTCTTCGCAAGCTCGGCCTCGCGGCGGTCGGAGATGGCGATCTCGGTCGGGCACTTCATGTCCACGCCACCGTCGTCGGTGGGGAAGGTGTGCGCCGGCAGGTTCGGCACCTCGCCGCCGGACTCCACGCCGCGGATGCGCGAGCACCAGCCGTAGAGCTTGAACGAGCGGTTGATGTTGACCGCCATGGCATAGGCCGAGTTGGCCCAGGTGTACTTGCTGCTGTCGGCGCCGGCGGTGTCTTCCTCGAAGGCGAACTCTTCCACCGGGTCGGTCTTGGCGCCGTAGGGCTGGCGGGCCAGGAAGCGCGGCATGGTCAGGCCGATGTAGCGCGCGTCGTCGGACTCGCGCAGCGAACGCCAGCCGGCGTATTCCGGGGTGGTGAAGATCTTGGTCAGGTCACGCGGGTTGGACAGCTCCTGCCAGGAACCCATGCCCATCACGGTGGGGGAGGCGGCGGAGATGAAGGGCGCGTGCATGGCAGCGGAGACCTTGGCGATCTCGCCCAGGAGCTCCACGTCCGGCGGCGACTGGTCGAAGTAGTAGTCGCCCACCAGGCAGCCGTAGGGCTCGCCACCGAACTGGCCGTATTCCTCTTCGTAGAGCTTCTTGAAGATCGGGCTCTGGTCCCAGGCGGTGCCCTTGAACTTCTTCAGGGTCTTGTGCAGCTCGCCCTTGGAGATGTTCAGCACGCGGATCTTCAGTTGCTCGTCGGTCTCGGTGTTGTTGACGAGGTAGTGCAGGCCACGCCAGGCGCTTTCCAGTTGCTGGAAGTCCGGGTGGTGCATGATCAGGTTGACCTGCTCGGTGAGCTTGGCGTCGATCGCAGCGATGATCGATTCGATCGACTTGATCGCATCGTTGGAGATCAGGCTGGTCTGCTGCAGCGCATGCTCGGCGAGGGTGCGCACGGCGGTTTCCACCGCTTCACGGGCGCGATCGGTCTTGGGTTTGAACTCCTGCAGCAGCAGGGAGGCGAACTCGCTGGTCTGCTCGGTCGCTTCGCCGGCCTGGGGCGCGGCGTCGGTCATCAACTCGGCCATCTGGGTGTCCTCTTAAGCTTGCGGCTCGTTGTCTTGCGGCTTCGGCGCGCTGGCCAGCGCCTGCAGCAGGGCCGGGTCCTTGATCGCTTTCATGATCAGCTCTTCGGCGCCGGTCTTGCCGTCCATGTAGGTCAGCAGGTTGGCGAGCTGGGTGCGGGCTTCGAGCAGCTGGTTCAGCGAGTCGACCTTGCGCGCCACGGCGGCGGGGCTGAAGTCGTCCATGCTCTCGAAGGTGATGTCCAGGGACAGGTTGCCGTCGCCGGTCAGGGCGTTGGGCACGTTGAACGCGACGCGCGGCTTCATGGCCTTGAGGCGCGAGTCGAAGTTGTCGACGTCGATCTCCAGGAACTTGCGGTCGGCAACGGCGGCCTGGGGCTCGGCCGGCTTGCCGGCGAGGTCGGCCATGACGCCCATGACGAAGGGCAACTGCACCTTCTTCTCGGCGCCGTAGAGTTCCACGTCGTACTCGATCTGGACGCGGGGCGCGCGGTTGCGTGCGATGAATTTCTGACTGCTGGTGCTACCCATGGTGCTCCTCCTTCGCTGCCTGTGCGGCTGTGTTGGCGTCATCGGCCGCTAGCCGGTAACGGATGCGTGAACCCGCTTCGAATGTGCCGTGCACTTATTCGGACTCGGGGCCCCGCAAATTCTCGAACTGGGACATTCCATCCGGGATCAGGTTGCGCACGATCGCCGCGAAATCGGCCGTCACCAGGGTCTTGGCACGCTTGAGCAGGATCGGCACCGGGCTCGATGGCTCCTGGCGCGCGTAGTACTCGAGGATGCGATCCAGGGTCTTGAGCACGTCGTCGCGGTTGGCCACCTCGCCCGAAATGCGCGGCGTGGCGCGGGCGGCCGGCGCGGAGCCCGGGGCGTCGGCGTCCGTGGCGGTGTCGTCACCTGCAGCGGGCTCGTCGGCGCCGGCGGCATCGCCGGGAGCCTGGTCCTTGTGGATCTGCAGGGCGTGGCGCAGCAACTGCTTGAGCGCGCCGAGGTCGGCGCTCTGGGCCGAGCCCACGCGATCGGAAAGGGTCGACTCGATGGTGGCCAGGGCGGCCTGGGCATCGGTCAGGGCGTTGCGGGTACTTGCGAGAAGCGCGTCATCGCTGTCGCGGAAGGCACCTTGCAGCTGCTCGGCCGTCAGCGTCTCGCTGGGGAAGCGCTGCAGGTCGAGGGCGTTGAGGGCGGCACGCACGCTCACCGAGCCGAAGGCCCGCGAGCTGGTCAGGCTGCTTTCGCGCAGCAGTTGTATCACCGGTTCCGCCGCCAGCCCGGTGAGGGCGTTGATGCGGAAGGTGGGGTCGTTGTCATCGTCGGCATCGAGCTGCGGGTAGAGGCCGTCCCAGAACTGGGTCAGCAGCTCGCGCACCAGGATCAGGCCCTGGGCGAGTCCCGGAATCCCTTCGAGGGCCAGGTTGCTCTGCAGGAAATAGTTGGCGATGCGCAGGTCCTTGCTGCGCTGCAGCAGCTCGCTGGAGAGCTCGCGGACATCGCGCCACACAGGGGGTTCGGCAGGGAGTACGGAGTCGCCCATCTGGCGCTCGGGCTGGCCTTGGGCAATACGCTCGAGCTCGAGATACGCAGCGTCGTATTCGAGGTCATCACCACAGGGCGATTCAGCGGAAACAGGGGATAGCAAACGCGACACATCCACCACGGTGGGTGTTCTCCTTGTCAGGCCTCAGAGGGAAGGCAAGCTGTATTCAGAGTGAACGTACGGCCTGATCACAGTCCTTTGGATCAACGTTCCGATGACGCCAATTTCATGGCTTCATCCGCTGCAACTCTTTTCCATTCTTGGGGTCGTATTTCACCCTTGTCAAGACAATCCCAGAGCACAAACGACAGATGTGCACCAGTCCACGCTAGCCTCTTTCGGCTGTCATTTTTGTCTTTTTTCGATCTAAGATATTTCGGCTAAAGCCACGCAAGTTTTCCGTTCGTCTATAGGATCATTTGTATGGCAAAGGGCCACGTGCAGAACAGGGACCGGATCGAAGTTGCACGGCATCGAAGGGACTCGGTGCTCGCGTCCACAGTGAGAAGTGCAAGGAGTCGCAATGCCACTGCGTTTGACCATCACCAGTTATCACAAGCTGACCCCCGGACAACGTCCCGAGGTGGAGCTGGATCGTGGTGAGCTGAGGATTGGCCGCAGTGCCGAAAACGATTGGGTCCTCCCCGATCCCGAGCGCCTCGTCTCCAGCCAGCACTGCACCATCCAGTTCCGCGACGGCACCTATTACCTGACCGACACCAGCACCAACGGCGTGATGCTCGCGCAGTCGGGCGTGCGCCTTCGTCGTGGCAATAGCGAACCGCTGATGGATGGCGAGATCCTCAAGCTCGGCGAGTACGAGATTCTCGTCCAGGTGCAGGGCATGAGCATGCAGCCGGTAGGTGCCGCGCCGATCAGCACCGGCGGCGACCCGTTCAGCAGCTTCGACGCGCTGATGAGCCGCCAGTCGGGCGCCGCTTCCATTCCCGAGCCGCTGGCGCCACCGCCGGTCCCCATGGCCCACATCCAGGGCGGCGGTTCGCCCCTGGACACCAAGCCCGACCTGTTCGACTTCCTCAATCCGCCGCCGGCCGCTGCGCCGTCCATCCCGGATCACGTGCCCGCCGAGCGCCACGACTTCCGGCCGCCCACGCCGATCCCCAGCTTCGAGCCGACGCCGACGCCCGCTGCCATTCCGGCGGTTGCGCCGGCCGCATTCGCCGAACCCGCCGGGGTCGCACCGGCCATCCCCGCTGACTGGGACCCCTTCGCCGACCTCGGCCTGAGCAGCCCCGCGCCACAGCACGCGCCGGCCGTTCCGGTGCCGATGCCCACTGCCGCCGCGCCGCTGGAGCCCGCGCCGGTGGCGGTCGAACTGCCGGCGGATTTCTTCAGCAATCCGCCCATCGGCCATGACGCCGCCGCGACCTCCATCCCCGCGCCCGTCGCCATTCCCCAGCCGCTCGCCCAACCGGCCATCGTGCCGACCCCGTCTCCTGTGGCCGCGGTCGCGCCGAATCCGATTCCCGCGCCGCCAGCGCTGACGCCCACCGCGCAGGCCACCCATGCCGCAGCGGTCTCGACGCCGGCTGCCGCGACGGCCCCGGCCCCGGCCGGTGAAGACGGTGCGCTGCTCGATGCCTTCCTGCGGGGCGCAGGCCTTGGCCAGCTGCGCATCGATCGTGCCGAGGCGGTGGCGCAGATGGAGTCCATCGGCCGTAGCTACCGCCTGATGGTGGAGGGGCTGGTGGACGTGCTGCGCGCCCGCTCCAGCCTCAAGGGCGAGTTCCGCATGGCGCAGACCATGATCCGGCCGGTGGAGAACAACCCGCTGAAGTTCGCCCCCAACGTCGACGAGGCGCTGCTGCTTCTCTTGCGCCACGGCAACGCCGCCTTCATGCCGCCGGACCAGGCCGTGGGCGAAAGCTTCGACGACCTCAAGGCCCACCAGCTGGCGGTGATGGCCGGCGTGCAGGCGGCCATCAAGCACATTCTCAAACGCTTCGAGCCGTCGGTGCTGGAAGCGCGGCTGAGCAAGCCCTCGGGGCTCTCGGCCTTGCTGCCGGGCTCCCGCCAGTCGCAGTACTGGGAGCTGTTCACCGACCTCTACGCGAGCATCTCGCGGGAGGCCGAAGACGACTTCCAGGACCTTTTCGGGCGCGAGTTCAGCCGCGCCTACGAGGAGCACAGCGCCAGACTTCGCGGGCACTGACCCGGCAACCCCCCTGGGTGCCCGGCAACCGGCCCCGCGGAACAACAGCAGTCATTGAGGACGAATCGAAATGCCAAGGATTCTACTGGTAGCCGTAGTAGCGCTTCTGGGCGCATGTGCTTCCGAGCCACCGCCACCACCGCCGCCCACCGTGGTGCAGCTGCACATCGAAGCCTCCAGCGACGTCAACCCGGGCCCGGGCGGGCAGGGCGCACCAGTGCGCGTGCGGGTCTTCGAACTCAAGAGCGCCACCGCCTTCAACCGTGCCGACTACTTCTCCCTGGTCGAACAGACCCAGGCCACCCTGTCCACCGACCTGGTGGCCCAGGACGAGCTGCTGGTCAAGCCCGGTGACAAGCAGATGCAGGAGCGCAAGCTCGATGACTCCACGCGCCAGTTCGGCATCGTGGTCGGCTATCGCGAGCTCGACAGCGCGGTCTGGCGCGACGTGATCACCGTGCCCCTGAACCAGACCAGCGCCTACAGCGTGAAATTCGGCGCCCACGCCATCAGCGTCTCGCCGGCTGCGGTCGCCGAGCCGGAAAAAAAATAGAAACGGAGAGTTCGTCCATGTCCTGGAACAACCGAGTGGTGTGGTCTGAGGGAATGTTCCTGCGCCCGCAGCACTTCCAGCAGCACGACCGCTACCTGGAGTCCCTGGTGGAAGGCCGCTGCCGCTCGCTGCAGGCCGGCGGCTGGGGCTTCTCCGAGCTGAAGATCGACGAGGCCCTGCTCACCCAGGGCAAGGTGGCCATCGTCTCGGCCCGTGGCGTGCTGCCCGACGGCACCCCCTTCGACATCCCCGGCGACGACGTGGCCCCGGTGCCGCTGGACGTCGAGGACGGCCTGCGCGACGGCATCATCTACCTGGCCCTGCCGCTCAAGCGCGCCGGTGCCCGTGACACGGTGGAGGAGGGCGAGGCCCTCGGCGGCGCGCGCTACCAGAGCAGCGTGCGTGAAGTCCGCGACGACAACGCCCCCTTCGAGAGCCGCGCCCCCGTCTCCATCGGCGGGCGCGCCCTGCGCCTGCTCACCGCCCGTGACGGCCTCGGCGAGTACGCCGCCGTCGGCGTGGTGCGGGTCGTGGAAAAGCGTGCCGACCGCTCCCTGGCCCTGGACGAGAGCTACATCCCGCCACTGCTGGACGTCGCCGCCTCGCAACCCCTGGCGGCCTTCCGCAGCGAGCTGCTGGGCCTGCTCCACCAGCGCGGCGAGGCCCTGGCCGGCCGCGTGGTCGCCTCCGGCGCCGGTGGCGCCTCGGAGATCGCCGACTTCCTCCTGCTGCAACTGGTCAACCGCGCCGAGCCCCTGGTCTCGCACCTGGCCAGCATCACCCCGCTGCACCCGGAATGGTTCTACCGCGAGGCGGTGAGCCTGGCCGGGGAGTTCTCCACCTTCTCCGCCAGCGGCCGTCGCCCGGCTGAGTTCCCGGCCTACGAGCACGACGACCTGGCCACCACCTTCGCCCCGGTCATGCTCGCCCTGCGCCAGGCCCTGTCGATGGTCATCGACAGCCGCGCCGTGCCCATCCCCATCGTCGAGAAGGCCTATGGCGTGCACGTGGCGATGCTGGCGGACAAGAGCCTGCTGGACAACTCGGCGTTCATCCTCGTGGTGCGCGCCGACGTGCCCGGCGAAGCCCTGCGCTCGCGCTTCCCGCAGCAGGCCAAGATCGGCTCCGTGGAGCACATCCGCGACCTGGTCAACCTGCAGCTGCCGGGCATCGCGCTGCTGCCGATGCCGGTGGCGCCGCGGCAGATCCCCTACCACGCGGGCAGCACCTACTTCGAACTCGACCGTGGCAGCGACCACTGGAAGCAGCTGGTGCATTCCGGCGGTTTCGCCTTCCACATCGCTGGCCAGTTCCCTGGCCTGAACCTGGCCTTCTGGGCCATCCGGAGTTAATTCGCGATGCATCCAATCGACGATCCCTTCGGCGGCCCGCCCGCCGGTGGCGGCAGCGGCGGCAACGGCAACAACGACCGCACCATGATCATGCCGCGCCCCGGTGGCCGCGCCCCGGACCCGGCCGCGCCGCGCTACGACGCGCCCACGCCGCCGCCCGCCGGCCCCGCGCCCACGGGCCCGATGCTCACCGCACGCGGCCAGGGCCTCAACCCCCTGGAAGCCGCCGCCGGCCCGATGCTGGCGTTGCTCACCCGCCTGCGCAACACCATCGCCCACCCGATGCCTGCCAGCCTGCGCGCGCAACTGCTGGGCTACCTGCGCCAGTTCGAGGAGAAGGCCCGCGCCGCCGGCATCGCCCAGGACGAGGTGATGCTCAGCCGCTACGTGCTCTGCACCGCGCTCGACGAAGCCGTGCTCAGCACCCCCTGGGGCAGCGGCAGCGACTGGAGCAAGCAGAGCCTGCTGATCACCCTGCACAACGAGGCCTGGGGCGGCGAGAAGGTCTTCCAGCTGCTCGACCACTGCCTGCAGAACCCGCGCCAGCGCCTCAACCTGCTGGAGCTCCTGTACCTGTGCATCAGCCTCGGGTTCGAAGGCCGCTACCGGGTCATGAACGACGGCCGCAGCCAGCTCGAAGCGCTGCGTGAGCGTGTCGCCGCGACCATCCGCAGCACCCACGGCGAGATCGAGCGCGAGCTGTCGCCGCACTGGCGCGGCCTGGTGGTGGCGCGTGATCGCCTGCGCCAGTTCCTGCCGCCCTGGGTGGCCGTGGCCATCGGTGCCGCGCTGCTCCTGGCGCTGCTGTTCGGCATGCGCCTGAAGCTGGCCGCCGAGGCCGAGCCGGTGTTCAAGAACCTGCATGCCCTGGGCGACGTCCCGGTGCAGACCATCGACCGTCCGCCGCAGCAGCCGAAGATCGTCGAGCGCCCGCGCCTGGCCGGCTTCCTCGCCGAGGAGATCCGCCAGCAGAAGGTGGCGGTGGAAGACGCCGTCGACCGCTCCGTGGTGACCATCCGCGGCGACCAGCTGTTCGCCTCCGGCAGCGCCACCATCGCCGACGATTTCCAGCCGCTGCTGCTGCGCATCGCCGAAGCCATCCGCAAGGTGAAAGGCAATGTGCTGGTCACCGGCCACAGCGACAACCGGCCCATCGCCACGCTGCGCTACCCGTCCAACTGGAAGCTGTCCCAGGACCGCGCCCAGCAGGTGATGGATGTGCTCGCGGCCAAGAGCGGCCAGCCCGAGCGCTTCCGCGCCGAGGGCCGCAGCGACACCGAGCCGGTCGCATCCAATGACACCGCCGACGGCCGTTCGCGCAACCGTCGGGTGGAGATCACAGTCTTTGCGGAGGGCGTCGAGTGAAGGCGTTTTTCAGTTTCCTCGCCCGCTGGGTGATACCGGTGCTGGGCCTGATCGCCCTCAGCCTGGTGATCTGGTTCGTCGGCCCGCTGATCGCCATCGGCGACGTCGAGCCCCTGGCTTCGGCCACCGTGCGCTGGGTGCTCATCATCCTGCTGTTCGCCGTGTGGATCGGCTGGCGCGTGCTGCGCATCATCCAGGCCCGGCGCAACGCCGCCAAGGTGATGCAGGGCCTGGTCGCCGTGGCCCCGGATGCCGCCAGCGTGGCCACCAGCGAAGAGCTGGCCACCCTCAAGCAGCGCATGGACGAGGCCCTGGTTCTGCTCAAGCGCGCCAAGCTCGGCGGCAACGAGCGACGCAACCTCTATGAGCTGCCCTGGTACGTGATCATCGGCCCGCCGGGTTCGGGCAAGACCACTGCGCTGGTCAACTCCGGCCTCAACTTCCCGCTCGCCGAACAGATGGGCAGCGGCGCCATCCGTGGCGTCGGCGGCACCCGCAACTGCGACTGGTGGTTCACCGACGAGGCCGTGCTGCTCGACACCGCTGGCCGCTACACCACCCAGGACAGCCACGCCCAGGTGGACAAGGCCGCCTGGCTGGGCTTCCTCGACCTTTTGAAGAACCAGCGCAAGCGCCGCCCCATCGACGGTGCCTTCGTGGCCATCAGCCTGTCCGACCTGCTGCTGGGCAGCGAGACCGAGCGTGCCGCACACGCCCGTGCCATCCGCGCCCGGGTGCAGGAGCTCTACGCCCAGCTCGGCGTGCGCTTCCCCATCTACGTGATGCTCACCAAGCTCGACCTGGTGCCGGGCTTCATGGAGTTCTTCGACTCGCTGAGCAAGGAAGACCGCGCCCAGGTCTGGGGCATGACCTTCGCCCTCGACGACGGCAAGAGCGCCGAGGGCCCGCTGTCGGTGTTCGGCAACGAGTTCGCCCTGCTCGAGCAGCGCCTCAACGAGCGCCTGGTGGAACGCCTGCAGCAGGAACGCGACCCCGCGCGGCGCGACCTGATCTACGGCTTCCCGCAGCAGTTCGCGGCTCTGCGCGATGCGCTGTCGAGCTTCCTCGACGGCGTGTTCAAGCCCAACCCCTATGAAGAGCGCGCGCTGCTGCGTGGCGTCTACTTCACCAGCGGCACCCAGGAAGGCAGCCCCATCGACCGCCTGATCGGCGCCATGGCGCAGAGCATGAACCTCGACCGCCAGCACCTGGCCCGCCAGACCGGCACCGGGCGCAGCTACTTCATCGAGCGGCTGTTCCGCGAAGTGGCCTTCGGCGAGCGCGGCCTGGTCGGCGCCAACCCCAAGGTCGAGCGCCAGCGCAAATGGATGGCCCGCGGCGTGCTCGCCGCGACCGCGATCCTGGTCCTGGGCATCGCCGCCATCTGGTTCGCCAGCTTCAGCGCCAACCGCACCTACATCGCCGCCGTCGACGGCCGGGTCAAGCCGCTGCACGGCGAGCTGCAGGGCCTGAGCCCGGCGCAGCGCGACGTGCTCGCGGTGCTGCCGCTGCTCAACGCCATCCGCAACGTGTCCGGCGATGCGCCGAGCTGGGCGGAAGGCTACGGCCTCTACCAGGGCGACATGCTCGGTGCCGAAGGCGCCAGCGTGTACCGCAAGCTCCTGATCGCGGTGATGGCCCCCCGGGTCATGGCCCGTATCGAGGAACAGCTGCGCAGCGGCGGCTCCTCGGACTTCCTCTACGAGGGCCTGAAGGCCTACCTGATGCTCGCCGACCCGGAACACTACGACGGCGACTTCATCAAGGCCTGGGTCGCCCTGGACTGGGACCGCAGCCTGCCGCGCGACCTGGTGCCCGAACAGCGCCAGGCGCTCAACGAGCACCTGGCCGCGCTCTACGACCGGGCACCGCCGGCCGTGCGCCTGGACGACAACCTGGTGCAGGACACCCGTCGCCAGCTGCAGCAGCTGTCCATCGCCCAGCGTGTCTACGACCGCGTCAAGCGCCAGAAGCTGCCCCAGGGCCTGCCGGACTTCCGCATCAGCGACGCCGCCGGCCGCGACGCCGCCCTGGTGTTCTCGCGCAAGAGCGGCAAGGCGCTGAACGACCCGCTGTCGGGCTTCTTCACCCAGCGCGGCTACCGCGAAGTGTTCATGGTCTCCAGCCTGAGCCAGTCGGGCACCCTTGCCGAGGAGCAATGGGTGCTCGGCCGCACCATGGACGACACCCAGGATGCCGCCAGCCTGGCCCTGGAAGTGCGCCAGCTGTACTTCCAGGACTACCTGCGCCAATGGGATGCGCTGCTGGCCGACATCGACTTCGTCGCCATCACCAGCACCGCCCAGGCCGCCGACGTGCTGCGCGTGCTGTCCGGCCCGCAGTCGCCGCTGAAGAAGCTGCTCGAAGCCGTGGCCAAGGAGACCGACCTGCAGAAGGAAGAGCGCCTGGCCGCCGAGAAACTCAAGGGCACCAGCGACACCGTCGGCAAGCTCAAGGATCGCCTCGGCTCCCTGGTGGGGCAGGGCGACGACGCCCCGCAACAGCAGCAGGCGCCGAGCGAGGACCCGATCACCGCGCACTTCGCCGAGCTCAACAGCCTGGTGGCCAGGAACGACAACGAGCCGGCGGCCATCGACGGCCTGCTGGCGGACATGAACGCCCTCTACGTGCAGATCAGCGCCATGAGCGGTGCCAGCGGCGACGCCCTGCTGGGCGAGGCGAAGAACCAGGCCCAGGCCGCCGCCCAGCGCGTCAGCCTCGGTGCCGAGCGCCAGCCGCCGCTGGTCCAGGGGCTGGTCAAGTCCGTGGTCAGCGCCACCACCAGCACCATGATGGGCGGCATCCGCAACCAGCTGAACGCCGCCTGGACGGCCGAAGTGGTCAACGTCTACCGCCAGTCCCTGGCCGGGCGCTACCCGCTGGACCGCAACAGCACGCGCGACGCCACCCTGGACGACTTCGGCGCCTTCTTCGGCGTCGGCGGGGTGATGGACAGTTACTTCCGCAAATACCTGCAGCCCTACGTCGACACCTCCGCCACCACCTGGCGCTGGCAGCCGGGCGCGGCGGAGAAGCTCGGCATCGGTTCCGGCGTGCTCGGCACCTTCCAGCGTGCCGCGCAGATCCGCGACGCCTTCTTCCGCTCCGGCAACACCACCCCCATGGTGCGCTTCGAACTGAAGGCGGTGGCCATGGATGCTGCCATCGACCAGTTCCAGCTCGACCTGGACGGCCAGCAGTTCAGCTACGACCACGGCCCCAGCCGGCCGGTGGCCATGCAGTGGCCGAGCCCCAACAGCCTGGGCGTGGTGCGCCTGACCATCTCGCCGCCGTCCTCCAGCGGTCGCTCGGGCCTCACCATGGAAGGCCCCTGGGCCTGGTTCCGCCTGCTCGACCAGTCGGACCTGACCCAGGGCAATGCACCGGACCGCTTCACCCTGCGCATGCGCGTGGACAACGTCAGCATCTCCAGCGAGCTGCGCGCCAGCAGTGCCTTCAACCCGTTCCGCAGCCGCGTGGTCACAGGTTTCGGCCTGCCGGAGCGCCTATGACGACGGCGGGCTTCTACGGCAAGCTCGCCAGCCGTGGCGACTTCATCCATCGCGGCCTGCCCCCGGCCTTCATCGAGGCCTGGGACCAGTGGCTGGCCGCCGGCATGGCGCAGAGCCAGGCCGAGCTGGGCGGCGCCTGGCTGGACGCCTACCTGGTGAGCCCGCTGTGGCGCTTCGCAATCGCCCCGAACCTGTTGGGGAGCGAAGCCGTGGCCGGCGTGGTGATGCCCAGCATCGACCGCGTCGGCCGTTATTTCCCGTTGACCATCGCGGTGCTGCTGGACGAGCGCAGCAACCTCGGCGCCATCGTCGGTGGTGCCGATGACTGGTTCGATCGCGCCGAGTCGCTGCTGCTCTCCACCCTGGAGCCGGAGGCCGATTTCGACGCCTTCGAGGCCGGGGTGCAGGGGCTGGGCTCGCCGCTGGTGAGCCCGCGCCACGACGCGCGTCTCAGCGAGGTCGGTGCATTGCGTTACGCGGTGCAGGGCAGCGAGTCGCGACAGGCGGTACTGGCGCAGATCGCCAGCGACGGCTGCAGTTTCTGGTGGGGGCGTGGTTCAGAGCGTGTAGCGGCCGAGCTGGTGAGATTCCAGGGCTTGCCGCCGACGCGGTTTTTCAGCCGCTTCCTGGTGGGCGAGGGCGCCGTCGAGCAGCCCGCCGGCATCGGGCAGATCGATTTCGGGAGCCTGTGATGCCACTGCCTCCGGTTGCGCAATACCGATCAGCCAGCCACAGCCACGTCGGCATGGTCCGCCAGGTCAACGAAGACGCCTGCCTCGACGCCGGTGACTACGGCCTCTGGGTGGTCGCCGACGGCATGGGCGGCCATGCCGCCGGTGACTACGTCAGCAACCTGATCGTCGATACCCTTCGCGGCGTGCAGTACGGCGACGGGCTCGATGCCTATGTCGACGCCCTGCGCGCGGCGCTGATACACGTCAACACCCTGGTGCGCGCGGAAACCCGCCAGCGCGGGGTGAGCACCATGGGCAGCACGGTCGTCGTGCTGGCGGCGCGGGGCAGCGAGGGGACCTGCCTGTGGGCCGGCGACAGCCGCCTGTACCGCCTGCGCGAGGGCAAGCTGGAACCCATCAGCCGCGACCACAGCTACGTGCAGGAACTGGTGGACAGCCACCTGCTCAACGAGGCCGAGGCCAAGGTGCACCCGATGGCCAACATCGTCACCCGCGCGGTGGGGGTGCAGGACGATCTGGAACTGGAAGAAACGAGGTTCGTGGTGCTGCCCGGCGACAGCTTCCTGCTGTGCAGCGACGGTCTGAACAAGACCGCGGAGGACCACGAGCTGTGTGAAGTGCTGGGCCACGAGGACCCCTATCAGGTGGTTCGCAGCCTGGTGCATCTGGGCTTGACCCGGGGCGCGCCGGACAACATCACGGCGGTAGTCGTCAAAGCATCCTGAAAAAGAAAAAAAGACCAGCATGGACATAGAAATTCCGGGGTATGAAATCGAACGCGAGCTGGGCGACGGCGCGATGGCCGTGGTCTACCTGGCCACCCAGCGTTCGCTGGAGCGCAAGGTCGCGCTGAAGGTGATGGCCGCGGCGCTCGCCGCCGACGCCAGCTTCTGCGAACGCTTCCTGCGCGAGGGCAAGACCCTGGCGCGGCTGTCGCACCCGCACACCGTCACCATCCACGACATCGGCAACGTCGGCAGCCTGTACTACATGGCCATGGAGTACCTGCCCAACGGCACGCTGAAGGAGCGCATCAGCGCCGGCCTCAGCCCCGAGCAGGGCCTGGTATGGCTGCGCCAGATCGCCTCGGCACTGGGCTACGCCCATGCCCAGGGCCTGGTGCACCGTGACGTCAAGCCGGCCAACATCCTGTTCCGTGCCGACGGGGGCGCGGTGCTCTCGGACTTCGGCATCGCCAAGGCGCTGGACGACCGCACCCAGTTCACCCAGGCCGGCTTCGCCGTCGGCACCCCCAGCTACATGAGCCCCGAGCAGGCGCGCGGCCTGGAGATCGACGGCCGCGCCGACCTCTACGCCCTGGGCGTGGTGCTCTACGAAATCCTCACCGGCAAGCTGCCCTACGTCGGCTCGGACTCGCTGTCCACCGCCCTGGCGCACCTCACCGAACCGCTGCCGGAGCTGCCCATCGCCCAGGGCCGCTACCAGGAGATCCTCACCCGCCTGCTGGCCAAGGACCCCAAGGACCGCTACCCGGACGCCGCCGCGCTGATCGCGGCCCTCGACCGCCTGCCGAGCCTGCCCGCGGCGGCCCCGGCCGACGACGATGGCGCCACCCAGTTCCGCCCCCTCGGCCTGCCGCCGACCCCGCCGGCCGCGCAGACCGGCAGCGGCATGACCGGGCTGACCCCGGTCTCGGTGACCATGCCGCCGCTGGACGCCCCCGCGCCGCCGACCCAGGTCACGCCGCCGGCGACACCGCCGGCCACGCCGCCCAAGGCTGGCAAGGCCAAGCGCGCCTCGGTGCTCGACACCGAGCTCAGCGCCGCCGCCGGCCAGCCCACCAGCGGCCCCAACCGCGCGCCGCTGATCGCCGCCGCCGGCCTGGCCGTGCTCGGCCTCGCCGGCCTCGGGGGGGGCGCCTACTGGTGGCTCAACCAGTCGCCGGCCAAGCCCGACGCCGCCCAGGTCGACGGTGGCCAGGTGGAAGGCGGTGCCGGCGGCACCACGCCGGATGAAGGCGGCAAGAACGTCGACACCGGCGGCCAGGTGGCCACGCCCGTGGGCAACCAGGACGGTGGCAGCCGCCCGCTGATCATGGCCGGCAAGAAGACCCTGTTCGAACGCGTGCTGAGCAAGCCCGGGGCACGTTTCGCCAGCGCGCCCGGTGCCCAGGCCGACGGTGCGCCGGTGCCGGCCTTCTCGGTGTTCTACGTGTACGCGCGCAAGGTCGTGGGCGGCACGCCCTGGGTCGAAGTGGGCGCCTCCAGCGACGGCCATCGCGATGGCTGGCTGCCCCTGGACAAGCTCAGCGACTGGAAGCAGAGCCTGGTGCTGAAGTTCACCGAACGCTCCGGCCGCTCGCCGGTGATGTTCCTGCGTGACCCGGAGCAGGTGGAGCTGTACCTCGCCGATTCCAACAAGGCGCGCAACGCCGTGCACCAGGCCCAGTTCGGCGACAGCACCGACCCGGAGATCGTCGCCATAGAGCCGGCCGCCAGTGCCATTCCCCAGGACCAGTTCTACCTGCTGCCGATCTTCGATTCGCGCGAGAGCTTCGACGCCAGCGGCCAGCCGGTGCAACTGCTCAACGTCGCCTCCATCGACCCGGGCGACACGCCCCAGGTGAAGGGCGAGGGCAGCGCGCCGGCGGCGAAGACCGATGCCTTCCGCACCGCCATCGTGCTGGTGGTGGACACCTCGGTGTCCATGCAGCCCTACATCGACCGCGTACGCGAGGTGGTGCACGAACTGCACAACCAGATCGCCGCCCGTGGCGAACTGGACAGCGTCAGCTTCGGCATGGTCGGTTTCCGCAGCAACACCGACAAGACGCCGGGCCTGGAGTACACCGCCAAGACCCTGGTGAGCCTGGACGAGGGGCGCAATCCGGACCAGTTCCTGCAACTGGCGCAGCAGATCAAGGCCACCAGCGTCTCCAGCCACGACTTCAACGAGGACGCCTTCGCCGGCGTCATGGAAGCGGTCGACGGCATGGACTGGAGCGGCTACGGCGGGCGCCTGATCCTGCTGGTCAGCGATGCCGGCGCGATCCGCAAGAACGACCCCCTGGGCCGTACCCAGATGAACGAGGCCGAGGTGCGCGAGGCGGCGCTGCGCAAGCAGATCAAGATCTACGCCCTGCACCTGAAGACCGATGCAGGCAAGAAGAACCACGGCTTCGCCGAGCAGCAGTACCGCAGCCTCACCGCCGACGCCAACCCGCAGATCGGCGACCTGTACATCCCGGTCGCCGGTGGTGACGTGAAGAAGTTCGGCGACAGCGTCAGCGAGATCGGCAACGTCTTCGCCGACCTGGTGCACAAGGTACGCAGCGACGCGACGCTGGAGGCGCCGGTGGCAGGCAACAGCATCGCCGCCAAGACAGCCGCCATCGGCTATGCGATGCACATGGACTTCCTCGGCCACAAGTCCCAGGCCCGCGCGCCGCAGCTGGTCACCGCCTGGACCTCCGACCGCGACCTGACCAACCCGCAGCTGCCGGCCTTCCAGGTCTGCGTGCTGTTGACCAAGCTGCAGCTCAACGACCTGCAGCAGTCGCTGAAAGTGATCGTCGACGCCGCACGGCGTACCCAGAGCTCGCCCAAGGACTTCTTCCAGGAGATCGCCAGCGCCAGTGCGCACATGGCCCGCGACCCCTCGAAGCTGGCCCGTGGCAGCAACCTGGCCGAGAGCGGCATCCTCGGCGAATACCTGGAAGGGCTGCCGTACCGCAGCAAGTCGCTGAACATGAACCAGGACCTGTGGCTGTCGCTGTCGGTGGCCGAGCAGGAGGACTTCATCGACGAGCTGGAGTCCAAGATCCGCCTCTACGAGACCTTCCACAACGACACCGCCAACTGGGTGCGCTTCGGCGACGCGGCGCCCGGCGACGCCCTCTACCGCGTGCCGCTGTCGACGCTGCCCTGATGCTCAGGCTTCGTGACCTGCGCAAGACGCGGGGGCAGGGCGCCCAGCGCTACAGCCTGGAAATCCCCAGGCTGGACCTGCGCGCCGGGCAGCGCCTGGCCCTGGTCGGCCCCAGCGGCAGCGGCAAGAGCACGGTGCTCGACCTGCTGGCGCTGATCCTCTCGCCGGACGCCGGCGGGGTGATGGAATACGAGCTGGACGGCCGCGTGCGCGACGTCGCCGCGCTGTGGAAGCAGGGGTGCAACGATGAGCTGGCGGCCCTGCGTGGTCGCGGCATCGGCTACGTGCTGCAGACCGGGGGCCTGCTGGGCTACCTCGACGTGGCCGGTAACATCGGCCTGTCCCGCGCGCTGCTGGGCATGCCGGACGACGACACGGTGCGCCACCTGGCCACCCACCTGGAAATCGCCGATCAGTTGGGCAAGCGCCCTTCGGCACTCTCGGTGGGGCAGCGCCAGCGCGTCGGCATCGCCCGCGCCCTGGCCCACCGGCCACGCCTGCTGCTGGCCGACGAACCCACTGCGTCCCTCGACCCGATCAACGCGGAGCGGGTGATGCAACTGCTGGTGGAGCAGGCCCGGCTCCATGACCTGTGCCTGGTGGTGGCGACCCACGACCAGGCCCTGGCCGCCCGCGCCGGGCTGGCCCCCTTGCCCCTGGCGCTGCAGCGTGGCGTCGATGGTGGCGTCACCGCCACCCTCGCGGAGGCCGGCTGATGCGCAAGGGCCTGCTCGTCGCACTGGCCTGGCACGACTACCGCAATGAGGCGCGGCTCTCGGCCTGCGCGGTGCTCGCGCTGGTCGCCGTTGTCGCCCCGCTGCTGGTGTTGTTCGGCCTCAAGCACGGCCTGGTCAGTACCCTCACCGAACGCCTGGAGCGCGACCCCGCCGTGCGCGAGGTGATTCCCCTGGGCGGCGCCCGCTACAACCTCGAGGGCATCGCCGAACTCGCCGCGCGCCCCGAGGTGGCCTTCGTGGTGCCGCGTACCCGGCAGATCGCCGCCACCGTCGACCTGCACGCCGACGGCGGCAGCCAGCCGCTGACCGTGGAGATGGTCCCCACCGCCGAGGGCGACCCGCTGGTGCCACCTGCACAACTGCCCCAGGGCCGCGACGAAGTGGTGCTCAGCCAGCGCGCCGCCGAGCGTCTTGGAGTGAAGGAGGGCGACGAACTCACCGCGGCGTTCGGCCGCTCCGTATCCGGCATCCCCGAGTACCAGCGCACCCGCGTGAAGGTGAAGGCCGTGCTGCCCCTGGAGGTCTTCCAGCGCCAGGCCCTGTTCGCCCGCCTGGACCTGCTGGAGGCGGTGGAGGACTACCGCGACGGCCTGGCCGTGGAGCGCTTCGGCTGGCCGGGCCGCGAAGCCGCCAGCGGTGCGCGGGCACGGGTCTACCCCGGCTTCCGCCTCTATGCGCGCGACCTGGACGCGGTGGAGGCGCTGCGCCTGCATTTCGCCGGCCGCGACCAGGAGGTCGCCACCCAGGCCGAGGCCATCGCCCAGGTGCGCTCGCTCAGCCGCAACCTGACCCTGGTGTTCTGGATCATCGCCGGGCTGGCCCTGGCCGGCGCCTTCGCCGCGATGGCCGCCAGCACCCTGGCGGCCGTGGAGCGCAAGCGCCGCGAACTCTCGGTGCTGCGCCTGCTGGGCTTCTCCACCGCCGCGCTGGTCTTCTTCGTGGTGCTGCAGGCGCTCTACACCGGCACCTTCAGCCTGGCCCTGGCGGGAGTGCTGTACCTCATCGCCGAGGCCGGGCTCAACCAATTGTTCCAGTCGGCGGCGGGCGAATATGCCTGCCGCCTGCTGTTCTCCCATTACCTGCTGGCGTTGCTGGCGACCCTGGCCTGCAGTGCGCTGGCCGCGGCGACCGGTGGCTGGCGCGCGGCCCGAATCGAAGCTTCGGAAGGACTACGTGATGTTTAAGTTGCTGACAGTCGCATTCTCACTGTCCCTGGCGGTGGCCACGGCGCACGCCGAGCCGAACCCGTTGTACAACCCCAAGCCGCTGCCGGACGACGTCAGCCTGCCGCTGCCCTGCGAGGGCGAGATGGTGTTCCGCTACGTCTACGTGCTGGCCAAGGGCACCCTGGACGATCGTGAAGTGAGCCTCGGCTACCCCTTCAGCGAGGGCGAGACCGGCTACCAGCAGTCGTTCATCTCCGGCTACCGCCGCGACTTCATCAACGGCCAGTTCACCCTCTCGGACCTGTCCAGGGACTGGCAGTCCAAGCTTTCCGCCAGCCTGCCGAAGCCGGAGAAGGGCACGCCGCTCAAGCCGATGCTGTACTTCGTCGGCAAGTACGAAGTGACCCAGCGCCAGTACGACCTGGTGATGGCCCAGGCCGCGTCCCTGGCCGGCCAGGGCGAGCCGCCCGCCTGTGAGCCGGCTCCGGCGGGCATGGCCGCGCGGCTGCCCAAGGTCAAGCTGTCGCGCTTCGAGGCCGAGCGCTTCGGTGCGGTGTACAGCGCCTGGCTGCTGAAGAACCATCGCGACCTGCTGCCCATCAGCGGGCGGGGTGGCAAGGCCGAGGACGGCGGCGTCGGTTTCGTGCGCCTGCCCACGGAAGTGGAATGGGAATTCGCCGCCCGCGGCGCCCACGCGGTGAGCCGCCAGGAGCTGGAGGCGCGGCTGTTCCCGCGCAAGCAGGAGGGCGCCGAGGGTGACGGCCCGCTGGGTGATTGGGCGGTATACAACCAGGTCGCCGGCGGCACCGGACAGGCGGCGCGCCTGCTGCCCATCGGCCTGAAGAAGCCCAACCCCATCGGCCTGTTCGACGTCATCGGCAACGCCGCCGAGATGGTCCAGGAATCCTTCCAGCTGGTGCACGCCGGGCGTCGCCAGGGCACCTACGGCGGCTTCGTGGTCAAGGGTGGGAACTACCTGGAAGGGGAGATGACCCTGTTCACCGGCATGCGCCGCGAGTACCCGCTGTTCGCCGCCGATGGCACCGAGCAGCAGAACGAGACCACGGGCTTTCGCGTCGCCATCGGTGCGTTGTCGGCACCGCGCTCGCGCTACAAGGACCTGTTCGAGCAATGGAAGGCCGAGGGTCGTGCCTCCTCGCTCACCGACGAGATCGCCGACGACCAGGACCCGACCCAACTGCTCGACAGCATCATCGCCAGCAGCGCCGACCCCGAGCTGCAGGGGCGCCTGGCGCTGGTCAACGAGGAGCTCAAGCGCAACATCTCGCTGATCGCCAAGCAGCGCGAGGAGGCGGCCGGCAACCTGATCCAGTCCGCCGCGCTGGTGGCCGAGACGATCAACAACTACAACATCCGCCTGACCAACCTGAAGAAGAGCCGCGACCAGGCCAAGGCGGCCAAGGACGAGGCCTCGGCCAAGCTCTACGAGAGTGCGATGGCCAACGGCAAGACGGCACTCGACGGCGCCGTGGCGATCTATATTGACAACCTGGCGACCGGGACCCGCTATACCGACGCGGTGATCCAGGCGCAGTTCCAGCGGACCAAGGAAGAACTCAACCGCAACCCGGTACTGGGCAAGAGTCTCGTGACGCGCGCCACGCTTTTCGTCAAGCATGTGGGCGAGTATCGTCAGCAGCGCAGGGCGGATCCGGAGGTGATTCTGAAAGAACTGCTCGGCCCCTGAGGCCGGGCGACAAGGACGGCGCTTCGGTGGCTTCCGTGAAGCCTTAATGGATTTGCAGGTCGTTGAGAAACGTAGGCGAGGCCGCGATGGCAACGCAGGCTTTCCCAATGGCCTGTTAGACAACCTCAAGAACGAGAGCAATGACCATGGCAACCCCACGCAACATTCCCGCATTTTCCGCAGTACGCACCGCACTGTTCACCGCCGTCACCTGCACCAGCGTGCTGCTCACCGGCTGCGCCGGGATGGGCTCGCCCAGTTCCAAGGTCGCGGCCAGCACCAAGGCCGAGTACTACCCGCAGTGCTACCAGCCGGTCAGCCAGCTGCGCGCTTCCGACCAGGCGATGACCCAGTCGGTCGCCACCGGCGCCATCGCCGGCGGTGTGATCGGTGCCCTGGCGGGCGGCCTTTCCGGCGGTGACCACGCCGGCCGCAACGCGCTGATCGGTGCGGCGGGCGGTGCCCTGGTGGGCGGTGCGGCGGGTTACTACAGCGCTCGCCAGCAGCAGATCGCCGACGACAACGCGCGCATCGCCTCCTACGCCAGCGACATCGATCGCAGCAGCGGCGAGATCGACCGCAGCATCAAGTACGCCAGCGCCGCGCAGAACTGCTACCAGCGCGAGTTCGCCAACCTGCAGGCTTCGCGCAAGGCCAAGACCGTGAGCGAGACCGAAGGCCGCCTGCGCCTGGCCGAGATCGTCAGCGGCCTGAACGAGACCAATGCACTGATGGCGGCCGTCGACGGCCGCGCCGGCGAGAACATCAACACCTACACCCAGGCCTACGAAAAGGACCTGCAGACCGTCGGTGTCGAGCGCAAGGACGTGAGCCAGGTCGTCGCCGCCGAGACTCCGGTCACCCCGGCCACCACCAAGACCTCGACCAAGACCACCACCAAGACCACCACGCCGCCGAAGAAGACCACCACCACTGCCAAGGCGGTACCGAAGGAAGCGGTGAGCACCGAGCGCACCCTGCAACAGGCCGAGGCCAAGCGCGCCGAGAGCCAGAAGGTCGCCAGCCGCGGCCAGACCATGGTCAGCGACGTGTGCAACAGCCCCGACATGGGTGACTGGGCCCCGGCCAGCTGCGCCTCCAAGGCCTGACCCCCTCGGCGGGCCCCCCCGGGCCCGCCGCCTGTATCACCCGCCCGCCCGGGCGGGTGATTGCCTTTCAGCGATACTCCTTCCCGCCGTTTCCTCGTACCCGCTGTTGGTGCTGCGCGCCGTACCTGCGACAGCGTCGAGTGGGCCCCCGCGTGCGCGAGGGTGACGGTGCAGGCGATGGCGTTCATGCAATTTCTGCCTGCCGGGTATCGACAATCGCCGGTCCCGGCAGGGTGCCCGGGCCGGCTCAATGGCCCTGCAGTGTGCTGGTGAAACGCTGGATGGTGTCGACCACCCGCTGGGCGCCGTCCTGGATGCTCTGGATGGCCCGGCCCGCCTCGTGGGCCAGTTGCACGCCCTGATCCACCTTTTCGCAGCTCTCGCGCATGCTGCTGACGGCGTCCTGGGCCAGCTCGTGGTTGCGTTTGACCACTTCGATGATCTCCTCGGTGGCCCGCGCGGTGCGGGCAGCGAGGTTGCGCACCTCGTCCGCCACCACCGCGAACCCCCGGCCCTGCTCGCCGGCACGGGCGGCCTCGATGGCGGCGTTGAGGGCCAGCAGGTTGGTCTGGTCGGCGATGCCACGGATGGACTGCACGATACTGTTGATCACGTCCGACTGCTGGCTCACCGCACCGATGCGCTCGGCAGCGTGGTTCAGTTCCCCGGCGATGCCCTGGACCAGCGCCACGGTACGGTTCACCACCTCCGCGCCGCCCTGTGCATCGGCGTCGGTCTGCCGCGCGGTTTCGTACGCCACATGGGCGGCTTCGGACTCGGCCTGCTGCTCAAGCACCTCGGCGGTTATGTCGGAGGCGAACTTGACGATCTTGTACAGCGTGCCGCGGGTGTCGAAGACCGGGTTGTAGCTGGCCTCGAGCCAGATCACGTCGCCGTGGCGATTGCGTCGTTCGAAGCGCCCGCTGAAGTACTCCCCCCGATTCAATTGCTGCCAGAACTGCTGGTACTGCACGGAGCCCGCTTCTTCTCGAGAGCAGAAAGTCCGGTGGTGCTGCCCGATTACCTCCTGCTTGCGGTAGCCCATCACCGCGAGGAAATTCTCGTTGGCCTCCACCACTTCGCCGGCCGGATTGAACTCGATGACCGCCATGGAGCGATTGAGGGCGTTGATGATCGCGTCCTCCTCATGCTCATGCAGGAGGTTGGCGCTGATGTCGGTGGCCAGCTTGATCACCTTGGTCACCCGCCCGGCGGCATCGCGTACCGGGTTGTAGGTGGCCTCCAGCCACACGTCGCGCCCCTGTTTGTCCAGCCGCAGGAAACGCTCGCGGATGAACTCGCCCTGGGCCAGCCGCTCCCAGAAGCGCCGGTATTCGGCGCTGGCGGCCATGGCCGGTTCGCAGAACAGGCGGTGGTGCCGGCCGATGATTTCGTCTGGGCGATAGCCCATGGTGCCGAGGAAGTTGTCGTTGGCCTTGACGATGGTGCCGTCGGGCAGGAACTCGATGATGGCCTGGGAGCGGTCAAACGCCTCCAGGAGCGCGCGGGCCTCTGTGAGTTCCCCTTGGCACCGGGCCAGTTCGTTTTTCAGGGCAGCGCTGAACAGGATCATCTCGTGTTGCTCCTTGCTTGGCGGCGGGCCTGTGATCGACATGGCCCAGCGGACTCAAAAGGGCCCACCGACCCCGGCGACGGAGTGGGGAAGTCGCCGATAGCGCGTCGGTGGGCCGTGAACTCAGGGGCGGTCGCCTCTCAGGATGTAGGCAGGAATCTGTTCGAGTGGGATTTCCCGGTGCACCGCATCCAGCTTGCGGGCTTCCTTGGGCATGCCGTAGACCACGCAGGTGGCCTCGTCCTGTCCGAGAGTGTAGGCGCCGGCTTCGTACATTTCCCGCAGCCCGCGTGCGCCGTCATCGCCCATGCCGGTCATGATGATGCCCGTGGCGTTGGCCCCGGCAGCGCGGGCCGTGGAGCGGAACAGGACGTCCACCGAGGGCTTGTGCCGGGATACCGGCGGCCCGTCCACGATGTCCACCACGTACTGCGCGCCGTTGCGCTTGAGCAGCATGTGGCGACCGCCGGGGGCGATCAGTGCGCGACCGGGGATCACCCGGTCGCCGTGGCGCGCTTCGCGCACCTCGATCTGGCACAGGCCATCCAGGCGTGCGGCGAAGGCGGCGGTGAACTTCTCCGGCATGTGTTGGACGATGACGATGCCCGGGCAGACGCGAGGCAGGGCGGTGAGCACGTATTCCAGGGCCTGGGTGCCGCCGGTGGAGGTGCCCAGGGCGACGATGCGCTCGGTGGTGCGGGTCATGGCGGCCGGCCCGCCGGCCGGCAGGATGGCGTCGGCGGTGAGCTTGGGCGCCACGGCGGGCGCGGAGGCCGCCGTGGCGCCGGGCAGGCGCTTGAGACGGGCCTGGGAGGCGGCCTTTATGGCGCTGACCAGCTCATCGGTGGCCTCGACCAGGAACTGGCGCAGGTTGCCCTGGGGCTTGGTGACGATGGCCACGGCACCGGCGGCCAGGGCCTCCATGGTGGTGGCAGCGCCTTTCTCGGTCAGGGTCGAGCAGATCACCACCGGGGTGGGGCGCTCTACCATCAGTTTTTTAAGGAAGGAGATGCCGTCCATGCGCGGCATCTCCACGTCCAGCACGATCACGTCCGGCCAGTTGCGGTTCATCCGCTCCAGGGCGAACAGCGGGTCGGCGGCCGCGCCGATTACCTCGATACCACTGTGGCCGGACAGGCTGCCGGTCAGTACCTGCCGCACGACTGCGGAGTCGTCGACGATCATCACCTTGATCTTGTTCATGGCGAGCAGGCCTCGTAGCGCCGACTGGCGAGTTGTTGCGGGTTGGGGTGGCGGAGCGCGATGTTGCCGCTCCACACGTCGAAGATCAGGTTGCGGTAGCCCTCGCCGCCCACATGGCGGGCGTGGCAGGTGAGGCGGTGGGCAGCCAGCAGGGCCAGGCCGGCCTCGATGTTCTGCTGGCCGATGTGCCGGCGCTCGCGGCTGCCGAGCATGTTGCCGCCACCGAACAGGCTGATGCGGTAGTCCGTGGCGCGGGTGCCGCTGTCGCGGATTTCCTGAAGCAGCTGCTCCAGGGCCGCGTCGGCGTAGCGCCCGTCCGGTGCTCGCGCCGGGTGGCGGCAGGAGGGCAGCATGTAGTGGCACATGCCCCCGAGCAGCTCCTGGCGGTGCCAGAGCACGATGGAGACGCAAGAACCCAGCAGGGTGCGCAGGCGGGTGTAGCGATCGCCGAAGTACAGCTCGCCCGGCTGCAGGAATACCTCGACGACGCCCTGGGGCTTACGCATGGGGCCTCCGGTAGATCGACGGGCGCACGGACTGCAGTTCCTCGCTGATGCCGTTGAGGCTCTCCGAATGGCTGACCAGGAAGTAGCCACCCGGGCGCAGGCGTGCGCAGAGGCGCTGTACCACCTGGCGCTTGGTGTCGGCGTCGAAGTAGATCATCACGTTGCGCAGGAAGATCACGTCGAACACGCCCACATCAGGCAGCGCGTTGTTGAGGTTGATCTGGCGGAACTGCACGCGGCGCTTGAGGGCCGGGTCCAGGGTGAACAGCCCCTCGTTGCGCCCGGTGCCCCTGAGGCAGAAGCGCTGGCGAAGGTTGCCGGGGATGCCTTCGGCGTCCTCCACGGGGTAGAGCCCGGCGCGGGCCTTGTCGAGGATGCGCGTGCTGATGTCCGAGGCGAGGATTTCCCAGGGGCGGGCGGTGACCGCGTCAGCCAGCAGCAGGGCCAGGGTGTAAGGCTCCTCGCCGCTGGAGCAGGCGGCGCTCCAGATGCGCAGCGGGCCACTGCCGGTGCGCAGTTCGGTGCCCAGCTTCTCGCGCAGGAACTCGAAGTGCTTGGGTTCGCGGAAGAAGTAGGTCTCGTTGGTGGTGAGCAGGTCGACGGCGATCTGCAGCTCGCCCTTGTCGTTCATCAGCAACTGGTAGTAGTCGCCGTAGCTGCCCAGGCCGAAATGGCGCAGGCGCTTGCTGAGCCGGCCGGCGATGAGCTGGCGCTTGGCTTCCGACATGGCGATGCCGGCGATCTCGTGGATCATCCCGCGGAACTGCTGGAACTCGCGGTTGGAGAGGCTGAGATCGGTCATGGAGGACTCCCGGTCAGGCCGACTGTTGCAGGTCGGCGGCGCCGACGTCAGCCAGGTGGTACAGCTCATCCAGGGACAGCACCTGGCCGATGTCCAGCAGCACCACCAGGCGGCCTTCGAGCTTGGCCATGCCGTGGATGAAGTCTGTGCGGATGCGGGCGCCGAAGCTGGGTGGCGGTTCGATGTCCTGGGTGCCGATCTCGATCACGGCGTTGACCGCCTCGACGACGATGCCCATCACCTGGCGCAGGTCATCACGCTCCACCTCCAGGATGACGATGCAGCTGCGCCGGCTGATGGCGGTCTGCCCGGCGCCGAAGCGCTGGCGCAGGTCCATGATCGGCACCACGCCACCGCGCAGGTTGATCACCCCGAGCACACAGCCCGGCATCATCGGTACCGGGGTCAGGCGGCCGTACTCGATGATCTCGCGGACGCTGCGGGTGCCGACGGCGAACACTTCGTCGGCCAGGGTGAAGGTCAGGTACTGACGGGGCGCATCCGGCTGGGTGGCGTCGCCGGTGCGGCTCAAGACGCTGGACATGCTTCGCTCCTGGGGGCACCGGCAGGTGCCCCGGTCACGGTATCGAAAGGTCGGATCAGTGTTGGAAACGCACGAAGCCTGCGGGTACCGCGTCGTCGAACACGTCGCCGTCACTGTCCTCCACCACCCGACGGGGCGCCTTGCGGGCAGCAACGGCCTTGCCCTTGGCGCCGGCGTCACGGCCGGCCTTGCCGGCGCTGGTGACCTTGAAGAAGTCCATCAGTTGCTGCAGTTGCTCGGCCTGCCCACTCATCTCTTCGGCGGTGGCGGCCAGTTCCTCGGCGGAGGAGGCGGACTGCTGGGTGATCTCGCTGAGCTGGCTCATCGCCGTGTTGATCTGGCTGACGCCGGTGGTCTGCTCTTCCGAGGCGGCGGCGATCTCCTGCACCAGGTCGGAGGTCTTGGTGATGGAGGGCACCATCTGGTCCAGCAGGGTGCCGGCGCGTTCGGCCAGGGACACGCTGCTCTTGGCCACTTCGCTGATCTCCTGGGCGGCGACCTGGCTGCGTTCGGCCAGTTTGCGCACTTCGGCGGCTACCACCGCGAAGCCCTTGCCGTGTTCGCCCGCGCGGGCGGCCTCGATGGCGGCGTTGAGGGCCAGCAGGTTGGTCTGGTAGGCGATGTCGTCGACGATGCTGATCTTCTCGGCGATGGTCTTCATGGCCGACACCGTATCGCGCACGGCCTGGCCCCCTTCGTTGGCCTCGCGGGATGCCTTGCTGGCCATGCCGTCGGTGACCTTGGCGTTCTCGGTGTTCTGGGCGATGGAGGCGGACATCTGCTCCATCGAGGCGCTGGTTTCCTCCACCGAGGCGGCCTGTTCAGAGGCGCCCTGGCTCATGCTCTGGGCAGTGGCGGAGATCTGCTCCGACGCACTGGTCAGCGAGTCGGCATTGCTGCGTACTTCGCCGATGATCTGGCTGAGTTTCTCCACCATGCTCTTGATGGCGGCGAGCATGCTGGCGGTGTCGCCGGGCTTGGTCTCGACGGTGGCGGTCAGGTCGCCGGCGGCGATGCGGCTGACCACGTCCACGGCGTAGGCCGGTTCACCGCCCAGCTGGCGCAGCAGGTTGCGGGTGATCAGCCCACCGATCAGGCCGATCACCGCCAGGGTGATGACAGAGACCACGATGGAGATCAGGGTCGCCTGCTGGAGGGTGGCTTCGGCACGCTGCCCGCCTTCGCTGGCCATGCGGATGTTGTAGTCACGGTGTTTGTTGAGCGCGGTGCGCATCGGTTCGATGACGTTGCCTTGAAGCTGGATCATGGCGTCCCGTGCCTGTTCATTCTGGTTGGAGCGGGAGAGGACCAGCACAGCCTCCGATTTCTGCAGGAATTCGGAAATGATCTTGCGGTCTGCGTCGAAGAGTTGTTGGTCCTCGGCATCGACGATGGTCTTCTCGTACTCGTCGATAGCCGCCATCACATCCTGCTGGTTGGTCTTGATGGTGGCGTCGATCTCGGCCATGGCCTTGTCATCCGTGGTCAGGATATGGGCGTAGGCATGCTGGGTCTGGATGTTCACGGCATTACGCAGCTTGTTCAGGGCCACGATGCTCGGCACCGAGTTCTCGTTGGCGAAGTTGGCAGCGGTGTAGACCTGGGTCATCTGCTGGTAGGACACCCCCGAGAGCAGAAGGATGCCGAGCAGGGCGGACATCACCAGGAGGATCATTTTCTTGCTGATGGTCATTTTCAGGACTCCTGTGCGCGTCTGCGCAATCAGACGAGGGACAGTCGGGGGGTGTTGCGCTGGCCGGCCAGCGCGGCGATCTGGTCGACGTTCAGCACCTGCTCCATGCGCAGCAGGGTGAGAAAGCGTTCGTCCACACGGGCGAGGTCTTCTATGTATTCCGGGGGTACGCGGCTACCGAAGGCGGGGGCCTGGCGCAGGGCGCGCGGCTCGATCTCGGCGACGGCGGTGACGGCGTCCACCAGCGCGCCCATCAGGTGGGCCTCTTCATCGTCCTG
Organism: Pseudomonas sp. USHLN015; assembly: GCF_037153275.1. Lineage (NCBI taxonomy): Bacteria > Pseudomonadati > Pseudomonadota > Gammaproteobacteria > Pseudomonadales > Pseudomonadaceae > Pseudomonas > Pseudomonas sp. USHLN015. The sequence continues at coordinate 120,409 of NZ_JBBCKP010000017.1, forward strand.
CAGCTCGACGATGACGATGCAGGTGCGTGGGCCCAGCTCGGTACTGCCGAGGCCGAAGCGCTCGGCGAGGTCGATGATCGGCACCACCGCGCCGCGCAGGTTGATCACCCCGCGCACCAGTGGCGGCATCATCGGCACCTGGGTGATGGCGTGAAACTCGAGGATCTCCCGCACGTAGCGGGTGGCGACGCCGAACAGGTCACGGCCGGCCCGGAAGGTCAGGTACTGGCGCTGTTCTTCGCCGGATTGCAATGCGAGATCGAGGTTCATCATGCTCAGCTCCCGAAGCGGACGAAACCGCCATCCTGCTGATCGTTATGGAAGGAGGACGTGCTGCGGTGCGGCAGCGTTGCCATCGGGTGGGCCCGTGAACGGTGGGTCGCTTCGCTCGAACTGCCCAGCTGGAAGAACCGCATCAGGTCCTGCAGGCTGGTGGACTGCACGGTCATCTCTTCGGAGGTGGCTGCCAGCTCCTCCGAGGCCGCAGCGTTCTGCTGGGTGATGTCGCTGAGCTGGGTCATGGCGTCGCTGATCTGGTTGACGCCAGTGGTCTGTTCTTCCGAGGCTGCGGCGATCTCCTGCACCAGGTCGGAGGTTCTGGTGATCGAGGGCAGCATCTGGTCCAGCAGTGTGCCGGCGCGTTCGGCCAGGGAGACGCTGCTCTTGGCCACTTCGCTGATCTCCTGGGCAGCCACCTGGCTGCGTTCGGCCAGTTTGCGCACCTCGGCGGCCACCACCGCGAAGCCCTTGCCGTGTTCGCCGGCCCGGGCAGCCTCGATGGCGGCATTGAGAGCCAGCAGATTGGTCTGGTAGGCGATGTCGTCGACGATGCTGATCTTCTCGGCGATGGTCTTCATGGCCGACACGGTGTCGCGCACGGCCTGGCCCCCCTCGTTGGCCTCACGGGCAGCCTTACCGGCCATGCCATCGGTGATCTTGGCGTTTTCGGTGTTCTGGCCGATGGAGGCGGACATCTGCTCCATGGCGGCGCTGGTCTCTTCCACCGAGGCGGCCTGGCTGGAAGCGGCTTGGCTAAGGCTTTGTGCCGTAGCGGAGATTTCTTCGGCGGCACTGCTGAGCATGCTGGTGGACTGGTGTACCTGGCCGATCACGTCGGCGAGCTTGCGCACCGTGGTATTGAGTGACTGCTGCAGTTCGTCGAGGTGACCGTTGTAGCGTCCGCCCATGGTGCGGGTCAGGTCGCCATCGGCCAGCCCCTCGATGACGCTCATGGCTTCACGCAGCGGGGCGATGATGGCCTCCAGTGTGTCGTTGATGCCGTTGACGATGCGCTGGAAGTCGCCCTGGTGGCGGCCCGCATCGGCACGGGTATCGAGGCGCCCGTCCTGGGCTGCCTGACTGAGCATCTGGGTGTCTTCGATCAGGGCCTGGATGTTGCGACGCAAGGTCTCGATATTGTCGTTGATGAAGGCCTTCTTGCCGGGGAACTGCTCCAGGGGCGCGGTGAGGTCGCCTTCGCTGAAGGCCTTGATGCAGGCCATGGCCTTTTTCTTCACGCTGATGTGGCCGGCGACCATGGCGTTGATGCCTTGGGCAATCTCGGCGTAGCTGCCCTGGAAACGCGAGACGTCGATCACCACATCGATGTCGCCTTTGTCGTGTTCAGCAGACATGTGGCGCATTTCGCTCATCAGACCGGTGATATTGCGGCGCAGGGTCTCGATGTTGTCGTTGATGAAGGCCTTCTTGCCGGGGAAGGATTCAAGAGGGGCGCGCAGATCTCCTTCAGCGATGGCACGGACGCAGACCATGGCCTTTTTCTTGACCTCGATGTGGCTTGCAACCAGAGCGTTGATACCCTGGGCCATCTCTCCGTAGAGACCGGGTAGATGGGTATCCAAACTGACGTCGATATCGCCCCGGGCGTGCTCGTCACTGACATGCTTGAGATTTTGGGCTAGCTCGCCGAACTGGCCCGCCATTTGTTGCAGGAGGTCTTGCAGAGAGCCCTTGACTGGGTCGATGGAAAGCGGGCGATGGGGTTCGCCACGTACCAGACGTTCCGCGATTTCAAGCAGGGCCAGGGGGGCGTCGCCCAACTGTCTCTTCAAGGTGTGTTGCAGTAACAATCCCTGCATGGCGACGGCACTGCTGGCCAGCAGAGCCAAGGGAATGGCTGCGGAGGCGGCCAGATTGGTGGCCAGCACCAGCAAACCGATGATGGCGGTGGTGATAAGCGCAGCGATGCGAAGGGTGAGGTTCATTGCAGAGCGCTCCTGAGTGGACTGGAAGGGGCTACGGCACGAGCACTGCCGTTCTGGGTGATTTGGGTTAGCAGGCCGGGGATGTCGAGGATCAGCGCCACCGCGCCGCTGCCGAGGATGGTGAAGCCGGAGAGCGACGGGACTTGGCCGAACACCTTGCCGAGCGGCTTGATGACGGTCTGGAACTCGCCGTGGAGCTGGTCCACCACCAGGCCGGCGCGGACCCCGGCGTAGCTGACCACCACCACGTTCTCCCGGCGTGGCCGCAGGCTGGCTTCCTCGAACAGGTTGCGCAGGCGGATGAAGGGCAGCACGTCGCCGCGCAGGTCCAGCTGGTCGAGGTCGTCCAGCTCGCTGCTGGGCAGCTCGATGCATTCCTCCACCATGTCCAGGGGCACCACGTAGCTGGAGCTGCCGACGCCGATCAGGAAGCCGTCGATGATGGCCAGGGTCAGCGGCAGGCGGATGCGTACGCAGGTGCCGGCGCCCAGTTGGCTGTCCAGCTCCACCGTGCCGCGCAGGGCGGTGATGTTGCGCTTGACCACGTCCATGCCGACGCCGCGGCCGGAGAGGTTGCTGATCTGGTCGGCGGTGGAGAAGCCGGGCTCGAAGATCAGGTTGAAGGTGTCCTTGTCCGAGAGCTGCTGGCCTTCGGTGATCAGGCCGCGCTGCACGGCCTTGGCGAGGATCTTCTGCGGGTTGAGGCCGCCGCCGTCGTCGCTCACTTCGATGACGATGCCGCCGGCCTCGTGGTAGGCGTTCAGGCGCACCACGCCCTGCAGGGGCTTGCCGCTGGCGCGGCGCTGCTCGGCCGGCTCGATGCCGTGGTCCATGGCGTTGCGCACCAGGTGGGTGAGGGGGTCGCCGATCTTCTCCACCACCGTCTTGTCCAGCTCGGTGTCGCCGCCGCTGATGTGCAGGACGATGTCCTTGCCCAGCTCCCTGGAGACGTCGCGCACCACCCGCTGGAAGCGGTTGAAGGTGGCGCCGATCTGCACCATGCGCAGGGTCAGGGCGGAGTCGCGGACTTCCTCCACCAGGCGCGAGAGGGTCTCGGCGGACTCGCTCATGTTCACCAGGCCGCAGCCCTGGGCGAGCATGCGGGTGTTGGCGCCGGCGATGATCAGCTCGCCCACCAGGTTGATCAGCTGGTCCAGCTTGCCGGCGTCGACGCGGATCAGGTTGGCGTCGCCGCTGGCGCGGGCGGTTTCCTTGAGGGTCTTGCCGAGGGCGGCGGTCTCGCCCGGTTCGGCGGCGGCGGCCGGTGCCTCGGGGCTGGAATCTGCCTGGGCGTCGTTGGCCTGCGGGGCATCGAGGCTGGCCAGTTCGGCTTCGCTCAGGGTGCCGCAACGCAGCAGGCGCTGGCGTTGGGCCTCGCCTTCATCGGTCTGCTCGGCCAGCAGCTCGGCGTAGCGGGCGAGGGGCGCGCCGGGCGGCAGGATGCGGATGCGGCCTTCTTCGCGGACGAAGTCGAAGGCGCCTTCGATCACCGCCCGGTCGGCTTCGGTGGTGAAGGCCACTTCCAGGCCCAGGTAGCAGGCTTCGGGATCGAGGGCCTCGAACCCGGGCAGGTGGTCGAGCACCGGTTCGATGTGCAGCAGGTCGCCGAAGGTGACGAGGTAGCGCAGGAAGGACACCGGGTCCATGCCATCGCGCAGGCTGTCGGCACCGAAGCGCAGGGACAGGTGCCAGTGCTGGCTGGCGACGCCATCGCGGGGGGCGGCTGCGCACTCGGAAGGCGTTTCGGCGGTAGCGGCCGGGGTGCTGTTCAGGTACTGGCTGAGGCGTTGCACCAGTTCGGCTTCGTGGATACCCATGACCTCCGGCAGCTCGGCCAGGTCGCGGCCCTCGGCGAGGTGGTTGACCAGGCCGGCCAGGTGGTCGCCCACCAGCAGCATCAGGGCGCTGAGGTCGGCGCTGAACGGCAGTTCGCCGGCGCGGACGCGGTCCAGCACGCTCTCGGCCACGTGGGTGAAGGCGACGATGGAGTCGAAGCCGAACAGCCCGGAGGAGCCCTTGATGGTGTGGGCGGCGCGGAAGATGGCGTTGATCAGTTCGGGGTCGTCCGGGGATTGCTCGATCTGCAGCAGGGCGTCTTCCATCTGCTGCAGCAGCTCCCGGCTTTCGGCGATGAAGGTGCCGATCACGCTGTCGAGGTTCATCAGTGCAGCCCTCCGATGGGGAGCAGGTCACGCAGGCCGCTCAGTTGCAGGATCTCAGTCATGGCCAGGCTGGCCCCTTCGAGGCTGAGGTGGACGTGTTGGCGCCGGGCCTCCTGGCAGGCCGCCAGCAGCAGCTGCAGGCCGGCGCAATCCACTTCTTCGATGGCGCTGAGGTCCAGGTGCAGGGCCACCGCGCCTTGCAGGGCGTTGGCCAGCAGCAGCTTGGTGTCGGCGGCGGTGTAGATGGTCAGCGCGCTGTCCAGGGCCAGGAGGCGGCTGCCATCGAGGGATTCAAGGGTGCTCATGGCGGTCTCCCGATCAGGGCAGGATCAGCTTGGAAACGGCGGTCAGCATCTGCGCCGGCTGGAAGGGCTTGACTACCCAGGCCTTGGCCCCGGCGGCCTGGCCTTCGGCCTTCTTGGCGTCGCCGGCCTCGGTGGTGAGCATGATCACGGGGGTGAACTTGTAGGCCGCCAGCTGCTTGACGTTCCTCAGGAAGGTGAGGCCGTCCATGTTCGGCATGTTCACGTCGCTGATGATCAGGTGGACCTTGCGGCCGTCCAGCTTGGTCAGCGCGTCCTTGCCGTCGACGCCTTCGAGCACGTCGTAGCCGGCGTTTTTCAAGGTCATGCCCACCACCTGGCGGATGGAGGCGGAGTCGTCGACGATGAGAATGGTCTTGGCCATGATCGGTCCTCAGAAGAAGGTGATGTCGGAAGCGGAATTGCTGGCGCCGGCGCTGCCCGGGCCGCCTTTGCGGCCGTGGTGGATGGCGTGCTGTTCGGGGGTGGTGTAGGTGCGGGAGAGCTCGTCGAGCCAGGAGCGGGCGTCCACGTGACGGGCATCGTCCTGCTCCAGGTGCTGGGCCAGGCGGCCGATGTCGTCGCGCATGTGGCCGAGCATCTGGCTGACCCGGTCCTGGAACTGCAGGGCCACCAGCACCTCGGAGATTTCATCGCCGACCACGGCGTTGTCATTGCGCAGGGCGTTGCCGTGCTCCACCAGCCGGGTAGCGCCGGAACGGAACTGGGCGATCACCTGGCGGATCACCTGGCTGGCGTTCTCCAGGGTCCCGGCGTCGCGGGTGGCGTGCTCGTTGGAGACTTGCAGGGTGCGCTCGATGGCGCCGCTGACGGTCTCGATGGTGTCGCCGATGCGCTTGCCGGTTTCCTCGGAGAGGGTGGAGAGCTTGCGCACTTCGTCGGCGACCACGGCGAAGCCGCGACCGGCCTCACCGGCGCGTGCAGCTTCGATGGCGGCGTTGAGGGCCAGCAGGTTGGTCTGCTTGGCCACGTCGCCCACTTCCTTGGCCATGGTGCGCAGCTGGGCGGTGTAGCTGTTGAGCCGCTCCACCTCCTGCAGCAGGCTCTCCTTGCTGGAGAGCGCCAGGCGCAGCTGGCTGACGATGTCTTCCAGCTCCACCTCGCTCTGGGCCAGCAGGGTGACCAGGGCATCGCTGTCGGCCTGCATGCCGCTGGAGACGGCGTCGCTGATGCGGCCGGCGAGGCGGGCGAAGCGCTCGGATAGGGCTTCGATGGCGGTCTGGGTCTGGTGGCGTGCCGATTCGATCTGCGCCGACCAGACCGGTGCGATGTTGGCGCACAGCTCCGGCAGGCCCTGTACGTGGCGCTCGGCTTCCTGGCGGGCACCTTCGGCCAGGGCTTCGTCATGGGTACGGTGCAGTGCTTGCTGGTGGGCGCCATCGCGCTGGGCGATGACGACCCACAACAGCAGCGTGGGTGCCACGGCCGCCAGGGCCCAGGCCGGGGAGGGGAACTGGCTGGCCGTCCAGAACAGCAGCGCGCAACCGGCACCGCAGAAGGCGATGGGCAGCCAGGGGACGCTGGAAGTGGGGTTCGGGCTCGTCACGGTCGCGCTCCATCAGGACACGGGGCCCGCAGCGGCGGTGCGTTGCGGGGTTGTGTCCAGCATGGGCGCGGGGCGCGATCGGCCCTATCGTCCTATCCCGGTGATGGCATAAGGACATCCTGTTTTTCTGTAGGGATTTCCCGAGGGGCTGCGTTGCGACGTTTCGCAGGATGCGGTGGGGCCACGAGCCGCACCGCAGTGGCGCCGACCGCTCAGGCCGTCAGGCCGTGGGTCAGGGCGTACTTGATGATGTCGGCGTTGCAGGTGAAGCCCATCTTCTCCATCAGCCTGGTCTTGTGGGTGCTGACGGTCTTGTTGCTGATCACCAGCTGGTCGGCGATCTGGTTGACGCTCAGGCCCTGGGCCAGCAGGCGGAGGATCTGGAACTCGCGGTCGGAGAGCTGTGCGGTGGCATCGTCCGCGGGGTTGCTGCTGGCGAAGGCGAGCTGCTCGGCGATGCGCGGGTCCAGGTAGCGGCCACCGTCGGCGACCCGGTGGATGGCGGCCAGCAGGGTCTCCGGGTTGTGGTCCTTGGTCAGGTAGCCGTTGGCGCCGGCGCGCAGGGCGCGTTGGGCGATCTGTGCCTCGTTGTGCATGCTCAGCACCAGGATCGGCAGGCGCGGGTAGCGCCCATGCACGCGGCTGATCAGGTCCTCGCCGCTGAGCCCGGGCATGCTCATGTCCAGCAGCAGCAGGTCGAACTCGCCCGTCCGCAGCTGTTCCAGCACCTGGGCGCCGTTCTCCGCCTCGGCCGCCACCTGCAGGCGGGCATCGAACTCGATCAGTTGCTTGAGGCCGCCGCGCATGATGGCGTGGTCATCGGCGATGAGGATGCGGGTCATGGTGACTCCGAAGGCTCGTTGACGGGGAAGGTGGCCTGCACTGTGGTGCCCTGGCCCGGGTGGCTGAAGATCACCACCTCGCCGCCCAGGCTTGTGCCGCGCTCGCGCATGCCGGCCAGGCCCAGGGAGCGTTTGCTGACCTTGGCCGGGTCGAATCCGTGGCCGTTGTCGGTGATGTCCAGCACGTAGCGGTCATCGACCTGTTCCAGGCTGACCACCGCGCGGCTGGCACCGGAGTGGCGGGCGATGTTGGTCAGTGCCTCCTGGACGATGCGGAAGGCGGTGGTGGCCTGGCTGTCGTCCAGGGCCGGTGCGCCGCTGTGGGCCACCAGCTCGCAGGCGATCTGCGTGTGGTGGCTGCGGAATTCGTCGATCAACCACTCCAGCGCCGGGTACAGCCCCATGTTCAGTGCCGCTGGACGCAAGCTGGTCGCGATGAAACGGACCACGCCGATAGTGCGGTCGCACAGCGCCATGAGGCGTTCCACACCCTCGCCGAGCCCCGGGGCCCGCTCGCCGTACTGCAGGCGCAGCAGGGAAATGCCCATGCGCAGGGCGGTGAGGTGCTGGCCCAGTTCATCGTGGATCTCCCGGGCGATGAGCTTGCGCTCCTCCTCGCGGGCGCTTTCCCGGCGGCTCGACAGCTCGCGCAGCTGGCGGTTGCTGGCCGCCAGGTGGCGTTCCGCCTTGCGGATGCCGCTGATGTCGCGGGCCACCGAGATGACGCTAGTCACCTCGCCCTCGGCATTGCGCTCAGGAACAAGTTGCATGAGGTAGTGGATCTGCTGGTCGGCCGGGCCTTCGATGCCGTGGATCAGTTCCTCCTCCATGGATTCGCCCGTGGTGGCCACCTCGCGCACCAGGTCGGCCATGATGTCGACCTGCGAGTTGTCGCCGAAGGCTTCCCGCGCCGGCCGGCCGCGGGCCTCCACCAGGGGCAGGCGACACAGCGCCTCCAGGGCCGGGTTGGCGTAGATCAGGCGGAAGTCGGGGGTCAGCCGGCCGATGGCATCGGGGGTGTTCTCGATCAGGGCGCGGAATTGCCGCTCGTTGCGCAGCAGGGCGTTGGCGATGCGTCGCCGCTCGGTGAAGTCGTGAACCAGCACGAGGCTGTAGGGGCGCTGGTCGTAACGGAAGCTGTTGAACTGCAGCGTTACATAGCGTGGAGATTCCTCCCCCGGGGCATGCAGCTCGCAGCTGAGCACACGATGGGTGTCCAACGCTTCCTGCAGGCCATCCACACCTGCGAAAAGTTCGGCGAATTGCTCGGTCAGCAAGGACAGCACCGGTGCCAGCGGCTGCCCGACGAGGTGCTGGCGCGGCTGGCCGATCAGTTGGCAGGCGGCCTCATTGATATAGCGGATGTTCTGCTCGCCATCGAGCAGCATGACGCCATCGGCGGTGTAATCCAGGGCGAAGCTCAGCAGGTGCATCTGCTCGGCCCGCTCCCGGTGCCCGGCAAGGGGTTGCAGGCGCACCAGGTAATGGGTGGGCTGGCTGCGACCGTCCTCGACCATGCTCAAGCCCAAGTGCAACCAGCGGTACTCGCCGGACGAGGTGGTGAAGCGCATCTCGCCGCAGGACAGGTCGTCGTGCTGGCGACGTGCGCGGTCGAGGGCCTCGCCTAGCGCCTGGTGATCCCTGGGGTGCAGCAGGCTCTCCAGGGACGTGCCGAGCATGGTCTGCCGGGAGCGCCCGAGCAGTTCCTCCGAGGCCCGGTTGACATGGCGGACGGTGCCGTCCAGTTCGAGCAAGGCCAGCCCCACTGACGACGACTCGAATGCCCGACGAAAGATATCTCCCCCAGCGCTTTGGCCCATGACTTCCCCGATCACGTGCGATGCGACTGACCGAGTATGGATCAGTGGCGAAGTGCTGGCAGGACTTTTGCTCCGGCCAGCCACTGACGCAGCGACGACGGGGGGCGCTCCAGCGCTTCCCAAGGCAGATGGCCATACCCGGGGCCCGCCAGGGTTCAGGGGGTGGGCGGTTCGACACCCTGTTCGCGGTAGATGGACACCACCTCGCCGCTGCGGCGCATGGCCTCCAGCTCGCGACCGAGGCGATCGTAGAGCGCCGCACGGCCACTGTCATGGAGCTTTTGCGAGGCGGCGAAGCGGTTCTCGATGTGGATCGGCTCGCGCAGCCCGGCGTAGGTGAAGTCGCGGAAACGGATGTTTTCGAAGGCGATGTCGATGGCCGTCTTGTCCAGCACCACGATGGCATCGATTCGGCCCGCCTTGAACATGCGCACGAGGATGTCGTCGTCCACCGCCGGCTGCTTGTGCAGCGCGGCGTCGGCGTCGAAGCGCGGGAAGTACAGGGTGCTGCGTTTGACGCCGATGCGCAGTGACGCCAGGTCTTCGTAGCGTTCCACCCGCTGGTTGGGGCGGATGGCGAAGAGGATGTCCTTGTCCTGGGTGCCGATGCTCGGCAGGTAATGCAGATAGTGGTCACGCTCCGGGTCGGGCAGGACACGCGGCACCAGGTCGATGCGCCCTTCGCGCAGGTCGGCCAGGCTACGGGCGAAAGGCGCGTAGCGCCATTCCAGCTGCAGCCCGGCCCGCTCGGCGGCCACCTCCAGCACCCGTACCAGCGGGCCGGTGGGGCGGCCGTCGATGCTCCACATCTCGGGCGGGCGGTCGCGCAGGTCCACGCGCAGGGTGTCGGCTCCGGCCAGCGCCAAAGCCGGGAACAGCAGGAGGAGAAAGGCAGGAAGAAATCGCATGGGGAGGTTCTTCTGTTATGGCCCGCGCTCGTCGAGGAGCGTGGATGCCTGAACTGTGGTGCCGAAATCACAGAGGCGCAAGCCGACTCCCGTGTCGAGCACCGATGAGAAACGCCATGCAGTCGGCTAGGTGCCGAAGGCGCTACCGGCATCCTGCAGAAGTGCGGGACGTCGTCGGCATGCACCCCGGGGAATGGGCACGAAGCCACTCGGGCCCCCCCTCTGCTGGGGCGTCCCCTGTTGCGTCGGGTGTAGCCCGAGTGGTGGGCTTCAGCGAAGGTCCGGACGCGACCCCATGCACAGGTCGCCGAGCAGCGTGCCGTAAGGCCAGGCGCCGCAGGGCCAGGGGCATCGAGGCGATGGCGGCGAGCTTGGCGCGGCGGCAGTGGCTGCCCGCGCGCACTCAGTCGCCGTCGAAGGCCCGCTGCAAGGCAGCGATGTCCAGCTTCTTCATGCCGAGCATGGCCTGGAAGGCACGCTGGGACTTCTCGCCGTCCTGCGCCTGCATCATGGCCATCATCGCCCGGGGCACGATCTGCCAGGAGAGGCCGAACCTGTCCTTCAACCAGCCGCATTGCTGTGCCTCCACCGGCCCCCCGGCGCCGAGCGCGTTCCAGTAATGGTCCACCTCGTCCTGGTCGTGGCAGTCCACCTGCAGCGAAATGGCTTCGTTGAAGCGGAACGCCGGGCCACCGTTGAGCGCGGTGAAGAGCTGGCCATCCAGTTCGAAGGCGAGGGTCATGATGCTTCCGGGCGGGCGACCGTGGATGGCCCTGCCGGCTTCGCCGTAGCGGCTGATGGCGGTGATGCGCGAGTTGGGGAAGATGCCGATGTAGAAATCGACGGCCGCTTCTGCCTGGTCGTCGAACCACAGGCAGGGGGTGATGCGCGGGTGGATGGGCATGGCGGTTCTCCAGTCGGGGCCGGTCCGAGGATAGCCGGCCTGGAAATGGCCGTTTGGCGCGACCGCAGATCGACAGGCACGCTCAACGCTTCTGGGACTTGCGCGGCGGCGTTTCGGCGGGGGGCTCGTGCGGCGGTCGTGGGCTGTCGCCGTCGCTGCGTACCTGGGCATGGCTGATCAGGGCGAAGATCAGGCTGCCGCCGACGATATTGCCGGCCAGGGTGGGGCCGGCGAAGGTCAGCCAGAATTCACGCCAGTCCAGATGCCCGGCGAACACCAGGTAGGACACCTCGGCCGAGCCGACCACGATGTGGGTGAAGTCGCCGAGCGCCATCAGGTAGGTGATGAGGATGATGATCCACAGCTTGGCGCTTTCCTGGGAGGGGATCATCCAGACCATGGTGGCGATCATCCAGCCTGAGACGATGCCCTTGGCAAACATCTGCCCGACGTCGTTCTCCATCACCTTGCGGCCGATGTCGAGGAAGGCGGCGTCGGTGGCCGCATCGAAGATCGGCAGGCGCAGCATCACCCAGGCCACCAGCAGGGTGCCGGCCAGGTTGCCCGCCAGCACCACGCTCCACAGGCGCAGCAGGCGCCCGACGTTGTTCAGGGTGGGCTTGCTCATCACCGGCAGCACGGCGGTGAGGGTGTTCTCGGTGAACAGTTGCTGGCGCGCCAGGATCACCGCGAGGAAGCCGGCGCAATAGCCGAGGCTGGCGATCACCTTGCTCGCCTCGCCGTCGGGCAGGCGCGAGTTGAACAGCCCCATGGCCATCAGCGACAGGCCCATGGTCAGGCCGGCAGCCAGCGCCGACCACCAGAGCGCGGCGACGTTGCGCTCCAGTTCCTGGTCGCCCTGGGTGCGGATGATCTCGTGCAGCACCGCCGCGCGGGGCGGCTGGTTTTCGTTGACGTCCTGCTTCTCGCGGGCGGACAGCCCCGGCGTCTTGCCGTCGTTGGCCTGGCTCATGCGGGTTACCGTAGTGGTTGGGCGTATCGGTTGATCGTCGGAAGGCCCGGGAAGTTCGCCGTCTCGCGCTTGTCAGCGCCGGGTGGCTGGCTACGCTTTCATCACCCCATCGACGATTCGCCGCGAGCGGCGCCGTCGATCACGGCGAGGCGGGGCCGCTCTGGGCGAAGGTGGCGGCCATGCCGGTGGTTCGCTACACGGCCTTCGGCTTCCAGGGCAACGAAAGAAGATGGGATGGGACCTGAGCAAGCGCAACGGCGCCGGGCACAAGGGATTCGTCACCGACCTGGCATTCCATGCGGCGGAGCAGGGCGAGCCCGCCTACCAGGACAGATCGGCCGGTTGCGGCGACACCCAGCAGGCCTGCACCTATTTCAACATGGATGGCTTGAGCGTCTGCATGGTGGGGCATATCCACGTGCAGCTGCAGGTGGCGCGCAGCGGCGCCGGTTCGTCGGCGGGCTGGCTGGGCTGGTCGGCGCGGCTGGCCGAGCCCCGTTTCGCCGCGCTGGCGGGGGCCGGTCACCTGCCGATGGGAGGAAGGCAGGCCCGTTGAAGGGCCTGCGCGGAAGGAGCCTCAGGCAACGCCGTGCCCGTTGGCTTGACGTGGATCCCCGCGTTCGCGGGGATGACGAGGTAGCCGAAGGCGGCGGGGGCTACAGGTCCAGGCGGTGGATGACCTGGGTCGGGTCTTCCTCGTCGCGACGGCGCTGCAGGCCGAACTTGCGAGCCAGGCCACGCATGCCGGCGTTGCTCGCCGAATCGATGGAATACAGTTGGCGGAAGCCGTTGCGGCGGGCGCTGTCCGCCAGGTGCTGGAAGAGGATGCCGCCGAGGCCGCGGCGCAGCCACTGGTCGGCCACGGTGACCGCGAACTCGCACTGGCCGAGCTCGCCGACCCGGGCGTAGCGGCTGATGCCGACTTCCAGCAGCTCGCCGTCCACGTGGGCCAGGGCGACGAGGGCGACACGATCCTTGTCGTCGACGTCCATCAGTTGGTCGAGCAGGGGCGGGGCCACTTCGCGGAATTCGCCCAGGAAGCGGTTGTGGCGGGCTTCCGGGGACAGGCGGTTGATGAAGGCGCGTTCGCGCTCGCGGTCCTCCGCACGTAGCGGGCGGATCAGCACGTGGGTGCCGTCTTCCAGTGGCTCGATCCAGTACTCGCCCCGGGGTGATGCATGCAGGGGCTTGGCTGCGAGGGCGGTGTTGAGAGCGGACATGGCTGTCTCCAGGTAGGGGGAAAAGGGGCGGCGCGTTGCGCCTATGCCTCCTGTTTACCCTCATGGCGAGACGCCTGATTGATCGAAGTCAAAATGCGCAGGACGGTGCCCTGCGCCGGGTTGTCGCAGGGGCCGCGCGGAGGGGACTGACCCAGGTCAATCTGTCCTCCGCGACGGGCAGTAGCGTAAGGACAAAGCCATTGCCGGAGAACACCCATGGACAATCGTGACTGTGCATCCGCACACGCGCTGATCGAACTACTGCTGATGGGCTGCGACAGCCAGGAGCGGCCTTCTTCGCCACTGCTCGCCGGGCTGCTGTCGGCCCGGACGCCGGGCGCACGCCCCGCATCCCCGCACATGGGCAACGCGCTGATGTCCGGTGGCCTGATGCCCCGGGCCTATTCGCGCAGGGATTGACGAGGCCCCTTCCAGCCAGACGACCGTAGGAGCGCATTCATTGGCTCTGTCTGCGCTAAGTGTTGCTAGGAGGTTTTTGGCCAAGCCGATTGCCGAGTTTTGCTGAGGTTTTCTGTTTCGCCTTGCCGGGCGAGTTTCTTTTGGCAGTCGTCGGGCTGCCGAACCACCCAAAAGAAACCAAAAGGGCTTGCCCCTGCATACGGGTCTGGCTCCGCCAGACTCCCCTCGCTCCATCATCGTTACTCGCTGCGCTCGCCCTTCGGGCCGCACTGAAGTGCGTTCGCCGCAAGCGTCGTCCAGGGGCACGCCGCGAAGGGCCATCCCTGGCCCATCGCGGCTCTCGCGACATCCATGTCGCTCAACCCCTGAAACGACGATTACGCTCGGCTTCCTAAAGGGGCTTTTTGCCGCTGCCCCAACATCGATGCTCAATACTTCACGTTGATGTGCGCGTCACCACCGGATGTACGCCGCGGCTGGCGGCCTTCGTAGGATGGTGTAGAGCGAAGCGAAACCCATGCGGTGGGCGCGCCCCTGAAAGCGCCTTTTCATTGAATCCACAACAGCTAACGCACGCAGAGCCCACGAATTTGCACCCACAGGGGGGCAGAGGGATGATTACCGGCCGTTATATTACGAACCGTACTATCGCCACGAAGTGCAGCAGGCTCCCGGCGATGACGAACAGGTGCCAGATGCCGTGCCAGTGGCGGAAGCGGCTGTCGAAGGCGAAGAAGATGATGCCCACGGTGTAGAACACCCCGCCGGCGGCCAGCCAGGTGAAGCCGGTGGTGCCAAGGGCGGCGATCAGGGGCTTGAGGGCGATGAGGACGATCCAGCCCATCACCGCGTAGATGATGATCGACAGGACCCGCGCCTCGGAGCGGGGCTTGATCTCCTGCAGCATGCCGATGATGCCGAGCGTCCAGACGATGCCGAACAGCGTCCAGCCCCAGGCGCCTTCGAGGGTGACCAGGCAGAAGGGCGTGTAGCTGCCGGCGATCAGCAGGTAGATCGACAGGTGGTCGAGCTTGCGCATGATCACCTTCGCCCGCCCGCGCACGCTGTGGTAGACGGTGGAGATGCTGTAGAGCATCACCAGGGTCACGCCGTAGATGGCGACGCTGACGATCTTCGTCGTGCTGCCATCCAGCGCCGCCAGCACCAGCAGCCAGACGGCGCCGATGCCTGCCAGCAGCGCGCCGACCAGGTGGGTCCAGGCGTTGAAACGTTCTCCGTGATACATGCACCGCTTCCTCGAATCGCCGCGACGTTGCAGCGCGCCGGTCTTGATAGCTGAAAATGCCGGGCGCCGCGATAGTTCTGTGTCTGCGATGCATGCTCACGCGGGTGAGTCACGCCGGAGATGATGCTCAGTAGACCTCGGGCACGAGGATCTCGCGGGGCGTCGGGTTGCGCACGTAGTCGGCGTGGCGCAGGCGCTGCGGCAACTGGACGCTGGGCTGTTCGACTTCCTCGTAGGGCATCTGGCCGAGCAGGTGGTGGATGCAGTTGAGCCGCGCCTTCTTCTTGTCGTCGGCCTGGACCACCCACCAGGGCGCCTCCTCGATGTGGGTGCGTTCGAGCATGATTTCCTTGGCCTTGGTGTAGGCCTCCCAGCGACGGCGGGATTCCAGGTCCATGGGGCTGAGCTTCCACTGCTTGAGCGGATCGTGGATGCGCGCCAGGAAGCGCAGGTGCTGCTCCCTGTCGGAGATGGAGAACCAGTACTTGATCAATTGGATGCCCGAGCGCACCAGCATGCGCTCGAATTCGGGCACGGTGCGGAAGAACTCCTCGTACTGTTCGTCGTTGCAGAACCCCATCACCCGCTCGACGCCGGCGCGGTTGTACCAGCTGCGGTCGAACAGGACGATCTCGCCGGCGGCAGGCAGGTGCGAGACATAACGCTGGAAATACCACTGGGTTCGTTCGCGGTCGTTGGGCGCCGGCAGTGCGGCGACGCGGCACACCCGCGGATTGAGGCGCTGGGTGATGCGCTTGATCACGCCACCCTTGCCGGCGGCGTCGCGGCCCTCGAAGAGGATCACCACCTTGTGCCCGGTCTTGACCACCCAGCTCTGCAGCTTCACCAGCTCGCCCTGCAGGCGGAACAGCTCCTGGAAATAGCTGCGTCGGGCCTGGCGCCCTGGGCTTTCGTCGACGTGGCCGTCGAAGTAGGTGTCCAGATCGTGGCCATCCTCCAACAGCTCCAGTTCGAGCTCTTCATCGCTGTGCTCGAGCAGTTCCCGATGGATGCGCTGTGCCAGCAGGTCGTTGCCAACGCTCATCCGTCACCTCCTTGGTTCTTCGATTCGGCGGAGGTTATGACTTTTTCGTGACAGCGCCATGACAGGAGGCCGAAACGAGCGAGCCCGCGCAGGCGCGGGCTCGTTGCTCGGGGAGTGAAAACCCGGCGCCCCGCACATCCCTGTGCTCAAGGCGACGGGGGGAAAGCGTCAGCTGCAAGGGGCCTGGGGGCCGCCGGTCATGGTTTCGACGTTGTTGAGGATCTCGTTGCCCTTGTTGATCTTCTGGGCGTTCTCGACGTCCTGCATGGTGTAGCTGTTGTAGCCATTGTTGGCGCTGTTCATGTTGGCCTTGGTCTGCATGATGCTGGTGCCGATTTCCAGCAGGCTGCGACCGGTGGAGATCAGATCCGCGGTGGCGTTGGGCGTGCAGGGCGCATTGGCCGATGCGACCTGGGTGCCGGCGGCGGCGTTGGCGGGCGGAGGGGTGAACAGGCCTTGGGTCTGGCCGTTCTGCGGGATGCAGCCGGTGGTGAGCAGGGTGGAGGCGAGGGCGAAACCGGCGGCGATTCCTTGGAGTTTCATCGGGGCATTCCTTTGGTGCGTGATCCGGGCCTGCTGGGCGGCAGGTGTCGTTATCGGCGGGCGGCAGGGCGTGCCGCATGGACCCGGAACTGGCGGGCGGGCCGTAGCGCCTGGAGGCAGTCTAGGGAGGGTGGCGAAGGGCTTGAATAGTACGGGTGTGCTAGTGCCTGTGAACCATTAGCCACTTCGTGTGTCCCGACCGGGCCGGGGGGCTGATCCAGAGCACCGCGCACTGCATGAAGTCGGCTCGCCGTCGCGCTTATAATCGCCGCGTCCCCCCATTCGGAAACCAGCCCTCATGCTCAGTGCCGAGCTCAAGGCGTTCTACATGGTCGCGCGCCTGGGCAGCATCACCCAGGCCGCCAAGAAGCTGGGCCTGAGCCAGCCGACCGTCACCACCCAGATCCGCAATCTCGAGGCTCATTACAGCGTCGAACTCTTCCACCGTGGCGGCCGCCGGCTGACGGTGAGCGAGGAGGGCGCGCGCCTGCTGCCCATGGTCAAGGTCCTGCTGCAGCAGGAAGCCGACATCGAGTTCTTCCTGCGCAACAGCGGGCAGATGCAGGGCAGCCTGCGCATCGGCGCTACCTCGCCCTACTACATCCTCGCCCTGGTGCGGGACTTCCGCGAGCGCTACCCGCACATCGACGTGTCGGTGGAGATCGGCAACTCCCAGCAGGTGCTGGAGGCGCTGGAGGAATACCGCGTGGACCTCGCCGCCTCGTCGCAGAAGCTAGACGACCAGCGCCTGGTGCGCCTGGTGCTGGGTAGCGACCCGCTGGTGCTGGCGGTGCATCGCAGCCACCCGCTGGCCGGACGCCGCGCGGTGGATATCGCCGCCCTGAAAGGCCACAACCTGCTGATGCGCGAGCGCGGCTCCATCACCCGCCAGCTCACCGAGGCACTGCTGGAGAAGGCCGGGCTGGATATCGGCCCGCTGCTGGAGATCGGCAGCCGCGAAGCCATCCGCGAGGCGGTGATCCGCAACATCGGAATCAGCATCATCGCGCGGCATGAAGTGCCGGATAACCCCGAGCTCTGCGTCATCGAGCTGGAGCAGGCACCGCAGATCGACGAATACCTCTATTGCCTCAAGGACCGCCGCCAGGCGCGTCTGCCGGCCGCGTTCATGGCCTTGGCGCGCGAGGCCTGCGAAGAGGGCCGCTGACGGGCCCGCAGAAGGGAAAGCCCCCGGCGACGCCGGGGGCCGTGGCTCAGAGCCGGTTGAAGCTGACGTTGTCCAGGTACAGGGACTGGTCCTTGCGGGTGCCCAGTACCAGCAGCTCCACGCGGCGGTAGGTGCCGGCGGGGATCTGCACGTCCTGCTGCAGGCGGCTCCAGGCGCCGCCCACGGTGCCGCTCATGCCCAGGGGCAGGTAGCGACCCTGGCCGCTGGTGTCCTCCAGGTACAGGTAGCCGTAGGTGAGGCCCTTGATGGCGGCGCTGCGGCCGATCATCACGTCGGCCACCAGGCGATAGCCCAGGCCACCCTGCACCTTGCCCTGCAGCGGGATGCTGGCGCCGCTGCCTTCGTACAGGCGGGCGTAGCTCTCCAGCGAGGTGCCGGTGTTGCCGCCCAGGGCCACCAGGCGGGTGGTGCCGTGGAAGCCAGCCCAGCCGGCCGCGCCGTTCTCGAAGTTCCATGCCTGCGTCGAAGGGACGGTGGGGGTGGTCGGGGTGGTGGGCTTCGGCTCGGTGACCTCGGTCAGCTCCACTTCATCCACCAGCACGCTCAGGCCGTCGCGGCTGATCAGGCCCACGTAGGTGGTGCGCGGCGGGGTCTGGGCACGGGTGTAGGTGAAGGTGCGCTCCAGGGTGGTGAACTCGCTGCTGGTCACCGACTGGGTCACGCCCGAGGCGCCGCTGTAGCTGATGCGGTCGTTGGCCTCGTGGAGGATGCCCAGGTACAGGTTGCCGCGGGCGTTGGCGCCCTTGAGCATGACCTTGGCCCGCAGGCGGTAGCGGGCGCCTTCGCGCAGGGCCGTGACCGGGGTGGCGAGGATGTCGCTGCCGCCGTTGGGCAGTTCGAGCAGCAGGGCGTTGTCGCGGCAGGTCTTGCCGACGTTCACCAGGCTCGTCGTGGCATAGCCCAGCAGGGCCTGCCAGCCCTCCTCGGTGCGGAACTCACCATTGGCCACCAGGCCCTTGAGCGCCGGCTTGTTGCACCAGGCCGGGGTCGGCGTGGTGGGGGGTGTCGTCGGGGGCGTGGTTGGTGTAGTCGGCGGGGTGGTGGGGGTGCCGGGGTTGGTGGGGTTCTGCGTCTCCGGCACCTTGGTGGCGCGCAGGGCGGCGATCTGAGCCGCCATGGCGTTCAGTGCACGGGCCGCGTCGGCGTGGTTCTCCTGGCCGCAGGCCTGGTTGGCGCAGGTGCTGTCCAGCACGCGCGGCGAGGAGAACAGCGGGGCCTGGACACGGGCGTTGAACACGTGGGGGTAGCCCATGATGGTGGAGAACTGGCCCTGCACGCCGTAGCCACGGCTCCATTCGAAGGTGCCCTGGTGCCAGCTGGACTGGTAGTAGCCCTCGCTCTGGTCCTGTTCGTAGGAGTGGCGCAGGCCCATGTTGTGGCCGATCTCGTGGGCCATGGTGCTCAGGCTGCAGTCGACGCCTGTGATGGCGTAGGCGCTGTTGGCGGAACCGGAATTGAAGGTGCCGCTGTTCTTCTGCCCGGAGAGTACGTAGCCAATGCCGCACACGCCGTAGCCCTGGCCGTCCTGGGTGCGGCCGATCAGGTGGACCATGTCGGCGCCGTAGGTCTCGCGCAGCTGCTGCACACGGCTGTCGGCGGCGAAGGCGGCCAGGTCACGGCTGGATACGGTGGGGTAGCTGGCCCAGTCCAGCACCTGGCGATGCACCAGGCGCAGGCGCAGGTCGACGTTGCTTTTCTTGTACGCGTTGTTGGCGTACTCGATGTAGCTGGCGATGCGCGCGTCCATGTCGCGGCCGTTGGGCAGCGCCTGGGCGTCCTTGGTGTAGAGCACCAGCAGGTCGACGGTGCGCGGCTCGGCGGCGTGGGCGGCCTGGACGGCGACAGCCAGCAGGGTGCCGATGAAGAGTCGTTTCATGGTGGGACGTTCCTTGTGGGGTCAGCCCTGGGCGGGCGGCGGCAGGGGAGGCAGTTGCTTGGCGTCGGGGGTGATGATCGGGTCCGGCGTGGCGCGCATCAGCAGCGCGTTCTGGTCGGTCACCTGGGTGGCGCCGGTGGCGTTGTCCACCACGAAGGAAAGGGTCTGCTCGGGGGTGGCGAGGGTGATGTGGGTCTCCAGCCGGCCCTTGACCACGGTCAGGGTGTCGGCGTCGCTGCCGCCTTCCACCGCGCCGCTCCACACGGCGGTGCTGCCGGTGTTGTGGGTCTGCTCCAGCTTGGCGCGCAGCGGTTCCTGGCGGCCCGGCACGCCCAGTTGCAGGGTGGTGCCCACGGCGAACGCGCCCAGCAGGTCGGGGGAGGTCCGGGTGTGGTAGACGGTCATGCCGTCCTGCTCCTCGGCCTGCAGGGCATCAGGTGCCCACAGGGCCAGGGTGGCCTCGCTGTGGTCGCCCGGTGGCAGGGCGGGCGCAGCCTTGCCGGTGGCATGCACCGAGCCCTGTGCCAGGTCGCCTGCGCCCGGCAAGGCGGGGAGGGCGATGCTGCCTGCGGCGGTCGGTGACGAGGCGACGGGGGGCGCATCGCCTTGTGCCGGCGCGTCCTTGAGCAGGACGGCGAGCGTCGTGCCGGCCGTCACCAGGGCGACGGCCGGGTAGAGCCAGATTTTCCGCATGGGTTCTCCTTTCATGCATCCGGCCTGGGCCGGGTAGTGGTGATCCGCCGGGGCACGTCCGTGATGCGCAAGCGGGTTCAGTCGACGAGCAGGCACGCTGGCCATTGAATTCCAGGACGAGCCAGGGCTGTTCAGTCGAGCAAGTGAAGTAGCGTCCAGATCAAGTAGGCACTCCATATTCAAACGCGTGACGTCGGCTTGAATTGAAAAGTGTGTTTCTACTATCAGATTGCCAGCGTATTAAGTTGCGCGGGTTCAACTAACGAAAATAGGGAAAAAGTCAGGCGCAATAATTGGAGCTGTTTCGCAACGGCTTGTAATCAAAGGGTTTTGTCGAACAATTACATCGGTGATGGCGACTGGTTATCAGCTGTTTGCTGCCGGATGCCGTCGGAATTTGGCAATTACCCACGATTGGCACTGGGGCTGTCAAACCAGCAATGTGCGAGAAATCCCAATTATCCTGACGGCCATCGAGGAGCTGTTTAAGGTGGCGGTTGGTTCACTTGCGGAAGTTGAACACGTTCAACTTTATTCATGCCGTTCAACTTTCCAGCGACTCCGAATATCGGCCTCAGGCAGCGTAGGAACGCAATGGTGTGATCCGGTGCCTGGCTAATAGCGAAAGCGTATTTATGCCGCATGCAGGCACTGTGATATCAATTTTCTGGCGTCAATAAATCGAATAACTGGCCGTTACCCCTCGCAACGGTCGAACCTGTTCCACGGTTCGTCAGGGATGCTTTTCCGTGGTTTCGCTGCCACCCGGCTGTGCCGGGTGAAACATGGGAAGGTGGTCATGCCCCGTACGCTCCTCTACCTGGCGGTTGCCCTGGTCACATCAGGTGTCACCCTTGCCGTCCTCCTGGGCGATGCCCCATCGGCTCCGGCCGTTACCCAGCACACCCCATTGCCAGCAGCACCGGCGACTCCGTTGCCCGTCGCCTCGGTCATGGCGGGCGCACCCGTGGCGGCCAGCCCGATGCGGGCTGCGGTGAACGTGGTGCCGGCACCCCACGTCGCCACGGTGCCCGTGGCGGACGCCCCCGCCGACACCCTGGTCGAACTCTGGGACAGCCACTCCCTGGTGCCCGAGCAACAGCAGGAGATGACCCTATACCGCACCCAGGTGCAGACCACGTCCCTGGGTGCGCTGGCCGTCGGCAAGACCCTGCAGCTGGGCGTGCCCGGCCGCAAGGAGCCGCTGCGCGCCACGCTGGGCGAGACCCACAACACCGGCGGCGCTGCCGTCTGGAGCGGCCCGGTGGAAGGTGGCCAGCCGGAAGACACCCTCACCGTGGTGAAGGGCCAGCTGGAGACCCACATCACCCTCGCCACCCGCGAGCAGACCCTGTCCATGGTGGTGGACAACGCCACCGGCAGCACCCTGGTGACCGACCAGAACCAGTTGCTGATGCGTGCCACCCCGGACGCCCTCGTGACCCCCGATTCCACGCCGTTGCAGCCCCTCCCGCCGCCGACCCGCGGCTGAGCGCCACAGGAACGATGACCATGAAGAAACTGCTCGCCTGCCTGGCCCTGCTCCTGCTGGCCCCCTTCACCCACGCCGCCACCGAACCGCGCACCGTCGACATCCTGGTGCTCTACACCAAGGACGCCCAGGCGCTGCCCAACGGGCGGGACATGAACGCCCGCATCGCCAGCTACATCGAGTTCGCCAACAACGCCTACAAGAAAAGCAACGTCAACCTGCGCCTGCGCCTGGTCAACGCCCAGCCGCTGACCTGGGCCAGCTACCCCACCATCTCCGACAAGGACCTTTCCGCCTTCGCCGCCGACCCGCGCGTGCAGCAGCTGCGCGAGACCTACGGCGCCGATGTGGTGCAGCTGATCAGCCGCACCCAGGTGGGGCAGGGTTATGGCGTGTGCGGCATCGGCTACGTGCTCTCCGGGCCGAAGAACGGCGGCACCTTCCAGAACGGTGCCTGGGCCAGTGCCTACGGCATCACCGGGGTGGACTGCAGCCTGAGCACCATGGCCCACGAGATCGGCCACAACATGGGGCTGCGCCATTCCTACGAGCAGGACCAGACCGAGGGCTACTACACCTACCTGGCCCGTGGCATTCACCAGGGCACCTACGAATGGGGCCGGGGCTACGGGGTACAGGGGCGCTTCTCCACCATCATGGCCTACCCCCAGGTGTTCAACGCGTCCGTGCAGGCGCCGCTGTTCTCCACACCTACCGTGGTCGACAGCACCTGCGCAAGCCAGGCCTGCGGCCGTGCCAGCTTCGCCGACGCCTCCCGCGCGCTGAACGACATGGCCGCGCAGATCGCCGCGCTGCGCCCGACCAAGGTGCCCGAGACCGTCAACCCGACCTCGACGCCCACGACCCCCGCCACACCTGCAACGCCGACCACGCCCGCCACGCCGGCGACCCCTGTGACCCCGGCCTGGTGCAGCAAGCCGGCGCTGAGCAGCCTGGTGGCCAACGGCGAGTTCCGCACCCTGGATGGCTGGAAGGCACTGCTCAACCTGGCCAAGCTCAGCACCCTCAACGTCGGCAAGACCTGCCGTGACGACGCCCTGCAGTTCGAACTGCCGGCCGGCCGCGACGACGTGCTGGCCACCTCGGTGGGCGCACTGAAGGTCGGCGCCACCTACCGGCTCAAGGCCAAGGTGATGCTCAAGGGCACCAACGTGCGCGGCAACGTCTACCTGGGCATGCTCCACGAGGAGAACGCCGGCATCAGCTACAGCACGGCCAACGGCGCGATCAAGTCGGTGACCAGCAGCGAGTTCACCCCCATCGACATGACCTTCGTCTACCAGCCGCCGGCCAGCGTCATCCGCAACACCTACCTGGGCCTGGTCAGTGTCAACCGCCTGGCCGTGCTGCTGGATGAGGTGGAACTCAGCGAAGTGATCCCCGCCAAGCCCATCACCCCGGCGACACCGGCTGCTTTTGGCTGGAACTTCGACAGCGCAATCGGCGAGTGGACGGGCTTCTACGGCAGCACCCGGCTGACCGCCCTGGCCGCCACCGGCAAGTCCCTGGAAGTCTATGCCCGCAAGGGCGACGGCACCGGCGCCAGCCTGCTCCTGGCCGGCAAGGTGCAGCCGGGGCTGTCCTACCGCTTCGCTGCCGACGTGATGGTGAGCCGCACCACCAGCGTCGCTGCGCTGGCCTACGCCTACCTCTACCTGGAAGACACCGCCGGCAACGGCCGGCTGCTGTCCCTGGGCGTGGTGAACACCCAGGGCGGCGCCTGGGGCAAGCTGCAGCAGAGCTTCCAGGTGCCGGCCGGAACCTATCGGCGCATGGAGCTGTTGGTGCTCAGCACCCGTGCCGACCAGTCGCTGTACCTGGACAACGTCAGCCTCAACCGGCTCTGACGCCGGCAGCCCGGCGCCCGGATCAGGGCGCCGGCTGTATTTGTACCTGGGACATCACGTCCCATGGCATGGAATCATCGGCTCCATCAGAGACGTTCGAGCACGGGGCTCGACAGGATGAGTGGGGCCCGCAGGGGGCCATGTGTTCAGCCGCTCGGTGCTATCGGCGAATCTTGGCGGTTATAAAAAGCAGCCGTACTGCAGCGCGACTTGCACAAACCGCTCCTCTCTCCAGTGTTGCGGCCTTCCACCTTAAGGCTCTCGGCTTCCAGCTCCCCTCTGGCCTATACCAAATCCGCCAATGCCACTATCGGTGGGCTTGGGGTTATCGCCACATGGATTTCGCATTTGCTCCCTAGCATCAGCCTCGTCGAGCCGTACCGCGCTTCCTGCGGTGCGCCAGTGTTCTGCGAGGTCCTGTCATGTCCGCCACCCCCTATCTGCAGGCTTGCGAAGTGCGCAAGCGCTTCGGCAGCTTCACCGCCCTGGACGGGGTGTCCCTGGACATCGCCGAAGGCGAGCTGGTGTGCCTGCTGGGCCCCTCCGGCTGTGGCAAGACCACGCTGCTGCGCTGCATCGCCGGGCTGGAGCGGCAGGATGCCGGCGTGCTGCGCATGGGCGGGCGGGACATCTCCCACCTGCCGCCCCAGGCCCGTGACTACGGCATCCTGTTCCAGTCCTATGCGCTGTTCCCCAACCTCAGCGTCGAGCAGAACATCGCCTACGGCCTCACCGGCGCCAGCCGTGAAGAAGCCCGCCAGCGCGTGGCGCAGATGCTCGAACTGGTGGGCCTGACCGGCAGCGAGAAGAAGTACCCCGGCCAGCTGTCCGGCGGCCAGCAGCAGCGCGTGGCCCTGGCCCGTGCCCTGGCGCCGTCGCCGTCGCTGCTGTTGCTGGACGAGCCCATGTCGGCGCTGGACGCCCGCGTCCGCGAGCACCTGTGCACCGAGCTGCGCCAGCTGCAGAAGCGCCTGGGCATCACCACCCTGATGGTCACCCACAACCAGGACGAGGCCATGCTCATGGCCGACCGCATCGCGGTGATGAACCACGGCCGGGTCGAGCAGTACGACACCCCCGAAGCCATCTACCGGCGCCCGGCCACGCCTTTCGTCGCCAGCTTCGTCGGCCAGGGCAACTGGCTGCCGTTCGAGGGGCGCGACGGGCGCCACGCCCGGGTCGGCGACCTGCGCCTGTGCCTGCCCGAGCAGGCGGGCGAGGGCGCCAGTGGCCAGCTGTTCTGCCGCCCCGAGGCCATCGCCGTGGAGCCCGGCCAGGACGACGACAACCGCTTCCGCGCCCAGGTGCGCGAGATCACCTTCCTCGGCAACCGCTGCCGGGTGAGTTTCGAGCTGGACGCCTTGCCCGGCCACCCGCTGCTGGCCGAGCTGGACCCGGCGCAGATGCCGCGCCTCGGCGGGCCGGACATCTGGGTGGCGCTGCCGTCCCGCAGCCTGCAGGTGTTCGCCTGATGGAGCGCACCCTGGCCCTCCCGCAGAGCGCCCGCCGTCGCCCGGGCGACCTGGGGGACCGCCTGTTCATCCAGGGTGGCAAGTGCCTGTTCCTGGCCTTCCTCGCCGTCGCCGTGGTGCTGCCCCTGGCGGCCATCTTCTGGCGCGGCTTCAGCGGCGAAGCCGGGCAGGGCGGTGGCCTGGTGGCCGCCCGCGAACTGCTGGCCAGCGCCAACTTCCACTGGCTGCTGGGCAACAGCCTCAAGGTCTCCCTCAGCGTCGCCGCCCTGGTGGTGCCGGTGGCCTACCTGTTCGCCTACGCCCTGACCCGCACGCTGATCCCGGCCAAGGAGCTGTGGCGCGGCATCTCCCTGTTGCCGCTGCTGGCGCCCTCGATGCTGCCGGGGATCGCGCTGATCTACCTGTTCGGCAACCAGGGGCTGTTGCGCGGCTGGCTTCCGGACAACATCTACGGCTTCTGGGGCATCGTCCTGGGCGAGGCCATCTACACCTTCCCCCATGCGCTGATGATCCTCATCTCGGCGCTGACCCTGGCCGACGGCCGCCTGTTCGACGCGGCCTCCAGCATGGGCGCCGGGCCCTGGAAGGCCTTCCGCAGCATCACCTGGCCGGCCACGCGCCAGGCCGTGTTCGCCGCCTTCTGCCTGGTGTTCACCCTGACCATCACCGACTTCGGCGTGCCGGTGGTGGTGGGCGGCGACTACCAGGTGCTGGCCCTGGAAGCCTACAAGGCGGTGGTGGGGCAGCAGCAGTTCGGTCGCGGTGCGCTGATCGGCATGGTGCTGCTGCTGCCGGCCCTGCTCAGCTTCGGCGTCGACGCCTGGCTGCGCCGGCGCCAGGGCGATGCCATGAGCGGCCGCGCCCAGGTCCACCAGCCCAAGCCCTCGCGCCTGCGGGATGCCGGCTTCCTCGCCCTGGTGCTGCTGGTCTGCGCCGTGCTGCTGGGGGTGCTGGGCATGGCGGTGTACTCGTCGCTGGTGAAGTTCTGGCCCTACAACCTGTCGCTGTCCCTGCGTCACTACGCCTTCGAGGAAACCGCCGGTGGTGGCTGGCTGGCGTACCGCAACAGCCTGACCCTGGCGAGCTGCACCGCGCTGTTCGGCGGCGCGCTGATCTTCACCGGCGCCTGGCTGATGGAGAAGACCCACGGCCAGCGCGCCCTGAACCAGGTGCTGCGCCTGCTCAGCTTCGTGCCCATGGCGGTGCCCGGCCTGGTGCTGGGCCTGGGCTACGTCTTCTTCTTCAACCTGCCGGCCAACCCGCTGCACGGCCTCTACGGCAGCATGACGCTGCTGGTGGTGTGCTCCATCGCGCACTTCCTCACCACCGCGCAGATGACCGCCAGCACCGCGCTGCGCCAGCTCGACGGCGAGTTCGAGGCCGCCGCGCTGTCGCTGAAGATGCCGCTGTACCGCCACTACCTGAAGGTGACGGTGCCCATCTGCCTGCCGGCGCTGCTGGACATCGTCCGCTACCTGTTCGTCTCGGCCATGACCACCGTGTCCGCCGCGATCTTCCTCTACAGCCCGGACAGCGTGCTCGCCGCCGTCGCCGTGCTGAACATGGACGACGCCGGCAACGTCGGCGGCGCGGCCGCCATGTCCACCCTCATCCTGCTCACCTCGGCCGCCGTCTCGCTGCTGCTGGCCGGGGCCTCGCGCGGCCTGCTGCGCCGCTCCCAGGCCTGGCGCCAGACCGCGCCCGGCCACTGATCCACGGAGATCACCATGCATTACCAGACCCCCACGCACCTGCAGGCCGCCATCCTCGACTGGGCCGGAACCGTGGTCGACTTCGGCTCCTTCGCCCCCACGCGGATCTTCGTCGAGGCCTTCGCCAGCTTCGACGTCGAGATCAGCCTGGAGGAAGCGCGCGGCCCCATGGGCATGGGCAAGTGGGACCACATCCGCACCCTGTGCGACGTGCCGGCCATCGCCGCGCGCTTCGAGCGCCGCTTCGGCCGGCTGCCCACGGACGCGGACGTCACCGCGATCTACGAGCGCTTCATGCCGCTGCAGATCGCCAAGGTCGGCGAGCACTCGGCACTGATCCCCGGCGCCCTGGAAGCCATCGCCGCCCTGCGCCAGCGCGGCCTGAAGATCGGCACCTGCTCCGGCTACCCCAGGGTGGTGATGGACAAGGTGGTGGAGCTGGCCGCCGAGGCCGGCTACCGCCCGGACCACGTGGTCGCCACCGACGAGGTGCCCAGGGGCCGCCCGAGCCCGGTCCAGGCGCTGGCCAACGTCATCGCCCTCGGCCTCGACGACGTCGCCGCCTGCGTCAAGGTGGACGACACCGAGCCGGGCATCCTCGAAGGCCGCAGCGCCGGCATGTGGACCGTGGCGCTGCGCTTCTCCGGCAACTTCCTCGGCCTCGACTTCGCCGCCTACCAGGCCCTGCCGGCCGCGCGCCTGGCCGAGGAGCGCACCCGCATCGACGCGCTGTTCGCGCCGAGCCGCCCGCATTACCTGATCGACACCATCGCCGACCTGCCGGGGGTGATCGACCTGATCAACGCCCGCCTGGCGCGCGGCGTAACCCCTGCCAACGCATAACCACAGCAAGCCAAACCTGACCCCAGCACACCAACCAAGGAGCTTCACATGTTCAAGCGTCTCGCCTTCGCTGCCGCCGTTGTCGCAGGCTTCGCCCTGCAGGCCCAGGCCGCCACCGAGCTGACCGTCTACACCGCCCTGGAGGCCGAGCAGCTGGCGGCCTACAAGAAGGCCTTCGAGAAGGAAAACCCGGACATCGAGATCAAGTGGGTGCGCGACTCCACCGGCATCATCACCGCCAAGCTGCTGGCCGAGAAGGAACGTCCCCAGGCCGATGCCGTGTGGGGCCTGGCGGCCTCCAGCCTGGCCATCCTCGATGCGCAGGGCATGCTCGAGCACTACGCGCCCAAGCACCTGGACGCCATCGGTGCCAACTACCGCGACGCCGCCAACCCGCCGGCCTGGGTGGGCATGGACGTATGGGCCGCGACCATCTGCTTCAACACCGTCGAAGCCGAGAAGCAGGGCCTGACCAAGCCCGGCAGCTGGGAAGACCTGACCAAGCCCGAGTACAAGGGCAAGATCGTCATGCCCAACCCGGCGTCCTCCGGCACCGGCTTCCTCGACGTCAGCGCCTGGCTGCAGACCTTCGGCGAGAAGCAGGGCTGGGCCTACATGGATGCGCTGCACCAGAACATCGGCCAGTACGTCCATTCCGGCTCCAAGCCGTGCAAGCTGGCCGCCGCTGGCGAATTCCCCATCGGCATCTCCTTCGAATACCCGGCCGTGCAGCTGAAGCGCCAGGGCGCGCCGCTGGACATCGTCCTGCCGAAGGAAGGCCTGGGCTGGGAAATCGAAGCCACCGGCGTGATCAAGGGCACCCAGCACGCCGACGCCGCCAGGAAGCTCGCCGACTTCTCCGCCAGTCCCGCCGCCATGGAGCTGTACAAGGAGAACTTCGCCGTCCTCGCCCAGCCCGGCATCGCCAAGCCGCAGACCGAATTGCCTGCCGACTACGAGCAGCGCCTGATCAAGAACGACTTCGCCTGGGCCTCGAAGAACCGCGACTCGATCCTCGCCGAATGGCGCAAGCGCTATGACGGGAAGTCCGAGAAGCTGCCGCAGTAAGCCCCAGCCCGCTCGCTTCGCCCTCTCTCTCCGGGGAGAGGGGCGGGGAGGGCGGGCATCGAATTCCAGGAGACACCCATGCCCATCCACGACACCGATATCGCCATCGTCGGCGCCGGCATCCTCGGCCTGTCCCACGCCTATGCCGCCGCCCGGCGCGGCCTCAAGGTCAGCGTGTTCGAGCGCAGCGACCGGCCCCTGGGCGCTTCGGTACGCAACTTCGGCCAGGCGCTGATCACCGGCCAGGCGCCGGGCCCGATGTTCGCCCTGGCCCGCGAGGCGCGGACGATCTGGGCCGAGCTCGCCGAGGCCGCCGGCTTCCATATCCGCCGCAACGGCTCCTTGCTGTTCGCCCGTACCGACGCGGAAGAGGCGCTGCTGGAGGCCTTCTGCGCTACCCGCGCCATCGAGCACGGCTACCGCGTCGAACTGCTGCGCGGCGAGCGCCTGCACGATCTCTACCAGGGCCAGTTCAGCCACCATCGTGCGGCCCTGCACGGCCTGGACGACCAGCAACTGTATTCCCGCGAAGCCATCCCGGCACTGGTGGACTACCTGCGCAACGAGCTGGGCGTGGCCTTTCATTTCTCCACCCTGGTGCGCGATGTCGAGCAGAACCGCGTGCACACCAGCGCCGGCAGTTGCCGCGCGGAGCAGATCATCGTCTGCTCCGGCCACGACTACCTGACCCTGCTGGCCGCGCAGATCGCCCCGCTGCAGCCCAGCGTCTGCCGCCTGCAGATGCTGCGTGCGCGCCCGGCGGTGGACATCGGCCTGCAGCACGCCGTGCTCACCGGCCTCAGCTGCGTGCACTACGGCGCCTTTTCCGACCTCCCGGAAGCCGAAGCCATCCGGGGCCAGATCGAGCGGCACACCCCCGAACTGGAAGAGCATGGCATCCACCTGCTGGTCAGCCCCACGCCCCATGGCGAGCTGATCATTGGCGACTCCCATGACTACGGCCGCGACGCCTCGCCCTTCAATGCCGAAGAGGTGGACAACCTGCTGCTCGACCTCGCCGAACACACCCTCGGCACCCGTCTGCAAGTGCTGGAGCGCTGGCAGGGTGTCTACGGCGCTCGTGGTCCCGGCCCGTTCTCGGTGCTCAAGGCTATCCCCGGCGTCACCGCCGTGCTGATGCACACGGGCCTGGGCATGAGCATCGGCCCGGCGCTGGGCGAACGCACCGTGGCGTCGTTGTTGGGGTGAAGTGGGGGCGGGACATTCCCGTAGGAGCGAGCTCTGCTCGCGAAGCGTTGTGCAGCGACCATCGGTGGGCTGAAGCCCACCCTACGCCCACCCCACGCCCACTCGGGCTGGTTGTAGGGCGAGGTTCTTCTGTAGGAGCGAATTCATTCGCGATGGGCGGTGCTGCGCACCGCTTGGCGACTGAAGTCGCCCCTACAGTCGCCCCGGCTTGCCTCAGAAGCTCACCTCGGCGGCCTTCACCAGCCTGGCGAACGGTCCCGACAGCGTCAGGTTGTGGTGGCGGATGATCGCCAGGGCATCCAGCGCCGGGGTATCCATGCAGCTGTGGGCGTCTTCCACCAGCACCACGCGGTAGCCGAGCTCGGCGGCGGCGCGGCAGGTGCTGTCGACGCAGTACTGGGTCTTCATGCCGACCACCACGAGTTCGCCGATGGAGGCGTCGCGCAGCCAGTCTTCCAGGCGGGTGCCTGCGAAGCAGCTGGGGCGGTTCTTGTCGAAGAGTCGGTCACGCGCCGGATCCACTGCCAGGCGCGGGTGCAGCGACCAGCCCGTGCTGCCCGGTGCCACCGGTGAGCCCTCGGGCCCGGCGAAGCGTGCCGCGAAGATCGGTGTTTCGGAGGCGCGGGCGCGGGCGATCAACTGGTTGATCCGGGTCAGCAGCAGTTCGGCCTGCCAGGGCTTGTCGGGTCCTTCATAGAGCGCGACCTGCATGTCGATGATCAGCAGGGCGGATTTTTTCGGGGCGTGCATGGCATTTCTCCTTGAGTGCCAGCGACGCCGGGGCAAAAGAAAAGGCCCCGTCCATCGCTGGCGGGGCCTTGGGTCTTCTTGCGCTATCCGCTACGCACACCCGCTCGCCCCGCACATGGCGGTGGTGGAGGTGGTGGTAGTGCGACGGAGGGCGGCGTTCATGGCGTCGATACTGCTGGGGGCGGCGGCGGGCTGTCAATCGCAGCGAGTGGGTGCGGGCAACAGGCATCTGGATGGCGACGCTCGTCGGCTCGGGCGGTCGGGGCGCGAGGCTGCGCTATGGTGAAGGTCCATGCCCGCTGGGCATCCACTCGAAGGGAGGGCCGTCGCCGAATCCCGCTCCTCCCGCCTAATGGAGGCAGAGCCATGAACAGCAGCAACCAGTGCACCCACCGTGACCACATCATCACCGCGCACCTGATCGAGCACCCGGGCATCCCCACGCCCTGGGCCGGTGGCGTGCACATCACCGCCCCCGATGGCAGCCGTACCCGGCGGATCCCGTTGCCGGCCCGTTCGGCCTTCCTCGCCGAGGAGGACAGCGCCCGCCGGGCCTCCCTGGCCCATGGCCGCTGGCTGGTGGACCAGAGCCTCGACCAGGGCCACAAGCCTTCCTGAGCTGCCAGCGGGGCCGCCTTCGCGGTGGTCCCGCGCTCCGCTCGTCCAGCACACTGAACCGCCAACGCACCTGGCCAGTCGTTACTACAACCCCATAGAGCCAGGAGAACACCATGGTCGCCTTCGAACCCCAGTCCCGTGAAAACGCTGCCCGCCCTCATAACGTCGAGGGGTGGGAACGCTTCCTGTGCATCGCAGGTGGCCTGGTGATGGTCGGTACGGGTCTGCGCCAGGGCGGCCTGGTCGGGTGGCTGCGTGCCGGCGGGGGTGGTGTGGTGCTCGCCCGTGGGCTCACCGGGCATTGCCCGGCCAAGCGGGTGATCGCCGAACGTCGCGAGGAAATCGAAGCGCTCAAGGCGCGGATCGAAGAGGCCGCAGCGAAGTTGGCCGAGTTGCATCGCAGCGCGTGAGTCGGCCCATCGCGAATGAATTCGCTCCTACAGGTGTGTGCCAGGTACAGGCCCGTAGGAGCGAGCTCTGCTCGCGAAGCGATGTTCGGCATGGCACCGATTGGTGGACCGGTGGAGCGTGGTCCACCCTTGTATCTCGACTAATACCTCCACAGGGGTAATAGTCCCCGACTGATCATCGGGGGAGGGGCTGGAAGTCGTGTCCACCCTTAGGCCGCGAGCCTGCAACGTAGATAGTGCTCCGCCCCTCCACACTCACTCGAAAAATCCGAACGGTATCCAGAGCCTCGAGCTCGCATCTACAAGGTTGGGTCGGGTGCAGTGATGA
>NZ_JBBCKP010000018.1:0-145279 GCF_037153275.1 Pseudomonas sp. USHLN015
CGATGGCCTTGTGCACTGCACCAAAAGCCTCCTGGCCATTGATCAGCGGCCTATAGCTGGCCGGCCAGGGCCGGTACTCGGTATCGAGCACGTACCAGGGCGCGCAGCAGACCGCCTCATGGGTGCGGTGCAGGGCAATGGGCACCACGATATCGGGGTGCCTGGCGTTGGCCGGTCTCATGGGGTCTCTCCTTGATGGCCCGTGTGGGGAATGCGGCCATCGGCACCAGACGGGGGTGCAAGGTGGCGGTGCATGCGAGCACGAGACGGTAGGCGGGACACCGCTGGCCTGAAATAGGCGCTAGCCCCGGGAAGGCTCCTGAAGCTTCCGAGGAGCGCACAGATACTTGCGTAGTCCGTGGTACGAGATCATTGGAGTGGAAGAGCACGTCACTCAGACGCGGTGATGAGTCACGGGCTTGATGATTTGCCTCATGAGGCTGACTTCCGCCAGGCATATTCAAGGAGCAGCAAGCAGCGGGGGAAATGAAAAAGCCCGGCATGTGCCGGGCTTTCTCGTCTGCGGAAGGCTCAGACCTTGCGCACGAATTCCGACTTCAGCTTCATCGCGCCGATGCCGTCGATCTTGCAGTCGATGTCGTGGTCGCCGTCCACCAGGCGGATGCCCTTGACCTTGGTGCCGACCTTCACCACCAGGGACGAGCCCTTGACCTTGAGGTCCTTGATCACGGTGATGGTGTCGCCGTCCTGGAGCACGTTGCCGACGGAGTCCTTGATCACCTTGCCTTCATCGGCCGGGGCTTCGGCGGCGTTGGCGGACCATTCGTGGGCGCACTCCGGGCAGACCAGGTTCTGGCCGTCTTCATAGGTGTATTCGGAGTTGCATTGGGGGCAGGGAGGCAGGGTGCTCACGGCGTATCTCGCAATCGGGTGAAGAAAAAGACCGCAGATTGTATAGGGTTTTCCCTCGCTTTGCCGGGCTTGCGCAAGAGTGGCCTGTGTATCGGGCCGCTAACCGTCTTGACCAAGATGGAATAGTCGGTGGCGGTCGCCTTGCTAGCCTGCTGCTTCTGGTCGATTGCCGCCCGGCTTTGGCGAAGGGTGGGGGCCGTTCCCAGGGGGGGGGCGGCTCCGACCTGCCGCGGGCCTGTTTCCCGACGCGCTGATGCGGTCATCGTGAACCCCCGGCGCGCGATTTTACGGCGCCCCGCGAGCTGATAGGCTGCCAGCGGCTCTGCCCCCTCACCGTGGCGCGAGGCGTTGCCGGTGAAAGACATCCGCTCGGTATGCACGCGGGAGAGCGTGCGCCGGGCCTACCCACGTGACTGCGAGTTGCTCGGCTATGCAAAAGCACAATCCCACTGCCTCGTCGCCCGAGGCCCCTGCTCCTGGCCAGGCCCTGACGCGCGCGGCGCGGGCGGCGATCAAGCACCAGCGCCCCTGCTGCATCTGGCTGACCGGGCTCTCCGGTGCCGGCAAGTCGACCCTGGCCAACGCCCTGGAAGTGGAGCTGAACGCGCGCAACGTGCACACCTTCGTGCTCGATGGCGACAACGTGCGCAAGGGCCTTTGTCGCGACCTGGGCATGGACGATGCGTCACGCCGCGAGAACATCCGGCGCATCGCCGAGGTGGCGCGCCTGATGGTGGACGCGGGGCTGGTGGTGATCGTCGCCGCCATCTCGCCCTTCCGCGCCGATCGCGAGGCGGCACGGGCGCTGTTCGGCGCCGACGAGTTCCACAGCGTCTACGTCAGCACGAGCTTCGAAACCTGCGCCCGTCGCGATCCCAAGGGCCTCTACGAGGCGGCGCTGCAGGGGCGCATCCGGAATTTCACCGGCCTCGACAGCCCCTATGAAGCGCCCACCGACGCCGATTGCGAGATCGACACCGACGAGGTGGACGTGATCGAGGCGACCTCGTGGCTGGTGGCGCTGGTGGTGGGGGAGTAGGCACCGCAGGCGATGCCATGCCCATTACCGCGGCCGTAGGTTGGGCTGAGGTACGAAGCCCAACAGGGTGAGTCCGAGCCGCGTTCGGAATCCCGGAGTCGTGCATGCGTTGCTCCCGGGGCTGAAGCTTGGGCTACGGCTTTAGCGGTTTGCTTGGGCGAATGAGTGCGCCCCTAAAGCGTGCTGCTAGCAGCCGGCATGGGAGGCGGGGAGCATGTGGGAGCGAATTCATTCGCGATGGGCGGTGATCAATACACCGTCGCCGGCTCCGGCAGGTTGAGCAGGCCGGCCTCGTTGAAGCGCACGGTGTTCCAGAAGCCTCCGCCGAGCTTGCCGCGCACGGTATAGGGGACGCCGGGCTGGCGGCCGGTGCTGTGGCTGTTGGCCAGGCCCCAGGCCTGGCGCATGGCGGAGAAGGCGGAGATGGTCACGGGGACGCTGACCAGTGCTTCGCTGAAGCGCGGGATTTCGCCGGCCTGGTCGCTGACGCCGCTGGCCAGGGGCTGGTCGTTTATGTCCAGGTCGAGGGCGATTCCGTTGTAGCGGATGGCGGTGTCGTTGGGGTTCTGCACCCGCAGCTTGACCATGAAGCGCATTTCCAGGCCCTGGCCGGGCACCGGCTCCATGCCCACCAGGTCGATCCGCACCGGGTCGCGTGGCGCGAGCGTGCTGCAGCCGGACAGGCCGAGGACGATGAGCAGGCCGCCGAGGCGCAGGATGGAGAGGATGAGTGGCTTCATGTCGTGCTTCCGATCTGTACGGGTGGTGCATCGCTAGAGACAGGCAACAGGGCCGTTCATTCCGCCCTCTCCGACGAAAGTAGCCCTGCGGCGAGCCGCGCGAGGGGCCGTTTCGCCCCGCATTTCCCGCCGCCAAGCGCAGCGGCGGCGTCTATCGCGAGGGGCGCTGCCGTCCGTCGGAACGGCCGTGGCGGTGCATAGCCTGAACTCAACCGACGCGATGCCGTCCATTGCCTGTGTATGGGCATGAAAGCAAGCGAGCAGGCACATGATCGGTTCCCTGGGGCTGCGGGATGTGGGGTGGCGGACCATCGTGGTGCGCACCGTGACCGAATTCATCGAGGACGAGTTGCCGACCTATGCCTCGGCGCTGGCCTTCCAGATGTTCTTTTCGCTGTTCCCCTTCCTGCTGCTGCTGATCGCCGTGATCGGCTTCCTCGAGCTGCCGGAGTTCTTCGACTGGCTGCAGGCCCAGGCGACGCTGGTGCTGCCGAGCGCGGCGATGGATCTGGTGCTGCCGGCGATCGAGCAGTTGCAGACGCAGAAACCGGGGCTGTTCTCCATCGGCGCGGTGGTGGCGCTGTGGTCGTCGTCCTCGGCGATCCGTTCGAGCATGGACGCGATGAACCGCGCCTATGACGTGCAGGAGGGCAGGCCGACCTGGAAGCGCATCCCGCTCTCGGTGCTCTATACGGTGGGCGTCGCGGCCTTCCTGCTGGCGGCGGCGGGGCTGATGGTCACTGGCCCGCAGGTGATGAACTGGCTGGCAGGCCAGCTGGGCATCGAGGACGCGGTGGTGGTGCTGTGGAACTGGCTGCGCATCCCGGCGGCGGTGCTGCTGCTGATGATGGTGGTCGCCGCCGTCTACTACCTGTTGCCGGACGTGGAGCAGGAGTTCCGCTTCATCACCCCCGGCTCGGTGCTGGCGGTGCTGGTGTGGCTGGTGGCGTCCCTGGGCTTCAGTTACTACGCGAAGAACTTCGCCAACTACAACGCCATGTACGGCAGCATCGGCGCGATCATCATCCTGCTGCTGTACCTGTACATCTCCGCCGCCGTGTTGCTGCTCGGCGCCGAGCTCAACGCGGTGATCGAGCACCATTCGCACGAGGGCAAGAACCCGGGCGAGAAGAAGGCCGAGGAGGGCGATGCGCCGCACCTGCCAGGGTAGGCGCGCCGCGTCGTCAGCCGCGCAGCAGGCCTTCCAGGCGCTCACGCAGGCGCGGCGCTTCGTCCTCGGTGATGCCGAGCAGGAAGTGCTCGCGCAGCACGGCGATGATTTCATCCGCATCCGTCAGCAGGCGCTGGGTCACCTGGCCGTCGGCCCCCCGGCGGTTGAAGGTGCCGTTGCGCAGGGTCAGGCGTTCGGCGCCTTCGGTGCGCGCGGCCACCAGCATCTGGCGGAAGATGCTGTCCGGGTGGGTGGAGGTGTACCAGTTGCGCGGCACGTAATCGACCCAGTGCTGGGGCTGCAGGTCGAAGTGGTAGACCGGCACCCAGGCGTCGTTGAGGAAGGTCTCCAGGCGATGGTCATCGTGCGTGGCGTCCGGCGCCAGCAGGCGGAAGGGCCACTCGCCCGGCCCGTCGCCGCCTCGCAGGGGCAGGGCGCGGGTGGGGTTGGCGGAGCCGAAGCCGACATCGGCGATCACCGCCTCGTCGGCGAAATCCACCCGCAGCAGCAGGTGGGAGGTGATGGTCAGCGGCGCGTCCGCCGCCAGCCCCCAGCGCACCCGCGCGGCCAGCGGGGTGACGCGAAATCCCAGGGCCAATAGCAGGCGCCCGAACAGGCCGTTGATCTCGAAGCAGTAGCCGCCGCGGTTGCGCCCCACCACCTTGGCGAACACGGCGTCCGTGTCGATGTGGATGGCGCGGCCCAGCAGCACGTCGACGTTCTCGAAGGCGACCCGGTCGAGGTGGGCCTTGATCAGTCGGTCGAGGGCGCTGCGGTCGCTGAGGGTGGGGGCTGGCTGGTCGATGTGGGCCAGGTAGGCGCGGGTCTGCTCAGGGCTGAGGGCGTGCATGAAGCGGCTCCATGGGGGACGGGAGGAGGCTAGCAGAGCTTTTGCAGGCTGGCTGCTGTTCTGCTTTTGCAACGCCTCCTGTAAAAAATAAGGAACTGGCCAGTGAGCGCTGGTGAAGAATTGATCAGTAGATCAACGGCTTGTCCGACAATTTCATGGTGCGTCTGTCGTTTTTTGTCATCATTTGCCTTGTAACTGTTTGACATATTTGACGGCTTTGGCAGACTGCTCGCCCGTTGCGGCAGGTTGTCGCGGTAGCCGTACAGGGCCCCTTTTAGCCATGACGGTCGATCCCGCCCGGTTGTGACGCGCCTAAAACAAAAATTCTGTCAGTCGCGGCGCCCTTGCCAGGACCCAGGTCCGGCAAGCCAGACGACGGGCGAGCCACTGGAACTCACAAATGCTGATCTGGTTTGTTGCGGTCTACCTGCTGATCACCGTCGGTGTCGGCTTCTACGCTTCCACTCGCGTCAAGAACTCCAAGGATTTCGCGGCAGGCGGCCGCAGCATGTCCTTCCCCCTGGTCGCGGCCATGGTGTTCGCCACCTGGTTCGGCTCCGAGGCGGTGCTGGGCATTCCCGCCACCTTCATCGAGGAAGGCTTCGCCGGGATCATCGAGGACCCGTTCGGCTCCTTCGGCTGCCTGATGCTGGTGGGCCTGGTGTTCGCCCGCCCGCTGTACCGCATGAACCTGCTGACCATCGGTGACTTCTTCAAGAAGCGCTTCGGGCCCAACGTGGAGCTGATCACCAGCCTGGTGATCATCGGCTCCTACCTGGGCTGGGTGGCGGCGCAGCTCACCGCGCTGGGCGTGGTGTTCAACGTGCTCTCCGACGGCTCCATCACCACCACCGAAGGCATGCTCATCGGCACCGGCATCGTGCTGCTGTACACCCTGTTCGGCGGCATGTGGTCGGTGGCGCTGACCGACTTCATGCAGATGATCATCATCGTCGCCGGCCTGCTGTACCTGACCTGGCTGATCGGCGACATGGCCGGCGGCCCGCAGGTGGTGATCAGCCACGCCGCCAGCGAGGGCAAGTTCGCCTTCATGCACGGCTTCGAGCCCCGCGACATCGTCGCCTTCCTCGGCGCGGCGGTGACCATGATGTTCGGCTCCATTCCCCAGCAGGACGTGTATGCCCGGGTGATGTCGGCGAAGACCGAGAACATCGCCGCGCGTGCCTCCATGGCGGGGGCCTGCTTCTACCTGGGCTTCTGCATGCTGCCGATCTTCCTCACCTACGCGGCCTCGATGATCGACCCGGCGATGGTGCAGAAGTGGCTGGCGGAGGACGCGCAGATGATCCTCCCGCACCTGATCATGGAGCGCACCCCGCTGTTCGCCCAGGTGATGTTCTTCGGCGCGCTGCTCTCGGCCATCATGTCCACCGCTTCCGGCACCCTGCTGGCGCCTTCGGTGACCTTCACCGAGAACGTGCTCAAGCGCTTCCTGCCGGACATGAACGATCGCCAGTTCCTCCTCGCCATGCGCCTGAGCGTGCTGGGCATGACGGTGGCCACCTCGCTGTTCGCCCTCTACTCGGACGCGAGCATCTACGAGATGGTCGGCAACGCCTACAAGGTGACCCTGGTCGCCGCCGTGGTGCCGCTGTTCGCCGGCCTGTTCTGGAAGCGCGCCACCACGCAGGGCGCGCTGGTCGCCATAGGTTTCGGCCTGGCGTCCTGGGTCTTCCTGGAGATGAACTACCAGGAAACCGACTTCTGGCCGCCGCAGCTGGCGGGCCTGCTGTTCAGCGTGCTGGGCATGCTGCTGGGCTCCCTGCTGCCGCAACTGAGCCGCCCGCGCGGTGAAAGCGCCGACGCCATGATGGCGCCCACCGGCAACTGATCCACCGGGCCCTCCGTACTGGAGGGCCCGTCTCCTTCCCCATCCCCTCGCGTCCCGGCTCTGTGATCCAGTCGTGGTTTCTGACCGATCGCGCAGGTTCCGAACTGGTGCAGCGCCGCTGTCGCCCTCCCCAAGCCACCCGTTTTTCGCGCAGCCAAGTGCCTGACAGGCAAGGCCCACTCCCTGTTTGTTTGATCAAGTTGACCTTTGCGTCAATTTGGTTCGGCGCTCACCAATTTGGTGAGAAAAATGAAATGTCATTGATATTCAATGGCTTGATGGAAACAGGGACGCGCTTGCCGGTTTCCTCTTCCATGCTCTAGGTTTCACAAACCTGTCATTGACGACAGGTTATCGTCCGCTCCGGTGGCTGCCCGGCCCGGCGGCGCGCCCCTGTGCCGCCGGGTCGCAGTCCACCACCGTGCAGCCCATCGCACGGTGCGCCCGCCCTGGGCGCCCAGCAGTAGATCAACCGCAACAGACATCGCCTGGTTTCGTTTTTTCCACCCGAGCGCTTCCCGCCGTGGGAGGCCCGCACCTGCAAGGAAGAAAAAGCAATGAAACGTATCGCCCTCCTGCTGTCGCTTTGCTGCGTTCCCTTCACCTCGGCCTTCGCCGCCACCGTCACCCTGAGCAAGGGCGGCTACAACCTGACCTACGATTGCGACAACCACACCGCCGTGCGCTACGAGTACGTGCTGACCACCGACACCGGTTCGGCGGCGCGGCCGTCTTCCTTCTACCTGGACCCGGACCTGCCCAGCGGCTGCGGCGGGCAGACCACCACCTCGTCCTATGCCAGCGTGGTGTCGGGCTGGGACCGTGGCCACCTGGTGACCTCCAACCACATGGACTACAACGCCACCTACATCAAGCGCGCCAACTACATGAGCAACATCGTGCCGCAGGTGGCCAGCTTCAATCAGGGCATCTGGGTGGCCGCCGAGAACGTCGCCGAGTGCTACCGCGACCTGGCCACCGTCTACGTCTACGGCGGGGTGGTCTACAACGACACCTCCAACGACTACTTCCTCTCGTCCCACGGCATCCGCACGCCGGACTATTTCTGGAAGACCATCGTCACCACCGATACGGCGACCGGGCAGACCAAGGCCATCAGCTGGTACATCCCCAACCAGGCCGGCCTGGGCAGCCTGAACAGCTACATCAAGAGCATTTCCGAGCTGGAAAGCCTGATCGGCACCAGCGCCGTGGGCA
The DNA here is from genome assembly GCF_037153275.1 of Pseudomonas sp. USHLN015. Lineage (NCBI taxonomy): Bacteria > Pseudomonadati > Pseudomonadota > Gammaproteobacteria > Pseudomonadales > Pseudomonadaceae > Pseudomonas > Pseudomonas sp. USHLN015. Next base: position 7,744 of record NZ_JBBCKP010000018.1, read on the forward strand.
TCAGCGTGCCGGCCAGCGTGAAGGCGCAGAAACCCACCGCCACCTGGGCGACGCCGAGCGGCTGTGACTTGAGCTGATCAGCGGTCCACCCTGCGCGTCGGTGACCTGAGGATTCGTAATTCGTAGGGTGGGCTTCAGCCCACCGCTCTTCGCTGCGCAGCCCTTGGTGGCTCACTGTGGATTTTGGGTGCGCTGGGCGTTCTCGGTGCGCGCGGCACACCCTACGCGGGGTTGTGGCTGCTGCGGCATCCTGGGGGGAGCGAAACCTATCGATGTGGTGCTTGGGCTCTTCTTCCAGCTTCACGCTTCCGGCTTCCCGCTATCCAAGCCCCTCACCTGCATAGGCTGGGCACCCACGCCCAGCCACTCAGGACCCTTTCTTGCCGCTTGCAACTTGAAGCTTGCCGCTGCTTCTAAGTCGCCAGGCCAATGCCGCGCAGGATGACGGCGGTGACGGTCTGCACGGCGCGTTCGAACTGCTGGTCGTTCAGCGGCTGGTGGTTGTTGAGCACCGTCACCTGGTGGCTGAAGTCGGCGTAGTGCTGGGTCGAGGCCCAGATCATGTAGAGGAGGCTGGAGGGCTCGACCGGGAGGATGCGCTTGCTCTCGACCCACTGGCGGATCTTTTCTTCCTTCAGCTTGGCCCATTCGTAGAGCGGGCCGTCGAGGGCTTCCTTGAGCTGGGGGGCGCCGTGGATGATCTCCGCTGCCCAGACCTTGGAGCCGTGGGGGCGGGTGCGCGAGCGGTTCATCTTGGCGCGGATGTAGCTGGTCAGCGCGACGCTGGGGTCGTCGAACATCTCGAAGCAGGTGCCGTCCTGCTCCCACTCTTCCAGCAGGCTCTGCAGCACGGCCCGGTAGAGGTCTTCCTTGGTCGCGAAGTAGTAGTGCAGGTTGGATTTGGGGAGGCCGACTTCCTGGGCGATGTCCTGCATGGAGGTGGCGGCGAAGCCCCGCTCGGCGAAGACCTTCTCGGCGGCCAGGAGGATCTTTTCGGTGTTCTTGATGCGGATGCCGATCTTGCGGTTGCTGCTCATCGATCCCTCGGGCTGCACGGACTGAAGCCGGGCAAACATATCACCGAACCCGGCGCCGGCACGAGCCCGGCGCGCGAGGTTCCCCGCCGCCCGGAAGGCGACGGGGCGGGGGGCGATCAGAAGTGCACTTTGACCAGCAGGCTGGCGGTGTTCTGGTCGGTTCCGCCGAGGATCTCGTCACCGAGGAAGCTGTTGTCGTCGATGGCGTACTTGTTGCTCCAGTAGTCGTACTCGACACCGACGTAGAGCTGCTTGGCGCCCAGGTCCAGGGCCTTGCCCAGGTCGTACTTGATCTGCGGGTTGAAGTGCAGGTTGGCGTGGAGGTCGTTCGGGCGGCTGCTGGTGGCGTCCTTGTTGTTCCACACCCAGTCCATGAAGCCGTCGATGAGGATGTCCGAGCTGCCCACGGGGATGGTGTAGGACCACACCGGGGTGACCTGCCACTGGCCGGCGGGGTTGTTGGTGATGCCGTCGGGCTTGCGGTAGTAGAAGTTCAGCTGGAAGTAGTCGAAGCCGGGGATGGCCAGGTCGAAGCCCGGGCCGAGCAGGTAATTCTGGGTGCGGTTCTCGCCACGCTCGTAGGTGGCGGCCAGCAGCACATCGGTCACCGGGCCGAAGGCGATCTTCTGGTCGAACAGCTTGCCGAAGGACAGGCGCGGGGAGATTTCACCGTAGTAGGTGTTGTTGCCGGCGTTGGCGTCGGCCTTGCCGTTGTAGTTGATCTGGTCGGCGAAGATGAACAGGTCGCCCCAGGTCCAGCCGCTGGCGTGCTCGAAGGTGAAGGTCTGCTGGATTTCCGGGTTGACCTTGAAATCCTTGCCGTACAGGTAGGTGAGGCTGTTGTTCTGCCACAGCAGCGGGCCGTCGGCCAGGGCTTGGCCGCAGGCCAGCAGGCCACCGGCGAGCGCGAGAGCGGAGAGGGTACGGTTCATTCGGGTTGGGCTCCTGGTGCTTGGTTATCTTTCTATCTGCGTAGAAGTTGTCTGATTGGTCAGGCTTGGCTGCCAGAGCAAGAAAGGAGCCAGTTTTCTCCGACGCCTTCCCCGGGCGCGGGATTATCTGGATAAACCCCGATGTTTCAAGCGGTTGTTTCGTGACCAACGGGTTTTTCCGACTTGCGGGAGGCGTGCCCGTGCACGGTTATGGGCGCGCTTACCTGACCGATCGAACAGTGCTGCATCAACTTGGGGCGGGTGGGAGGCGCGCGTGCGCGCATGTTTTGCGCGCGCAATAAAAAAGCCCCCATCAAGTCCGATGGGGGCCTCGCGCAGCAAGGGTGGCCCAATCCATGGGCCTGGACACGCGAATCAGGATTGCGGGGTGGTCGGTGCCGCCTGGGCGCTGGTGGTGCGCTCGTTCCAGCCGCCGCCGAGGGCCTTGTACAGGTTGACCTCGCTGGTGAGCTGGTTGAGGCGGTCGCTGATCAGTTGCTGGCGTGCGCTGAACAGCTGGCGCTGGGCATCGAGCAGGGTCAGGTAGCTGTCCACGCCGGTGCGGTAGCGGCGCTCGGCCAGGCGGTAGTAGTCCTCGGAGGTGCGTACCAGGTTGCGCTGGGCGGTGAGCTGCTCCTCGAAGGTGGTGCGGGCGGCGAGGCCGTCGGCGACTTCCTGGAAGGCGGTCTGGATGGCTTTTTCGTACTGCGCCACCTGGATGTCCTTCTGCACCTCGGCGTAGTCGAGGTTGGCCTTGAGGCGCCCGGCAGTGAAGATCGGCAGGTTGATCTGCGGCTGGAACAGCCAGCTGCCGGAACCCCCGTCGAACAGGCCGGAGAGCTCGGCGCTCTTGGTCCCGGCATTGGCGGTGAGGCTGATGCTGGGGAAGAACGCGGCGCGGGCGGCGCCGATGCTGGCGTTGGCGGCCTTGAGCTGGTGCTCGGCCTGGAGCACGTCCGGGCGGCGCTGCAGCAGTTCGGACGGCAGGCCGGCGGGCACTTCGGCGAGTTGGTCGTCGCCCAGTACCTCGCCTTGCGGCAGGTCGCCGGGGACGCCATTGCCCAGCAGCAGGGCCAGGGCGTTGCGGTCCTGGGCCACCAGGCGGCTGTACTGCGCGAGGGTGACCTGGGCGCTTTCCACGGCGGTGCGCGCCTGGCTCAGCGCCAGGGCATCGGCGACGCCGACGTCGAAGCTGCGCTGGGTGAGGGCGAGGCTTTCCTGGTAGGTCTTCAGGGTGTCGCGGGTCAGCTTGAGCAGCGACTGGTCGGCCTGCAGGGTCAGGTAGGCGTTGGCGACGCTGGCCACCAGGCTGATCTGCGTGCTGCGGCGGGCTTCCTCGCTGGCGAAGTACTGCTCCAGGGTCTGCTCGTTGAGGCTGCGCAGGCGGCCGAAGAAGTCGATCTCCCAGGCGCTGACGCCCACCGTGGCCGAGTACTGGCCGCTGGTGGTGGCGCGACCGCTGCTGGAGAGGTCGGCGGGCAGGCGCTGGCGGGTGCCGCTGCCGTCGGCCGAGACGCTGGGGAACAGCTCGGAGCGCTGGATGCGGTACTGCGCGCGGTAGGCGTCGATGTTCAACGCGGCGACGCGCAGGTCGCGGTTGTTGGCCAGGGCGGTCTCCACCAGGCGTTGCAGCGCCGGGTCCTTGAAGAACTCGCGCCAGCCGAGGTCGGGCGCGGCCACCTCGGTCTGGGTCGCGCCGTTGGCGGTGTAGGCCTCGCCCTGGGGCCAGGCGCCGTCCACCGGCGCCTCGGGGCGCTGGTAGTCGGGGATCAGCGAGCAGCCACCGAGCAGGACGCTGGCGATGGCGAGGGTCAGCAGGGACTGCCTCATTCGGCGGCCTCCTTGGTCAGTTCGTCTTTGCTGCGCTTGTCCTTGAACAGCGAGCAGACCAGTACGTAGAACAGCGGGACCCAGAAGATCGCCAGGACCGTCGCGGTGAGCATGCCGCCGATCACGCCGGTGCCGATGGCGTGCTGGCTGCCGGAGCCTGCGCCGCTGGAGATGGCCATGGGGACCACGCCGAGGATGAACGCCAGCGAGGTCATGATGATCGGGCGCAGGCGCATGCGGCACGCCTCGATGGCGGCGTCGAACAGGCTCATGCCCTGCTCGTGCAGCTCCTTGGCGAACTCGACGATGAGGATCGCGTTCTTCGCCGAGAGGCCGATGGTCGTCAGCAGGCCCACCTGGAAGAACACGTCGTTGGAGAGCCCGCGCATGCTGGTGAACAGCAGCGCACCGAGGATGCCCAGGGGCACCACCAGCATCACCGAGAAGGGGATCGACCAGCTCTCGTACAGGGCCGCCAGGCAGAGGAACACCACCAGCAGCGACAGCGCGTAGAGCGCCGGCGCCTGGGCGCCGGAGAGGCGCTCCTCGTAGGACAGGCCGGTCCAGGAGTAGCCGACGCCGGCCGGCAGTTGCTTGATGATCTCCTCGACCGCCGCCATGGCCTCGCCGGAGCTGTGGCCGGGGGCCGCTTCGCCGAGGATCTCGATGGCCGGCACGCCGTTGTAGCGGGCCAGTTTCGGCGCACCGTACACCCACTCGCCGGAGGCGAAGGCGCTGAAGGGCACCATCTCGTTCTGGTCGTTGCGCACGTACCACTTGCCGAGGTCGTCGGGGTTCATCCGCGCCTCCGGTACGCCTTGCAGGTAGACCTTCTTCACCCGGCCACGGTCGATGAAGTCGTTGACGTAGCTGGCGCCCCAGGCGATGGACACGGTGTTGTTGATGTCCGCCAGGGAGACGCCGTGGGCACGGGCCTTCTCGTCGTCGATCTGCAGCTGGTATTGCGGCTCGTCGTACAGGCCGTTGGCACGCACGCGGGTCAGCACCGGGTTCTTCGCCGCCAGTTCGAGGAACTTGTCACGGGCGGCGTTGAGCTGCTCGTGGCCGACCCCGGCGCGGTCCTGGAGGAAGAAGTTGAAGCCGGTGGCGTTACCCAGCTCCAGCACCGCCGGCGGGGCGAAGGCGAACACCATCGCGTCGCGGAAGCTGAAGAAGTGCTGCTGGGCACGCTGGGCCAGGGAGAACACGCTGTGCTCGGCGCCGGGGCGCTCTTCCCAGGGCTTGAGCATGATGAAGGCCATGCCCGAGCTCTGGCCGCGGCCGGCGAAGTTGAAGCCGGTGACGGTGAACACGGATTTGACGGTGTCCTTTTCGGCATCGAGCAGGTACTCGCGCATCTGGTCGACCACCACCTGGGTGCGTTCGGCACTGGCGCCCGCCGGGGTCTGCACCTGGGCGAAGAGCACGCCCTGGTCTTCCTCGGGGAGGAAGGCAGTGGGGATGCGGGTGAACAGCCAGGCCATGGCCGCGACGATCACCAGGTACATGAGGATGTACGGCGCCTTGCGCTTGAGGATGGCGCGCACGCCGCGCTCGTAGCCGTTCACGCTGCGGTCGAAGGTGCGGTTGAACCAGCCGAAGAAACCACGCTTGGGCGCGTGGTGGCCCTTGGCGATGGGCTTGAGCATGGTGGCGCAGAGGGCCGGGGTGAATACCAGGGCCACCAGCACCGAGAGCGCCATGGCGGAGACGATGGTGATGGAGAACTGGCGGTAGATCACGCCCGTGGAGCCGCCGAAGAAGGCCATCGGCAGGAACACCGCCGAGAGCACCAGGGCGATGCCCACCAGCGCGCCCTGGATCTGGCCCATGGACTTGCGCGTGGCTTCCAGGGGCGAGAGGCCTTCCTCGGCCATCACCCGCTCGACGTTCTCCACCACGACGATGGCGTCGTCCACCAGCAGGCCGATGGCCAGCACCATGGCGAACATGGTCAGGGTGTTGATGGTGAAGCCGAACATCGCCAGCACGCCGAAGGTGCCGAGCAGCACCACCGGCACCGCGAGGGTGGGGATGATGGTGGCGCGGAAGTTCTGCAGGAACAGGAACATCACCAGGAACACCAGGACGATGGCTTCGCCCAGGGTGTGCACCACGCCTTCGATGGAGGCCGAGACCACCGGGGTGGTGTCGTAGGGGAAGACCACTTCCATGCCGGCGGGGAAGAAGGGCTTCAACTGGTCGATGGTTTCGCGGATCGCCTTGGCGGTGTCCAGGGCGTTGGCGCCGGTGGCCAGCTTGATCGCCAGGCCCGAGGCGGGCTTGCCGTTGTACTGGGCGCTGATGGCGTAGTTCTCGCCGCCGAGCTCGATGCGGGCGACGTCACGCAGGCGCACCTGGGAGCCGTCGCGGTTGACCTTGAGCAGGATGGCGCCGAACTGCTCGGGCGTCTGCAGGCGGGTCTTGCCGATGATGGTGGCGTTGAGCTGGGTGCCGGGGGAGGCGGGCAGGCCGCCGAGCTGGCCGGAGGAGACCTGCACGTTCTGCGCCTGGATGGCGCTCTTCACGTCGACCGGGGTCAGCTGGTAGTTGTTCAGCCGTGCCGGGTCGAGCCAGATGCGCATGGCGTACTGCGAGCCGAACACCTGGAAGTCACCCACGCCCTTGGTGCGCGAGATCGGGTCCTGCATGTTGGAGACGATGTAGTTGGACAGGTCGTTCTTGTCCATGGAACCGTCCGTCGACACCACGCCGATCACCAGCAGGAAGTTCTTCACGGCCTTGGTGACGCGGATGCCCTGCTGCTGCACTTCCTGCGGCAGCAGCGGAGTCGCCAGCTGCAGCTTGTTCTGCACCTGCACCTGGGCGATGTCGGGGTTGGTGCCCTGCTCGAAGGTGGCGGTGATGGTCATGCTGCCGTCGGAGTTGCTCTCCGAGGAGATGTAGCGCAGGCCGTCGATGCCGTTGAGCTGTTGCTCGATCACCTGCACCACGGTGTCCTGCACCGTCTGCGCCGAGGCGCCGGGATAGCTGACCTGGATGCCGACGGCGGGCGCGGCGATGCTCGGGTACTGGTTGATCGGGAGTTTGAGGATGGCCAGGCCGCCCGCGAGCATGATCACCAGCGCGATCACCCAGGCGAAGATCGGCCGGTCGATGAAGAACTTCGACATGAAGGTCGCTCCTTATTGGCTTTTCGCCAGGTCGGGGTCCACCGACTTCGATTCGGCGACGTTGGTCGCGGGGGCGGTCTTCACTTCGGCGCCGGGGCGGACGAACTGCAGGCCTTCGGTGATCAGCTTGTCACCCGGGTTGAGGCCCTTGGTCACCAGCCAGCGGTCGCCGACGGTGCGGTCCGCTTCCAGCTGGCGCAGCTCCACCTTGTTCTCGGCGTTGACCACCAGCGCGGTGGCCTGGCCCTTGAGGTCGCGGGTCACGCCCTGCTGCGGCGCGAGGATGGCCTGCTGCTTGACCCCGGAGCTCAGCTGCGCGTGGACGAACATGCCCGGCAGCAGGTCGTGGTCGGGGTTGGGGAACACGGCGCGCAGGGTCACCGAGCCGGTGCCTTCGTCCACCGAGACTTCGGAGAACTCCAGGGTGCCTTCGTGCGCGTACTCGCTGCCGTCCTCGAGCATCAGCTTGACCTTGGCGGCGTTGTCGCCGGCCTTCTGTAGCTGGCCGCTCTCCAGGTCGCGGCGCAGGCGCAGCAGGTCCTTGGTCGGCTGGGTGACGTCGACGTAGATCGGGTCGAGCTGCTGGATGGTCGCCATGGCGGCGGCCTGGCCGTTGTTCACCAGGGCGCCCTCGGTGACCGAGGAGCGGCCGATGCGCCCGGAAATGGGGGCCAGTACCTTGGTGTAGCGCAGGTCGATGCGCGCCTTCTCCAGCGCGGCTTCGGCCGACAGGCGCGACGCCTGGGCCTCGTCGTAGGCCTGGCGGCTGACGGCCTGGTCGGTCACCAGGTCCTTGTAGCGGTCGGCCAGGGAACGGCTGGAGGCGAGGGTGGCCTCGGCGCTCTTGAAGGTCGCCTGATACACGGACGGGTCGATCTGATACAGCTGCTGGCCGGCCTTCACCTCGGTGCCTTCCTTGAACAGGCGCTTCTGGATGATGCCGTCGACCTGGGGGCGTACCTCGGCGATGCGGAACGCGGTGGTGCGGCCCGGCAGCTCGGTGGTCAGGGTGTAGGGCTGTGCTTGCAGGGTGACGATGCCCACCTGAGGTGTCTGCGCGGGCGGGGGCGCGGAGGCCTCCTTGCAGCCGGCGAGTGTGAGCGTAGCCAGAGCGACGGCGGAAACCATAGCTGCGAAGGCTGGCTTCTTCTGCATCTGAAAAGACCTCGTTCGATACGTTTGCCCGGGCGGGCGATACCCATGCAGGGAGCGTGGGTGGATTGTTTAGTCTGCTAACGAATATACTTACGTACGTGAACGTTTGTAAACGATTCTTCTGTACTCTCTGTCAGATAATGTGTCGATGGGGAGGCGATTCCTTACTCCTTCCACTGCCCCCCAGAGTCCGCCCCGGCATGGCCAGACGAACCAAAGAAGAAGCCGAAGCGACCCGCATCCAGATCCTCGATGCCGCCGAGCGCGTGTTCTACGACAAGGGTGTGTCGCGCACCTCCCTGGCCGATATCGCCAGCAAGGCGGGGGTATCCCGCGGGGCGATCTACTGGCACTTCCAGAACAAGGTCGATGTCTTCCAGGCCATGCACGAGCGCCTGCGCACCCCGCTCGAGGAACTGGCGCGGGCCAGCGAGAGCGAGGACGAGCCCGACCCCCTGGGCCGCATGCGCCAGCTCCTGGTGCGGCTGCTCAAGCGCGTGGAGCTGGACCCGCGCAGCCGTCGCATCAGCGAAATACTCCAGCACAAATGCGAGTTCACCGATGAGCTGGGCGACCTGCGGCAGAAAATGCAGGGCTTCAGCCAGGAATGTGACCAGCGCATTGCCCGTGCCCTGGCCAATGCCGTGGCCAAGGGGCAACTGCCCGAGGGCCTGGATTGCACCCGCGCCGCGGTGACCCTGCATGCCTATATCGACGGGCTCCAGGCTCACTGGTTGCTGGTGCCGGGGCGTTTTCCCCTGGCCGAACAGGCCGAGCAACTGGTGGATGCCCTGCTGGATATGCTCAAGAGCAGCCCGGCCCTGCGTCGCTGAACGCGCTGTCAGACGCCCTGCCAGCAGCTTTCCGGGCCCGGGAAGCCCGTCCCAAGGATGGGTGGATTTGTGCTAGGCCCGGGAACCGGTCAGGCGCGCCTGGATGAAATCGAGAAAGCACTGGATGCGCAGGGCCAGTTGCGAGTTGCGGTAGTACACCGCGTGGATCGGCTGGCGGTAGTCGCTCATGTGTTCGGCCAGCACCGCCACCAGGCGGCCCTCGGCCAGGTCCTGGTCGGTCATGAAACTGGCCAGGCAGGTGATGCCCTGGCCGGCCAGGGCCAGCTGGCGCAGGGTCTCGCCGCTGGAGGCGCGCAGGTTCGGCTGCACCGCTAGCTGCGTACCGCAGGCGTGGCGCACCGGCCACTGGTTGAGGCTTTCCGGCTGGGTGAACCCGAGCAGGCTGTGGGCCTTGAGCGCTTCCACGCTCTCTGGGGTGCCGTGGCGCGCCAGGTACTCGGGGCTCGCCACCAGGTGCAGGCGGCTGGCGCCGAGGGGCCGCGCATGCAGGGTCGAATCGCTCAGCGGGCCGATGCGGATGGCGAGGTCCGTGCGGTGCTCCAGCAGGTCGATGATCTGGTCGTTGGTGTTCAGCTCCAGCTGGATGTCCGGATAGAGCGCGCGGAAATCGCCGATATGCGGCACCACGGCATGCAGCATGAAGGGCGAGGCGGCGTTGATGCGCAGCCGCCCGGCGGGCTTCTGCTGGCGCAGGGCCAGGCGCTCTTCCAGGGCCTCCATCTGCTGGAGGATCTCCTTCGCATTGTCGAAGAAAAAGCGGCCTTCCTCGGTCAGCTCCATGCGCCGCGTGGTGCGGTTCAGCAGCGTGGTGGCGAGCTTCTCCTCCAGGCGCGACAGCGTGCGGCTCACCGCCGAGGGCGTGAGGCCCAACTGCTCGGCCGCCGCGCTGATGGAGCCGCATTCGACGACGCTGACGAAGTGCTGGAGTTCATCGGAGGTGGCTTTCATGGCGGCCTCAATTCGTGATCGGCAGGCAAGCTTGTGGCGCGGATATCGCCGTTTCCGGCACGTAATTGTATGCCGAACCCGGCCTAGGTCCTTGCCTGGCGACGTGACGAGGATTGATGGGGGTATTTTTCGTTCCTTAAATAGAACGCTAGAGGCAATTTTCGCAGTCTAGCGGATCAATGGTGCCAAATTTAATCTTTCCTCCATGCAGTCAGCCACTGCAACGAAGCAGAGAACACCCACGCCGAACCGGCACCCCTTATCGAAAAGCGAGGAACGCACCATGACCCCCTTCACCTACAACCGTCTCGATAAAGACAACGCCGTCGTCCTGCTGGTCGACCACCAGGCCGGCCTGCTGTCCCTGGTCCGCGACATCGAGCCGGACAAGTTCAAGAACAACGTCCTGGCCCTGGCCGACCTCGCCAAGTTCTTCAAGCTGCCGACCATCCTCACCACCAGCTTCGAAACCGGCCCCAACGGCCCGCTGGTACCGGAACTGAAAGCGCTGTTCCCGGACGCGCCCTACATCGCCCGCCCGGGCCAGATCAACGCCTGGGACAACGAGGACTTCGTCAAGGCGATCAAGGCCACCGGCAAGAAGCAGCTGATCATCGCCGGCGTGGTGACCGAGGTCTGCGTGGCCTTCCCGGCCCTCTCCGCCCTGGAGGAAGGCTTCGAAGTGTTCGTGGTGACCGACGCCTCCGGCACCTTCAACGAAATCACCCGCGACGCGGCGTGGAACCGCATGAGCCAGGCCGGCGCGCAACTGATGAACTGGTTCGGCGTCGCCTGCGAGCTGCACCGCGACTGGCGCAACGACGTGGAAGGCCTGGCCGCCTTGTGCTCCAACCACATCCCGGACTACCGCAACCTGATGACCAGCTACGCGGCGCTGACCGGCAACAAGTGATGGGCTGAAGCGGGGCCTGGAATGAAAGCGGGAGCCCTTAGGGGCTCCCGCTTTTTTGTGTTGGGGGGCACGCTTGGTGCGCCCTTCGCTTCGCAAATTCCTGCTCGATTCTCCTCATCATGGGTCGCTCCAAAATCAGGCTTTCGGGCTCCTATCGAGCTGGTCGAGCAGAGGCTGAATCTCCCGCAGGAGCGCGAAAGGCTCCGCACCGAGGCTCTGCACGACCAGCAGGAACTCGACCACATCGAGCCGCCTTTCACCGCGCTCGTATTTGGATACGTAGGACTGAGGGCGCAGCAGCTTCTCTGACAGCTGCTGTTGGGTCATGCCCGACTCATTGCGTGCTGCGATGAGGAGTTCGAGCAAGCGTTGGTAGGGCGGGGAGTTGATGGTTTTCATGGCATCACCGGAACGAGGGCCGGTGGTTTGAATAAACCTATTTCAGGTTTATCCCAAAATGGGTTATTTTCTGCGCTGGAGGTGCTGCTGCAGAAATATGGCCATGTCTAGAGAGGTGCTGCCATGAACGATCCCGATCTGCTTTCACTGACCCCTCAACAACGTCGCCTTCGCGAACTGCGCGAGCGGTTGGAGTCGAGGCTGCATACGGTTCAGGTGATCGCCGAGATCATCCTGGATAACGCTGCGTTTCGGGAAGGCTTCCCCGGGCCCTGGTTCGGTGAGTACCGGGAAGGGGCACTGATGGAGGCGGTGGTGCAGCTGTCGCGTAGCAACCTCGAAGATTTTTCGCGGTTCCTGGAGATGCAGGGGGCACAGGAGGAGTGAAGGAGAGGGCCAGAGAGAGGCTCGCTGGAATGCCAGCACCGGCTTCGCCAGGCGCTTTCGCCTATGCACCCGGGCATAGCGCTGCCTTCTTTGCTGCCAGGGAATTCTCCGAAGCCGCTCACCCGCTCTCGCCCTTGCACTTCCTCTGTGCTGTCCTCTACCTCAGGAAAAATCGGAGGTGCATCACGTGCAACTACATGAAGGTGTCTGCCGGACGGGCGATGTGGTGTCGATCAACCTTCTCGATGGGAAACTGGGTACACAGGTGATGCGGCTGTTGCTGACCCAGGGGATCGAGGTCGAGGTGCTGGAGGTGCGGGGCGATTCGGTGAAGCTGGCGGTGAGGGCGCCAAGCGGGATGCTGATTGTGGATGAGTTGGGCTTTTCTTCGTAGCCGTGCCTTCTTGCTGCCGCTGAGGGGGGGCTTTTCGACGCCCAAAGAAAAAGCCCCTGGAGATCTCGCGATCTTCAGGGGCTTTGCGTTTGGTGGAGCCGGGGGGATTTGAACCCCCGTCCGCCAGTGCGCCGCTTTCGGGACTACATGCTTAGCCAAGTCTACTGAGTTAGCTCTTTGCGGCCCGACTGGCAGGGTGCTCAGAGCGAGCTGTATAAGTTTTAGCCGTTACGTCTACAGCGAACTTGGCGGCGATCCTGTTCTATCTGACAGTCATTTCGGGTTTACAGGCATCCCCTTATGACTGCTGGCGGCCGAAGCCACCAGAAGGGTTAGGCCGCGAGGGCCGCCCCGTAGTTGTCGTCGTTGGCAACTATAAGTTTGCAGCAGCTGATTTACGAGGTCTGCTACCAGCTCGGCATGCCCCTAGAGTTTTGTAACCGGCGTCGAATCCTAATCGGCCCCAAAAGCTTCTAGTGGTAAAGCTAGGAGGCGGATGGTACGCCAAAGGCGCCTCCGCGTCGACGGTCAGTGCACAATTGGGCTGTCCGCCGGCTTCGCTTATGATTGCCAGCTATTGTCAGGATGTCCCTCAAACGAGTCCTCCGAATGCCGCGCTCCCCCCGTTACCCGTTGCGCCAGTGGATATGGCGTGCGTTCGTGCAAAGCGCGCTGATCCCGCTGATTCTGGTGGAGTCGGTGCTGATCGCCATCTACCTGCTGACCAACAGCGCGATCCGCGATGCCCAGGTGGACTACCTGCAGCAGAGCGCGCTGGAGGACCTCGGCAGCGCAGTGGTGCGGGAGGGCAAGATCATCGACGGGCGCCTGCAGAGCATCGAGGGCCTCGCCCGGTTGTTCCGCGACAGCGCCGCCCGCGCCGTGCAGGACCGCAGCTTCCAGCCCGACGAGCTGGAGCGTTCGCGCCATCGCCTCAGCGAGGATGGCGTGTTCTATACCCAGAGCGACGACGGCCGCTCCGCCTCCTTCTATGCGAACAGCACGCCGGTGGAGCGCCAGGATCACGAGAAGGCGCTGCGCCTGTCGCAGCTCGATCCGCTGATGCGCTCGATCCGTGAGAGCGACCCGCTGATGGCGGCGGTCTACTTCAACAGCTGGGACAGCTACAACCGCATCTACCCCTTCTTCATGACGCCCGAGCAGTATCCCCATGACATGGTGATACCCGACTACAACTTCTATTACCTCGCCGACGCCGGCCACAACCCCGGGCGCAAGGTGGTCTGGACCGACGTCTACCTCGACCCGGCCGGCCAGGGCTGGATGATGTCGGCGATCGCGCCGGTGTACCGCGACGATTTCCTCGAAGGCGTGGTCGGCCTGGATATCACGGTCGGGCAGATGCTCGGCGCCATCAGCAACCTCAAGGTGCCGTGGCAGGGCTACGCCATGCTGGTGAGCCGCGACAACAGCATCATGGCGCTGCCGGCGGCGGGGGAGCGCGACTTCGGCCTGCGCGAGCTGACCCGCTACTCCTACGAGGAGGCGGTGCGCCGCGAGGTGCTCAAGCCGGAAGACTTCAACCTGGCCAAGCACGCCGAGATGCAGCCCATCCTCCAGGCCATGCAGTCCGGCCAGGGCAACATGAAGGAGGTGCTGCTCGGCGGGCGCAAGCAACTGGTGGCCTGGACCGAGATCCCGCAGACCGGCTGGCGCCTGATGATGGTGGTGGACGAGGCCAATATCTTCCGCGAGACCAACCGCCTCGCCGAACGCTACCAGCAGATCGGCTACCTGCTGATCGCCGGCCTGGCCTTCTTCTATGCACTGTTCTTCGCCTGGATGTGGGCCCGCTCGCGACGCCTGAGCGACGAACTCTCGGTGCCGCTGGCCGGCATCTCCGGGATGATGCAGCGCATCGGCCAGGGCGACTTCAGCCCCGAGGCGCCGAGCAGCCGGATCATGGAGCTGGAGTCCATGGCCCTGGCGGTGCAGCAGACCGGCGACCAATTGCGCGCCAGCGAGGAGGAGCGTGTCGAGGCCCAGCGCAACCTGGAACTGGTGCTGGAGAGCACCACCGAAAGCCTCTGGGAAGTGGACGCGCGCACGCTGTCGATCAAGATGAGCGGGCGCTTCGTGAAGCGTTTCGGCCTGCCCTCCGACGAGCTCAGCTTCAGCGACTTCAATGACCGCGTGCACCCCGACGACGTCGAGCGCGTGCGCCGGTTGCGGCTGTTCTTCGCCGACAGCGGCCAGGACAACTTCGACGCCGAATACCGTTTCGCCGATGCCGATGGCCAGTACGCCTGGCTGCTGAGCCGCGGCAAGGTGCTGGAGCGCGACGCCGAAGGCCGCGCCCAACTGGTGGCGGGCACCCATGTGGACATCACCCGCCTCAAGCAGGTGGAGGACGAGTTGCGCCGCGCTAGCCGCGAGGCCATGGCGGCGAGCCAGGCCAAGAGCCGCTTCCTCTCCAGCATGAGCCACGAATTGCGCACGCCGCTCAACGCCATCCACGGCTTCGCCCAGTTGATCGGGCTGGAGACCGAGGGCAAGGACGAGCGCCGCGAGGAAGCCGAGTACGCCCAGGAGATCGTCAACGCCAGCCGCCACCTGACCTCCCTGGTGGACGACATCCTCGACCTGTCGAGCATCGAGAACCGTCGCCAGCAACTGCAGCTCAAACCGGTGGAGATCGGCCCGCTGCTGGCCGGTTGCGCCGAGCTGATCCAGCCCGAGTTGCAGACCCGGCAGCTGCACCTGCAGATGATGGCGCCGCCGGAGCCGCCGCTCTTCGTCCTGGCCGATGCCCGGCGCCTGCGCCAGGTGCTGCTCAACCTGCTGTCCAACGCGGTGAAGTACAACAGCCCGCAGGGCATGGTCAGCCTGGGCTACGAGCTGCGCTCGGCCGGTGTCCGGCTGTGGGTGGCGGACAGCGGCTCGGGACTCAGCGAGGAGCAGCAGGCCATGCTGTTCCAACCCTTCCAGCGCCTGGGGCGCGAGAACTCGACCATCCCTGGCACCGGCATCGGCCTGGTGCTGTGCCGCGAGCTGGCGGAGCTGATGGGCGGGGAGATCGGCTTCAGCAGCACCCGCGACATCGGCAGCCGCTTCTGGATCGACCTGCCCAGTGCCGCGCCGCCCAATCAGGCGCAGGGGGCTGCGCAGGAAAACCCGGCAGCGCCGGTGCTGGCCCAGGTGCTCTGCGTCGAAGACCACCCGGCCTGCCTCAAGGTGCTCAAGGAAGGCCTGCGCGACATGGCCGAAGTGCGCGGTGCGGGCTCGGTCGGGCGCGCCCTGTCGACCCTGGAAGCCCAGACGCCGGCACTGTTGCTGCTGGACCTCGACCTGCCCGATGGCGATGGCCTGGAGGTGCTCGACTACGTACGCCGCACTCCGCGCTTGCGTGGGATACCGGTGCTGGTGGTGAGCGCGGCGGTGGACGAGGCCAGCCTCTCCGAAGCGCGTCGGCGCGGGGCCGATGCCTGCCTGACCAAACCGGTGGACCTGCAGCAGGTGCGCCGCCTGGCGCTGTCGCTGCTGGAGCGCGAGCCGCCGGTGATCTGAACCGGCCCTGGCCCCGGGCTGTGTGCAGCCCTTTTTCATCTGAACTTGAGAAGCCACGTCCTTAGGGCGTGGTCATGAGTCATCGGTTCTGCCAGTGACGATTCGAGCTGAGAACTCGGCAGGACGAACTCGTGCCGTAGGGCGTGCCGTGCGCACCGCCGCACGGTGCTTCCGGCGAGTCCCAGGTGCGCGCAGCACACCCTACGTCCGACGTGAGTGGCGGCCGCATGCTTCGAGCCTTTCAGTTGACCAAAAGCAAAGCCGCGTTCCAAGAGCGTGGATGCTTACTGATGCCGGGCCAGGCTCATTCGCTGGCTTGCAGCATGTCGATGGCTTCCTTGAGCACCCTGGCCGACTCCGTGTGGTTGCCGGCCTTGTGCAGTTCTTCGCCTTCCGCGCGCAGGCGCTGCACCTCCGCCAGCAGGGCGGCGTCGGAGGGCGGGTCGGTCTTGAGCATTTCGTCGATCCTGGCCATGTCCTGGGGGCAGTGCATGGCCCAGAGCGGGGCGCTGATCAGGGCGGCGGCGATGAAGGCGGCGAGACGGCGCATGGCGAGGCTCCTGGCAGGGGTGTCCAGGAGTATAGGCAGGGGCGAGGGGTTGCGCGGGGCATGAAAAAGCCAGCACGAGGCTGGCTTGTTCACGCGGGGCCGATCACTGGCTGGCGCCGTCGCTACCGCCTTCCTTGTTCGGCCCTTGCAGGCGCTGCAACGCCATGTTGGACGAGTTGATGCAGGCTTCGGTATCGCCGGCGGTCTTGGCCTGTTCGGCCTTCATGCGCAGGTCTTCCACTTCTTTCTTCAGCGGGTCGCCCAGGGTGGTGTTGGTGGCCATGGCGTCGCTGATCTTCTGCAGGTTGATGGTGCAGAGGTCATCGGCGAACACCGGGGAAGCCATCAGGGCGGCTGTGATCAACAGGGCGGTGCGTTTCATGAGGGGAGTCTCCTCTCTCGTTCTTTGGCACTCGGATAGGCCCTTTGTGGAGGCCGAGTGGAGCAATGACGTCCGAGACGGATAAGCCCGGCTTGCCGACGGGCTTGTAAGGATGGACTGCCCGGCGAAATACGCGGTTCAGTGTTTTTCTGGGGGCTCGGGTGCCGAGGCTCCCGGACTGAAGTCCGGCTACGAGGGAGGGCGGTGCGATAGGGCCGCCCCGGCGCCGAAGCCCTGCCCACGAGATGGGGTCACGTGGGCCGGGCTTCAGCACGGGAGCGGATTCGGGTGCGTGGCGTCAGAGGACCTTGAACACCACTTGCAGGTTGACGTAGGCGTTGTCCTGGTCGGAGCGCACCTTGGTCAGGGGCACGCCTAGGGTCACCTCGCCGCTCAGGCGCGAGGTGGCCTGCCAGTTGAAGCCTCCGCCCACGCTGTCCAGCTTCTCCGGCTGGCGGAACGAGGAGTCGATGCGCCCGTAGTCGTAGAAGCCGAAGCCGGTGAGGGCCTGGGTGATGCGGTAGTTGGCCTGCAGGTTGGAGTACAGGCCGCCGTCGCCGGCCAGCTCGCCCTGGCGGTAGCCGCGCACGGTGGAGGCGCCGCCGATCTGGAACAGCTGGCTGGAGGGCACGCCCTCGCGGTTGGCGTACTGCCAGGCGCCCGTGGCGTTCAGGTACCAGTCCGCGCTGAGGGCCTGGTAGAACTGCCAGTAGCCCACCCAGAGGCCGTAGTTCTCGCGGATCGCGGTGCCTTCCAGCTCGCTGCGGGCATCCTGGTAGCCCAGGCCCACGCGCAGGGAGCGGCCCGGCGCCAGGTACAGCGCGGTGAGGTCGGCCTGGGTGGTGCGCACGCGGTTTTCGTTGAGGAAGACATCGGCGATGTAGTTCTTGGTGCGCTGCTCGCCGTAGGTCAGCTGGCCGGTGAGCAGCCAGTCCTGGTTGCTCCACAGCGGGTGGCTGATGAACAGCGAGCCGTTCTTCGAGTCGCTCTCCGAATCCAGGCTGCGGAAGGGCCCGTAGATCACCTTCGCCTTGCTCTTGCCCAGGCGCCCGCCGATGCGCCCGCCCAGGGTGTTGAAGGGCGCGTCGTAGGACAGCATGCCCACGCCCGAACCCCGCGAGCCGGAGAGGAAGGCGGAGAACACGTCGTCACGGCCGAGGGCGCCGTAGTGGCGGTACATCATGCCGCCGGTTTCTTCACCGGTGGATTCGTAGCCGTGGTTGTTGGCGAACAGGTCGAGGCTGTTCTGCGGCGGCTCGTTGACGTTCACGTAGACGTCGGTGAGGCCGTAGCCCTTGCCCGGCTGCAGCGAGGCGGAGAGGGTGCCGTTGCTCACCCGGTTGAAGCGCGACAGCTCGGCTTCCAGGCGCTTGGGGTCCACCAGCTCGCCGTTGCCGATGTCCAGGCGCTCGCGGATGAAGTCCTCGTTCATGTAGCTGTTGCCTTCGAGCACCAGCTCGCCGACGCGGCCTTCCACCAGCTGGATGCGCACGCGGCCCTGCTCGATGCGCTGGGGCGGCAGGATGGCGCGGGCGGTGACGTAGCCCTTCTCGTCGTACAGGCGGTTCACCGCCGAGATCAGTTGCTGCAGGTCGGCGAAGCCCACCTTGCGGCCGAGGTAGGGCCTGGCGATTTCCTGCAGTTGCTGGGCGTCGAGGATGGCGGTCTCGCTGAACACCACCGCGTCCAGCTGGAAGGCGACGTTGGGGTTGTCCGGCAGCTTCTGGTCGCCCACCACCGGCACGTCGAGCACCGGCGTGTCGTCCTGCGGGCGGGCTTCCTGGCGCTCCTGGGCGCGCTGCGGCTGGCGCAGCAGCTCCGAGCTGATGGCGCCGGGCAGCGCGCCGGAGGGCAGCGCCTCGGCGTTGGCGCAGGCGGCGAACAGCAGCCCGGCGGCACCGAGCAGGAAGGGCGCGCGGCTGGCGACGGCCCGCAGGCCGCCGCTGGTCAGGGTCTTAGATGGAGTCATCGTCACTGCTCTGGGTACCGAGGTTGACCGCCAGGGGGGCGGTGGAGATGGCATTGGCACGCTGCAGCGCCGGGCGCACGGGGTAGGCCGCGGAGAAGGCGGGCATCGCCTCCCCGCCGGCCTGGCGCAGGTCGGTGCTGAAGTGCGGGCGGGCCAGGTCGAAGGTGGCGTGGCCGCTGGTGACCATGTTGCGGGTGAACACGCCACGGGCCGAGTTGAACCACATGGGCGCGCGGGAGCCGGTGGCGCCACGGGTCTCCAGGTCCAGCGAGAAGCCCTTCCAGGGGATGTAGTACTGGAAGTCGCTGGCGTAGCGCAGCGCCGGGGTGGTGTTGTCCATCAGCGCGCTGACGTAGCCGGTGGTGAGCTTCAGCTCTTCGCCGATGTGGCCGTTGACGATGTTGAAGCGCGTGGCGTTGGAGCGGATGTCCGCGACGCGGGCGGCCAGTTGCTCGTTGAGCACGTAGGGCGCGGCGGTGATGCCCAGGTCGATGCGGTCGGCCACGCCGCCCTGCAGGTTGGTGGCCCACAGGCGCAGCGGGGTGGCCTGCACGGTCTGGGTGACCTGGCCACGGATGCTTTCGGCGCGCAGCTCCAGGTCACGGGCGATGCGCACGTCGGCCAGGTCCAGGTCGGTGGTGCCGAGCACGCCGTCGCCGTCGCCCACCAGGTGGGCGGAACCGGTCAGGGCATGCACGCGCTCGGCGCGGGCCTCGCGGTGCAGGTGCAGGTTGACGTCGCCCACCGGGGTCTCGGCGTTGAAGTGGCCGGTATCCAGGCGGATGGCGGCGCCGGTTGCACCGATGCCGGTGGCGGCGACCAGGTCGACCTGGCCGGTGCCTTCGTCGGTGGTGCGGATCACCGAGTCCTCGTCGTCCATGAGGATCGAGCCGAGGCTGGCGGTGAGCGACACCAGGCCGTCCAGCACGCCGTTGGACATCACCAGGTCGTTCTGCGTGGCGACCAGGTTGGCACCGAGGCCGAACAGGCCCAGGGCACCCTGCTTTTGCACGACGTTGAACGGGTTCAGCGCGGTGCCGATGTAGCCGGAGGTCTGGCCGTTGCCGTCCACGGCGCGCAGGTTGACCAGGCCGCCATCGAAGGTGGCGTGGTCGCCCAGGGAGTAGAAGTTGCCGTTGTTGGCCACCAGGTTGGTTTCGCCCTTCACGTCGATCTTGCCGACCACCACGTTGCCGTTGAGCACCACCACGTTGGCGGTGCCCGGGGCGACCAGGCGGTACACGGTGACCGGGTCGTTGCCGTTGTTGGTGACCTGGATGGGGTTGTCCGGCGAGCCGATGTTGCGGCCGGCGTCGATGTACAGGCCGCCGGTGACGGCGCCGGCGACGCCGGTGGCGGTCTGGTTGATCACGTCGCGGCCGGCGTAGACGTAGAGGGTGCCGCCCACGGTGATGTCCTTGAGGATCACGTCCTGGGAGGTGCCGACGTGATAGTCGCCCTTGGCGTCGATCACCACCGGGTCCTTGGCTTCCACCGCCAGGTCGTAGCGCGGGCGCAGGGTGATGCGCACGGTGTCGCCGTCCACCTGGTCGGCCTGCAGCGTGCCCGGCTTGGCCTCGGCGAGGAAGGCCATCAGTTGGCTGGAGCTGTAGCTGTTGCCTTCCGAGGAAGAGAGCTGGGTGACGATCGGCAGGTAGCCGTCGGTGCGCTTGAGGGTGAAGACCAGGGTCTCCGCCTCGGGCAGGGCCTGGGTCGGGTCGTTGTTCAGGCGGATCGAGCCCTGGGTCGCGGAGACGTTGGGCAGCGCGCCGGTGGAGGGACGGTCGCCCGCCACCGCGCCGGCGTTGATCACCGTGCCCAGCATGCTCTTGTCCCAGACCGCGCCGTGGGTCATCTGCGCGTATAGCTCGGAGCCGGTGTCCAGGCTGTACTGGAAGTCGGCCGCACGGGTCTGCAGCAGGCCCTGGTCGACGCCCGGCGCGCCGGCCAGGAAGCTCTTCGCCTCCAGGTAGCGGGCCTTCATGGCGCTGTTGATCTCGGCGTCGCTGGCGCTGTGGCCGAGACTGGCGCTGACCTGTTCGCGGTAGAGGTCCAGGCCCGCGCTGGTCAGGCTGAAGCTGCCATCCGGGTTGCTGGCGCGCTCGCGAATGGTCCAGTAGTCGCTGTAGTAGCGCTCCACCCGATTCTCGTAGCCATTGATGGTGCTCTGCGCGTGGTTGGCGTCGGTGAGGCCCATGGCCTCCCATTCGGCGATCTTCTCCTGCAGCTTGGCGTCCTGGTCCTCGCCCTTGGGCGCGGCGCCGAGGATCTGCCCGCTCGGGGTGTTGAGCTCGACGTTGCCGAACAGCGACTCGATGTAGCCGACGTTCATGTTGCCGCTGCCCTGGGTGAGGGTGACGCTGCCCGGGGCGGAGGCGTTGATCTCGTTGCTCTGGGTGACCAGCGGGTTGTTGACCCCGCCGATGGAGCTGCCCGAGCCCGAGTGCAGGTTGAGCACGTCGCCCCCGATGGACACGCCCACGGCGCCGGCGTGCTGGTAGATGCCGCCGACCGCGTTGACGGTGACGTCGCCCGTGGTCTGGATCGACTTGGCGTAGAAGTCGCCGCTGCTGGCCAGGAAGATGTCGCCCTGGCTGCTGGCGCTGACCGAGGCACCGGCCACGCGGGAGTCGATCAGCTTCAGCGCGTCGCTGGCGCTGCCGATGCCGGCACTGGCGTTGAGCACCAGGTCCTTGCCCTGGAGCGAACCGCCGGCCTGCAGCAGCGAGCCGGTGACATCGAAGGTGCTGGTGCCGACGTCGTTGCGGATGGCGCCGCCGATCAGCACGTTGGAGCCGGAATCCACCTGCAGGCGCGACTCGCTGTTGCCGACGAAGCGGATCGGGATGGCGTGGTCGGCCTTCACGCTGTTGGTGACGGTCATCTGGATGTCGGTGGCCAGGTCGAAGGTGGCACCGGCGTAGTAGCCGCCCCACTCGTCGCCGTTGGAGGTGGCGCGCACGGTGGTGTAGCCGATGTCGGCGTCGGCCCACTGCATGAAGGCCTTGTCGTCACCGGTCACGGCGCGGACCACCACGTCGCCGGCGCTGGTCAGGTAGGCCTTGCCGTCGGCGGTGGCGATCTCGCTCACCCAGTTGCCCAGGTTGCCGGGGATCTCGTCGCTCTTGCCCGAGATGCTGGTGGGGCCGGTGTAGGTACGGGTGATGTGGTAGTCCTGGGTCCACTCGTAGCGGGCGCCGGCCTGCGGGTTGTAGGTGAAGTCGCGGCCGATCACGCTCGCCAGGCTGGCGCCGGTGAGGGCGGTGGCGCCGTTGGCGTTGTTGTAGACCGAGACGCTGTCCTGGCCGGCCTGGTTGACGTACCACCAGGTCTGCGCGCGGCCGTCGCCCCAGTGCTTGAGGGTATCGGTGATGCGCACCACGCTCTGGCCACCGTTGCCCAGGTCGATGTCGGTGAGCATCAGGTCGCGGCCGGTGGTGTTGTTGATCTCGACATCGCCGTAGCCGGAGTTGACGACGATGTTGCCCACCGTGTTGGTGTTGATGATGTTGCCGGTCAGCGACACCGAGCCGCCGCCGGCGGCGTTGATGCGCTGCACCTGGATGCGCTGCTTGTCCGAGTCCCAGTACACCACCGGGACCTCGTCGGCGCCGTTGCCGTCGGCGATGCCGCTGACGTTGTTCAGGCGCACCAGGCCGTTGCCGTTGGCGATGCTGGCGATCTCGGCGGCCGCGGCGGCGCCCAGGTTCAGCGACCAGTCGGTGCGCGCACCCACCTCGATGCCGGCGTTGATGTTGATGTTCTTCGCGTTGATCGCCAGGGCGCCGCCCACGCGCAGGGCGCTGGCGGTGGAGCCCGAGGTGTCGGACTGGCCGAGGGCCGCGCTGTTCTGCGTCTTGTAGGCCTGCATCATGGTGTAGCGCCAATCCCATACACCGGTGTTGCCGGTCCAGAAGTCATGGTCGCTGGCCGACATGTTGCCGCTGTATTCGTACCGGGTGTCCTTGAACCACACGCGGTTGGCGGTGTTGTCGTCGTCGGTCTCCCAGTAACCGCGGACCATGCCGTCGAGGATGATCTGCTGGTCGGTGCCGTTGCCGCTGCCGTAGTTGCGGATCAGGTAGTCGGTGAAGGCTTCCTTGCTGGTGAAGGCGTAGGAGCCGTTGTAGACCACGTTGGCGGCGAACTCGGCGATGGCGTCGGGGACGTTGCGGCCGCTGCTGAGGCTGCTCGGGTTCAGGCCGTTGATGACGTTGGCCCACTCCGACTGCACCGAGGCCAGGTTCCAGCTGCGGCCCGGCAGGCTGACGAACAGGTCGCCGTTGGGCACGTTCATGCTCAGCTGGTAGCTCTCGATGGTGGCGAACTGCGAGACGTTGCCCGAGGTGTTGCTCAGCGAGGTGTTGCCCTTGAGGTTCTCGATGTCGCCCAGCACCAGGATGCCCGGCGCGGGGCTGGTGTTGCCCGCCAGGTTGGTGTCGTAGGTGTTCTCGATGACGATCGAGGGCACGCTCGGACGCTGGGTGGCGTCGTAGTAGTCGGACTGCGAGCGCTTCACCTCGGTCAGCGTGGCGCCGCTGTTGGCCAGCTTGGCCGCGCCGGTGGAGGTGATGCTGCCGGTGCCGGCGGCGGAGACCAGGATGCCGTTGGTCACCAGGTAGTCGTCGGAGCTGTTGTGGATGATCACCGTCGGCGCGCCGTAGGCGGTCAGGTTGGCACCGGACTGCTGGATGCGGTCGGCCCCGACGCGGATGTCACCGGCACCGGCGATGAGGTCGCCGATCACCAGGCTGTCCACGGTGGTGTTGCCGTTGGCGCCGGCACCCAGGGATTGCGCGGTGCTGGCGCGCATCTGGGTGTAGAGGGTGATCTGGTCGTTGAGGCTGGTGTACGCGGCCGAGCCCGGGGTGAGGCCGGCGAGCTGCTGGGCGAGGCTCGCCAGGGTGGCGTCGATCTCGGCCAGCGGGCGGAACGCACCGGCGCTGCCGGCGGCCTTGTACTGCACGCTCAGGTCGTTGAGCGAGGAGACCGTGCGCAGCTGGTTGCCGTCCCAGTAGACCTCCTGCCGGTTGCCCGCGCCCGCCACCACGCGGCTGTTGGCGAGGTTGAGGCTGGCCAGCTGGTTGACCCGGTCGGAACGGGTGGTCTGCTCGCTGGAGAACAGCGCCAGGTAGGGGTTCTTGCCCACGCCGCCGCCGCTGGCGGTGACCGCACCGTTGGTGGCGATGAGGTCGACGTTGCGCACCGAGCGCAGCAGGGCGCCGGTGCCGAACACCAGGTCGTTTGTGGTGGTGGCGGTCGCGTCGGCATCGAGAACCGCAGTCACCGGGATCAGCGTGTTGTTGACCACCACCGTGCTGGCGGTGGCGCGGATGTCGTTGGCCAGGTTGCCGTCGGCGCTCTGGCCGGCGCGCAGGCCGAGGTTGCCGTAGCCGAGCAGGTCGGCGTTGGCGCCGAAGCGGATCAGCTGGGCGGCGGTCAGGTCGATCTTCGAATCGCCGCCACCGGCGCCCACCAGGCCGTAGACGTCCACGCGGGCATTGGTGCTGGCGCGGGTGTCGCTGTACGCGCCCACCTGCAGCAGGCCGCTGCTCTTCATGCTCAGGTTGTCGCCGAAGGTCACCTGGTTGGTGGCGTCCACGTCCATCTCGGTGCCCGCGTAGGGGGCGGCGATGGCGCCACCGGCGGACAGCTTGCCGGTGTCGGCGGCGCGCATGGTGTTGTGGGCGCTCAGGCGCAGGTGGCCCTTGTCGATGTTCAGCGGGCTGCCCACGGTGGCCAGGCCGACGTTGTTGCCGACCTGGATGCGGGTGGTGTCGCGGATCGTGTTGTCGACCAGCACGGCGCTGCCGCTGATCACGCCGCCCGAGCCGGAGAAGGCCTCGGCGCCGCCCTGGGTGATGGTGTGGGCTTCGATGTCGAGGCCGTCGAGGGCGGCCACGCGGGCACCGTCGCGCACCAGCACCTGGGTGGTGGCGCCCAGGTCGAGGTCGATGAAGGTGCCCGAGGCGCCGACCATGGCGGCCTGGATCGAGTCGCTGTCGGCGGCGTAGTCGAGGCGGTGCTCGGCGAGCACGTCGGTACGGCCGGTGAGGATGTTGGTGTTGCCCAGCACGTCGACGGTGGTGGTGCTGGTGGCGTCGAGGTTGAGGGTGGAGGCGCTGCCGGCGACCACGCCGCCGCTGCCGGCCACCGCGTCGCCGCTGATGCCGTTGCTGCCGGTGGCGGAGAGGGCGAGGGTGCCGCCCACCAGCCCGGTGGCGCCGAAGCGCACGCGCTGGGTGGCGTCGATGTCGGCGAGGCCGACGTTGGCGCCGATGGCCAGCAGGCCGCCGACGGCGATGCCGGTGGCGTCGGTCTTGACCCGGGTGGCGTCGCTGGCCTTCACCGCGGCGTTGCCGGTGATGGCGAGCTGGGTGCCCTGGCCGAGGTCGGCGAGCACGTCGGTGTCCAGGTTGGCGCTGGCGACGGTGGCGTTCAGGCCCATCAGGGCGCCGCCGCTGGCGCCCACGGCCTGGGCTTCGGCGCTCTGGCTGCGGGTGCGCTGGGCGGATGCGTCCACCTCCAGCGAGCCGCCGGTGAGGTTCACCGCGCCGGTGCCGGCCTGCACGCTGTTGTCGACGTTGGCGGTGGCGACGCTGGCACCGATGGCGCCGGCGCCCACGGAAGCGCCGATGGCGAAGGCGCGGGTCATCGGGTCGGTGCTGGCGCGGATGCCGATGGCGCCCTGGGTGGTGACGCGGCTGCCGTCGTCGACCCAGGCACGGGCGCTGGTGCGATCGCTGGCGGTGGCGACCACCGCGTTGCCGGCGACGATGCCGCCGCTGACGCCGACGGCGTCGACGTTGTTGCTGGAGCGCGCGCTGGCGTCGACGGCGAGGCTGCCGGCGTTGACCTGCACGTTCTTGCCCACCAGCGCCTGGGCCTGGCCGCTGCTGCTGGAGGTGGCGATGCTCGCGCCCACGGCCACGCCGCCGGCACTGACGCCGACGGTCTGCGCCTTGAGGGCGTGATCGAGGTCGGCGTCCACGCTGAGGGCGCCGCCGGCGGTGATGTGGGTGCCGTCGAGGATGCGCGCGGTAGTCTGGCTGGATTTCTCGCTCACCGCCACGGCGGCGCCGAGGCCCACCAGGCCGCCACCGCCCGCCTGGGCGAGGGCCTGGGTGGTGCCGTCCTGGCCGTCTTCGGCGCTGATGCGCACGTTGCCACCGGCACGCAGGGTGCCGCCCAGTTCCGCCAGGCTGCGGTCGCCGACGTTGATCACCGCGACGCCGGCACCGGCGCCCACCAGGCCACCGGCCACGCCGGCCGCCTCGCTGAGGGCGTCGGTGCTGTTGTGGGCGCTGACGGTGACGTTGCGGCCGGCGTCCAGGGTGGCGTTGCCGACCCGCGCGGCGGCGGAGTAGGCGGTGCCATCCGGGGTGCTGAGGAAGGTGTCGTTGGGGCTGATGGTCTGCTGGTTGGCGTTGATGTCGGCCTGCAGCTGGCTGGAACCGGAGAAGCCGTTGCCCATCTGGCCGTTGAGGCCGGAGTTGCGGGCGACGTTCTGGGCGTTGCGGATGCTGCTGTCGAGGCTGCCGGTGGCCTGGGAGGAGGCGCCGGAAGCGACGCTGACCACCGAGACGCCGGCGCCCGCGCCGACGTAGCCACCGCCGGCTGCGGCGATGGAGACGGAGTCGATGTCGCGGCTGTTCCCGGCTTCGACGGTGATGTCGCGGCCGGCCTTGACCGTGGCGCCGTCGCCGACGCTGGCGATGGCGCCGCTGCGCACCACCTGCACGTCGGCACCGGCACCGACGCCGGCCACGCCGCCGACACCGGCGGTGCCGAGCACGTCGGTGGTTTCGAGGCTGTCCTGGGCGTGCACGCGCACGTCCTGCTGGGCGCCGCCCAACTGGGTGTTGATCTGGCTGCCCGCGCCGACACCGGCGAGGGTCTGGCCCTTGGCGACCAGCACGTTGACGGTGCCGGCCACGCCGGCGGTGCCGCCACCGGCGCCGGTGAAGCCGACGATGGTCACGTCCTGGGCGGCGCTGGCGTCGATGGCGGTGAGGCCGCTGGCGTCCAGGCGGGTGGC
Organism: Pseudomonas sp. USHLN015; assembly: GCF_037153275.1. Lineage (NCBI taxonomy): Bacteria > Pseudomonadati > Pseudomonadota > Gammaproteobacteria > Pseudomonadales > Pseudomonadaceae > Pseudomonas > Pseudomonas sp. USHLN015. Next base: position 34,194 of record NZ_JBBCKP010000018.1, read on the forward strand.
ACCGGAGGTGGAGGCCTCGGTGCGCTGGTTGAGGTCGGTGACGATGACGGTGGCGCCGACGCCGGCTACACCGCCGCCCGCCACGCCGCCGGCGACGATGTCGAGGTCGTTGTCGGCGTCGGCGGCGATCTCGATGCCGCCGGCGTCGCTGCGCAGGCTGGAGCCCTGCACGGTGCTGCGCACGGTGCCGGCCAGGGTGGTGACGGCCACCGAGCCGTTGACCCCGGCGGTACCGCCGATGGCGGCGCCGACGACCACGGCGTTGAGGTCGTGGGTGGCGCGGGCGTTGACGCCGATGCCGGCGTCGCTGCCGAGGGTGGCGTTGGCGACCAGGGCCTGGGTGTCGTGGTCGAGGATGTTGGTGGTGGTGGACACGCCGACCCCGGCGGTGCCGCCGCCGGCGCCGGCACCGTTGCCGGTGGTGACGCGGGTGTGGTGGTAGGCGCCGACCTGGGTGGCGGCGTCGCTGTCGAGGGTGGCGCCGCTGACCTGGGCCAGGGTGGAGCCGCCCACCCTGTTGACGGTGACCGCGCCGGCCACGCCGACGCTGGAACCGCCGCCGACGCTGACGGAGACGGTGTCGATCTCGTCGGTGCTGCTGGCGACGACGCCGATGCCCTTGATGCTTTCCTGCAGGGTGCGATCGCGCAGGTCGCTGCCCATGTTGCCGTTGAGCTGGCCGTTGTCGATGGCGCGGGCGGCGCCCTGGCCGTCGGCGCCGAGGTGGGTGGAAGCACCGGTGACGCGGGCGGTGGTGGTGCCTTCGAGCTGGTTGACCGCCACCGCGCCGGACAGGCCGACCCCGGACAGGCCGACGCCCAGGGCGCCGGCCACGGTTTCGATGTCGCTGTCGGAGCGCGCGGTCAGCAGCAGGCTGCCGTCGCTGTGGACCTGGGCGCCGCCGCCGATCTCGGCGAGGGTGGCGCCGCCGACCATGTTGACGGCCACGGAGCCGGCGACACCGACGTTGTTGCCGACCGCGGCGCCCGCGGCCAGGGATTGCAGCTGCTGGTTGCGCAGGGCGCTGACGCGCACCAGGTCACCGGCCTGGAGGTTGCCGCCGTTGATGCCGGCGTAGACCGCGCCGGCAATCTCGTTATAGGACCCGGCGATGCCGATGCCCGCGCCCTGGCCGCCATAGGCCAGGGCCCCGGTGAGGCTGCGGATGCGCGAGGCGTCCTGGGCGTTCACCAGCAGTGAGCCGTGGCTGGCCAGGCTGGAGTCATCGGTGCGGGCGCTGGTGCGGTTGTCGATGGTGTTGACGGCGATGGAGCCGGCCACGGCGGAGGAGCGCGCCGCCACGGCGCCACCGGCGACCAGGGCGTTGATGTCGCTCTGCTGGTTCGCCTGCACGGCGATGCTGGCGGCTTCGGCGTCGCTGTCGAGGATCTCGGCGCTGACGCGGTCGCTGATGGTGTTGTAGCCGAAGCTGGCCCCCATGGCGCCGTCGTTGCCGATGGCGGCCGAACCCGAGGCGGTCCAAATGCTGCTGGTGTTGCCGGCGTTCACCGCCAGGGCGCCGCCGAGGTTGAGGCCGTGGCTGCCACGCAGGGCGGCGAGGGTGTCGTGGTCCAGCTGGTTGATGGCCACGGCGCCGTCGAAGGCGTACTTGTTGGAGTAGCCCATGGCGGCGGCCACCGAGACCAGGTCGGCGTCGCTGCTGGCGTCGAGGGTGAGGCCGGCGGCGCTGTCGAGGCGGCGCAGGTCGTCGGCCACCGCTTCGGTGGCGCCGTCGATGCTGTTGATCGACAGGCCGGCACCGACGCCGGCCTTGCCGCCGAAGCTGGCGGCACCGGCCACGGCGTGGATGCTGGAGTCGTCGCGGGCGCTGACGTTGACGCCGTCGACGGCATCGATGGCGCCGTCGGCGAGGCGCGCGCGGGTGGTGCTGTCGATGGCGTTGACGCTCACCGAACCGGCCACCTGGTAGCTGCTGGCCGAGGCGCTGGCGGAGACGCCGGCGGAGATCGACAGGGCGCTGGCTTCGTTGTCGGCGGTGATGTCGAGGCGGCGCGCGGTGACGTCGCCGGTGGCGGCCAGTTCGGCCTCCACCAGGGCGTCCACGGTGTTCTGGGTGTAGGCGCCGGCCAGGCCGACGCCGTTGCCGGTGTTGCTGGAGACGGCGGCGCCGCCGGCGATGGCGTGCAGCGCGGTGTCGTCGCTGGCCTGCACGTTGACCGCACCGGCCTCGATGTCGAGGTTGTCGGTGATGCGCGCGCGAACCCGGTTGTCGAGGGTGTTCACCGCCGCCGAACCGGAGATGTTGATGCCGAAGGAGCCGGTGCCCTCGCGCGATTGCGCGGCGGGCTGGGTGCTCGGTGCCGGCGGTGCGGTCAGGGCCACGGAGAGGGCGTAGTTGCCGATGCGGCCGTCGGCGCTGGCGCCGACCTTGAGGCCGCCGGACGCGGCCACGGAGCCGGCGGCGAGCTGGGTGTCGCGGCTGCCCAGCCAGGCTTCGGTGGTGCGGTCGAAGGCGTGCACGCCGACGGCGACGCCGGCGGCCTTGCTGGTGGATTTCACCACGCCGCCGGTGATGGTCAGGCTGTCGGTCTCATCGCGGGCTCCGATGTTGATATCGCCGCTGCCGCCGTTCTCGTCGCTCACCACCAGGTTGGCGCCGTCGTCGATGCCGGCGCGGGTGAGGTTGTCCAGCACGGAGACGGAGATCGAGCCGCTGAGGGCATTGGTGCCGCCCTTGGAGCCGGCCACCGCGTAGTTGAGGATGTCGACGTCGGTGACGGCGTTGACGTTCAGCTCGCTGGCATAGAGGTTCACCGCGCCGACGGTGGCCTGGGCGCTGTTGTTGTAGATGCCGGCGATGAGGCCGGCACCGAAGCCGTTCTTGCCGCCTTCGTTGTTGAACAGGCCCGGGTCGGCGGCGACGTTGACCATCTGCGACTCGGTGCGGGCTTCGATGTCGACGGTCTGTTCCTGGCCACGGTAGGCCAGGTCCTGGTTGATGTTGACGCCGTCGGCGACGTCCACCTTGGCGTTGAGGCCGACGTGGTTGATGTCGACCATGCCGCTGAGGGTGGTGCCGCTGTCCTGGGCGCCTTCGCCGGAGACGGCGGTGGCGGCGTTGACCCAGGTGCTGAACATCTGGCCTTCGTTGATGGTCTGCAGGAAGTCGCTGAGGTTGTCGGCGCTGAAGGCCTTGATCAGGTTGGACAGGCGGCTCTGGTCGAGCCACGGCAGGCTGGTCTTGGCGTTCAGGCTGAGGGCCTGCATGGCGTCCAGCTCGGCGCCCGGGCGCACGCTCAGCACCGCGTCGTTGTCCTGGTTGCTGATGAGGATGGCGACGCCCACGCCGTTCTTCTTGCCGGTGCTCTCGGTGCTGAAGTCGAACGGCTTGTCGGCGTTCTTCTTGTCGGAGATCACCGAGGAGACGGTGGAATCCAGGAGGTCGGTGACCTCGGCGTTGAGGCTGGCATCCTGGCCGGCCTTGACCTTGGCCTGGCCGCCCAGGGTCAGCAGCGCCTGGTTGTCGTGGTTGATGTAGGCCAGGGCACCGGCGGCGCCCAGCTCGTCGAGGAAGCCCTTGCTCTGCTCGCTGCCGCCTTTCTCGCCTTCTTCTTCCTCGCCCTTCTCGACGAGCTTCTTCAGCAGCTCCTTGATGCCGTCCTTGGTCTTGGCCTGGAGCAGCTCGGTCGGGTCTTCGCCGGCCTCGCCGATCTTCTCCTCCAGGGTGGCGACGATCTTGTTCTCGTCGCCGAGCATCACGGCGGCTTCGTGGCTGTTGGACTGGGTGTCCACCTTGGCTTCCAGGGTGGCGTTGCCGCCGGCTTCCAGGGTGCCGTTGAAATCGTTGCGGGCCTGCAGGTCGGAGAGGGCGACCAGCACCGAGACGCCGATGGCGCCCTCGGCGTCGCCGGCCTGGGCGCTGACGTCGAACACCTTGACCTGCTCGGCGCTGACGCTGGCGTCGAAGGCGGCCTTGATCAGGCTGCCGGAGCCGACGGTGGTGGTGGCACGGCCCTTGGCCGAGGTGACGTTGGCGGTGAGGGTGACCGGCAGGCCTTCGAGGGCGCCGGCTTCCACCGCGGTTTCCACGGTGGTGTCGGACTGGCTCTTGAGGTTGACGTTGCCGCCCAGGGATTCGATGCGGGCGTTCTGGCCGACGTTGAGCTGGGCGTCGGTGTTGGTCACAGAGACCACGGCGCCCACCGGCAGGTCGGCGACCTCGGCCTGGGCGTTGGTGCTGGCGTGGGACGAGATGTTCACGTCGTTGCTGCCGATGATGCTCACGCCATCGCCGATGTTGACCTTCGATTGCGCATCGAGCACCTGCACCGAGGCCAGCAGGCCGCTGCTGGCGAGGGTGTCGAGCAGGCCGCCGAAGAAGTCGCTGCCGCCGTCGTCGTCGGTTTGCACACCTGCGTCGGCCAGGGCCTGGCGCTGTTCTTCCAGCTCGTCGTCGTCGAGGACCTGGGCGATGGGGTGGCCGTTTTCATCGACGCCGTTGTACAGGCCGTCGCTGGACAGGCTGTCGGTCAGCGCGGTGGAGGACTCGGCGCTGATGGTGACCTGGCCGCCACGGATCTCGGCGCCGGTACCCAGGGTGATTTCGGTCTTGTTGCTGCCCACGCCGACGAGGATGCCGGGGGTGAGCAGGGCGCCCTCGGCGGCGATGGCCTTGAGGGTGACGTCACCGGCTTCGAAGGCGGCGGTGTTGGTGTGGGCGTAGAGCTTGGCGTTCTGGCCGAGGACGATGGTCGGCGCTTCCAGGGTAATGTCGCCGGAGTCGCCGATGGACACCGCGTCGCGGTGTTCCTGCTGGCTGGCGGTCTGGTAGTTGGCGATGTCGCGGGTGGAGATCATCACGCCGTCGGCGACGCTGATCTTCTCCGAGGCCTGCAGGCTGTAGTTCGTGCCGCCCAGGCGCTGGTCCTGGGTGAGGTTGATTTCGCGCGGGTCGATCAACACGTGGCCGGCGGCGCCGCCCTGGCCGGCCTTGGCCTCCAGGGTGCCGGCCCAGGTCACGCGTTCGTCGGCGGAGAGCTCGACCTTGCCGCCATTGCCGCTGCTGCCGGCGTTGGCCGCCACGGTGCCGCCCTTGGCCAGGGTGGTCTGCTGCTTGGCCTTGATCACGACCTTGCCGCCATCGGAATGCGCGCCCTGGCCCGAGGCGGACACCTTGCCGCCGTCGGCGATGGTGATGTCGTGGCCGGCGCGGATCTCGATCTCGCCGGCAGCCTTGCCGGCGACGCCGTCGGTGTTCACCTGGCCGGCGATGAGCACGTCGTTCTCGGCGACGATGCGGATCTCGCCGTTCACCTCGGTCATGGCGGCGGCGCTGTCGAGGCCGTCGATGTTGACCAGTTGCTCGATGCGCGGCATGGCCTGCTGGCCGGCGGTGACGCGCCCGCTGGCGCCGATACCGACGTCGCGGGCGCTGAGGGTGACGGCGCCCTTGGCATTGACCTGGCCACGGATGGACACCAGGCCGGACTCGGAAAGGGGCAGGTTGCCGGACTTCAGCTGGGCCACGGCGAGGTCGTCGATCTTGCCGTCGGCGCCGATCAGGCGTTCCAGGGAGGCGCTGTCCGGGGTGGTGACAGTGAGGGAGCCGACATTGATCACGCCGGACTCGCCCACGACCATGCCGTGGGGGTTGGCGAAATAGATGTCGCCGCCGATCTGGCCGTTCTTGTAGCCGTTGAGGATGCCGTTGATCTCGCTGCGCTGGTCGCGAACGATGTTGATCAGGGCGTTGGCCGAGTCCGGTACATAAAGGTTGGCGGTTTCGCCGCTGCCCACGTTGAACTGCGAGAAGGAGTTGAAGCCGTTGCCGTTGCGGATGGTCTCGGTGCGGATGTCGGTGACCGCGCCGTTCTGCACCACGCTGGTGGCCGTGCGCCCGTCCGTGACGATGCCCTGCGCATAGAGGCCGGGGCTCAGCAGGGCGCCGATGGCCAGCAGGCCGGCGCCGCTGGCGGCCTTGCTCGACTTGGTCTTGCCCTGCCGCGTGGTGTGCTCCCCAACGACTTGCCAGACACCTTTGGCGTGGTTCCAGATGGTGCGATAGACGTGGTTCATGGCGCGATCCTTGATGAGGGCCACAGCGGCCTGCCGAGCGGGTGTCGGGCAGTGCCAGCGGAGTGCGGGCCAGGGAAAGGGTTTGGGCGCGAGTATATGAGCGGGTCCCTGGCCTGAAACTGAGCAATGCTGACAATTGGCCATCATTTTTCGAGGTCATGATGGCCAGCCCTGGAAGGGGCGCGGTAGATGGGCTGCGTGAGGATTTGCGGGGGCTCGCGTGACGGGTTTCGCGGGCTCCAGGGCTGGCATTTCGTCGGGAAGGGGAGGCGGGATGAAACCCGGTCCGGATTGCGTCCGACTTGCCGTTTCGCTTGGCGGGGAGGCGGGGGGAGGCGATTTTGCCGAGCAAAAAAAGCCCCGCACAGGGCGGGGCGCAATCCGTGCGATGCACGGCAGCTTGAGGTTCAGATGGCCCGGGGGCGGGTGACGCGGTCCACCAGGTAGACCAGGCCGTGGTAGTCGATGCCGCCATGCTGGGTGAGGCCGATCTCGCAGGTGCGGCTGGTGGAGATGCCTTCCTCGCAGACCTGCACGGCGTCTTTCAGGCTGCGCAGCGAGTGGGCGTTGAGCTCCGGGGTGGTGAAGCCCTTGTCGCCGGCGAAGCCGCAGCAGTGGATGCCTTCGGGCACCACCACCTGGCGGGTGCAGCGGCGCACCAGGTCGATCAGGCCCTGGGATTCGCCCAGGTGCTGGGTACTGCAGGTGACGTGCACGGCGATGGGCTTGTCCTGGGGGGTGAACTCCAGGCGGTCGAGCAGGTGGGTGCGGATGAAGCGCACCGGGTCGAACAGGTCCAGGCGCGAGTCGAGGCCGTCCTGCACCAGGCGCAGGGTGCAGGGGCTGGTGTCGCAGTAGATGGGGTCGAGGCCGCCGCGACTGGCTTCCAGCAGGGCGTCGATCATTTCCCGACGCTTGGCTTCGGCCTGCCCGGCGTAGCCCTTGGAGGCGAAGGGCTGGCCGCAGCAGAGGCTTTCCAGCTGCGCGGGGAAGACCACCTGGTAGCCGGCCTTTTCCAGCAGCATGCGGGTCTTGTCCACCAGCGGCACCTGTTCGCCATCGCTGGCGGCGGGGCCCATGGCGCGGGATACGCAGGCGGCCAGGTAGACCACGCGGGGGCGGGCGTCGTGGGCCGGCGGGGTGAACGAGATGGGCTTGGCGGCCTGGGGCAGGGCGGGCGTCCATTGCGGCAGGCGCCCGGCGGAGAGGCGGCGCAGGGTGCCGGAGGTTTTCTCCAGCAGCGGCGCGCCCAGCAGGCGGCGTGCGCCGTCGGCCAGGCGTAGGGTCAGGCGTGCGCCCTTGAGCGCGGTGGCGAAGTGGCCGGCGAGCCAGTCGGCGCTGCCGGCGTGGTGGGCCGCGTTGCCACGCAGCTTGCGCACCAGGTCGCCGGTGTTGATGCCCACCGGGCAGCGCTGGGCGCAGAGGCCGGTGGCGGCACAGGTGTCGACGCCCTGGTAGGCGAAGGCTGCCTCCAGTTCGCGGGTGTCGATGCCGGCGCGCTTGCGCGCCTGGATGTCGCGCCAGATGACGATGCGCTGGCGGGGGCTGAGGGTCAGGCCCTTGGAGGGGCAGACCGGCTCGCAGAAGCCGCATTCGATGCACTTGTCGACGATCTCGTCGGCGGCGGGCAGCGGCTTGAGGTTCTTCAGGTGCAGTTCGCGGTCGTCGCTGAGGATGACGCCGGGGTTGAGGATGCCGGTGGGGTCGAGCAGGCGCTTGAGCTGCCACATCAGTTGGTAGGCGTCGCTGCCCCATTCCAGTTCGACGAAGGGCGCCATGTTGCGGCCGGTGCCGTGTTCGGCCTTTAGGGCGCCGCCGAATTCCACGGCGACCAGTTGGGCGACGTCCTGCATGAAGGCGTCGTAGCGGGCGACCTGTTCGGGGCTGTCGAAGCCCTGGGTGAAGACGAAGTGCAGATTTCCTTCCAGGGCGTGGCCGAAGAGGATGGCCTCGTCGTAGCGGTGCTTGTCGAACAGCTCGATCAGGCGGTTGACGCCGGCGGCGAGCTGTTCGACGGGGAAGGTGACGTCTTCGATGATCACCGTGGTGCCGGTCTGGCGCACGGCGCCGACGGCGGGGAAGGTGTCCTTGCGGATCTTCCACAGCTGGTTGTAGACGACCGGGTCTTCGCTGAAGTCGACCTTCTGCTCCACCGGGAAGTCGGCGATGGAGGCGCTGATGCGTGCCAGTTGCTCGTGCAGCAGGCTGGCGCTGGCGGCGCGGGATTCGATCAGCAGGGCGCAGGCGCTGGCGGACAGGGCCTTGACCCAGGTGGGCATGCCGGGCTTGTCCTGCACGGAGCGCAGGCTGCGGCGGTCCAGCAGTTCGACGGCGGAGACCGGTTGCTGCTTGAGCACGGGGACGGCGCGGCAGCAGGTTTCCACGTCGGGGAAGACGATCAGCGCGGAGGCCTTGTGCGGGTGCTCGGGCACGGTGTCGTAGGTCACCGCGCTGATGAAGCCGAGGGTGCCTTCGGAACCCACCAGCAGGTGGGTGAGGATGTCCAGCGGTTGGTCGTAGTCCACCAGGGCGTTGAGGGACAGGCCGGTGGTGTTCTTCAGGCGGTACTTGTGGCGGATCCTGGCGGCCAGCTCGGGGTTGTCTCGGGTCTGCCGGCCCAGTTCGCCGAGGCGTTCCAGCAACGCACCGTGGGTGGCGTGGAAGGCGGCGACGCTGACCGGGTCCTCGCTGTCGAGCAGGGTGCCGTCGGCCAGCACCAGGCGCAGGCCGGCGAGGGTGTGGTAGCTGTTCTGGGCGGTGCCGCAGCACATGCCGCTGGCGTTGTTGGCGACGATGCCGCCGATCTTGCAGGCGTTGATGGAGGCCGGGTCGGGGCCGATCTTGCGGCCGTAGGGGGCGAGCCAGGCGTTGGCCTGGGCGCCGATGACGCCGGGCTGCAGGCGGATCTGCTCGCCGCCCTTGCGGATGTCGCGGCCGTTCCAGTTGTCACCGAGGACGATCAGCACCGAGTCGCTGATGGCCTGGCCGGAGAGGCTGGTGCCGGCGGCGCGGAAGGTGACGGGCACCTGTTCGGCGTGGGCGGCGCGCAGCAGCCCGACCACTTCGGCTTCGCTTTCGACGCGTACCACCAGCTTGGGGATCAGCCGGTAGAAACTGGCGTCGGTGCCGAAGGCCAGGGTGGAGAGCGGATCGTCGAAGCGCCGATCGCGGGGGATCAGGCGTTCGGCGGTCTGGAGGAAGGCGGCGGGCAGGCTCATCGGTCGGGTCCTGTCATCAACGGTGGGCGCGGGCCGCTCGAGCGGCCTCGTCGGTTCTCTATAAGGTGCCGCGGGTCAGCGGCCGAGTTCGCGTACCAGCGAGTCGGCACTGATTTCGGCGATGCTCTTGGCGCCGGTGAGCACCATGGCCACGCGCATTTCCTTGTCGATCAACTCCAGCAGGTTGCTGACACCGGCACCACCGGCGGCGGCCAGGGCGTAGACGAAAGCACGGCCGAGCATCACGGTGTCGGCGCCGAGGGCGAGCATGCGCACCACGTCGAGGCCGGTGCGGATGCCGGAGTCGGCGAGGATCTTCAGCTCACCCTTCACCGCGTCGGCAATGGCGGGCAGGGCGCGGGCGCTGGAGAGCACGCCGTCGAGCTGGCGGCCGCCATGGTTGGAGACGACGATGCCGTCGGCGCCGAAGGTGACCGCGTCACGGGCGTCCTCGGGGTCGAGGATGCCCTTAATGACCATGGGGCCGTCCCAGAATTCACGGATCCATTCCAGGTCCTTCCAGGAGATGGACGGGTCGAAGTTGGCGCCGAGCCAGCCGATGTAGTCGGCCAGGCCGGTGGGGTCACCACGGTAGGCGGAGATGTTGCCGAGGTCGTGGGGCTTGCCCAGCAGGCCGACGTCCCAGGCCCAGGCGGGGTGGGTCATGGCTTGCAGCACGCGACGCAGCGGGGCGTTGGGGCCGCTCATGCCGGAGTGGGCGTCGCGGTAGCGGGCGCCGGGCACGGGCATGTCGACGGTGAACACCAGGGTGGTGACGCCGGCGGCCTTGGCGCGTTCCAGGGCGTTCTTCATGAAGCCGCGGTCCTTGAGCACGTAGAGCTGGAACCACATGGGACGCTGGATGGCCGGGGCGACTTCCTCGATGGGGCACACCGAGACGGTGGACAGGGTGAAGGGGATGCCTTTGTCCGCCGCCGCCTTGGCTGCCTGCACTTCGCCACGACGGGCGTACATGCCGGTCAGGCCCACCGGGGCCAGGGCCACGGGCATGGCGAGGGTCTCGCCGAACAGCTGGGTCTCGAGGCTGAGCTCGGACATGTTCCTCAACACCCGCTGGCGCAGGGCGATGGCGGAGAGGTCCTCGACGTTGCGCCGCATCGTGTACTCGGCGTAGGCGCCGCCATCGATGTAGTGGAACAGGAAGGGCGGCAGCTTGCGCTGGGCGGCGGCGCGGTAGTCGGTGGAGGCGGAGATGATCATGGGCTCTTCCGTCTGAGAGAAAAGTTTGGATCGAGCGAGCTAGAGCGAGACAAGGCGGAAATGGCCGAGGGAGCGGAGCCTACGACTGTAGGTGAGCATCTCCGAGGCCATTTCCAACGCCGTATCGCCGACGCGCAGCCGATCAGGGCACGGTCAGTGAACCAGCATGCCGGTGAAGACGTAGGCCTGCGCCAGCGTGATCAGGCCGACCAGGGCGGCGAAGATCAGGCTGTGCTTCAGGGTGAAGCGGAACAGGTCCGACTCCTTGCCGACCATGCCGGTGGCGGCGCAGGCCACCGCGATGGACTGCGGCGAGATCATCTTGCCGGTCACGCCGCCGCTGGTGTTGGCGGCCACCAGCAAGGTGTCGTTGACGCCGATCTGGTGCGCGGTGGTGGCTTGCAGGGAGCTGAACAGGGCGTTGGACGAGGTGTCCGAGCCGGTCAGGAAGACCCCCAGCCAGCCGAGGAAGGGCGAGAAGAACGGGAAGGCCGCTCCGGTGCCGGCCAGGACCAGTGCCAGGGTGGTGGACATGCCCGAGTAGTTGGTGACGAAGGCGAAGGCCAGCACCATGCCGATGGACAGGATCGGCCATTTCAGTTCTACCAGGGTTTCGCCAAAAGTGGTCAGACCATTTTTAACATTGACCTTGAGTACCAGCATCGACAGCAGCGCGGAGAAGAAGATCGCGGTACCGGTGGCGGAGATCGGGTCGAGCTTGAACACCGCCGGCATGGCCGTGGTGGTGGCCACGATGGGCGCGCCTTTCAGTACGAGCTGGTCCAGGTGCGGGATGGCGAACATGAAGACGAACTGCTCCAGTGCGCCGCCCGGGGCGAACATCGCCTTGAAGGGCTTGAGGGTCCAGATGGTCACCAGCACGGTGAGGATCAGGAAGGGCGACCAGGCCTTGAGGATCTCGCCGAAGCCGTAGGGCGAGGGCGTGGTGCTGCGCGGGCCGCCGAAGCCACCGAGCACCGCTGCGCCGCCGGAGACGCCGACCACTTCTGCGTTTTGCGCGCGGGCCGGTTGCCAGACCTTGAGGAACAGGGTGAGGGAAATCAGGCTGACCAGGGCCGAGGTGATATCCGGCAGTTCCGGGCCGATGAAGTTGGAGGTGAAGTACTGGGTGACGGCGAAGCTGCCACCGGCTACCAGGGCGGCGGGCCAGGTTTCCTTCACACCGCGCCAGCCGTCCATCATCGCTACCAGCCAGAAGGGCACGAGGATCGACAGGAAGGGCAACTGGCGGCCGGTCATGGCGCCGATCTTGAAAGCGTCGATGCCGGTGACCTGGCCGGCGACGATGATCGGAATGCCCAAGGCGCCGAAGGCCACCGGTGCGGTGTTGGCGATCAGGCACAGGCCGGCGGCGTAGAGCGGGTTGAAGCCCAGGCCCACCAGCAGGGCGGCGGTGATGGCCACCGGGGCACCGAAACCGGCGGCACCTTCGAGGAAGGCGCCGAAGGAGAAGCCGATGAGCAGCACCTGCAGGCGCTGGTCATCGGTGATCGACAGCACCGAGCTGCGGATCACTTCGAACTGGCCGCTCTTGACCGTGAGTTTGTAGAGGAACACCGCCGCGACGATGATCCAGGCGATCGGCCAGAGACCGTAGGCGAAGCCGTAGCCGGCCGCGGCGAAGGCCATGTCGGCGGGCATGTTGAAGGCGAAGATGGCGACGGCAAGTGCCAGCGCCAGGGTAATGGTGCCAGCGATGTGGCCCTTGAGGCGGAACACGGCGAGGGCGAGGAAGAAGAACACGATCGGGATCACGGCGACGGCAGCGGACAGGCCGAGGCTGCCGAGAGGGGTGTAGATCTGTTGCCATGCTTGCATGGTGGTTGGCTCCGTAATTGTTTTTGGAGTGCCTGTGGGCCGTCCGGGTGGGCGCGACGCTTTTGACGTTGCAGCAGGCATTGGCCGGATCTGGCGTACTTCGTCGAAATTGGTAATACCAATTTACAAAATCGACGGCTCAGGGTAAAAGTCTTACCGTGCGCATGTCAATTTCCTGTCCTACAACTTTGGTCGAGAGGGTTGTGATCGGGCTTTTCTTGTGTGCCGGGCGGGGGCTGGTTAGGCTGCCGCCGGATATGCGCGGGCTGCCGCGCCAGACTGCCCGGATGGGCTGTGGAAGTGAGTCGGGAGGGGTATGGGATTTGGTCAGGTGCGTCAGCGCCGTCTGTCGGATGACATCGTCAGTCACCTGGAGTCGATGATCCTCGAGGGCACTTTGAAGGCCGGCGAGCGGCTGCCCGCAGAACGCCTGCTGGCGGAGCAGTTCGGGGTGTCCCGGCCGTCGCTGCGCGAGGCGATCCAGAAGCTTGTGGCCAGGGGCTTGCTGGTCAGTCGCCAGGGCGGCGGCAACTACGTTTCCGCGGAGCTCGGCTCCACCTTCAGCGACCCTTTGCTGTCGCTGCTGGAGGGCAATCCGGATGCCCAGCGCGATTTGCTGGAGTTCCGCCACACCCTGGAGGGCTCATGCGCCTTCTACGCGGCGCAGCGCGCGACGTCCGTCGATCATGAGCGCCTGCGTGAAGCCTTCGAGACCTTGCAGGCCTGCTATATGCCCGGCAGCAAGGCGAGCCGCGAGGACGAGGGGGCGGCGGATGCGCGTTTCCACCTGGCGATCGCCGAGGCCAGCCACAACGCCGTGCTGCTGCACACCATTCGCGGCCTGTTCGAACTGCTCAAGCACAATGTGGTCACCAATATCGGAGGCATGTACCTGCAGCGCGACGAGACCCGCGACATGCTGATGAAGCAGCACCGGGCCCTGTTCGAGGCGATCATCGAGCGCCGTGCGGAGGAGGCGAGGGAGATTTCGCACCAGCACATCGACTACGTGCAGGAGGTGCTGGCGGAAGGGCAGCTGGAAGCGCGCCGCATGGAGCGTGCGCAGCGCAGGCAGGGGATATGAGGTCGCTGGCCTGAAGGGATGGTGCGGGTGACTGGCGCCGGAGCGGCGCTCAGTCTTCCTTGCCCTTGGTGCGCATGACGCGAGCGATCTCGCGATCGGAGTCGCGTTCCTTCTCGGTGGCGCGCTTGTCGAATTCCTTCTTGCCCTTCACCAGTGCGATCTCGCACTTGATCAGGTGGGCCTTCCAGTACAGCGACAGCGCTACGCAGGCGTAGCCCTTCTGCTGGACGGCGCCGATCAGCTTGCTCAGTTCGCGCTTGTGCAGGAGCAGCTTGCGGGTGCGGACGGGGTCGGCGATCACGTGGGTGCTGGCGGTTTTCAGGGGCGTGAAGTTGCTGCCGAGCAACCAGGCTTCGCCGTCCTTGAGCAACACGTAGCTGTCCACCAGTTGGGCCTTGCCGGCACGCAGACTCTTGACTTCCCAGCCGGCGAGGGCGAGGCCCGCCTCGAACCGCTGTTCGACGAAGTAGTCATGCAGAGCCTTCTTGTTCTGCGCGATGGAGCCTTGGGGATGTTTCTTTTGCTTAGCCATAGGCGCGGCATTATAGGGAGTCCCAGGCGTGGCCGCTACGGCGGCGTAGGCTTGAGCGCAAGGGGTGAATCCCTGACAATGCGCGCTCTTTTTTTGACCAGCCGTGTTGCTCGCTCAGGCGCAGCCGACTGACCGACGATCAGAGGCCCAGATGACCACCCATATCCAGCGCTCCGCTCTGCTGCCGTACCCTGCGCAGGCGCTTTACGATCTGGTCAACGACGTGGCGAGGTACCCCGAGTTCCTGCCCTGGTGCTCCACCAGTGAAGTGCTGCAGGCCAGCGAGACCGAGATGGTCGCCAGCCTCGGCGTGGCCAAGGGCGGGATCAGCCAGCGCTTCGTCACCCGCAACCGGCTGGTGCAGGGGCAGGTGATCGAGATGAACCTGGAGGAGGGGCCCTTCACCGAACTGCACGGCGTGTGGAATTTCAAGCCGCTGGGCGAGAAGGCCTGCAAGATCAGCCTGGACCTGTCTTTCGACTACGCCGGCCCCATCGTCAAGGCGACACTCGGGCCGCTGTTCAACCAGGCTGCCAACACCCTGGTCGACGCCTTTTGCCAGCGGGCCAAGCAGCTTCATGGCTGAGTCGATCCGAGTCGAGGTCGTTTGCGCGCTGGCCGAGCGTCAGCGCCTGCTTGGCCTGGATGTGGCCTCTGGCACCACGGCGCGCGCGGCCGTGATGGCGTCGGGCCTGGCTGCGGAGTTCCCCGAGCTGGACCTGGCGAGCTGCCCGCTGGGCATCTTCGGCAAGGCGCTGGCCAATCCCGAGGAGCGGGTGCTGGAGGAGGGGGACCGCGTCGAGGTCTACCGCCCGCTGCTGGCCGACCCGAAGGAGGTTCGCAAGGCGCGCGCCGCCCGTGCGGCCCAGGCGAGGGCGGCGGAGGAATAGCTGCCGGTTGGCCTGACAGGCGCCCAAGAAAAAGCCCGGAACCAGTCCGGGCTTTTTTCTGCGCAGCGTTTACTGTGGCGAGGTTTCCAGCGGCTCGGGCGTGGGCACCGGCACGGTTTCCACCTTGTCTACTTCCTGCTGGATCTGCTCGAGCAGCGAGCCGGGTTTCGGCTTCTCTTCCTGCTGTTGCTGGGCAGGCTTCTCGCTCTTCACTTCGGTGTTGCCGTCGCTGCCGAGGATGGCTTCGTCACGGCTCACGCCCGGCATGAAGTCACCTGCCAGGCCGATCAGCTGATCGCTGCCGTCGAACACCAGGCTGACGCGTTCCTGCTGGCGTTCGCCGCCACCCGGCTGGATGCTGTAGAGATAGTCCCAGCGGTTGGCGTGGAAGGTGTCGGTGATCAGCGGGTTGCCCATGATAAACCTCACTTGCCGCCGGGTCATTCCGGGCTTCAACTGGTCTATCATGTCCTGCGTCACGACATTGCCCTGCTGGATGTCGATTTTGTAAACCCCGGGGAATGAACAGCCGGCGAGTGCGACCAGGCCTGCAAATGTGAGGCTGGTCAGCAAGAGCTTGGTGTTTTGCATCGGTGGGTGACTTCCACTATCTTGGCTGGGCAACGAAAATCCGATCATACCCGCATTAAGGGAAGCTGCGAAGCAGCGTCCATGAGAAAGCTGACCATGGTTGAAAATAACGAACTTCGCAAAGCTGGCCTGAAGGTGACCCTGCCCCGGGTCAAGATCCTGCAGATGCTTGACTCCACCGAACAGCGCCACATGAGTGCCGAAGATGTCTACAAGGCCCTGATGGAAGCGGGTGAAGACGTGGGGCTGGCAACCGTTTACCGCGTGCTGACCCAATTCGAGGCAGCCGGCCTCGTGGTACGCCACAATTTCGATGGTGGCCATGCCGTATTCGAGCTTGCCGATGGCGGTCACCACGACCACATGGTCTGCGTCGACAGCGGTGAGGTGATCGAGTTCTTCGACACCGAAATCGAAAAACGCCAGAAAGAGATCGTCAAGGAGCACGGCTTCGAGTTGGTCGATCACAATCTGGTGCTGTACGTGCGCAAGAAGAAATAAGCGCGCTGCACCAGTAAATGGAAAAAGGCGACTTGCGAGTCGCCTTTTTCATTTATGGGTTGTGAAAGGCGTCAGCCCTGTGCGCTGGTGACCATCTTCCTGGCGTGGGCGATGGACTCTTCGGTGAGGTCCAGGCCGCCGAGCATGCGGGCGATTTCTTCGATGCGCGCCGCCTCGGTGAGGTTGGTCACGGCGGTGCGGGTTTCCTTGCTGCCGCGCACCTTGTGCACGAACAGGTGGTTGTGGCCTTGCGCCGCCACTTGCGGCAGGTGCGTCACGGTGAGCACCTGGCCGCGCTCACCGAGCCGGCGCAGCAACTGGCCGACGACTTCCGCGGTGGGGCCGCCGATGCCCACGTCCACTTCGTCGAACACCAGTGTTGGGACGCGGGATGTCTGCGCGGTGATGACCTGGATAGCCAGGCTGATGCGCGACAGCTCGCCACCCGAGGCGACCTTGGCCAGGGCCTTGAGAGGTTGGCCGGGGTTGGCGCTGACCAGGAATTCGACCTGCTCCAGGCCGTTGGCCTGCGGGTCCTGGCTCTGGATCGGGTGTAGCTCGATGGTGAAGCGTCCGCCGGGCATGCCCAGGCGCTGCATCTCGGCTTCCACTGCCTTGGCCAGCTTGCCGGCGGATTTGCCACGCAGCTTGCTGAGTTCTCCGGCCTTGGCCTGGTAGTGGCGGGTGTAGGAAGCGAGCTCTTCAGTCAGGCGCTCGACCGCTTCGTCATCCGCATTCAGCGCTTCGATCTCCTCCAGCAGCGATTGCTGCAGGCTGGCCAGTTCGCTTGGATGAACGCGGTGTTTGCGCGCGAGCGTGTAGATGGTGTCGAGGCGCTCCTCCAGTTGCTGCTGGCGTTGCGGGTCGGCGTCGAAATGATCGATGAAGCGATTGATCTCGCCGACCGCTTCCTCCACCTGGATCTGCGCGCTGGCCAGCAGGTTGACGGCTTCGGCGATGGCGCCTTGCTGGGTGTTGAAGGCGGTCAGGCGGTTGAGGCTGGAGGTGAGGGCGCTGAGCACGTTGCCCGCGTCGCTCTCGCTGCACATGTCCAGCACTTGGCGGCAGCCTGCGAGCAGGCTTTCGGCGTTGGAGAGGTTCTTGTGCTCCTGCTCCAACTGGTCGAGCTCGCAGTCGCCGAGGGCAAGATTCTCCAGCTCTTCCAACTGGTAGCTGAGCAACTGGTGGCGGGCGCGTTGTTCTTCGCCGCTGCGGGAGAGGCGTTCCAGTTCCTGGCGGGTCTGCTTCCAGCGTTGCGCGGCGAGTTGCACCTGGCGCGCCAGCTCGCTGGCACCGGCGAATTCGTCCAGCAGGCGACGATGGGTGTCGAGCTTGAGCAGCGACTGGTGTTCGTGCTGGCTGTGGATGTCGATCAGCAGCTCGCCGAGGGTCTTGAGGTCGCCCTGGGGGCAGGGGGTGCCGTTTATATAGGCGCGCGAGCGGCCTTCGGCGGTGATGACCCGGCGCAGGATGCAAGGGCCGTCGTTGTCCAGGTCGCGTTCGGCGAGCCAGGTGCGGGCCTCGGGAATGTCGTGCAGATCGAAGCTGGCGAGGATGTCCGCCTTGTCCGCTCCCGGCCTTACCACGCCGCTGTCGGCACGATCGCCCAGGGCCAGGCCCAGGGCGTCGAGCATGATCGACTTGCCCGCGCCGGTCTCGCCGGTGATCACCGACATGCCGCCGGCGAGTTCGAGATCCAGGTGTTCGACGATGGCGTAGTTGTGAACGGAAAGGTGGACCAGCATGGCGGCACTCCCAGGGCGATGGCTGGGTATTTATACAGTGTTTGTTTTCCGCCTGACAATCACCCCGCCCCCTTGAACCGACAAATTGCGACCCCATATAGGCGGACAGATCGCCGGGTTATTACCCGGCCCGTTTTTGAAAGGAGGAACGCATGGCTGACGAACAGACCCTGGACAACCAGAACCCTGAGGCGAACACCGCTACCGAGGCCGCCGGCGGCGAAGACCTCGTGACCCGTGTGCAGACGCTGGAAGAGCAGTTGGCCGCGGCCCAGGATCAGTCCCTGCGCGTTGCCGCCGAGTTGCAGAACATCCGCCGGCGCGCCGAGCAGGATGTGGAGAAGGCGCACAAGTTCGCGCTGGAGAAATTCGCCAATGACCTGTTGCCGGTGGTGGACAGCCTCGAGCGCGGCCTGGAGCTGAGCAGCGCCGAGGACGAGGCCATCAAACCGGTGCGCGAGGGCATGG
Organism: Pseudomonas sp. USHLN015; assembly: GCF_037153275.1. Taxonomy (NCBI): domain Bacteria; kingdom Pseudomonadati; phylum Pseudomonadota; class Gammaproteobacteria; order Pseudomonadales; family Pseudomonadaceae; genus Pseudomonas; species Pseudomonas sp. USHLN015. Next base: position 52,319 of record NZ_JBBCKP010000018.1, read on the forward strand.
AACTGACTCTCAAGCTGTTCCACGACACCCTCAAGCGCTACCAGCTCGAGGCGGTCGATCCTCATGGTGCGCCGTTCAATCCGGAACACCATCAGGCGATGGCGATGCAGGAAAGCACCCATGTAGAACCGGGCACCGTGCTCAAGGTGTTCCAGAAGGGCTACCTGCTCAACGGTCGCCTGCTGCGCCCCGCCATGGTGGTGGTCAGCAAGGCGCCGGCCGAAGTGCCGCCGTCCATCGACGAGCAGGCTTGAAATCCGGGCTGCGGCCCCCATCTGTTTAACCAAGCGTATTCATGCTGCCGCGACCAGTGAAACGGGGTCTCGGCAAATCCAAAGTTTCGGGAGAGAGAACATGGGCAAAATCATCGGTATCGACCTGGGGACCACCAACTCCTGCGTCGCCATCCTGGAGAACGGCAACGTCAAGGTGATCGAGAACGCCGAAGGCACTCGCACCACGCCGTCGATCATCGCTTACACCAACGACGGCGAGATCCTCGTCGGCCAGTCCGCCAAGCGCCAGGCGGTCACCAACCCGCACAACACCCTGTATGCCGTGAAGCGCCTGATCGGTCGTCGCTTCGAAGAAGACGTCGTGCAGAAAGACATCAAGATGGTCCCCTACAAGATCGCCAAGGCCGACAACGGTGACGCCTGGGTCGAGGTGAAGGGCCAGAAGATGGCGCCGCCGCAGATTTCCGCGGAAGTGCTGAAGAAGATGAAGAAGACCGCCGAAGACTACCTCGGCGAGACCGTGACCGAAGCGGTGATCACCGTTCCGGCCTACTTCAACGACAGCCAGCGCCAGGCCACCAAGGATGCCGGTCGCATCGCCGGCCTCGACGTCAAGCGCATCATCAACGAGCCGACTGCGGCCGCGCTGGCCTATGGCATGGACAAGGCCAAGGGCGACCACACCGTGATCGTCTATGACCTGGGTGGCGGTACCTTCGACGTGTCGGTGATCGAGATCGCCGAAGTCGACGGCGAGCACCAGTTCGAGGTTCTGGCCACCAACGGCGACACCTTCCTGGGTGGTGAGGACTTCGACATCCGCCTGATCGACTACCTCGTCGACGAGTTCAAGAAAGAATCCGGCATGGACCTCAAGGGCGACCCCCTGGCCATGCAGCGCCTGAAGGAAGCCGCCGAGAAGGCCAAGATCGAGCTGTCCTCCAGCCAGCAGACCGACGTCAACCTGCCGTACATCACCGCAGACCAGACCGGTCCGAAGCACCTCAACGTGAAGATTTCCCGCGCCAAGCTGGAAGCCCTGGTCGAGGACCTGGTCGCTCGTACCATCGAGCCGTGCCGCATCGCCCTGAAGGACGCCGGCCTGGACGTGGGCGACATCCACGAGGTGATCCTCGTTGGTGGCCAGACCCGCATGCCGCTGGTGCAGAAGCAGGTCGCCGACTTCTTCGGCAAGGAAGCGCGCAAGGACGTCAACCCGGACGAAGCCGTGGCCATCGGTGCCGCCATCCAGGGCGCCGTGCTGTCCGGTGACGTGAAGGACGTGCTGCTGCTCGACGTATCCCCGCTGACCCTGGGTATCGAGACCCTGGGTGGCGTGATGACTGCGCTGATCGAGAAGAACACCACCATCCCGACCAAGAAGTCGCAGGTGTTCTCCACTGCCGATGACAACCAGTCTGCCGTGACCATCCACGTGCTGCAGGGCGAGCGCAAGCAGGCCACCCAGAACAAGTCCCTGGGCAAGTTCGACCTGGCCGAAATCCCGCCGGCTCCGCGTGGCGTGCCGCAGATCGAGGTGACTTTCGACATCGACGCCAACGGCATCCTGCACGTGTCCGCCAAGGACAAGGCCACCGGCAAGCAGCAGTCCATCGTGATCAAGGCCAACTCCGGCCTGTCCGAGGACGAAATCCAGCAGATGGTGCGTGACGCCGAGGCCAATGCCGAGGAGGATCGCAAATTCGAAGAGCTGGCCGCCGCCCGCAACCAGGGTGACGCGCTGGTCCATGCGACCCGCAAGATGGTCACCGAGGCCGGCGACAAGGCCACTGCCGACGAGAAGGCGGCCATCGAGAAGGCGCTGGGTGAGCTGGAAGTTGCCGTGAAGGGCGACGACAAGGCCGAGATCGAAGCCAAGATGAACGCGCTGTCCCAGGCTTCCACTCCGCTGGCGCAGAAGATGTATGCCGAACAGCCCCAGGCGGGTGAAGGTGCTCCGGCCGGCGAAGACAAGGCATCCGATGATGCCGTCGACGCCGAGTTCGAAGAGGTCAAGGACAACAAGTAAGCGTCAGGCTTGCTTGCTCTCCTGCCTGCCGGGCCCAGCCCCGCAGGTTGATGCGCCGCGCGGGAGCTTGCTCCCGCGTCGGCGTGTCTGGAGGGCGCGAAATTTGAAGAGTGCAGAGAACCAATGGCTAAACGTGACTTTTACGAAATCCTCGGTGTCGAGCGGGGCGCCAGCGAGGCTGAGCTGAAGAAGGCTTATCGTCGTCTGGCCATGAAGTACCACCCGGACCGCAATCCGGACGACAAGGCTGCCGAAGAGAAATTCAAGGAGGCCAACGAGGCCTACGAAGTGCTCTCCGATGCCAGCAAGCGCGCGGCGTACGACCAGTACGGCCATGCCGGTGTCGATCCGCAGATGGGCGCGGGCGGTGGTGCGGGCTTCGGCGGCGCCAGCTTCTCCGACATCTTCGGCGACGTCTTCAGCGACTTCTTCGGTGGCCAGCGCGGCGGCCAGCGTGGCGGTGCCCAGCGTGGCAGCGACCTGCGCTACACCCTGGAGCTGGACCTGGAAGAAGCGGTGCGCGGTACCACCGTCACCATTCGCGTGCCGACCCTGGTCAACTGCAAGACCTGCGAAGGCTCTGGCGCCAAGAAGGGCACCAGCCCCGTCACCTGCACCACGTGCGGCGGCATCGGCCAGGTGCGCATGCAGCAGGGGTTCTTCTCGGTCCAGCAGACCTGCCCGCGCTGCCACGGCACCGGCAAGATGATTTCCGATCCCTGCGGCAGCTGCCACGGGCAGGGGCGCGTCGAGGAACACAAGACCCTGTCGGTGAAAGTGCCGGCTGGCGTGGACACCGGCGATCGCATCCGCCTGTCCGGCGAGGGCGAGGCTGGCGCCATGGGTGGGCCGGCCGGCGACCTGTACGTTGTGGTCAACGTGCGTGAGCACCCCATCTTCCAGCGCGACGGCAAGCACCTGTACTGCGAAGTGCCGATCAGCTTCGCCGACGCCGCCCTGGGTGGCGAGCTGGAAGTGCCGACCCTCGATGGTCGGGTCAAGCTGAAGATTCCGGAAGCGACCCAGACCGGCAAGCTGTTCCGTCTGCGCGGCAAGGGCGTGGCCCCGGTGCGTGGTGGTGGTGCGGGCGACCTGATGTGTCGCGTCGTGGTCGAGACTCCGGTCAACCTCGACAAGCGCCAGCGCGAGCTGCTCGAGGAGTTCCGCAAGTCCCTGCAGAACGACGGCTCCCATTCGCCCAAGGCCAGTAGCTGGTTCGAAGGCATGAAACGCTTCTTCGGCGATCTTTGACATCCCGGCCCAGGCTGCAGGCGAAGACTCGACGAGCGGCGCCTGCGGCCTGAGCTTGCAGCTTGGAGCTTTGTGTATGCGACGTATTGCAGTGATGGGCGCCGCCGGGCGCATGGGCAAGATCCTGATCGAGGCGGTCCAGCAGACCGGCGGTAGTGCCGGTCTGACCGCGGCGATCGATCGCCCGGACAGCACCCTGGTAGGGGCCGATGCCGGTGAGCTGGCGGGGCTCGGCCGCATCGGTGTGCCGCTGTCGGGGGATCTGGGCAAGGTGATCGACGAGTTCGACGTGCTGATCGACTTCACCCACCCGACCGTGACCCTCAAGAACCTGGAAATCTGCCGCAAGGCAGGCAAGGCCATGGTGATCGGCACCACCGGCTTCTCCCAGCAGGAGAAGGAGTTGCTGAGCGCGGCGGCCAAGGAAATCCCGATCGTCTTCGCCGCCAACTACAGCGTCGGCGTGAACCTCTGCCTGAAGCTGCTCGACACGGCTGCCCGTGTGCTGGGGGATGACGTGGATATCGAGATCATCGAGGCCCATCACCGCCACAAGGTCGACGCACCGTCCGGTACCGCCCTGCGCATGGGCGAAGTCGTTGCCAGTGCGCTCGGGCGTGATCTGGAGAAGGTGGCGGTCTATGGGCGTGAAGGCCAGACCGGTGCCCGTCCGCGCGAAACCATCGGTTTCGCCACTGTTCGCGCTGGCGATGTGGTCGGTGATCACACCGTGCTCTTCGCGGCGGATGGCGAGCGCGTTGAGATCACCCACAAGGCATCGAGCCGCATGACCTTCGCTCGTGGCGCGGTTCGCGCGGCGCTTTGGCTGGACGGTCGGGAAGCGAGCCTCTATGACATGCAGGATGTGCTCGGCTTGCGCTGAAACCGCCAAAAGGTCCTACTCCACGGTGGACCGAAAAAGGCTTCTCCTGTAAGCTGCAGCTTTAGTGTGTCCACTAAAAGTTACGCAGAATGGCTCAGATAAAAAAGCGGGGTGACGGTTCAAAACGTCATCCCGCTTTTTTACAACCTGCGTTTGCTTCAGCCTTGATCTACGGGAGGTCTTCTTGACTAAGCCAGCCATACTCGCGCTTGCCGACGGCAGCATTTTCCTCGGTGAGTCCATCGGGGCCGACGGCCAGACCATCGGAGAGGTGGTGTTCAACACCGCCATGACCGGCTATCAGGAAATCCTCACCGATCCTTCCTATGCCCAGCAAATCGTCACCCTGACCTACCCCCATATCGGCAACACCGGCACCACGCCGGAAGATGCCGAGTCCGATCGCGTATGGGCCGCCGGCCTGATCATCCGTGACCTCCCGCTGCTGGCCAGCAACTGGCGTAACAAGCAGTCGTTGCCCGAGTACCTGGAGGCCAACGGCACCGTGGCCATCGCCGGCATCGATACCCGTCGCCTGACCCGCATCCTGCGCGAGAAGGGGTCGCAGAACGGCTGCATCCTCACCGGTGAAGGCGCTACTGCAGAAAAAGCCCTGGAGCTGGCGCGCAGCTTCCCCGGCCTCAAGGGCATGGACCTGGCCAAGGTGGTCAGCTGCACCGAGCGTTACGAGTGGCGCTCCAGCATCTGGAACCTGAAGACCGACAGCCACCCGGAAATCCCGGCCAGCGAGCTGCCCTACCACGTGGTGGCGTTCGACTACGGCGTCAAGCTGAATATCCTGCGCATGCTGGTGGCCCGCGGCTGCCGCCTGACCGTGGTGCCGGCACAGACTCCGGCCAGTGAAGTGCTGGCGCTCAATCCGGACGGCGTGTTCCTTTCCAACGGCCCTGGCGACCCCGAGCCCTGCGACTACGCCATCGCCGCGATCAAGGAAATCCTCGAGACCGAGATCCCGGTCTTCGGTATCTGCCTCGGTCACCAGTTGCTGGCACTGGCTTCTGGCGCCAAGACCCTGAAGATGGGCCACGGCCACCATGGCGCCAACCACCCGGTCCAGGATCTGGACAGCGGCGTGGTCATGATCACCAGCCAGAACCACGGCTTCGCCGTCGACGAGGCCAGCCTGCCGGCCAACGTCCGTCCGATCCACAAGTCGCTGTTCGATGGCACCCTGCAGGGTATCGAGCGTACCGACAAGGAGGCCTTCAGCTTCCAGGGTCACCCTGAGGCGAGCCCCGGCCCGCACGATGTGGCCCCGTTGTTCGACCGCTTCATCGAAGCCATGGCCAAGCGCCGCTGAGCCTGTCGACTGACCCAAGGATTCGAGTGAGTAAAAATGCCTAAACGTACAGATATCAAAAGCATCCTGATCCTCGGCGCTGGCCCGATCGTCATCGGCCAGGCCTGCGAGTTCGACTACTCCGGCGCTCAGGCCTGCAAGGCCCTGAAGGAAGAAGGTTTCCGCGTCATCCTGGTGAACTCCAACCCGGCCACCATCATGACCGACCCGGCCATGGCCGACGCCACCTACATCGAGCCGATCAAGTGGGCCACCGTGGCCAAGATCATCGAGAAGGAACGCCCCGACGCCCTGCTGCCGACCATGGGTGGCCAGACCGCGCTGAACTGCGCGCTGGACCTGGAAAAGCACGGCGTGCTGGAGAAGTTCGGCGTCGAGATGATCGGCGCCAATGCCGACACCATCGACAAGGCCGAAGACCGCTCGCGCTTCGACAAGGCGATGAAGGACATCGGCCTGGCCTGCCCGGTTTCCGGCATCGCCCACAACATGGAAGAAGCGTACGGCGTGCTGGAGAAGGTTGGCTTCCCCTGCATCATCCGTCCGTCCTTCACCATGGGCGGTACCGGTGGCGGCATCGCCTACAACCGTGAAGAGTTCGAGGAGATCTGCGCCCGCGGCCTGGACCTGTCGCCGACCAGCGAGCTGCTGATCGACGAATCGCTGATCGGCTGGAAGGAATACGAGATGGAGGTGGTCCGCGACAAGAAGGACAACTGCATCATCGTCTGCTCCATCGAGAACTTCGACCCGATGGGTGTGCATACCGGTGACTCGATCACCGTGGCCCCGGCCCAGACCCTGACCGACAAGGAATACCAGATCCTGCGTAACGCCTCCCTGGCGGTGCTGCGCGAGATCGGCGTGGAAACCGGTGGTTCCAACGTGCAGTTCGGCATCTGCCCGAACACTGGCCGCATGGTCGTGATCGAGATGAACCCGCGCGTATCCCGCTCCTCGGCGCTGGCCTCCAAGGCCACCGGCTTCCCGATCGCCAAGATCGCCGCCAAGCTGGCCGTCGGCTACACCCTGGACGAGCTGTCCAACGACATCACCGGCGGTCGCACCCCGGCATCCTTCGAGCCGGCCATCGACTACGTGGTCACCAAGGTGCCGCGTTTCGCCTTCGAGAAATTCCCCAAGGCCGATGCCCGCCTGACCACCCAGATGAAGTCCGTCGGTGAGGTCATGGCCATCGGTCGTACCTTCCAGGAGTCCATGCAGAAAGCCCTGCGCGGCCTGGAAGTCGGCGTTGCCGGCTTCGATCCGAAGCTCGACCTGAACGATCCGGAAGCCGAGAGCACCCTGCGTCGCGAGCTGACCGTGCCCAGCGCCGATCGCATCTGGTACGTGGCCGATGCCTTCCGCGCCGGCAAGACCATCGCCGAGGTGTTCGAGCTGACCCGTATCGATGAGTGGTTCCTGGTCCAGATCGAAGACCTGATCAAGGACGAGGCGAACGTACAGACCCTCGGTCTGTCCGCCATCGACCGCGACCTGATGTTCAAGCTCAAGCGCAAGGGCTTCTCCGATGCGCGCCTGGCCAAGCTGCTCGGTGTTTCCGAGAAGAGCCTGCGTGCCCATCGCCACAAGCTCAAGGTGCTGCCGGTGTACAAGCGCGTGGATACCTGCGCCGCCGAGTTCGCCACCGACACCGCCTACATGTATTCGACCTACGAGGAAGAGTGCGAGGCCAATCCGTCGAGCCGCGAGAAGATCATGATCCTCGGCGGTGGCCCCAACCGGATCGGCCAGGGCATCGAGTTCGACTACTGCTGCGTGCACGCCGCGCTGGCCATGCGTGAAGACGGTTACGAGACCATCATGGTCAACTGCAACCCGGAAACCGTCTCCACCGACTACGACACGTCCGACCGCCTGTACTTCGAGCCGGTGACCCTGGAAGACGTGCTGGAAATCGTCCGCGTCGAGCAGCCGAAAGGCGTCATCGTGCAGTACGGTGGCCAGACCCCGCTGAAGATCTGCCGCGCCCTGGAAGAGGCTGGTGTACCGATCATCGGCACCAGTCCCGAGGCCATCGACCGCGCCGAAGACCGTGAGCGCTTCCAGCAGATGGTGCAGCGTCTCGGCCTGCGCCAGCCTGCCAACGCCACCGCGCGCAGCGAAGACGAGGCACTGGCCCTGTCGAAGAACATCGGTTACCCGATGGTGGTGCGTCCGTCCTACGTACTGGGCGGTCGGGCGATGGAGATCGTCTACCAGGAAGAAGAACTCAAGCGCTACATGCGCGAAGCGGTGAAGGTGTCCAACGACAGCCCGGTGCTGCTGGATCGCTTCCTCAACTGCGCCATCGAGGTGGACGTGGATGCGGTGAGCGACGGTGAGACCGTCGTGATCGGCGCGATCATGCAGCACATCGAACAGGCCGGCGTGCACTCTGGTGACTCGGCCTGCTCGCTGCCCCCGTACTCGCTGCCGAAGCACATCCAGGACGAGATCCGCGACCAGGTCAAGAAAATGGCCCTGGAGCTCGGTGTCGTCGGCCTGATGAACGTGCAGATGGCGGTGCAGGGCGAGGACATCTTCGTGATCGAAGTGAACCCGCGCGCCTCGCGTACCGTACCGTTCGTCTCCAAGTGCGTGGGTGAGTCGCTGGCCAAGGTCGCCGCTCGCGTCATGGCGGGCAAGAGCCTGGCAGAAGCCGGTTACCAGGAAGAGATCATCCCGCCGTTCTTCAGTGTCAAGGAAGCGGTGTTCCCGTTCGCCAAGTTCCCGGGTGTGGACCCGATCCTCGGCCCGGAAATGAAGTCCACCGGTGAGGTGATGGGCGTGGGCGACAGCTTCGGCGAGGCATTCGCCAAGGCTCAGCTGGGCGCCAGCGAGATCCTGCCGAACTCCGGTTGCGCATTCATCAGCGTACGTGAAGATGACAAGCCGGAAGCCGTCCAGGTCGCTCGTGACCTGATCGCCCTGGGCTTCGAAGTGGTTGCCACCGCCGGCACCGCCAAGGTGATCGAGGCCGCCGGCCTGCCGGTTCGTCGCGTGAACAAGGTGACCGAGGGTCGTCCGCATGTCGTTGACATGATCAAGAACGATGAGGTTACCCTGATCATCAACACCACCGAGGGGCGTCAGTCGATTGCAGACTCCTACTCGATCCGTCGTAACGCCCTGCAGCACAAGATCTACTGCACCACCACCATCGCGGCGGGGCAGGCGGTCTGTGAGGCGCTCAAGTTCGGTCCCGAGAAGACCGTTCGCCGGCTGCAGGATCTGCATGCAGGAATCAAGGCATGAATAAATACCCCATGACCGTCCAGGGCGCGCGTGCCCTGGAAGAGGAACTGGCTCATCTGACCAAGGTGATGCGCCCGCAACTCAGCCAGGCCATCGGCGAGGCGCGTGAGCTGGGCGATCTCAAGGAGAACGCCGAGTACCACGCCGCGCGCGAGCAGCAGGGCATGGTGGAGGCACGCATCCGCGACATCGAAGGGCGCCTGCAGAATTCTGTGGTCATCGATGTCACCGCCATCGCCCATACAGGAAAGGTGATCTTCGGCACTACGGTGGATATCGCCAACGTGGAAACCGATGAGACCGTGACCTACCAGATCGTTGGCGAGGATGAAGCCGACATCAAGCAGGGCAAGCTGTCGGTGGGATCACCGATCGCCCGCGCCCTGGTGGGCAAGGAAGAGGGCGATGTGGTGACGGTCAAGACCCCGAGCGGGCTGATCGAGTACGAGATCGTCGAGGTCCGCCATATCTGATCGTCGGCGGTTCCGCGCAGCGACAGCCAGTTGGCAGCTGGCCCAGACACTCTGGGTCGGCGGCCTCTGGCTTCTGCACTTCGTTGTTGTGCCTTCCCTGGAGCGCGTCGGTCTGGCGCCGTTGCTGGTGGAGGAGATCACTCGCAGCCTGACGCCGTTGCTGGTGGCATTCACCGCTTTCTGTGCGCTGGTTCAGGGGTTCGTGCTGGTCCAGATCGAAGGTGTCCGCAGCCTGCAGCGCGATTCGCGCGGGCAGTTGCTGGTGGCCGTTCTGGTGATGGCGGTGGTGTTCCTGCTGGTGAACCAGTTGCAGCCGAGTGCGATGCGCTGGCTGGCGTTCAACTACCTGGTTCTGGCGTTCTGTGGCGCCTTGCTGGTGATCCAGCCGGTGCCGGTGGGCGAGAAGGTCCGGGCGCGCTGAGCGCGCCACGGTCATCGGCCTGGGTTCAGAGCCCGCTGAAGCGGCTGATGTTGGACAGGTTGCGATTCGGCTTGGGATTGCGGCGATAGACCAGGGCCATCTTGCCGATCACCTGGACCAGTTCGCATTTGCCGGTGCTGCACAGCTCATCAATGAGTGCGCGGCGGTCATCGCGCTCGGTGATGCGGAATTGCACCTTGATCAGCTCGTGATCGTTGAGTGCGCGCTCCAATTCGGCGAGCACGCCTTCGGTCAAACCATTTTCAGCCACGATCAATACCGGTTTCAGGTGGTGGCCGATAGATTTGTATTGCTTCTTGTGCTCCTGAGAGAGCGCCATAATCAGACCCCTGCGAAAAAAGGCGACTAGTTTACCCGAGTCATTTCGGGGCGCACAGCTGAACAGGCGGTGTCCCGCAGCTCGTACCAAGACTAGTCAGCATTGGCTGAAGGAGCCTCTGTCATCGGCGTGTAATCCGCCCGCAGGTTCGAGGTCTCTTTCGAATGTCCGACAAGGCTTGTGATTTTCGAGAGTGCCCCAATATGAGGGGTGTCGGGTCTGCATACGCGGTCCCCTCTCTTTCGTCGAGCGACTGTTCCTCCAGGCAATACCCGCTCGCGCGTGTTCTTTGCGAGGAATAGACTGCAACGGCCGACTTGTTTTTCGGTCTGAATGGCCAGGCTCGGTTGTTTTGCGAGTGCCATGCTTCATAAAGGGTTACAGACGGCGTCTGCCAGGGGCAGGGGTTGTATAGTAAGTTAGGCCGGTTGATAACCAGCCGTCATGCGGGGCGCGTCCCAGGGCGGGATCTGCTCCAGAGGGTAGCTAATTGAACGATATGGCAAAGAATCTCATCCTGTGGCTGATCATCGCCGCCGTCCTGGTCACGGTGATGAACAACTTCTCCAGTCCGAGCGAACCGCAGACGCTGAACTATTCCGATTTCATCGGTCAGGTGAAGGAAGGCAAGGTCGAGCGCGTCACCGTCGATGGTTTTGTCATCACCGGCAAGCGTAACGACGGCGACTCCTTCAAGACCATTCGTCCCGCCATCCAGGATGGCGGGCTGATCGGCGATCTGATCGACAACAACGTCATCATCGAGGGCAAGCAGCCCGAGCAGCAGAGCATCTGGACCCAGTTGCTCGTCGCCAGCTTCCCGATCCTGGTCATCATCGCTGTCTTCATGTTCTTCATGCGCCAGATGCAGGGCGGCTCCGGTGGTCGCGGCGGCCCCATGAGCTTCGGCAAGAGCAAGGCGCGCCTGCTGTCCGAAGATCAAGTGAAAACCACCCTGGCCGATGTCGCTGGCTGCGACGAAGCCAAGGAAGAAGTGGGCGAGTTGGTCGAATTCCTGCGTGACCCGGGCAAGTTCCAGCGACTGGGTGGTCGCATCCCCCGTGGCGTGCTGATGGTGGGGCCGCCCGGCACCGGTAAGACGCTGCTGGCAAAAGCCATTGCGGGTGAAGCCAAGGTTCCCTTCTTCACCATTTCCGGTTCCGACTTCGTCGAAATGTTCGTCGGCGTGGGTGCGTCCCGTGTTCGCGACATGTTCGACCAGGCCAAGAAGCATGCGCCCTGCATCATCTTCATCGATGAGATCGACGCTGTCGGTCGCCACCGTGGTGCCGGCCTGGGTGGTGGTCATGACGAGCGTGAACAGACTCTCAACCAGTTGCTGGTGGAGATGGATGGTTTCGAAATGAACGACGGCATCATCGTCATCGCCGCGACCAACCGTCCTGACGTGCTGGACCCGGCTCTGCTGCGCCCGGGGCGCTTTGATCGCCAGGTGGTGGTCGGCCTGCCGGATATTCGTGGCCGCGAGCAGATTCTCAAGGTGCACATGCGCAAGGTGCCCATGGGGGACGACGTCGACGCTGGTGTGATCGCTCGTGGTACCCCTGGTTTTTCCGGCGCCGACCTGGCCAACCTGGTCAACGAGGCTTCTCTCTTCGCCGCTCGCGTCAACAAGCGCATCGTCGAGATGAAAGAGTTCGAGCTGGCCAAGGACAAGATCATGATGGGCGCCGAGCGCAAATCCATGGTCATGTCCGAGAAGGAGAAGCTCAATACCGCTTACCACGAAGCAGGTCATGCCATCGTCGGTCGTATCGTTCCCGAGCATGATCCGGTCTACAAGGTCTCCATCATCCCGCGTGGTCGTGCCCTCGGTGTGACCATGTTCCTACCGGAAGAGGATCGCTACAGCCTGTCCAAGCGGGCGCTGATCAGTCAGGTCTGCTCGTTGTTCGGTGGTCGTATCGCCGAAGAGATGACCCTGGGTTTCGATGGCGTGACTACCGGGGCATCCAACGACATCATGCGTGCCACTCAGATCGCCAAGAACATGGTGACCAAGTGGGGCCTGTCCGAGAAGCTCGGTCCTTTGATGTATGCAGAGGAAGAGGGCGAGGTGTTCCTGGGGCGCAGCGCTGGTGGCCAGCACTCCAGTGTCTCGGCGCAGACCGCGCAACTGATCGATCAGGAAGTGCGCAGCATTATCGACCACTGCTACGCCATGGCGAAGCAGATCCTTGTGGACAACCGCGACAAGCTGGACATGATGGCCGAGGCGCTGATGAAGTTCGAAACCATCGACGCCGAACAGATCGACGACATCATGGCCGGTCGCCAGGTTCGTGAGCCCAAGGACTGGCAAGGCGGCCCGGGTGCCTCTTCCGGCAAACCTGCCCCTCGCGAGGAAGCTCCTCGTACCGAGAACCCGATCGGCGGGCCGGCTGGCGAACACTAAGGTTCCTACATGAGTTCCACGCAGTACCTGACCCGGTTGCCTTGCGGCAACCGGGTTCTTGATTTGGGGCGCCCACACGTGATGGGCATCCTCAATGTCACTCCAGACTCCTTCTCCGACGGCGGGCGTTTCAGTCAGCACGATGCGGCGCTTCGTCACGCCGCCGAGATGGTAGCCGCCGGCGCTACGCTCATTGATGTAGGGGGGGAGTCGACCCGGCCTGGAGCGCGGGCGGTTTCTCCTACCGAGGAGTTGGAGCGTGTCGCTCCGGTGGTCGAGATGATCGCCCGCGAGTTGGACGTGATTATTTCCCTGGATACTTCGACGCCCGCCGTCATGCGTGAAGGCGCTCGATTGGGGGCGGGGATGATTAACGATGTCCGCGCACTGCGACGTGATGGTGCGCTGGATGCGGTAGCCGATACCGGCCTGCCGGTTTGCCTGATGCACATGCTCGGTGAACCGGGGAACATGCAGGAGAATCCGCAGTACGAGGATGTCACGCGTGAGGTCGCAGGGTTTCTTGTCGACCGCATGGCGGCCTGCGTCGCTGCAGGTATACCGGTGGAGCGTATTCTGCTGGATCCGGGATTTGGCTTCGCCAAGACCCTCGAACACAACCTGGGCCTGTTCAGGCATCTCGAAGAACTGAATGGTCTCGGGCGTCCCCTGCTGATAGGTGTTTCACGCAAGAGCATGGTGGGTCAGGTGCTGGGTCGCGATGTCGATCAGCGCCTTTACGGTAGTCTGGCTCTGGCGGCCCTGGCCGTGGCCAAGGGCGCCTGCATCCTGCGGGTGCACGATGTGGCCGAGACTGTCGATGTCGTACGCATGATCGCTGCAGTACAGGCAGCGGAATAAGAAACACGGAGCATTCATGAGCAGAAAGTATTTCGGCACCGATGGCATTCGCGGCCATGTTGGGCAGTTCCCCATCACCCCTGATTTCATGCTCAAGCTGGGTTGGGCTGCCGGCATGGCGTTCCGCAAGCAGGGTAAGTGCCGCATCCTGGTCGGCAAGGACACCCGTATCTCCGGGTACATGTTCGAGTCCGCGCTGGAGGCCGGTCTTTCCGCCGCAGGTGCCGATGTGATGCTGCTCGGGCCGATGCCGACCCCGGCCATCGCCTACCTGACCCGGACCTTCCTCGCCGATGCGGGGATCGTCATCAGTGCCTCGCACAATCCGCACAACGACAATGGCATCAAGTTCTTCTCCGGCCAGGGCGTGAAGCTCTCCGACGAGGTCGAGCTGATGATCGAGGAGTTGCTCGATCAGCCCATGGTGGTGGTCGAGTCGGCCAACCTCGGCAAGGTTTCGCGTATCAATGATGCGGCCGGCCGCTACATCGAGTTCTGCAAGAGTACGGTGCCCATGAGTACCGATCTCGCGGGGCTCAAGATCGTGGTCGATTGCGCGCACGGGGCGACTTACAAGGTCGCTCCCAGTGTGTTTCGTGAGTTGGGCGGCAGCGTATCGGTGCTCGCGGCTCAGCCCAATGGGCTGAACATCAACGACAAGTGCGGTTCCACCCACATGGAAGCGTTGCAGGCGGAAGTGGTGGCCCAGCATGCGGACATCGGCATCGCCTTCGATGGTGATGGGGATCGTGTGCTCATGGTCGATCACACCGGCTCCGTCGTGGACGGTGATGAGCTGCTGTTCATCATTGCCCGCGACCTCCATGAGCGTGGCAAGCTCCAGGGGGGCGGTGTAGTCGGGACGTTGATGAGCAACCTCGGGCTCGAGCTCGCTCTGGGCGAGCTTGGCGTGCCTTTCACGCGCGCTAAGGTTGGGGATCGCTATGTCATAGCCGACATGCAGGAGCGGGGCTGGAGTCTCGGTGGTGAGAACTCGGGGCATATCCTCTGCAGTCATTTCACCACCACCGGGGATGCCTTGATCGCTGCGCTTCAGGTGCTGCTGGCCCTGCAGCGTTGTGGCCAATCGCTGGCAGAGGCCCGTCAAGGTATGCGCAAGTGCCCTCAGGTGCTGTTGAACGTGCGCTTTGCCGGCGGCGGTGTCGACCCGGTCGAGCACCCCGCGGTGAAGGATGCCTGTGCCCGTGTCACTGAGAAGATGGCGGGGCGCGGACGCGTGCTGCTGCGCAAGTCCGGCACCGAGCCGTTGGTTCGCGTGATGGTCGAGGGCGACGACGAAAGCCAGGTCCGCGGTTACGCGGAAGAACTGGTTAAAGTCGTAACCGAGGTATGTGCTTGATTTCTCTTGCTACTTCAAAAAACCTTGGGTAACATCTGCGCCCACTTTGATCGACGAGGTAAAGCATGCGTCGCCCCCTGGTAGCTGGTAACTGGAAAATGCACGGTACCCGCGCCAGCGTCGCAGAGCTGATCAAAGGGCTTCGCCAGTTGGCCTTGCCGGCTGGTATTGAGGTCGCGGTATTCCCGCCTTGTCTGTACATCAATCAGGTCGCTCAAGGCCTGGATGGCAAGTCGATTGCCATCGGTGCGCAGAATTGTGCAGTAGAGCCCATGCAGGGCGCGCTGACGGGTGAGGTTGCTGCGAGTCAGTTGGCTGATGCCGGTTGCACGTTGGTTCTCGTCGGTCACTCTGAGCGCCGCCTGATTCTCGGTGAGCGCGACGAAGTGGTGAGTCGCAAGTTCGCTGCGGCTCAATCCTGTGGTCTGGTTCCGGTGCTTTGCGTCGGTGAGACGCAGGAGCAGCGTGAGGCGGGCAGGACTCTAGAGGTTGTCGGGCGTCAGCTCGGTAGCGTGATCGAAGAGCTCGGTGTGGGGGCATTCGCGAAAGCGGTGGTCGCATACGAGCCGGTCTGGGCTATCGGTACAGGGCTCACGGCGACCCCGCAGCAGGCACAAGAGGTGCACGCTGCAATACGTGGTCAGCTTGCAGCGGAAAATGCCGAAGTGGCGCGTGGTGTGAGGATTCTCTACGGCGGCAGTGTCAAGGCGGCCAGTGCGGCCGAATTGTTCGGCATGCCGGATATCGACGGGGGGCTGGTTGGTGGAGCCTCCCTGAATGCTGATGAATTCGGCGCGATCTGTCGTGCCGCAGGAAGCTGACGAGATGCTGGAAACTGTCGTTATCGTGGTTCACCTGCTCGGCGCGCTCGGCGTCGTCGCGTTGGTGTTGCTGCAGCAGGGTAAGGGTGCGGATGCTGGCGCCTCGTTTGGTGCGGGAGCTTCGGGTACCGTTTTCGGTAGTCAAGGTTCTGCTACCTTTCTGAGTCGAGTTACTGGTATACTCGCCGCGGTTTTTTTCATTACCAGCCTGGGCTTAGCGTTCTTCGCTAAAGAAAAGGCTGAAGCTCTGAGTCACGTTGGTCTGCCGGATCCGGCAGCTGTCGAGGTTCAGCAGCAAAAGCCGGCAGCTGATGATGTGCCGGTGCTCGAAGAGCAGAAGCCTGCAGAAAGTGCAGGTGATGTACCTCAGGCTCCAGAGCAGAAGTAAGGCAAGTTTTGCCGAGGTGGTGGAATTGGTAGACACGCTACCTTGAGGTGGTAGTGGCCATAGGCTGTAGGGGTTCGAGTCCCCTCCTCGGTACCATACAAAACAAGAAAGCCCGCTGTATGCGGGCTTTCTTGTTGGTGAGGTGTTCGGTTGACCGTGTATGCACGTAGGCCGTATACTCTCGCCCCAGCTTTGACGCGGGGTGGAGCAGTCTGGTAGCTCGTCGGGCTCATAACCCGAAGGTCGTTGGTTCAAATCCAGCCCCCGCAACCAGTAGTAGCGGAGCCCCTTTTTAGGGGCTTTTTGCTAGCTGGGACAGTTAGCCATCGGTCGTTTGCCGATTGGTTCGAATGGATGGGCGTTTCGCCCATTTTTTATTTGCACAGCATGCGAGGGCAATCAGGTGTCGAGCAAGCTAGAACAGTTGCAGGCCTTGCTGGCCCCGGTAGTCGAAGCGCTTGGCTACCAATGCTGGGGCGTCGAGTTCCTGTCCCAGGGGCGGCATTCGCTGCTGCGGGTTTATATCGATCATGAGAACGGCATCCAGGTCGACGACTGTGAAAAAGTCAGTCGCCAGGTCAGTGGTGTTCTCGACGTGGAAGATCCCATCCCCAGCGAATACACCCTCGAGGTGTCCTCGCCTGGCATGGATCGACCGCTGTTCAGTCTTGAGCAGTTCGCGGCACACGCCGGTGAGCTGGTGAAGATCAAGTTGCGCTCGCCCTACGATGGGCGACGTAATTTCCAGGGGCTCCTCCGCGGGGTGGAGGAACAGGATGTGGTGGTTCTTGTTGAGGATCACGAGTACCTGCTGCCGATCGATCTGATCGACAAGGCCAACATCATTCCCCGTTTTGACTGAGACGCGGATCCCGCGGATCCAATGGATTGCGAAAGGCGAGGCGTACGATGAGCAAAGAAGTACTGCTGGTTGTAGAGTCGGTATCCAACGAGAAAGGCGTACCGGCTGGCGTGATATTCGAGGCGCTGGAGCTGGCTCTGGCCACTGCTACCAAGAAGCGCTTCGAAGATGAAGTGGAGCTGCGTGTGGAGATCAATCGCCATACTGGCAGCTATGACACCTACCGCCGCTGGGCGGTCGTCGAAGAAGACGACCAGGAAAACCCCGCGGCCGAACTGACCGTCGAAGAGGCCCAGGAGAAGCAACCTGGTGCCAAGGTCGGTGATTTCGTAGAAGAAAAAATCGAGTCCATCGAGTTCGGCCGCATCGCTGCGCAGACCGCCAAGCAGGTGATCGTCCAGAAGGTTCGCGAAGCCGAGCGTGCACAGGTCGTCGAGGCCTATCGCGAGAAGCTGGGTGACATCATCTCCGGCACCGTGAAGAAGGTCACCCGTGACAACGTGATCGTCGACCTGGGCAACAACGCAGAGGCGCTGCTGGCCCGAGAGGACATCATCGCCCGCGAGACCTTCCGTGTCGGCGCCCGCGTTCGCGCGCTGCTGAAAGAGATCCGCACCGAGAACCGCGGTCCGCAGCTGATCCTGTCGCGCACCGCGCCGCAGATGCTGATCGAGCTGTTCCGCATCGAAGTGCCGGAGATCGCCGAAGAGCTGATCGAAGTGATGGCCGCCTCCCGTGACCCGGGCTCCCGCGCCAAGATCGCCGTTCGCTCCAAGGACAAGCGCATCGACCCGCAAGGCGCCTGCATCGGCATGCGTGGTTCGCGCGTCCAGGCCGTTTCCGGCGAGCTGGGCGGTGAGCGTGTCGACATCGTGCTGTGGGACGACAACCCCGCGCAGTTCGTGATCAACGCCATGGCTCCGGCCGAAGTGGCAGCGATCATCGTCGACGAAGATGCCCATGCCATGGACATCGCCGTGGGCGAGGACAACCTGGCCCAGGCCATCGGTCGTGGCGGCCAGAACGTTCGCCTGGCGAGCCAACTGACCGGCTGGACGCTGAACGTGATGACCGAGGCCGACATCCAGGCCAAGCAGCAGGCCGAGACCGGCGACATCATGCAGGCCTTCGTCGACGAGCTGGAAGTCGACGAGGAACTGGCCCAGGTACTGGTCGAAGAAGGCTTCACCAGCCTGGAAGAAATCGCCTACGTACCGATGGAAGAGATGCTGAGCATCGACGGCTTCGACGAAGACATCGTCAACGAGCTGCGTGCCCGCGCCAAGGATCGCCTGCTGACCAAGGCTATCGCCACTGAAGAAAAACTGGCTGACGCTCAGCCGGCGGACGACCTGCTTGCTCTCGAAGGCATGGACAAAGAGCTGGCTGTTGAGCTGGCAGTACGTGGCGTAGTCAACCGCGAAGACCTGGCCGAGCAGTCTATCGACGACCTGCTCGACATCGACGGCATGGACGAAGAGCGTGCCGGCAAGCTGATCATGGCCGCCCGAGCCCATTGGTTCGAGTAAGCAGTCGCGGCCTGAGGAGAGAAGTGCATGACGCAAGTCACGGTGAAAGAACTGGCCCAAGTGGTCGACACACCGGTGGAGCGCCTGCTGTTGCAGATGCGTGAGGCAGGGTTGCCGCACACCAGCGCCGAGCAAGTTGTGACTGACAATGAGAAACAGGCGCTGCTGGCGCATCTCAAGGGCAGTCACGGCGAACGGCTGGAAGAGCCCCGCAAGATCACCTTGCAGCGCAAGACCACCACTACGCTGAGAGTGGCCGGTAGCAAGACCATCAGCGTCGAAGTACGTAAGAAGAAGACGTACGTGAAACGCAGCCCCGACGAGATCGAGGCCGAGAAGCAGCGCGAGCTCGAAGAGCAGCGTGCCGTTGAAGAAGCCGCGCGCCTGAAGGCCGAGGAAGAAGCCAAGCGCCGGGCCGAAGAAGACGCCCGTCGCCAGGCCGATGCCCGTGCCCTGGAAGCCGCTCGCGGCGGCGATGCAGCACCTGCTGCCGCCGTGGCTGCCGAAGCGACCGCTCCTGCGGCTGCTCCGGCTCCTGCCGCTGCCGCAGGCGCCGACGATCGCAAGAAGGAAGAGCCGCGCCGTCCCGAGAAGGCTCGTGACGAAGACGAGCGCCGTGATCGCAAGCACACGCAGCACCGCCCCTCCGTCAAGGAGAAGGAAAAGGTTCCGGCACCGCGTGTCGCCCCGCGCAGCACCGAAGAGGAAAGCGACGGCTACCGTCGTGGCGGTCGTGGTGGCAAGTCCAAGCTCAAGAAGCGCAACCAGCACGGGTTCCAGAGCCCGACAGGACCGATTGTGCGTGATGTGAATATCGGCGAGACCATCACCGTGGCCGAACTGGCTGCGCAGATGACCGTCAAGGGCGCGGAAGTCGTCAAGTTCATGTTCAAGATGGGCACCCCGGTGACCATCAACCAGGTGCTGGACCAGGAAACTGCCCAGCTGATCGCAGAAGAGTTCGGCCACAAGGTCAAGCTGGTCAGCGAGAACGCACTGGAAGAGCAACTGGCCGAATCCCTGAAGTTCGAAGGTGAAGCCATCCACCGCGCGCCGGTCGTGACCGTCATGGGCCACGTCGACCACGGCAAGACCTCGCTGCTCGACTACATCCGTCGTGCCAAGGTCGCCGCGGGCGAAGCCGGTGGCATCACCCAGCACATCGGTGCCTACCACGTCGAAACCGACCGTGGCATGGTCACCTTCCTCGACACCCCTGGCCACGCCGCGTTCACCGCGATGCGTGCCCGTGGTGCCAAGGCGACCGACATCGTCATCCTCGTAGTGGCGGCGGACGACGGCGTGATGCCGCAGACCGAAGAAGCCGTTCAGCACGCGAAAGCAGCTGGCGTGCCGATCGTGGTCGCGGTGAACAAGATCGACAAGCCCGAAGCTGACCTCGACCGCATCAAGAACGACCTCGCCGGTCGTGACGTGATCCCGGAGGAGTGGGGCGGCGACACCCAGTTCGTACCCGTCTCGGCGAAAGTCGGTACCGGTGTCGACGAGCTGCTGGAAGCCGTGCTGCTGCAGGCCGAAGTCCTGGAACTCAAAGCCACCCCGTCGGCCCCCGGCCGTGGTGTCGTGGTCGAGTCCCGCCTGGACAAGGGCCGTGGCCCGGTGGCCACCGTACTGGTTCAGGACGGTACCCTGCGCCAGGGCGACATGGTCCTCTGCGGCGTCAACTTCGGTCGCGTCCGTGCCATGCTCGACGAGAACGGCAAGCCCATCAAGGAAGCCGGTCCCTCCATCCCGGTCGAGATCCTCGGCCTGGACGGCACCCCGGATGCGGGTGACGAGCTGACCGTGATCAGCGACGAGAAGAAGGCCCGTGAAGTGGCCCTGTTCCGTCAAGGCAAGTTCCGCGAGGTCAAGCTGGCCCGCGCGCATGCCGGCAAGCTGGAAAACATCTTCGAGAACATGGGCCAGGACGAGAAGAAGACGCTCAACATCGTCCTCAAGTCCGATGTCCGTGGTTCCCTGGAAGCCCTGCAGGGCGCGCTGTCGGATCTCGGCAACGACGAAGTGCAGGTGCGTGTCGTCGGTGGCGGCGTCGGTGGCATCACCGAGAGCGACGCCAACCTGGCGCTGGCCTCCAACGCCGTACTGTTCGGCTTCAACGTGCGTGCCGATGCGGGCGCCCGGAAGATCGTCGAGCAGGAAGGCCTGGACCTGCGCTACTACAACATCATCTACGACATCATCGAAGACGTTAAGAAAGCACTGTCCGGCATGCTCGGCAGCGACGTCCGGGAGAACATCCTGGGTATCGCCGAGGTGCGCGACGTGTTCCGCTCGCCGAAGTTCGGCGCGATCGCGGGCTGCATGGTTGTCGAGGGCATGGTCCACCGCAACCGTCCGATCCGCGTACTGCGCGACGACGTGGTGATCTTCGAAGGCGAACTGGAATCCCTGCGCCGCTTCAAGGACGACGTGTCCGAGGTGCGTGCCGGCATGGAGTGCGGTATCGGCGTGAAGAGCTACAACGACGTCAAGGTCGGCGACAAGATCGAAGTGTTCGAGAAGGTCCAAGTGGCTCGCAGCCTCTAAGCGCGAGCTGCAATACGCAACGCCCGGTCCAGCTTCCGCTCGGCCGGGCGTTTGCCGCTTTTGAACCCCCTGGTTTCTAGGCCCGGGGGAGAGTGCAGGTAGCAGGAAATGGCAAAAGAATACAGCCGTACCCAACGTATCGGCGATCAGATGCAGCGCGAGCTGGCACTGCTGATCCAACGTGAAATCAAGGACCCGCGCCTGGGCCTGGTGACCATCACCGGTTGCGACGTGGCCCGTGACCTGTCCCACGCCAAGGTGTTCATCACCGTGATGGGCCAGGACGACAACGCCGAAGTCATCAAGCAGAACACCGACATCCTCAACGATGCCGCCGGGTTCCTGCGCATGCAGCTGGGCCGTGCGATGAAGCTGCGCACCGTGCCGCAGCTGCACTTCAACTACGACGCCAGCATCCGTCGCGGCGTCGAGCTGTCGGCGCTCATCGAGCGCGCCGTGGCCGAGGATCGCAAGCACCAGGGCGACAGCGAGGAATAACCGTGGCCCAGGTGAAGCGCATCCGCCGCAACATCAGCGGCATCCTGATTCTCGACAAGCCCCGTGGCATGAGTTCCAACCAGGCCCTGCAGAAGGTGCGCTGGCTGCTCAATGCCGAGAAGGCCGGCCACACCGGTAGCCTCGATCCCCTGGCCACCGGCGTGCTGCCGCTGTGCTTCGGCGAGGCGACCAAGTTCTCCCAGTATCTGCTGGACGCCGACAAGGGCTACGAGACCCTGGCCCAGCTCGGCGTCACCACCACCACCGGGGATGCGGAAGGCGAAGTCCTCGAGCGTCGCGAGGTGACCGTCGGTCGTGCCGATATCGAGGCCCGTCTCGCTGATTTCCGTGGCGAAATCAAGCAGATACCCCCGATGTACTCGGCGCTGAAGAAAGACGGCCAGCCGCTGTACAAGCTGGCACGCGCGGGTGAGGTAGTGGAGCGCGAAGCGCGTTCTGTTACTATTGCGCGCCTGGAATTGCTGGCCTTCGAGTCCGCCCAGGCGAGACTCGCCGTGGCCTGCAGCAAAGGCACCTACATCCGTACCCTGGTCGAAGACCTCGGCCAGGTGCTTGGATGCGGGGCGCATGTAGCGGAACTGCGTCGTACCCAGGCAGGCCCCTTCTCGCTGGCCCAGGCCATCACCCTGGATGAGCTGGAGAAAGCCCACGCCGAAGGCGGCAACGAGGCACTGGACCGGTTCCTCCTGCCCGAGGACAGCGGCCTGGAACACTGGCCCCTGGTCCAGTTGAGCGAACACAGTGCCTATTACTGGCTGCATGGCCAGCCGGTAAGGGCTCCCGAGGCGCCGAAGTTCGGCATGCTGCGGGTGCAGGATCACAACGGTCGCTTCATCGGCATCGGTGAAGTGAGCGATGACGGGCGTGTAGCGCCGCGTCGACTGATTCGGTCGGAATGACCGATTCGAGGGTGGCTGTTAATAGGCACGGTCACTCCTCCCTTTAAAACACGGGATTCGTTCCCGGCCTATTACCTCAGAGGAAGCCCATCATGGCACTGAGCGTTACTGAGAAAGCCCAGATCGTTAACGAGTACAAGCAAGCTGAAGGCGACACCGGTTCTCCGGAAGTGCAAGTTGCACTGCTGACCGCCAACATCAACAAGCTGCAGGATCACTTCAAGGCCAACGGCAAAGACCACCACTCCCGTCGTGGTCTGATCCGCATGGTCAACCAGCGCCGCAAGCTGCTGGACTACCTGAAGGGTAAGGACACCACTCGTTACAGCGCCCTGATCGGTCGTCTGGGTCTGCGTCGCTAAGACGCACTCGAGCTGGAAGCTGGAAGTCGGAAGCTGGAAGTGGGGCCTTGGCCCTGCCTCCAGCTTCTGGCTTCCAGCTTCAGGCTTTTTTCGAGGAGGACGACGGGCCGATTCCCGTGCCTTCCGCAGATTTCCCCCAAAGGCAACAAAGAGAAGGTAAAGACACCGTGAACCCGGTAATCAAGAAATTCCAGTTCGGTCAATCGACCGTAACCCTCGAGACTGGCCGCATCGCCCGTCAAGCTTCCGGTGCCGTTCTGGTCACCATGGACGAAGACGTCACCGTGCTGGTGACCGTGGTCGGCGCCAAGCAGGCTGATCCGGGCAAGGGCTTCTTCCCGCTGTCCGTCCACTACCAGGAAAAAACCTACGCAGCCGGCCGCATCCCCGGTGGTTTCTTCAAGCGTGAAGGCCGTCCTTCCGAGAAGGAAACCCTGACCTCGCGCCTGATCGACCGTCCGATCCGCCCGCTGTTCCCGGAAGGTTTCCTCAACGAAGTGCAGGTCATCTGCACCGTCGTCTCCACCAACAAGAAGACTGATCCGGACATCGCTGCGATGATCGGTACTTCCGCTGCCCTGGCCATCTCCGGCATTCCCTTCGCCGGCCCCATCGGTGCCGCCCGCGTGGCCTTCCACGAGAGCACCGGCTACCTGCTGAACCCCAACTACGAGCAGCTCAAGGCCTCCAGCCTGGACATGGTCGTCGCCGGTACCCAGGACGCCGTGCTGATGGTCGAGTCCGAAGCCCAGGAACTGACCGAAGACCAGATGCTCGGTGGCGTGCTGTTCGCCCACCAGGAATTCCAGGCCGTGATCAACGCCGTCAAGGAATTCGCAGCCGAAGCCGGCAAGCCGGCCTGGAACTGGACCGCCCCGGTCGAGAACACCGCCCTGCTCAGTGCCATCAAGGCCGAGTTCGGCGAAGCCATCTCCCAGGCCTACACCATCACCATCAAGCAGGACCGCTACAACCGCCTCGGCGAGCTGCGCGACCAGGTCGTCGCCCGCTTCGCTGGCGAAGAAGCCGGTCAGTTCCCCGCCGGTGAAGTGAAGGACGCCTTCGGCCTCCTGGAATACCGCACCGTCCGCGAGAACATCGTCAACGGCAAGCCGCGCATCGACGGTCGCGACACCCGCACCGTACGTCCGCTGAAGATCGAAGTCGGCGTCCTCGACAAGACCCACGGTTCCGCCCTGTTCACCCGTGGCGAAACCCAGGCCCTGGTCGTTGCCACCCTCGGCACCGCCCGCGATGCCCAGCTGCTGGACACCCTGGAAGGCGAGCGCAAAGACGGCTTCATGCTGCACTACAACTTCCCGCCCTTCTCCGTGGGCGAGTGCGGCCGCATGGGCAGCGCCGGCCGTCGCGAGATCGGTCACGGCCGCCTGGCCCGTCGTGGTGTCGCAGCCATGCTGCCGAAGAGCGACGAGTTCCCCTACACCATCCGCGTCGTATCGGAAATCACCGAATCCAACGGCTCCAGCTCCATGGCTTCCGTCTGCGGCGCCTCCCTGGCCCTGATGGACGCCGGTGTACCGATGAAGGCACCGGTAGCCGGTATCGCCATGGGCCTGGTGAAGGAAGGTGACAAGTTCGCCGTCCTGACCGACATCCTGGGTGACGAAGACCACCTGGGCGACATGGACTTCAAGGTAGCCGGTACCGCCAAGGGCGTGACCGCGCTGCAGATGGACATCAAGATCAACGGCATCACCGAAGAGATCATGGAGATCGCCCTGGAGCAGGCTCTGGAAGCGCGCCTGAACATCCTCGGCCAGATGAACCAGGTCATCGGCCAGTCTCGTACCGAGCTGTCGGCCAACGCCCCGACCATGATCGCGATGAAGATCGACACCGACAAGATCCGTGACGTCATCGGCAAGGGTGGCGCCACCATCCGCTCCATCTGCGAAGAGACCAAGGCCTCCATCGACATCGAAGACGATGGCAGCGTGAAGATCTTCGGCGAAACCAAGGAAGCTGCCGAGGCCGCGCGCCAGCGCGTACTGGGCATCACCGCGGAAGCCGAGATCGGCAAGGTCTACGTCGGCAAGGTCGAGCGCATCGTCGACTTCGGCGCCTTCGTCAACATCCTCCCGGGCAAAGATGGCCTGGTGCACATTTCGCAGATCAGCGACAAGCGCATCGACAAGGTCACCGACGTCCTGCAGGAAGGCCAGGAAGTGAAGGTACTGGTGCTGGACGTGGACAACCGCGGCCGCATCAAGCTCTCCATGAAAGACGTGGAAGCGGCTGAAGCTTCGGGCGTCTAAGCCCCGGCGACGGTAAATGAGAGAGGGCCCCTTGCGGGCCCTCTTTTTTTTCCCGGAAAATGGCGCGCCGCCAGTATCCGACCCAAGGAAGCCAGGTCATGGACAAGACCTACTGCAAGTACCACCAGGCCCAGCCTGCCACCTGGCACTGCCCGCCCTGCGAGCGCCACTTCGGCGATTGCTGCATTCCACTCAATGCCGACGAGCCCAATGAGTCACCGACCTGCCCGCTGTGCCGGGCGCCGCTGCATTTCCTCGGCGCAGCCAATACCGCCCAGCCCTTCTGGGAGCGCATTCCCCAGTTCTTCCTCTACGGCCTGCAGACCGGCCCCCTGGCCTTCGCCGGGCTTCTGGCCCTGGCCAGCCTGTTCATGCCGCGTTCGATCATTCTCTGGATCGCACTGTTCAGCATCGCCACCAAGTACTTCCACAGCGTCATCGAGGCTGCCAGCGAAGGCGGGCGAGAGGCCCCCGGCCTGGCCACTGCCTTCGTCGGCGAGGGGTTCTCGCTGTTCATCAAGCAACTGGTGGTTTTCCTCGTCGCCTTCGGCGTGCTCTGGCTCGCCGCCGACTTCCAGAGCGAAGCCCTGTTCTGGGCTGTGAATATCGGCCTGATGCTGCTGATGCCCGCCAGCATCATCCGCTTGGCGCTGAACAAGGAGCTGGGTGCGGCGCTGAGTCCCGAACAACTGGGCGAGGTGATCAAGGCCATGGGCTGGCGCTACCTCATCCTCTGCATCTTCCTCTTCGCCCTCTGGCAGTCGCCGGACTACGTCACCTACCTGCTTTCCCACGGGCTGCCCCGTGTGGTGCTGTTGCCCATCGCCGCCTTCCTGTTCGGTTATTTCGGCGTGGTGATGTGCAGCATGATGGGCTATGCGGTCTTCCAGTATCAGGGTGCCCTGGGCTTCGCCATCGCCGAGGAGGGCGCCCAGGAAGGCTTCCCTGCCGCAGAGTGGCGACGCCGCCGCGCCCTGGCCGAGGCCGAGGTGCGCATCAAGGAGGGCCAGAGCGGCACCGCGCTGGAAACCCTGACCCAGGCGCTGCAGCGCGATCCCGACGACCTCAAGCTCAACGAGCGCTTCCACCAGCTGCTGTTCGGCCTCAACGACCGCTCGCGCTGCCTGCGGCACCTCGAGCACTACCTGCCCCTGGCGGCGCGGCTGAACGCTCCCCTCGGCGCCACTGCCCTGCTCAATGCCCGCCAGCTGCAGGCCGACTACATGCCGGCGGATGCCCAGGTCTGCGAGCGTATCGCCGGCGCGCTGATCGATCGCCACAAGGTGCGCGAGGGGCTCAGCCTGCTGCGCAATCTGCACCAGCGCTTCCCCGACTACCCCTTCATTCCTCGAGCCTACCTCATGGCCGCGCGCGGCTTCGCCGAGGGCCTGGGACAGGTGGAACCGGCGCGCAAGCTGCTGGGCTATATCCGGGCGCGCTACCCCGGTTCTCCGCTTCTGGAGGAGGTGGGGGCGCTGGAGTCGACGCTCGATCGGCTCGCGTCCCACTGAATGGATCGATCGTGCAAAGTGCACGTGCCGCTTGGCTGAAAATTGCAATCTGCAAGTAGGTCGCGCTTGGCTTGTTTTTCTAAATTATTGATAAATAAGGTTTAATTTTTGTTCTCCGGCTTGGCACAGGCCTTGCGATATCTACAGTGACTGCAGACAGGACAACGCTGCAGAGACCTGTAGAACATAGGAGAACAACCATGAAACAGTCTTTCAACAAGTGGACCCTCGCTGCCGTAGCCGCTACCGCCCTGAGCCTGCCGCTGGCCGGCACCGCCTTCGCTGCACAGCCCACCATGCTGGCTGCCAGCGAAACCGTGAACAAGGCTGAAGAGGCCGTTTCCGATACCTGGATCACCAGCAAAGTGAAATCCAGCTTCCTGGCCGACAAGAATCTCAGCGCCCTGGACATCAAGGTCGAAACCAACAAGGGCGTCGTTTCGCTCTCCGGTGTGGTCGCCAGTGACGCCGAGCGCGACCTGGCGATCAGCACCGCCAAGACCATCAAGGGTGTGACCGCGGTATCGGCCGACGGCCTGAAGTCCGCTGAATAAACCCTGTGGCCGGTCGCCCATGATCGGGCGGCCGGCACGCAACCGAAGGAGAGCGCCATGAATTCCGACATCATCAAAGGCAAGTGGAAGCAGCTCAGCGGCCGTCTCAAGGAGCGCTGGGGCAACCTCACCGACGACGACATCGACGTGGCCGAAGGCCACAGCGAATACCTGGTCGGCAAGCTGCAGGAACGCTATGGCTGGACCAAGGAAAAGGCCCAGGACGAGCTGCGCGACTTCAGCAGCAAGCTCTGACCCATAGTTTCGACGAAAAGCCCCGGGCCGCCACCCGGGGCTTTTCGTTGGGCGATGCGGTGGCGGTCGGGTAGGGCGTAGAGGTTCAGCGCGCCAGGTGTTGCTGGTACAGGCCCAACTGGTGCGTCTGCTCGGCTTCGGGAAAGGCCTTGCGCATGAAGCTGGCCAGCTCGGCGACGCCGCGCAGGTCCCGGCGTTGGCCGAGTTGCTTGGCCAGCATCAGGGTGAGGCCGGGAAGCTGGGCCGGCGGCGTGGCAGCCCGGCCGAGGGCACGCCACGGGGCCAATGCCCGCGGCCCTTCGCCAACCTTCAGCAAGCCCTGTAGCAGGTGCAACTGGATGGCCGGGTGCTGCAGCAGGCGGTTCTGCGCATTGCTGGAATCATCGGCCAGGCGGCACAGCAGCGAGTGGGCGAGGTTCGGGTTGGGCAGGGCGAAGAGCTGCTTGAGCACGGCGCTCATCAACGGCGCATCGTTGCGGGTCCTGGCCACCGGGTAGAGGCGTTCGAGCAGTTCGAGGCGGCCGGGGTAGCGGCTCAGCAGGTCCAGGCCACGGGCCGGCACCTGGTCCAGGGCGAAGCGGCCGATCAACTGGTCGAGTGCCGCCAGCTCGCGCTTGAAGGGCGCGTCCGGGTCTTCCTTGGCCAGGTACTGCTCGTCCACCTTGAGCCCGCCCAGGCGGCGGGGCAGCCAGGTGCCGAGGAAGCCGAAACCGAGCCCGCCCAGGTGCGCGTAGTAGTTGACGTGGTCGTTGGCCAGCAACAGGCCATAGAGCTCCTTGCCCATCCAGATTGGCAGGATCCACAGCGCGGGAGCCTTGAAGTACCCGATCAGCGGGCCCAGCCAGTAGAAGAAGTTGATCTTCCTCAGCCCGTACACGCCGATGTACATGCCCATCAGGCCGGCGACCGCGCCGGATGCGCCGATGCCGGGCACCCAGCCCGGGTCCAGGGCCCACCAGAGCAGATGCGAGGCCAGGCCGCTGGTGATGTAGAGCGCCAGGTAGGCGGTGCGGCCCAGGGCCCGCTCCAGGGCGAAGCCGCAGATGAACAGGAAAATCATGTTGCCCAGCAGGTGATCGAAGCTGCCGTGCAGGAACATCGCACCGAACAGGCCTTCGACGGTGAAGCGCTTGGGCACGAAGCCGAAGCGGTAGCTGCTGATGCGGTCGCGGGCCGCCTCGGCGCTCGCGCGTGCCTTCTGCCAGGCGGGGTCGGCCTGATAGGCGGCGGAGCGGTGCAGCTGGTCCTCGAACTCCAGGTCGCGCAGCACGTAGCCGGCCAGGTCCTGGCGGCGCGCGGCGTCGATCCCGTGGCGTTCGTCGGCGTCCAGCTCATGGCGTTGCGCCAGGCTCTCGATGAACAGTGTGCGTTCGCGGTTGAGCAGGCCCCCGTCGAGATAGAGCCGCGTGGCGACCTCGGTGCGTTCGCTGTCACCGCCCTGGTAGGCGAGGTAGATCAGCGTATTGAGGATGACCAGCAGCAGGGTGATGACGGGCGGACGTTTCCAGTCCAGCGGGTGTTCGGCGGGGAGAATGACCAAGCGGGACGTCCTTGTCGCGGATCGGATTCAGGGGTGGGTCAGTCGCGTTTGCTTTCCACCGAGTTGAGGCGGCCACCGATGAAGTCCAGGTAGTAGTACATGCCGTTGACCGGCCCGTAGACCCATTCCTCCACCTGCATCTCCTGGCGCCCGCTGCGGGTCTCGGAGTAGCCGATCAGGTTGCGGCTGACGGGGTCGCCGCACTTGCGCTGCACCTCGACGGCGCGATCGCCCTCGCTGACCAGCGCGCTGCCGCAGCGGAAGGTGGCGGCGGATGCTTCGTGGGCCAGCAGCAGGGCCGGCAGCGCGAGCAGGGAAAACAGCAGTCTCTTCATGGTGGGCATCCTGTCCGGGGAAAATTGGGTGGCAGAGCCTAGCACTGCCGGTTCGTGGCTGTCAGTCGCCACGCTTGCTCTCGATCTTGATCAGCTTGTTCCCTTCGAAGCGCAGGTACTGGTACATGCCGTTGCGCGGCCCGTAGACCCATTCCTCCACCAGCACTTCGCTGGTGTTGCCGTAGCGATCGACCTTCTCGCGGTAGCCCAGGCTGGAGCGACTGGCGGGGTCGCCGCACTTGCGTTGCACCTGCGAGGTGCTGTCGTCCTGGCTGATCAGGCCACCGCCTTCGCAGCGCAGCGTGGAGGAGGCCTGGGCGGATGCGGCGGCCAGGAGCAGGGGCAGGGCGAGCAGGGGGAGGATCTTCACGAATGCTTCCGTCATTCAGGTTGGGATTTCAGCCTACGCCGCCGTGGCGCGGCTGTCAGCAGGGCCGGGTGCCGCACGAAAACTCGTGCAACACAGCCGCTTGGACAGATGGAAAGAAGGGGAATTCCAGGGGCCCGGGCAGCTATTCGCTGCCCAGTTGCAGGGGGGTGTCGACCTTGCCGTCCGCGTCCGCCTCGCCGAGGCTGACGTCGAGCATGTACACGCGCTCGTCCTGCAGGCCGCCACGGTCCACCAGGTAGTCCTTGATATTGGCGGCGCGGGCCTGGGCCAGCTGGCGCAGCAGCAGCTCGCTCTGCGCCCAGGAGCCGATCACCGCCTCGCGCATCTTCGCCGTGCGCTCGTCGCTGCCCAGGTCTTTCCATTCGGCGGGCGGCTGCTGCTTGAGGCGGGTGCGGTAGATGCCTTCGAGCATCGGCGGTTTCTCGCCTTCCGGCACTTCCAGCTGGGCCGGCTCGGCGGGCACCTTGTCGCCACGGCGCTGGGCGATCTTGTAGTAGGTGTTCTGGTATTCGCGCTCCAGGCGCTGGGCCGCGAGCAGCGGGCCGTCGCTGGACATGGCGCTCATGCCTTCGACTTCCAGGCGCAGCGCCGGGCGCTCCTTGAGCGCGGCGGCGAGGGTGTCCAGGGTGCCTTGTGCATCGGTGGACAGCTCGCTGCTGCCGGCGGCGAAGGGGACATTGCTGAGGTCCTGGTCGCCGCCACCGGACACCAGCCCGGCGACGAACTTGAACGGCGCCTGCGCTGCGCGCAGCACCAGGTTGCGCAGGGTCTGCCAGACGATGGGGGCGACGCTGAACTGCGGGTCCTTGAGGTTGCCGGCGACCGGCAGCTCGATGTCGATCTTGCCTTCGGTGTCCTTGAGCAGCGCCACCGCGAGCTTGATCGGCAGGTCCACCGCATCCGGGCTGTCGACCTGCTCGCCCAGTTGCAGCTGTTCCAGCACCAGGCGGTTCTGCGCTTTCAACTGGCCCTTCTCGATCTGGTAGTGCAGGTCGAGATTGAGGCGGCCCTTGCGGATGCGGTAGCCGGCGAACTTGCCGGAGTAGGGGGTCAGGGTGGTCAGCTCGACCCGCTTGAAGCTGGTGGCGATGTCCAGGGACTCCAGCGGGTCGAAGGGGGTCAGGCTGCCCTTGATGGTGACCGGGGCGTAGCGGTCGACCTTGCCCTTGATGTCGACCGTGGCCGGCGTCCGGGTGCGGGTGTCGAGGGTGCCGATCTCGCCGTTGAGCTGCTGGATGGCCGTGGCGAAGTTGGGCGTCAGGCTGAAGTCGGCGAAGTTGGCCGAACCGTTGCTGATGCTCACCGCGCCGACATGGATGTCCAGCGGCTTGCCGGCGGGCTCGGGCTTGGCGTTGGGGGCGGCGGGCTGCTTGATCACCAGGTCGCTGGCGTTGGTGGTCAGGTCCTCGTTGATGATGAAGCGTGCGTAGGGCTGGTTGATGCCGACCTTGTCGATGGACAGGCTCTCGCCATGGCGATAGGCCAGGCCCTCCACCAGAAGTTGCTGCCATTTGACGAAGTCACGCTCCTTGAGCGTGTCCAGGGTGTGCAGCTGGTTGACCAGCGCGCGACCTGTGATGGTCAGTGCCAGGGGCTCGGTGCCGGCCAGGGCGACGTCGAGGTTGCTGTCGAGCATGCCGCTGCGCAGCTCCAGGCGCACGAAGGGCTCCATGTAGGCCTGGGCCACGCGCAGGTCGATGTCGCGGGTCTCCACCTTCAGCTTGGCGGTGGTCGGCTTGAGCTGCACCTGGCCTTCGGCCTTGAGCTTGCCCTGCTTGCCGAGGCCGGTGTCCACCGCCAGCTGGAAGGGCGACTCGCCCAGGCTGTCGAAGTCCTTGAGGTCGAGGTTCAGCGGGCCGACGTCGATCTGCACGGGGCTCTTCGGCACGCGGTCGGCCAGGTGCACCTTGTAGCCGCGCAGCTGGGCGTCGCGCAGCAGCACCTGCCAGGGCTTGCCGGGGGCTTCCTGCTTGGCTTGGGCCGGCTGGGCGTCCGGGGCGGGCTCGGCGGCTTTCGCGTCCTTCGCTGCCGGTTCCTGTTCTTGCCGAGTCTCCTTCGCCGGGGCCTTGGCGTCGCCGGCGAACAGCTTCTGCCAGTCCAGCTGGCCATCGGCTTCGCGGGCGGCCCAGGTCTCCAGGTTCTGGCTGCGGATCTTGCCGACCACCACTTGCTGCTTGGCGAGGTCCAGCGAGCTTTCGCTGACTTCCAGGCTCTCAAGGTTGACCAGTGGGCGCCCGTCCGGGGCCTTGATCGCGAAGGGCGCGACCTTGATCGCCGTCTGTTCCAGCTTCAGTTCGGTGCCCTTGGCCAGGCTCAGGTGGTACTGGGTGGCGAGGCTGATGGTGCCCTTCTCCAGCGCCAGGGGCACCGCGTCGCGCACATAGGGCCAGAAGGCCTTCATGTTGCCGTCGGTGACCTTGAGCTCGCCCTTGGAGGCGAAGGGCACCAGGCTCAGGCTGCCCTGCCAGTCGATGCGGCCGCCATAGGGGCCGGTGGCGACCAGCAGCATGTCGGTGTTGTCGTCGCGAAGGGTGCTGAGGTTCTTCAGTTCGAGGTTCAGCGAGTCGTAGACGAACTCGATGGCGTCGCTCGGGCGCAGGTCCTGGAAGTGCAGGCCGCCTTCGACCAGGCGCACGCTGTCGATGCGCAGCGGGAACGGGTCGCTGGCGGGCTCCTCGGCCTTGGGTTCGCTGGGCGGGACCTGGAACAGCTGGCTCAGGTTGAGCGTGCCGTCCTTGGCGAACAGCACTTCGGTGGTGGACTTCTCCAGCTCCACCTCGGCCAGGTGCAGGGCCCCGGTCCACAGGCTGTCGAGCTGCAGGTTGGCGTGCAGGCGCTGGAAGCCGATCTGCTCCTTGCCCGCCTCGCCGATGTGCAGCCCCCAGAGGGTCAGCTCGAGGCTGAAGGGGTTGAGCTGGATGCGCTCGAGCCGTGCGGGGACCTTCGCGTACTGGGCCAGTTGCTGGTTGACCACGCGCAGGGCGACCCCGGGGATGATCAGGAAGCCGAGCAGGCTGTAGAGGGCGATGACGATCAGCAAGGCGCTGATGGCGCGTTTCAATCCTTTGTGCATGGTGAGGCGTCGACTATCCCGGCGGAGGTGGCTTGGAGTATGGCACGGCCGCAAGGTTCCGACAGACGGTTGCGGGTGGTTTCGTTGGGCGGTTCTCGCTTCAGAAATGCAGCACCAGGGTCTTCAGCGGCGGACGCCCATCGAGGGAGGGGAAGTCGCTCGCCGGCGGTAGCTGTTCCCACTCCCGCACTGGTCTGCCGAGCTTGCTGGCGCAGCGCAGCACCTGCTCGCGCCAGTTCTCGATGTCCACCTTCGCCAGGTTGTTGCAGCAGATCAGCGTGCCGTCTTCGGCAGTGGCCTGGATCGCCGGCTTGAGCAGGCTCTGGTAGTCGCGCAGCAGGTCGACGGTGCCGAAGGCGCTCTTGGCCCAGGCCGGCGGGTCGAGGAACACCAGGTCGAAGCGGCGCTGTTCCAGGCGCGGGTAGCTGGGCAATTTCTGCCCGTGGCGGCGGGCGATGGGCTGGTCGGCGAGCTGGCGGATGGCGGGGAAGTAGTCCGATTGCACGAAGCGCATGGGCGTGAGCCCGGGGTTGAGCGCAGCGTTTTCGCGGCCGACGGCCAGGTTGCCCTCGGCGAAGTCGAGGTTCCACACCTCGCTGGCCCCGCCCGCTGCGGCAGCCAGGCCGACGCCACAGGTGTAGGCGAAGAGGTTGAGCACCGACTTGCCGGCAGCATGGCGCTTTACCCAGCCGCGGGCGTTGCGCAGGTCGAGGAAGAGCAGCGGGTCCTGGCCGGGATGACGGCCGCGTACCCGGTAGTTCAGGCCCCACTCGTGGCCGACGAGGTCGACCAGTGCGTCCGGTTCGGCCTGGTATACGGGGTCGCTGCGATCGATGCGCGAGTTGCCCTGGGAGCGGTCGTTGTAGACCGGCAGCAGTGGCTCGCCGAGTTGTTCCTGCACCTGTGCGACGGCTTGCAGCAGCTCGTCCCGTTGCAGCGTCTGGTGGAAGCTCTGCACCAGCAGTTGCGGGCCGTAGCGGTCGATGGTCAGGCCGGAGGCGCCTTCCTGGCTGCCGTGGAACAGGCGATAGCAGTCGGTGCCTTGCGCATGCAGTTCGGCGAGCAGGGGCTGGCGGGCATCGAGTGCGGCGCGCAGCGCCTGGGGGAGGTTGGAAGGCATGCGCGGCGTCTCGCAGGTACAGGAAAGGTCGCGCAGTTTAGCAAAGCGGGCGGGGCTGTTCAGTGGCCCCCAGCGTTCGCAAGGGTGACGAGGTGCGCGGGGCTTCCCTCATTCACCGTCATTCCCGCGCATGCGGGAACCCACTAAATAGCCCTCGTTCTGTTTCAGTGGCCCCCCGCGTTCGCGGGGGTGACGAGGTGCGCGGGGCTTCCCTAACGCACCGTCATTCCCGCGCACGCGGGAACCCACTAAAAGCGCTCGATTGCCAGCGCCACGCCCTGGCCGCCGCCGATGCACAGGGTCGCCAGGCCCTTCTTCGCATCGCGCTTGATCATCTCGTGCAGCAGGGTCACCAGTACGCGGCAGCCGGAGGCGCCGATGGGGTGGCCGATGGCGATGGCGCCGCCGTTGACGTTGACCTTCTCGGCATCCCAGCCCAGCTCCTGGCCCACGGACAGGGCCTGGGCCGCGAAGGCTTCGTTGGCTTCGATCAGGTCCAGCTCGCCGAGGTTCCAGCCGGCCTTTTCCAGGCAGCGCCTGGTGGCCGAGACCGGGCCGATGCCCATGATCGCCGGGTCGACGCCGGCGTTGGCGTAGGCGGCGATGCGCGCCAGCACCGGCAGGCCCAGGGCCTTGGCTTTTTCGGCGCTCATCAGCAGCACGGCGGCGGCGCCGTCGTTGAGGCTGGAGGCGTTGCCGGCGGTGACGCTGCCGTCCTTCTTGAACGCCGGCTTGAGCTTGGCCAGGGCTTCGGCGGTGGTGCCGGCACGGGGCTGCTCGTCGGTGGCGAAGGCGACGGGGTCGCCCTTCTTCTGCGGGATCAGGATGGGGGTGATCTCGTCCTTGAAGCGCCCGCCCTCGATGGCCGCGCAGGCCTTCTGCTGGGAGGCGGCGGCGAAGGCGTCCTGGGCTTCACGGCTGATGCCGTACTTCTCCACCAGATTCTCCGCGGTGATGCCCATGTGGTAGTCGTTGAAGGCGTCCCACAGGCCGTCCTGGATCATGGTGTCGACCAGCTTGGCGTGGCCCATGCGCAGGCCGGTGCGGGCGCCGGGCATGACGTAGGGGGCGAGGCTCATGCTTTCCTGGCCGCCGGCGATGATCACCTCGGCGTCGCCGCAGCGAATCGCCTGGGCCGCCAGGTGCAGGGCCTTGAGGCCGGAGCCGCAGACCTTGTTCAGGGTCATGGCCGGCACGGCGTTGGGCAGGCCGGCGAGGATGGCGGCCTGGCGCGCGGGGTTCTGGCCGGAACCTGCGGTGAGCACCTGGCCGAGGATGACCTCGTCCACCTGGGCGCCGTCGAGGCCGGTCTGGGCCAGCAGCTGGCGGATCACCGCGGCGCCCAGCTCGGGGGCGGGGATGTTGGCCAGCGAGCCCTGGAAGCTGCCGACGGCGGTGCGGGTGGCGGCGACTATGACGACGTCTTGCATGATTTCTGTCCTCGAGGCTGGGGTTCGGTTCAGGTCATGACCGGAAAGTAGGCGATGGTCGCACAGGGCCGAGTGACCGGCCAGCCACTCAGCGGGTGGGCAGGCCCATGCGCCGGCGTGCGCGACTGGAGGCGCCGTTGCGCAGGGCCCAGCGCAGCATCGGTGCTGTGCGCTGTACGCCGGCGCGGATCAGAGGGCGCTGCCAGTCGGGCAGGCGCAGGCCGAGCATCGTCATGGCCCAGGTGGGCAGCAGCTCGATGCCGGCCTGCATCATCAGGTTGCCGAAGGGCTTGGCCAGGGCACTGGGCGCTGGGGCATCGCGCAGCAGGCGCACCACTTCGAGGGTGCGCTCGTCGCAGAGCATCTGCGGGCGCATGGCCTCCAGGTAGTCGGCGACGGCCTGGCGCGACTTGGGTACGTTGCGGGCACCCAGGCGTTCGGCCACCAGGGCGATTTCCTCGTAGTAGCGGTCCTGGTCGGCGCCGGGCATCGCCGGGTCGAGGTGGCGCAGGTAGGCCCCGAGGAAGCTGCTGACCTCGGCGACGTGCACCCAGGTGAGCAGGTCCGGGTCGCTGGCCGCATAGGGGCGGCCGTCCGGCGCGCTGCCGACCACCTGCAGGTGGATGGTGCGCACCTTGTCGATCAGCCATTCGGCATCGCGGGTGTTGCCGTAGGTGGTGCCGGAGATGAACAGGCTGGTGCGGCGCAGGCGACCGAGCATGTCCTGGCGGAAGTTCGAGTGGTCCCACACGCCGGCCAGGGCGAGGGGGTGCAACATCTGCAACAGCAGCGCGCTGATGCCACCGATCATCATCGAAGTGAAGTCGCCATGAACCTTCCAGGCCATGGAGTCCGGGCCGAACAGGCCGGGATCGCCCTTGGGGTTCTCCAGGTCGATCTGCCCGAGGGAGGCGCCGGTGAGGCTGAGTATCTGGCTTTCGATGCGGGTACGTAGGAGTTCCATCGTCGGGAGTTCGAGGCTGAAGGAGGAAGCTGGCGCCTGGGGATTCTTCAGGCTTCCAGCTCCCGGCTTCAAGCTTTATCTACTGGTTCAAGCGCTTGTCGATGAGGCTGTCGACCACCGAGGGGTCGGCCAGGGTGGAGGTGTCGCCCAGGCTGTCCAGCTCGTTGCAGGCGATCTTGCGCAGGATGCGGCGCATGATCTTGCCCGAGCGGGTCTTCGGCAGGCCGGGGGCCCATTGCATCAGGTCGGGCTTGGCGAAGCTGCCGATTTCCTTGCCCACCAGCGCCAGCAGTTCCTTCTTCAGTTCGTCGCTGGCCTCCACGCCCTTCATGGTGGTGACGAAGGCATAGATGCCCTGGCCCTTCACGTCGTGCGGGTAGCCGACCACCGCGGCCTCGGCCACGTCGTCGTGCAGCACCAGGGCGCTTTCCACCTCGGCGGTGCCGATGCGGTGGCCGGAGACGTTGATCACGTCATCGACGCGGCCGGTGATCCAGTAGTAGCCGTCCTCGTCGCGGCGTGCGCCGTCGCCGGTGAAGTAGTAGCCGGGGTAGGCGGAGAAGTAGGTTTCGATCATCCGCTTGTGGTCGCCGTAGACGCTGCGGATCTGGCTCGGCCAGCTTGATTTGATGGCGAGCACGCCGGAGCCCGCGCCCTCGATTTCCTTGCCCTGTTCGTCCAGCAGCACCGGTTGCACGCCGAAGAAGGGGCGGGTGGCCGAGCCGGGCTTGAGTGCCGTGGCACCGGGCAGCGGGGTGATGAGGATGCTGCCGGTCTCGGTCTGCCACCAGGTGTCGACGATGGGGCAGCGTTTCTCGCCGACGACGTGGAAGTACCACTCCCAGGCTTCCGGGTTGATCGGCTCGCCGACGCTGCCGAGCAGGCGCAGGCTGGCGCGCGAGGTGCTGCGCACGGCCGCGTCGCCTTCGCGCATCAGGGCGCGCAGGGCGGTGGGGGCGGTGTAGAAGATGTTCACCTGGTGCTTGTCGATCACCTGCCAGAAGCGCGAGGCGTCGGGGTAGCTGGGCACGCCCTCGAACATCAGGGTGGTGGCGGCGTTGGCCAGGGGACCGTAGACGATGTAGCTGTGGCCGGTGACCCAGCCGACATCGGCGGTGCACCAGTAGATGTCGCCCTCGTGGTAGTCGAAGACGTACTTGTGGGTCATCGCCGCGCCCAGCAGGTAGCCGCCGGTGGTGTGCAGCACGCCCTTGGGTTTGCCGGTCGAGCCGGAGGTGTAGAGGATGAACAGCGGGTCCTCGGCGTCCATCCATTCCGGTGCGCACTCGTCCGAGGCGCCGCGCAGGGCCTCGTGGTACCAGATGTCGCGGCCCTCGACCCAGGCGATCTCGCCCTGGGTGCGCTCGACCACGACCACGGTGGAGACGTCCGGGCAGTCCTTCAGCGCCTTGTCGACGTTCTGCTTCAGGGGCACGTACTTGCCGCCGCGCACGCCTTCGTCGGCGGTGATCACGGCGCGGCAGTCGGCGTCGAGGATGCGGTCCCGCAGGGCGTCGGGGGAGAAGCCGCCGAACACCACCGAATGCACGGCGCCGATGCGCGAGCAGGCGAGCATGGCGTAGGCCGCCTCGGGAATCATCGGCATGTAGATGCACACGCGATCACCCTTCTTCACGCCCCGCGCCTTGAGCACGTTGGCCAGGCGGCAGACGTGCTGGTGCAGCTTGCGGTAGGTGATCTGCGCGGACTCGGTGGGGTTGTCGCCTTCCCAGATGATGGCGACCTGTTCGGCGCGTTTCTCCAGGTGGCGGTCGATGCAGTTGTAGCTGACGTTGAGCTTGCCGCCCTTGAACCACTCGGCCTGGCCCTGGCGCAGGTCGCTGCTGTGCAGCCGGTCCCAGGGCTTGAACCAGTCGAGGAACGCCGTGGCCTGCTCGCTCCAGAACTCCTCGGGGTTGTCCACGGACTGCTGGTAGAGACGCAGGTAGGCGTCGTTGTCGATGAAGGCGCGCTTGCGCACCTCATCGGGCACGGCATGAAGGCTGATTTCGTACATGAGGCGGGGTCCTTGTTCTTGTGTTACCGCGGTGCCGGCTAGGGTGCACCCAAGCAGTTGCTCGGTTCAAGTGGCGGCTTCGCAAGGCGTTTGAACCCCCCGTGGAATCATTCGTTCAGGCCTGGCGCGTATTCCAGCTGGCGCGCCACCAGGTCGGCGGTGTCCGGGCCGTGGCGGTCGGCGATGGCCGCCAGGGTGCTGTCGAAGAGCTGGGCCAGCGGTGCGTCGTCCCCGGCCAGGCGGGTGATGCCCGGGTGCCCCTGCACGGGCTCGGGCAGCAGGACCAGGCCGTTGCGGGTGCGGATCGGCTCGGCCGTCTCGGCCAGGGCGAGCGCCTCGGAGCGGAACGTCCGCGACCAGGCGTCGGCGCGCAGGGCCAGGGCCATCTCGTCCACGCCCGGCTGCACCGGCAGGCCCAGTTCCTCGTGCCTCCAGAAGGCGAGGAGGTTGCCGGCGGCCGTCAGGTAGCCGCCCGCCCCGAGCTGGAAGCCTGTGCCGTCATGCCGTGACGACCAGCCCGGCTGGCCGATTTCTGCTGCCAGCGCCCGTGCCTTGTCGCGGCCGCCGATGGCCTCCACCAGGGCCAGGGTGGCGGGCAGGGCGGCGCTGACTCCCGCCGTGGTGATTACCTTGCCGTCGGCCAGGTAGCGGCGGTCATCCACCCAGCGGGTGTCGGGGAAGTCGCTTTCGCGCTGGCTGCGCGAATACCAGTGGCCGGTGGCGCGGCGCCCCTGGAGCACCCCGGCGTTGCCGAGCACCAGCGCGCCGTCGCAGATGGCGACGAGGGTCGCGCCCTTGTCGGCCTGCTGCCTGACCCAGCGCAGCAGCGTCGGGTCGTCGCTGTGGTGCACCGCCGGCACGATCACGTAGTCGGCGCCTTCGGGGTGGCGGCGGTCGAATGCGTCGATATCGGCATCGGCCAGCAGGCGCAGCGCCGGCATCATCTGCATCGCCCCGGGGCGCGTTGAGAGCGCGACGACCTCGGCGACCCCGGACCGGGAAAGCAACCCGTAGGGGATGACGTAGTCCACCAGCTCGGTCATGCCGTTCTCGCCGATCACCGCCACCAGCGGGCGCTCGCGGTCGAAGCGCTGCTGGTAGGCGGGGAGCCGGTCGGGGTCCTCATCGGCGAGCGAGGGCAGGGGGTGGCCAAGGGTGAGGCCGGCGAGCAGTAGCCAGGCGAGGCGGATCATGGAAAGGGTCCTTGTCGATGGGGAGCTGGCCCAGTGTGAGGCACCCGTCTCTGGCGCGAATGACAGGCATGGATGAAAATCCGCCAATTCTTCTCAGCGCTGCGATGGCCCGCGAGGTGCCCATGCCCATTGCCGACGAACCGGCGCCGCATCTCGTGGTGCTGCTGGTCTTCACCGATTTCCAACTGCTCGATGCCACCGGCCCCGCCGAGGTCTTCGCGGCTGCGGGCGAGCAGTTGCCGGCGGGCGCGATGCGGCCCTACCGCCTGCGTACCGTGGCGCTGGAGCCGGGCCTGGTGAGCTCCTCCACCGGCTTGCAGCTGCAGGCAGAGGCGCTGCCACCCGTGGACGAGCTGGTGGGCTGCACCCTGCTGGTGGCCGGCGGCCATGGCGTGCAGCGGACGATGGGCTCGGCCGCGCTCGCCGCCTGGCTGGTGGCGGTAGCCGGTGTGGCGCGGCGCTGCTGCTCGGTGTGCACCGGTGCCTTCCTGCTTGCCCGCGCCGGGCTGCTGGAGGGGCGCCAGGTGGTCACCCACTGGCGCTATGCGTCGCTGTTGCAGCGCTTGCTACCGCGAACGCGGGTACTGGAGGACGCGCTGTTCGTGCGCGACGGTGCCTTCTACAGCTCGGCGGGTGTCACGGCGGGCATCGACCTGTGCCTGAGCCTGGTGGAGGAGGACCTGGGGCGCGAGGTGTCCCTGCAGGTGGCCCGAGGGTTGGTGGTGTACCTGCGACGGCCGGGCGGGCAGCGTCAGTTCAGCGCCGAGTTGCTGGCCCAGCAGGCCCCTCCGGGTGGGCTGGTGGAGCGGCTTTCGGCGTGGTTGCGCGAGCACCTGCAGGAGGACCTGGATATCGAGGCGATGGCGGCGGCCGTCGCGGTCTCGTCACGCACCCTGCACCGGCACTGCAAGGAGGAGTTGGGGGTCGGCCCGGCGCGCCTGTTGTTCCAGATGCGCCTGGAGGCGGCCTGCCGGTTGCTGGAGGACGGGGCGGCATCGCTCAAGCGCACGGCGCAGCGCACCGGCTTCATCAACGAATACAACCTCAGGAGGGCGTTCGTGCAGGGATTGGGAGTGACGCCGAGCGAGTACCGCCAGCGCTTCTGCCGCTAGCGGCGAGGAGGGAAGGCGCCGCACCCGGGGCCGGGTGCGGCGACGGCCTCAGCCGCGGTGACGGCCGCGGAAGAAGTCGATCAGGCCCTGGGTGGAGCCGTCTTCGGCCGGGGTTTCCTCGCTGCCGACGATGCGCGAGTAGACGCCCTTGCCCAGTTCCTTGCCCAGTTCCACGCCCCACTGGTCGAAGGCGTTGATGCCCCAGAGCACGCTCTGCACGTAGACCTTGTGTTCGTACATGGCGATCAGTGCGCCCAGGCGACGGGGGCTGATGCGTTCCATCACCAGGGTGTTGCTGGGGCGGTTGCCGGGGATCACCTTGTGCGGTGCCAGGCGCTGCACCTCGGCTTCGTCCAGGCCCTTGGCGCGCAGCTCGTTCTCGGCTTCCTCGCGGGACTTGCCGAGCATCATCGCCTGGCTCTGCGACAGGCAGTTGGCGAACAGCCACTGGTGGTGGTCGGCGACCGGGTTGTAGCTGGAGACCGGGACGATGAAGTCCGCGGGGATCAGGTGGCTGCCCTGGTGCAGCAACTGGTGGTAGGCGTGCTGGCCGTTGCAGCCGACGCCGCCCCAGATCACCGGGCCGGTACCGGCGGTGATCGGGCTGCCGTCCTGGCGCACGGTCTTGCCGTTGGATTCCATGTCCAGCTGCTGCAGGTGGTCGGTGAAGTTACGCAGGTAGTAGTCGTAGGGCAGGATCGCGTGGCTGCGGGCGCCCCAGAAGTCGCCGTACCAGACGCCCAGCAGGGCCAGGATCACCGGGATGTTGCGCTCGAAGGACGCGGTCTGGAAGTGCTGGTCCATGCTGTAGGCGCCGGACAGCAGCTCCTTGAAGTTGGAGATGCCGATGGACATGGCGATCGGCAGGCCGATGGCCGACCACAGCGAGTAGCGGCCGCCCACCCAGTCCCACATCGGGAAGATGTTTTCCTCGCGGATGCCGAAGGCCATGGCCGCTTCCTTGTTGCTGGAAACGGCGAT
Organism: Pseudomonas sp. USHLN015; assembly: GCF_037153275.1. Taxonomy (NCBI): domain Bacteria; kingdom Pseudomonadati; phylum Pseudomonadota; class Gammaproteobacteria; order Pseudomonadales; family Pseudomonadaceae; genus Pseudomonas; species Pseudomonas sp. USHLN015. The sequence goes on from NZ_JBBCKP010000018.1 coordinate 93,850, forward strand.
GAAGTGGCGATAGAGCTCTTCCTCGCTGCCGCCCTGGGCCAGGTACCAGGCGCGGGCGGCCTGGGCGTTCTTCAGGGTTTCCAGGGTGCCGAAGGATTTGCTGGAGACGATGAACAACGTGGTCTCGGCGTTGAGCTTGCAGGCCAGCTCGCGGAATTCGCTGCCGTCGATGTTGGCCAGGTAGTGGCAGCGCACGCCTTTCTGGGCGAAGGGCAGCAGCGCTTCGGAAACCAGCTGCGGACCGAGGAAGGAGCCGCCGATGCCGATGTTGACCACGTCGGTGATGGGTTTCTCGGTGTAGCCACGCCACAGTCCGTTGTGCACGTAGCCCACCAGCTCGGTCATCTGGTGCAACACGCGGTGCACCTCGGGCATGACGTCCTTGCCGTCCACCCGCACCTTGTCGCCGATGGGACGGCGCAGCGCGGTGTGCAGCACGGGGCGACGCTCGGAGGCGTTGATCACCTCGCCCTGGAACATGGCCTTGATGGCTTCGCCGAGCTGGGCTTCCTCGGCCAGCTTCACCAGCAGGGCCAGGGTGTCTTCGCGGATCAGGTTCTTGGAGAAGTCCAGCAGCAGGCCGCAGGCGCTGAGGGTGAAGCGCTTGAAGCGCTCGCCGTCTTCCTGGAAGGCCTGGCGCATCTTGAAGCCGGCCAGCTCCTCGCGGTGCGCGGACAGCGCGCCCCAGCTGGGCAGTTGGGTGACGTCGAGGGGATTGAGGTGGTGGTTCATGGCGTGCCTTCAAGCAATCAACTTGGTTATGAACACGAAAAAGCCCGGAGTGTTCCGGGCTTTCAGTCTAGCGGGTCAGGGTTCAGGCGACCTGGACCGGTATGGCGTTGCTGGTGTGGCTCAGCTCGTTGCCGGGTGCCATGTAGAGCATGCGCGGCTTGAAGTTGGCCAGCTCGGCTTCGCTGTAGTGGGCGTAGGCGCAGATGATGACCCGGTCGCCTACTTTGGCCTTGTGCGCGGCGGCGCCGTTGACCGAGATCATGCGCGAGCCGTTTTCGCCACGGATGGCGTAGGTGGTGAAGCGCTCGCCGTTGTCGACGTTGTAGATCTGGATCTGTTCGTACTCGCGGATGCCGGCGAGGTCCAGCCATTCACCGTCGATGGCGCAGGAGCCTTCGTAGTCGAGCACCGCGTGGGTGACTTCGGCGCGGTGCAGTTTGGCCTTGAGCATGATGGCGTGCATGGCGTTTTCCTTGTCTGGGCGCTGGCGGCGGCAGAGTTTGCCCGAACCCCGAGGGGCGGGCAAGCCTTGCCGGGCGAGGGTTTCAGGCCTTTCCGTGGAGGGTGAAGGCGAGGTTGTCGATCAGCCGGGTGCTGCCCATGTAGGCCGCGGCCAGGATCACCAGGTCCTGGTCGCCGGGGCGCGCCGGGCGCAGGCTGGTGGCCTCTCGGACTTCCAGGTAGTCGGGGCGGAAACCGGCCTTCTCGAGCGCGTCGCGGCCCTGGGCTTCCAGGGTGGCGAAGTCGTCGCGACCGGCGTTCACGGAGTCGGCCAGTTGCTTGAGGGTGCGGTACAGGGCCGGCGCTGCGGCGCGTTGTTGTTCGTCCAGGTAGCCGTTGCGCGAGGAGAGGGCCAGGCCGTCCTCGGCACGGACCGTGGCTTCACCCATGACCTGGATCGGCAGGTTGAGGTCGCGGACCAGCTTGCGGATCACCGCGAGTTGCTGGAAGTCCTTCTCGCCGAACAGGGCGAGGTCCGGCTGGACCATGTTGAACAGCTTGCTGACCACGGTGGCGACGCCTTCGAAGTGACCCGGACGGCTGGCGCCGCAGAGCCCTTCGGAGACCAGGGGCACGCTGACACGGGTCTGGTCGGCCATGCCGTCGGGGTACATCTCCTCGACGTCCGGGTGGAACAGCAGGTGGCAGCCGGCAGCGACCAGTTTCTCCTGGTCGGCCTGCAGGGTGCGGGGGTACTTGGCCAGGTCTTCGCTGGGGCCGAACTGCAGCGGGTTGACGAAGATGCTGGTGACGACGAAGTCGGCGCGCTGTGCGGCTTTCTCCACCAGCGCGGCGTGGCCGGCGTGGAGGTTGCCCATGGTCGGCACCAGGCCGATGCGCTTGCCTTCGCCGCGAGCGCGAGCCACGGCGGCGCGCAGCTCGCGAACGGTCTTGACGGTGATCATGCGGAGAATCCGTGTTCGGCGGCAGGGAAGGTGACGTCCTTGACGGCCTTAACGTAGGCGGCCATGGCGGCCTGGATGCTGGCCTGGCCTTCCATGAAGTTCTTCACGAACTTGGGCGCGCGACCGGTGAGGGACAGGCCGAGCATGTCGTGCATGACCAGCACCTGGCCATCGGTGGCGCTGCCGGCACCGATGCCGATGACCGGGATCTTCACCGACTGGGTGATCTCGGCGGCGAGTTCGCTGGGGACGCATTCGAGCAGCAGCATGGCGGCGCCGGCCTGCTCCAGGGCCATGGCGTCGGCGCGCAGCTGGCGGGCCTGGGCTTCCTGGCGGCCCTGCACCTTGTAGCCACCGAGGATGTTCACCGCTTGCGGGGTGAGGCCCAGGTGCGCGCATACCGGGATGCCGCGTTCTGCCAGCAGGCGGATGGGCTCGGCCAGCCAGGCGGCGCCTTCCAGCTTCACCATGTGGGCGCCGGCCTGCATCAGGGCGGCGCTGTTGGCGAAGGTCTGTTCCAGGGTGGCGTAGGCCATGAACGGCAGGTCGGCGATGATCAGCGCGCCCTGGTTGCCGCGCTTCACGGCGGCGGTGTGGTACGCCATGTCGGCGACGCTCACCGGCAGGGTGCTGTCATGGCCTTGCAGGACCATGCCAAGGGAGTCGCCCACCAGCAGGACATCGGCACCTGCCTGGCTCGCGGCCTGGGCGAAGGTGGCGTCATAGGCTGTGAGCATGGCGATCTTCTCGCCTTTCTGCTTCAGCTCTTGAAGGGTGGTCAGGGTCACATCAGGCATGAAAACGTCCTCATCGGTACCGATTCTGCACCGGCACGGGGCAACGGGACGCTTATAGTCCCGATGGTGGGGCATGGTGTCAATTGCAGGTGTTACCGATCTGTTACGGCGTTACCGCCATGCCCGGAAGGGCCCCCGTGACCTCCAGCCCCTCGAAGGGACAGGCATCGAGAAGGGCCCGCAGGGCACGGCCGTCCGGCAGCCTGAGGTGGTCTCCGGCTATCTCCGCGAGGGGATAGAGGACGAAGGCGCGGGCGTGCATGTGGTAGTGCGGGACCTGCAGGCGCGGCAGGTCGATCGCGTGCTCGCCGAACAGCAGGATGTCCAGGTCGAGGGTGCGTGGGCCCCAGCGCTCGTCCTTGCGCACACGGCCCTGGGCGAGTTCGATCGCCTGCAGGCCGTCGAGCAGTTCCAGGGGCGCGAGTTCGGAGTCCAGGGCGGCCACGGCGTTGGCGTAGCGGGGTTGCCCGGGCGGGCCGAGCGGGTCGCTCGCATAGAGCGAGGAGACGGCAGCCAGGCGGGTGCGAGGCAGCGCGGCCATGGCCTGCAGGGCGCTGGCCAGTTGCGCGGCAGGCTCGGCGAGGTTGCTGCCGAGCCCTATATAGATACGTTCCATCATCACTCGCTGGCGGGAGCCGAACCTTCACGCGGGCCGCGCTTGCGACGGCTGCCGCCACGACGACGCTTGCGCGGTGCACCGCCGCCATCGTCCTTGCCGCTGAGGTCGCGGATCATGGCGCGGCGCTCGCTGTCGCTGGCGTCCTGGTAGTCGGTCCACCAGTCGCCCAGGCCGTCGGTTTCCTCGCCCGCGCTTTCGCGCAGCAGGAGGAAGTCGTAGCCGGCGCGGAAGCGCGGGTTCTCCAGCAGCAGGTCGGCGCGCTTGCCGCTGCGGCGCGGCAGGCGTTCCTGCATGTCCCAGATCTCGCGGATCGGGATGGTGAAGCGCTTGGGAATGGCGGTGCGCTGGCACTGCTCGAGGATCAGCCCGTGGGCCGCTTCCTGGATGGCCGGGATCGGCGGCATGCCCTTTTCCTGCAGCAGGGCCGCACGGATGGGCAGGGCCGGCCAGAGCAGCGCGGCGAAGAGGAAGGCGGGGGTGACCGGCTTGCCCAGGCGGATGCGCTCGTCGGTGTTGGCCAGGGCCTGGCGGATCAGGGCGCCGGCGTATTCCGGGTCGCGTTCCAGGGACGCCGCAGCGGCCGGGAACAGCGGGGCGAACAGGTCGTATTCCAGCAGCAGCTCGAAGGTGCGCTCGGCCTTGCCTCCGAGGAACAGCTTGAGGATCTCGTCGAACAGGCGGGCAGACGGGATGTCGCGCAGCATCGGCGCCAGGCGGCGGATGGGGGCGGCGCTGTGTTTCTCGATCTCGAAGTCGAGCTTGGCGGCGAAGCGCACGGCGCGAAGCATGCGCACCGGGTCTTCGAGGTAGCGCTGCTCGGGGTCGCCGATCAGGCGGATCAGGCGGTTGCGGATGTCGTGCACGCCGTGGGCGTAGTCGAGGATGCGCTCGGTGACCGGGTCGTAGTAGAGGGCGTTCATGGTGAAGTCGCGGCGCTGCGCGTCTTCTTCCTGGTTGCCGTAGACGTTGTCCCGCAGGATGCGGCCGCTCTCGTTGCGCGAGGACTGGTTGCTGTCTTCCTCGTCGGCACCCTGGGGGTGATTGGCACGGAAGGTCGCGGTCTCGATGATCTCGCGGCCGAAATGCACGTGGACCAGCTTGAAGCGACGGCCGATGACCCGGGCGTTGCGGAATTCGGCGCGGACCTGTTCGGGCGTGGCGCTGGTGGCCACGTCGAAGTCCTTGGGCTCCAGGTTCAGCAGCAGGTCACGCACGCAGCCACCGACCAGGTAGGCCTGGTAGCCGGCCTTCTGCAGGCGCTCGACCACATTGACGGCATTGCGGCTGATATCCGCACGTTCCAGCGAGTGCTGGCGATTGCTCAATACTTCGGGTGTGCTGCGGGGATGCTGGGAGCGGCGCAGGGGAGAGCGAAAAGACTGGATCAGCTTCTTCAGCATGGGATGCACTGTTTTGCGGAATGGACGGCCAGAATTGGACAAGACCGCACGATGGACGCGGATTCTAGCACTGGGTCGGGAGATGGTGAAGGAAGCGGCGGGGGTGTGTCAAAGCTACTGGGGGAGCCGAAGCTCCCCCCCAAATTGGTGCGTGCTTTGTTTTTATTGTTGTGTCGGGCTTGGTGTTTTTGTTGTTCGACCCGTTCCAGCAGGTTCGTGGCCTCTGGAAATGCCCTCGAATCGAGGGTCAATAGCAAACGGATTGCTTTGGACGCTGACGGTGCCATGATCATTCCGTGATCCAACCAGTTCAGGCGCTGTCTCATGACAGTTTTATTGTTCTCAGCCTGGTCGTGGGGCGAGCCCCAAAGGCAACTCCTCTCCAAAAGAATCAGTTAGCTGCGCCTCCGCGGTTTTGTTTTTGTTGTGCTGGAGTCGGTACGTCTTGTTCTTATTGTGGGGTTACACGTTTGTTATTGTTGTTGTGCCAGAGATAAAGCAGATGCCGTGCCAACTTTTGTGATTCCTTGTAAATCAAGGGTTTGCGGTGATTCGGGGTTGGCGGGCGGGTACAAAAAAGCCGGGCTTTCGTTACCTTAAGACCCGGCTTTTGTTACGAGAGATTAACGCGGTAACAAAGCGGGGAACTCCGTCCGCACCGCTCTGTCACCGGCCTCGCGCCTCAGGAGGTCGCGGCCCCCGACTTGCGGCGCGGGATTCCGAGGCGCTGGCGGCGCTCCCACAGGCACTTGCGGCTGATGCCCAGTTTTCGGGCAAGCTCGGTTTCGGTCATGTGATCCTGGTGCTCGAGCACGAAGTGCTGGAAGTAGTCCTCCAGTGACAGGTCTTCCGTGGGCTCGTGGCTGTTGCTGGCCGTCTGGACCGGGGTGTCGAGGAAGTCCTCCTCGTCCAGGTCATCCAGCTCGATGTCGATGCCCAGCAGGTCGGCCGAGATATCCGGGCTTTCGCAGAGGATCACCGCACGCTCGATGGCGTTCTCCAGTTCGCGCACGTTACCCGGCCAGGGGTAATGGCGGATGGCCTGTTCGGCGTCGTGGGCGAAGCGCAGGTCCTCACGTCCCATGCGGGTGCACTGGCGGGCGAGGAAGGCACGGGCGATTTCGATCACGTCGTTGCCGCGCTCGCGCAGGGCGGGCAGCTTCAGGGAAATCACGTGGAGACGGTAGTAGAGGTCTTCACGGAACTGGCCGGTCTTGGCCAGGGTTTTCAGGTCGCGGTGGGTCGCGGCGATCAGGCGTACATCGACCTTCTGCGACTGCACGGAACCGACACGGCGTATCTCGCCTTCCTGCAGCACGCGCAGCAGGCGCGCCTGGGCTTCGAGCGGCAGTTCGCCGATCTCGTCGAGGAACAGGGTGCCGCCATCGGCCGCCTCGACCAGGCCGGCACGCCCGGCGCTGGCGCCGGTGAACGCACCTTTCTCGTGGCCGAAGAGCTCGGATTCGATGAGGGTTTCCGGGATCGCGGCGCAGTTGACCGAGATCAGCGGGGCCTTGGCGCGGCGGGAGAGATTGTGCAGGGCGCGGGCGACCAGCTCCTTGCCGGTGCCGGATTCGCCCTGGATCAGCACGGTGGAGTCGGTGGGCGAGACCTTGCGGATCTTGCTGTAGAGCTCCTGCATCGAGGCGCAGGAACCGATGATGCCGATTTCGCCGTCGGCGGCAGCACCACCCGATGCGGCCTTTTCGGTGCCGCGCGAGTTGCCGCTGCGTTCGGCCGGGGCGCCCTTGCCTTCCTGGCGCTCCTTGAGGATGCGCGCCACGGCCTGGAGCATCTCGTCGTGGTCGAAGGGCTTGGCGATGTAGTCCACCGCGCCCATCTTCATCGAGTCGACCGCCGAGCGCAGGCTGGCGTAGCTGGTCATGATCAGGACCGGGGTGCCCTGGGCGAGCTTGATCAGCTCGGTGCCCGGGGCGCCGGGCAGGCGCAGGTCGCTGACGATCAGGTCGAAGCCGGGGATGCTGTAGCGCTCCTGGGCTTCCTGGACGGAGCCAGCTTCGCTGACCTGGTACTGGTTGCGTTCAAGCAGGCGGCGCAAGGCAGAACGGATAATGGTTTCGTCTTCGACGATGAGAATATGTGGCATTAAATTCAGCTCTCTCGACGGTCTCAGATCACAGCGGACGTCGCTTCGACAAATCGCGGCAACGTCACCCGGATTCGGGTGCCGCGCTGTTGCTCGGGGTCGGCCGGGCTTTCGATGGTGATGTGACCATAATGCTCTTCCACGATCGAATAGACCAGCGCGAGGCCCAGGCCGGTCCCCTTGCCCGGGTCCTTGGTGGTGAAGAAGGGTTCGAACAGGCGGTCCATGATCGCCTTGGGAATCCCGCTTCCTTCGTCCTCCACCACAAGGTCGACCGCGTGATCGGAGATTTCGCTCCGCACGCGTATCGCGCTGCCGGGCGGTGATGCATCCCGGGCGTTGGAAAGCAGGTTGATCAGTACCTGGGCGAGGCGTTGCGGATCGCCCTCGGCGACGTGCTCCGGATCGCAGAGGTTGAAGAACTCCACGTCGACGCTGCGCTTGTTCAGGGACAGGAGGCCGATGGCGTCCTGGGTCACGTCGGCCAGGCACACGGGTTCGGTGGCCTGCTGGCGGCCGCCGGCGTGGGCGAAGCTCATCAGCGACTGGACGATGCGCGACACGCGCTTGGTCTGCTCCAGGATCTGGCTGCTGATCTCGGTCAGCTCGCCGTCGCCCTCGCGCTCCTCGCGCAGGTTCTGCGCCAGGCAGGCGATGCCGGTGATGGGGTTGCCGATCTCGTGGGCGACACCGGCGGCGAGGCGGCCGATGGAGGCCAGGCGCTCGGAATGCACCAGCTTGTCTTCCAGCAACTGGGTGTCGGTAACGTCTTCCACCAGCAGTACCAGGCCGGTGTTACCCGGGGCGAGGGGCTCGTCGATGGCGGCCTTGTGCAGGTTCAGCGAGCGTGCCTGGCCTTCCAGTTGCAGACGCTGCTTGTGCAGGTGTTCGTCGGGCAGGTTGATGAAGCTTTCCAGCAGCCCCTTCCAGGGTTCGCTGATGGCCGAGAGGCGCGAGCCCACCACGCGCTGGGCGGGGATCTCGGTGAGCTCCTCCATCGCCCGGTTCCACATGAGGATCTCCTGGTCCTTGGCCAGCGAGCACACGCCCATCGGCAGTTCCTGCAGCGTCTGGCGGTGGTAGCGGCGCAGGGCGTCCAGCTCGGCGGCCAGGCCCGTGAGGCGCGAGTGGTAGTCCTCCAGGCGGCTCTCGATGAAGTGGATGTCCTCGGTGACGTAGCTCTCGCTGCCGGACTTGTAGGGCAGGAAGGTCTCGACCATGTCCTGGGCCACGCTCGGCCCCATCAGCCCCGAGAGGTTGGCCTCGATGCGGTCACGCAGGCGGCGCAGCGCATAGGGGCGGCGCTCGTCGAAGGGCAGGTGCAGGTCGCGCAGGGCCTGCTCCACTTCCTTCTGTGCGGTCTTCGCACCCAGCGGCTTGGCCAGTTGCGCGGAGAACTCCTGGGGCGAGCCGGCCACCAGCTCGCGGCGCTGCGGGCGGCGCACGTTGTCCACCGCGCAGGCTTCGGCGGCGCCGCGTTCCTCGGCGCTGGCGTCGGTGAACAGCGAGACCAGGGTGAAGACCAGCACGTTGGCCGCCAGGGAGGCGATCGCCGCGATGTGCCAGCTGGTGTCGTCGAGCACGTAGATGGCGTTGAACAGCGGCAGGTAGATGCCCTGCAGGTTGCCCACCAGCGGCAGCAGCATGCTGAACAGCCAGACGCCGATGCCCGCCAGCAGGCCGGCGATGAAGCCGCGGCTGTTGGCGGTCGGCCAGTAGAGGACCGACAGCGCGCCGGGAAGGAACTGCAGGGTGGCGACGAAGGCGACGATGCCCAGGTTGGAAAGATCCTGCTCGGCACCCAGCAATAGATAGAAGCCGTAGCCGGCCATGATGATGGCGACGATCAGCGCCCGGCGCGTCCATTTCAGCCAGCGGTAGATGTTGCCTTCCGACGGTGGCTGGTACAGCGGCAGCACTAGGTGGTTCAGCGCCATGCCCGACAGCGCCAGGGTCAGCACGATGATCAGGCCGCTGGCCGCCGACAGCCCGCCGACATAGGCGAGCAGGGCCAGGGCGTCGCTGTTCACGGCGATGCCCAGGCCCAGGGTGAAGTATTCCGGGTTGGTGGTGGCGCCGAGCTTGAGGCCGGCCCAGAGGATCAGCGGCACCGCCAGGCTCATCAGCAGCAGGAACAGCGGCAGGCCCCAGCTGGCGCTGACCATGGCGCGGGGGTTGAGGTTCTCGGTGAAGGTCATGTGGTACATGTGCGGCATCACGATGGCCGAGGCGAAGAACACCAGCAGCAGCGTGCGCCACGGTCCTTCCTGCAGCGGGGTGTGCAGGGTGGAGAGCGCCGCCTGGTTCTGCAGCAGCCACAGCTCCAGCTCATGGGGGCCGCCGAACACGCCATAGAGCGCATAGAGGCCGATGCCCCCCAGGGCGGTGAGCTTGACCAGCGACTCGAAGGCGATGGCGAACACCAGGCCCTCGTGCTTTTCCCGGGTGGCGATGTGGCGCGCGCCGAAGAGGATGGTGAACAGCGTGATCAGTGCGCAGAAGCCCAGGGCAACGCGGTCGTGCACCGGCTCGCGGGTGAGGATGCCGATGGAGTCCGCCACCGCCTGGATCTGCAGCGCCAGCAGCGGCAGCACGCCCACGAGCATGAACAGCGTGGTCAGCGAGCCGGCCCAGGTGCTGCGGAAGCGGAAGGCGAAGAGGTCCGCCAGCGAGGACAGCTGGTAGGTGCGGGTGATGCGCAGGATGGGGTAGAGCAGCACCGGTGCGAGGAGGAAGGCGCCGGAAATGCCCAGGTAGCTGGCGAGGAAGCCGTAGCCGTACTGGTAGGCCAGCCCGACCGTGCCATAGAAGGCCCAGGCGCTGGCGTAGACACCCAGCGACAGGGTGTAGGTCAGCGGGTGGCGGACGATGCGCCGAGGCACGAAGCCGCGATCGCTGAGCCAGGCGACGCCGAACAGGGTGAACAGGTAAGCCGCGCTGATGAGGATCAGCTGGCTCAGGCTAAAGCTCGTCAGCATCGCGTTGGCTCTGGAGGATGAAAGTGACCACGATCAGGATCAGCCAGAGCAGGTAGGGGCGGTACCAGGCCCCATTGGGGTCGATCCACCAGTCCATGATGGCCGGGGAAAACAGATAGATCCCCACCACCAGGAGCAGAACCAGTCGGTAGATATACATGCCGCATCTCGCATCGGGAGTGCGGCGATGGTAGCGAATGACCGGTGCGGGTGCGAGGGGAGAGATGGCCCCTAGCGCAGCTGCGCTTCGGCCAGTGTGCGGCTGCCGGGGATGCGCGTGGCGTCCCAGTTGGCGATGCCCCAGTCGAGCACCACGCGCGGGGTGGCGTCGGCGAGTTGCGCCGGTGGGCGCTGGCCGAGTGCACGCAGGGCGCGGTCGAGCAGCGGGCCGGCCTGGTCGGCTGGCAGCGGCGGGGAACGATAGGACTTGCCCAGCTTGTGCCCGTCAGGCTGGATGATCAGCGGCACGTGCAGGTAGCGCGGTTGCGGCAGTCCCAGCAGTTCCTGCAGGTAGAGCTGGCGCGGCGTGGAGTCGAGCAGGTCGGCGCCGCGCACCACATCGGTCATGCCTTGCCAGGCGTCATCCAGCACCACGGCCAGCTGGTAGGCGTAGAGACCGTCGCGACGGCGGATGACGAAGTCGCCCACCTCGCGCCCCAGGTGCTGGCGGAACTCGCCCTGCACGCGGTCGGTGAAACCGTAGATCAGCTCCGGCACGCGCAGGCGTATCGCGGCGTCATGCCGGGGGTGCAGCGCATTGCGGCAGAAACCGGGGTAGACCCCCTGGTGGCCTTCGAGCTGCTTGCGCGAACAGGTGCAGGCGTAGGCCAGGCCCTGGTCGAAGAGGCGGTCGAGCACCTGGGCGTAGGCATCGTGGCGATCGCTCTGGCGCAGGCATTCGCCGTCCCACTCGAAGCCGTAGGTTTCCAGGGTGCGCAGGATCGCGTCCTGGGCGCCGGGTACCTCGCGCGGCGGGTCGAGGTCCTCCATGCGCAGCAGCCAGCGGCCACCGACCGAGCGGGCATCGAGGTAGGAGGCGAGGGCGGCGACGAGGGAGCCGAAATGCAGAAAGCCGCTGGGCGTCGGGGCGAAGCGGCCGATGTAGGTGGGAGAAGAACTCATTGGAGTGCGGGCCTGCAGAAACGAAACGGGGCGCCGTAGCGCCCCGTTCTGGGATCAGGAACCGAGTTGCTTTTCCTTGATCTCCGCCAGCGTCTTGCAGTCGATGCAGAGCGTGGCGGTGGGGCGTGCCTCGAGACGACGGATACCGATCTCGACGCCGCAGGAGTCGCACCAGCCGTAGTCGTTGTCTTCGATCAGTTGCAGGGTCTCGTCGATCTTCTTGATCAGCTTGCGCTCGCGATCGCGTGCACGCAGTTCCAGGCTGAACTCTTCTTCCTGGCTGGCGCGGTCGGCCGGGTCGGGGAAGTTGGCGGCTTCGTCCTGCATGTGGTGCACGGTACGATCCACTTCCTCCATCAGTTCGAGCTTCCACTTGTTGAGGATGCTGGTGAAGTGAGCGCGCATGCGGTCGCTCATGTACTCCTCACCCTTGGTTTCCTGGTAAGGCTCGAAACCACGGATCAGTTGGCTGCTCTGTTGCTTTGCTTTGGTGGGCATGAATGGCCGCCTCTCACTTTCTCTAATCCATTGCGCAGGTTCTGGTCCATCGCCGGTAACCCGGCCCTGCGACTGCAAGCGGGCGAACTTACCAGATCGACTCCGGGCACGCTACTCCCAGTTATCGTGGTTGCTGCAGCCTTCCCGGACCATTCGGTAGAATCCGCTCTTTGCGTTAATAAAGGAAGGCCGATGGCCCAGTCATACAGTGCACGCAGCCGTGCCATAGAACCCTTCCACGTGATGGCCCTGCTGGCCCGCGCCAACGAGTTGCAGGCGCAGGGGCACGACGTCATCCACCTGGAGATCGGCGAGCCGGACTTCAGCACCGCCGCCCCCATCGTCCAGGCCGGGCAGGCCGCCCTGGCCGCCGGCCACACGCGCTATACGGCCGCGCGCGGCCTGCCCCAGCTGCGCAGTGCCATCTCCGGGTTCTACGGCGATCGCTACGACCTGGATATCGACCCCGAACGCATCCTGATTACTCCCGGCGGTTCGGGCGCTTTGTTGCTGGCCGCCAGCCTGCTGGTCGACCCGGGCCGCCACTGGCTGCTCGCCGACCCGGGCTACCCTTGCAACCGCCACTTCCTGCGCCTGGTCGAGGGCGCCGCGCAACTGGTGCCGGTCGGCCCCGAGAGCCGCTACCAGCTCACGCCGAACCTGGTGGAGCGCTACTGGGATGGCGACAGCGTGGGGGCCCTGGTCGCCTCGCCCGCCAACCCCACCGGCACGCTGCTGGGCCGTGACGAACTGGCCGGCCTCTCCGCCGCGCTGAAGGCCAAAGGTGGCCACCTGGTGGTCGACGAGATCTACCACGGCCTCACCTACGGCGTGGATGCCGCCAGCGTGCTGGAGGTGGATGACGACGCCTTCGTGCTCAACAGCTTCTCCAAGTACTTCGGCATGACCGGCTGGCGCCTCGGCTGGCTGGTGGCGCCCCCTGATGCGGTGCCCGAGCTGGAGAAGCTCGCGCAGAACCTCTACATCAGCGCTCCCTCCATGGCCCAGCACGCCGCGCTGGCCTGCTTCGAGCCCGACACCCTGGCGATACTCGAACAGCGCCGCACCGAGTTCGCCCGCCGTCGCGACTACCTGCTGCCAGCCCTGCGCGCGCTCGGCTTCCGCATCGCCGTCGAGCCCGAAGGTGCCTTCTATTTATATGCGGATGTTTCCGCCTTCACCCAGGACGCCTACGCCTTCTGCCGGCACTTCATCGAGACCGAGCACGTGGCCTTCACCCCCGGCCTGGATTTCGGGCGCCACCTGGCCAACCAGCACGTGCGCTTCGCCTACACCCAGAGCCTGCCGCGCCTGGAGGAAGCGGTGCAGCGCATCGCCCGCGGGCTCAAGACCTGGGCGGCGCTGGCGGGATGAGATTCGACCCGCCCCTGGAGCAGGCCCGACTGCTGCGCCGCTACAAGCGCTTCCTCGCCGACATCGAGACCCTCGACGGCGAGCAGTTGACCATCCACTGCCCGAACACCGGCTCGATGCTCAACTGCATGAGCGAAGGGTGCCGCGTATGGTTCAGCCGCTCCAACGATCCCAGGCGCAAGCTCCCCGGCACCTGGGAAATCACCGAGACGCCCCAGGGCCGGCTGGCCTGTGTGAACACCGCGCGGGCCAACGCCCTGGTCGAGGAAGCCCTGCGTGCCGGGCTCATCCCCGAGCTGGCCGGCTTCACCGCACTCAAGCGCGAGGTCGCCTACGGCGTGGAGAACAGCCGTGCCGACTTCCGCCTGGACTACCCGAGCGGCGAGGTGTTCGTGGAGGTGAAGAGCGTGACCCTGGGCTTCGACGGCACCGCCGTAGCGGCCTTCCCCGACGCCGTCACCGTGCGTGGCAGCAAGCACCTGCGCGAGCTGGCGGCGCTGGCGCGCCAGGGCATGCGCGCGGTGCAGTTCTACTGCGTCAACCTTTCCGGTATCGACGCCGTGCGCGCAGCGGTGGAGATCGACCCCGCCTATGCCGCCGCCCTGGCCGACGCCAAGGCCGCCGGGGTGGAGGTGCTCGCCTATGGCGCCGAGGTCAGTCTCGAGGGCTTGGCGCTGCTGCGCAGGCTCGAGGTGATCGGTTAGGCGAGCAGCCAGATGCCGCGATCGTCCTCGCGGCAGTCGAGCGGTCGCAGGGACTCCCCGGCGCAAGGCCCGGCCACGCACTCACCCGAGTCGATGAGAAACAGCGCACCGTGGGTGGCGCACTGGATCAGGCTGCCGCTGTCGTCGAGAAAACGGTCCGGCTGCCATTCCAGGGGAATGCCCCGGTGTGGGCAGCGGTTTTCATAGGCATGGACCCGGCCCTCCCGGCGCACCAGCAGCAGCTTCAGGTCATCGATCAGAAAGCCCCGGCTCTGGCCTTCGGCCAACTCGTCGGGGCGGCATAGCAGGATCATCGGCGTCTCCACGGCAGGCGGGCATTATCCCGTGCCGCCGTGGATTGCCAAGAGGGTGCGCGTCCCTGCGCTGAAAGGCTCAGATCTCCCAGATCAGGTTGACCGCCGCATGGCGGCCGGGCTGGGTGTAGCGCTGCAGGCTGGGGCTGTTCTCGGTCAGCCCGCGCACATCGCCCCACTGCCAGTAGTCCTTGTCGGTGAGGTTGAACAGGCCGGCGTTGACCGAGAACGCCTCGGTGACCTGCCACCAGCCGTTCAGGTCCAGCAGACCATAGCCCGAGGGCTGGTACTGGCCAGCGGTCTGGGTGCGGTCGATGCGCTCCTTGGCCGCCACCAGGGTCCAGCTCAGGTCACCGCCGAACTTGCCGTTGGGCTGCGCATAACCCAGGCCGAAGACGCCCTTGAGCGGGTCGACGCTGTTGATCGGCTGGCCGGTGCCCTCGTCCTTGCCGCGTGCGTAGGCGACCGAGCTCATGGCGCGCCAGCCGGCCGGCATGCCGAGCTTGTCGAGAAAGAGCTCGCCCTTGGCCTCGAAGCCGCGGATGGTCACCCGGTCGCGGTTGACGTACTGGAACTCGCCGAAGGGGAAGCCCGGCACGCTGGAGGGGCGGGACACCTGCTCGATGAAGTCGTCGTAGCGGTTGTAGAACAGCGCGGCGCCGAAGCTGCCGATCTCGTACTTGCCGCGCAGGCCCAGCTCGAAGCTGTCGCTGGTCTCGGCCTTGAGGTTGGTGTTGGCCAGGGTGCGGTACATGCCCGGGTTGACGAACTCGCCGAAGATCTCGATCGCCTGCGGGGCGCGGAAGCCGGCGGCGTACTGGCCGTAGACGCTGTGCTGGTCGTCGACCTGGTAGGTCACGCCGAACTTGGGCGATACGGCCGAGTCGGTGAAGTCGCTCGGGCTGGCGTCGGTCGCCTGGCTGTTGAGGTAACGCGTGGTGGCGTGGGGCTTCATCGCGTAGTAGTCGTAGCGCAGGCCCGGCAGCAGGGTCCAGCGGCCGATCTCGATGTTGTCCTGGATGAAGGCCGCGTACTCGCTGGTGGTCGGGTCCGGGAAGTCGCTGGTCGGCAGCACCGGTGTGTTGACCCCGGTGGCGATGACGGTCTCGCCGCCTTCGCGCAGGTCGGCGTTCTTCAGGCGCTTGAGGTCGGTGCCGTAGACCAGGGTGTGCTGGCTGTCGGCGATGCTGAAGGACTTGTCCAGCTTGGTGTTGAGCACCCAGAGCTTCTCCTCGTAGTGGGAGTCGCGGGTGCGCAAGCGAGGCGAGCCGCTGACGACACGGTTCTCGTAGGTGCGCTGGCGGGTCTGGCTGTCCTGGTAGCTGAGCTGGTTCTGCAGGTTGTCCGCCAGCGGGCTGTCCAGCTGCAGGGTGTGCAGCAGCGAATAGCGCTCGCGGTCGACGCTGTCGCGCGCGTCCTGGGTGCGGATGGTGGCGGTGTTGCTGTAGTTGCTCAGCACCCGGGTGTCGGTGTCGTCCTGGTAGCGCTCGTAGGTCAGCTGCAGGCGCTGGCCCTCGGCGTAGTTCCAGCCGAGCTTGGTGAGCAGGTTGTCGGTGGTGTAGTCGAGCGGGTTGGCTTTCTCGCGGGTCGCGCCGATGCCGCCGGTGCCACCCTGGGTATCCAGGGCCTGGCCGGTACGGCGGCCGATGTGCACCAGGCCGTCGAGGTCGCCCTGGCGGGCGGCGAGGGTGGTGCTGCGCAGCCAGCTGTCGTCGGAGCCGTCGTAGCCGGTCTTCAGGCGGGCGTAGGCGTCATCGCCTTCGTCCAGGTAGTCCGCCGCATCCTTGGTGAGGAAGCTCACCGCACCGCCGATGGCATCGCTGCCGTACAGCGAGCTGGCCGGGCCGCGGATGATCTCCACCTGCTTGAGGGTGTCCGGGTCCACGTAGTCGCGCTGCGCACTGAGGAAGCCGCCGAAGGAGAAGGTATCCGGCATGCTCACGCCGTCCACCTGCGTCAGCACGCGGTTGCCGCCGATGCCCCGGATGGTGAAGCCGGACAGGCCGAAGCGGCTGCCTGTCCCGCCGACCGACACGCCCGGCTCGTAGCGCACCAGGTCCTGGATGTTCTTCACGTTCTTCTGGTCGATCTCGCGTTCGGTCATCACCGACACCGTGTTCGGCACTTCATCGAGGGTCTGCTCGCTACGGGTGGCGGTCACGGTGACGGTGTCGAACTGGGTCGCGGTCCTTTCCGCTGCCAGGGCGATGGAGGGCGACAGAAGCAGCAGGGCCAGCCAGGGGCGGCGGGCGAAGGGGGGGCGAAGCGGCATGGATGGACTCCCGGGTTCAAGGCGCAACCAGGGACCGGCCAGGCACTTCTGGGGTGGCTACCAGCCACGGGCGTCATGCCACGGGTGCCTTTGCGGAGGGTCATCCCGACCATCGCTTTTCGCCGGCCTCTCTGGTGATCGCAGATTGGCATCGGCGCAAAACATAATGACGTTGACAGACAAATGCAAACAATTATCAAATGGATTTGCATTTAGATAATTGGGGCGGAAAATGCCACGTCTTCCACTTTGCCTCGCCCTGTCGCTCGTCGCGCATGCGGGGCTCGCATGGCTCCTGCACGACCTGCGGGCGGAGCCGGCCATGGCCCAGGGAGAGCCCCGGGCGGAGGTGGTGCACCTGGTCGGTCTCGTCGAGCCTGCAGCGGCCGCGGCCGAGCCGGTGGTGCTCGCGGCACCGCCGCCCCGCAAGGTGGAACCGAAGAGCAGCCCCGTCGTGGAAGCCAGGCCCGTTGCCGTCAAGCCGCGCCAGGCGAGCCCGGAAGCGCCCGTCGCCAAGCTCGTCCGCAGCGAGCCCAGGCCGCAGCCGCGCCCGCAACCTCGGCCCGGCACCGCGCCGAGCGTGGCGAAGGCCGCAGCGCCGGCGCCCAGCACAGCCCCGCCGGCGCTGGCGAGCCAGCCGGTCGCCGTCGCCGCCAGGCTGCCGAAGGCCGAGGTGGTCAGTGACCAGCCGTCCTTCCTCGTTCCGCCCAGGCCGCCGATCTACCCGGCCCAGGCGCGCCGACGCAACCAGCAGGGCGTGGTCCTGGTGGAGGTGCGCCTGGATGAGCGCGGCGGGTTGCGTGACATGAAGTTGCTGCGCTCGTCGGGCATCGAGAGCCTCGACGAAGCGGCCATGAAGGCGGTCGCCAGCTGGCGCTTCCGTCCTGAGGTCCAGGACGGCGAGCCGGTGCCGAGCCGCGTGAGAATACCCATTGAATTCGCCCTTACGGCGAGCCGTTGATCCTGAAGGAGTGAGACCCATGACTGCCGAGACCCAGACCGCCACTTCCGCCCCTGCGCTCTACCGGGCCTGGCAGGACCTGCGTGGCGAAGAGCCGCGCCTGCGTGCCCGCGACGCCGCCGAGCGGCTGGCCGTGAGCGAGGGCGAGCTCACCGCGAGCCGCCTGGGCGTCGACACCGTGCGCCTGCGCCCCGAGTGGGCGACCCTGCTGCCCGCCCTGGGCGAGCTGGGCCACATCATGGCGCTGACCCGCAACGAGCATTGCGTGCACGAGCGCAAGGGCGTGTACCGCGAGGTGTCGGTGATGGCCAACGGGCAGATGGGCCTGGTGGTGTCCGCCGACATCGACCTGCGCCTGTTCCTCGGTGGCTGGTCCAGCGTGTTCGCCGTGGCCGAGGAAACCCCGCGCGGCACCCAGCGCAGCATCCAGATCTTCGACAGGCAGGGCGTGGCCGTGCACAAGGTGTTCCTCACCGAGCGCAGCGAAGTCGCCGCCTGGGCGCCGCTGGTGGAGCGCTTCCGTGCCGAGGAGCAGAGCGCCGAGCTGGACCTGCAGCCGCTGCCCGTCGCCGAGCCGGTCAAACCCGATGCCGAGATCGACGTCGCCGGGCTGCGTGAAGGCTGGTCCGCCCTCAAGGACACCCACCACTTCTTCGCCCTGCTGAAGAAGCATGGCGCGGCCCGCACCCAGGCCCTGCGCCTGGCCGGCAGCGAGTGGGCCGAGCAGCTGGACACCGCCGAACTGCCGCGCCTGCTGGAGGCGGCGGGCGAGAAGCAGATCCCCATCATGGTGTTCGTCGGCAACCGCCATTGCATCCAGATCCACAGCGGCCCGGTGCAGAACCTGAAATGGATGGACACCTGGTTCAACGTGCTCGACCCCGAGTTCAACCTGCACCTGAAGACCCCGGGCGTGACCGAGCTGTGGCGCGTGCGCAAGCCCAGCAGCGACGGCGTGATCACCAGCTGGGAAGCCTTCGATGCCGAGGGCGAGCTGGTGCTGCAACTGTTCGGCGCGCGCAAGCCGGGCATCCCCGAGCGTGAGGACTGGCGCGCCCTGGCCGAGAGCGCCCCGGCGCTCTGACGCCAGGTCGGTCGCACCGCACCGATCACCGCGACGCCCCGCCGATGCCGGGGCGTCGTTCCGCCTGAATCCCGAGGAGTCCCTGAATGCGTGTCGCTGTTTCCCTTGCCGGCCTTTGCGCCGGTCTGTTCCTGAACCATGCGGCGCTGGCCGCCGATCCGTTGCCGCAACGCTGGGTGAGCGCTGGGGGCTCCCTCAGCGAATGGGTGGTGCTGCTGGGTGGCGAGAGCAAGTTGGTGGGCGTCGACACCACCAGCCTCCACCCCGCCTCGCTGAAGTCGCTGCCGAGCATCGGCTACCAGCGTCAGCTGGCCGCCGAGGGCATCCTCTCGCTGCGCCCGGACCTGCTGCTGGGCACTGAGGAAATGGGTCCGCCGCCGGTGATCGAACAGGTCAAGGCCGCCGGTGTGCGCATCGAGTCGCTGCCGTCCAGGGCCGAGCTGCCGGTGCTGGAGAAGAATCTCGGGCTGATCGGCGGCCTGCTGGGCGACGAGGCCCGCGCCCGGCGAGTCTTCGCCGACTACAGCCAGCGCTTCGAGCGGCAGGCCAGGTGGGTCGCCGAGACCCGGCGCACCCACGAGGCGCCGCGCGTCCTGCTGCTGCTCGGCCATGCCGGCAGCAGCCCCATGGCCGCCGGCAAGGACACCGCCGCCGCGTGGATCATCGAGCAGGCCGGTGGCCGGAACATCACCGATCACCTTGGCTACAAGGCCATCTCCAGCGAGGCACTGGCGGCGCTGGACCCGGACGTGGTGGTGTTCGCCGACCGCAGCCTGGAGGGTGAGGAAGCCAAGGCCGCGCTGCTCAAGCAGAACCCCGCGCTGGCCATGACCCGCGCCGGCAAGCAGGGCCGCCTGCTGCCGCTGGACCCGACCCTGCTGGTCGGCGGCCTCGGCCCGCGCCTGCCGGATGGGGTGGCCGCGCTGTCCGCGGGCTTTTATCCTCAGGCACCGGCCCTGATCGCCAATAGCCAGAACCAGCCATGACCCCAGCTGTACATTCGCGCCCCCTGTTCATCGTCCTGGGTGCCTTGCTCGCGCTCGCCCTCTGGCTGTCCCTGGCCCTCGGCCCGGTGAGCCTGCCCCTGGGCGACACCCTGCGTGCCGCCCTGCGCCTGGCGGGTATGCCGCTCGCACCCGAAGGCCTGGAACAGGCCGAGCTGATCCTCGGGCAGATCCGCCTGCCGCGCACCCTGCTGGGCCTTGCCGTCGGCGCGGTGCTGGCGCTGTCCGGCGTGGCCATGCAGGGCCTGTTCCGCAACCCGCTGGCGGACCCCGGCCTGGTCGGCGTCTCCAGCGGTGCGGCCCTGGGCGCGGCGGTGGCCATCGTCGGTGGCGCGGCCATCGGCGGGCTGTCGGAGAACATCGCACCCTACCTGCTGTCCGCCTGCGCCTTCGCCGGTGGCCTGGGGGTGACGGCGCTGGTCTACCGCCTCGGCCGTCGCGACGGGCAGACCAGCGTGGTGACCATGCTGCTCGCCGGCATCGCCCTCAACGCCCTGGCCTTCGCCTGCATCGGCCTGTTCACCTACCTCGCGGATGACGCCACCCTGCGCACGCTGACCTTCTGGAACCTGGGCAGCCTCAACGGTGCCAGCTATGCACGGCTGTGGCCGCTGCTGCTGATCACCGGGGCGGTGGCGCTGTGGTTGCCGCGTCGGGCCAGGGCCCTCAACGCGCTGCTGCTGGGCGAGTCCGAAGCGCGTCACCTGGGCTTCGAGGTGGAGAAGCTCAAGCGCGAGCTGGTGCTGTGCACGGCGCTGGGCGTCGGCGCCGCGGTGGCCGCTGCGGGCCTGATCGGCTTCATCGGCCTGGTGGTGCCGCACCTGGTGCGCCTGGTCGCGGGCCCGGACCACCGCGTCCTGCTGCCGGCCTCGGCACTGGCCGGTGCCAGCCTGCTGCTGTTCGCCGACCTGGCCGCGCGCCTGGTGCTGGCGCCGGCGGAGATGCCCATCGGCATCGTCACCGCGCTGATCGGCGCGCCCTTCTTCCTTTATCTGCTGCTGCGGGGGCGTCACTGATGCTGCGTGTCGAACAGCTGGAAGTGCACCGTGGCAGCACCGTGGTGCTGGCGGGCGTGGACCTGGAGCTGCGCCCTGGCGAGGTGCTCGGTGTGCTCGGCCCCAACGGCGCGGGCAAGAGCACCCTGCTCGGCGCGTTGAGCGGCGAGCTGGCCCTGGCCGCCGGCCATGTCGGCCTGGAGAACCGCCCGCTCGCCGAATGGACCGGCCCGCAGCGCGCCCAGCGCCTGGCAGTGCTGCCGCAGAGCTCCACCCTGAGCTTCGGCTTCCGTGTCGAGGAAGTGGTCGGCATGGGGCGCCTGCCCCACGCGACGGGGCGGGTGCGGGATGCCGAGATCATCCGTGAGGCCCTGGAGGCGGCCGATGCCGCGCACCTGGCCGGGCGCAGCTACCTCGCGCTGTCCGGCGGCGAGCGCCAGCGCGTGCACCTGGCGCGGGTGCTGGCGCAACTGTGGCCGGGCGCCCAGGGGCAGAACCTGCTGCTGGACGAGCCCACCTCGATGCTCGACCCCCTGCACCAGCACACCACCCTGCAAGCGGTGCGTGATTTCGCCGGGCGCGGCGCGGCGGTGCTGGTGATCCTCCATGACCTGAACCTGGCGGCGCGCTACTGCGACCGCCTGCTGCTGCTCTGCGACGGGCGCCCCCATGTGCTGGGCACGCCCGACGAGGTGCTGCAACCCGAGCCGCTGAAGGCCGTGTTCGGCCTCGACGTGCTGGTGCAGCGCCACCCGGAACGCGGGCATCCACTGATCGTCGCGCGCTGAACGAACCCGAGGAGTCCATCCATGCGCCTGCTTCTACTGCTCGTCATCGCTTCCCTGGCGGCTTGCCAGTCCGCCCCGCCCTTGCCGCAGTGGCAGAGCCCGGAGGCCCGCCAGCATGCCGATCTCGGTGTCATCCGCGACCTGCGCAGTGGCGAGACCCTGAGCCCCAGGCAATTGCTCGACCGCCTCGCCGAGGCGCCGCGCGTGCTGGTCGGCGAGCAGCACGACAACCCCGACCACCATGCCCTGCAGCTCTGGCTCCTGCAGGCACTTGAGAGCCGCCGCAGCCAGGGCAGCCTGCTGCTGGAGATGCTCAACCCCGACCAGCAGGCCAAGGTGGATGCGGTGCACGCACGCATCCGTTCCGGCGCCGGCGAAGGTGAGCTGGAAAGTGCGCTGGCCTGGCAGAAGAACTGGGACTGGGCGCTGTACGGCCCGATCGTCCGTCATGCGCTGCCCCGGCCTTACCCGCTGCTGGCGGCGAACCTGGATCGCAGCGAGATCATGCGCATCTATGGCGAGCAGCCGGCATTGAGTGGCCGGGCTTCGACCACGGCCACCGTCCAGGACGCCCTGCGCGAACAGATCCGCGAGTCCCATTGCGGTCTGCTGCCGGAGAACCAGTTCCCGGCCATGCTCGCCGTGCAGCAGCAACGCGACCGGCGCATGGCCGAGCGCCTGGTGGCCGCCCCGCAACCGGCGCTGCTGTTCGCCGGGGCCTTCCACGTACGCCGCGACCTGGGCGTGCCGCTGCACCTGGCCGATCTCGGTGCGGGGGAGGGCAGTGCGGTGTTGATCCTCGCCGAGGCCGGCAAGACCGTGGAGCCGGGGAGTGCCGACTACGTCTGGTACACCGCCGCGCTGCCGGCCAGGGATCACTGCGCCGAGCTGCGCGAGCAGATGAAGGCGGCTCAGTGATCCGAGTCGATGATCACTTCCTCGCCCAGCGCGCCGTTCTCCGGTAGCGGCTGGTTGGTCGAGGAGGCGGCGCGCATCACCCGCACGCCACGGATGCCGGCGTCCCGCGCCGAGCGGATGTCGCTGTCCGAATCGCCGTAGTAGAGCGCGATGCCCTGCTGGCGGATGAATGCGGCCTTCTCCGGGCCGGACGAGAAGATCACCGGGTTCATCGCCTTGATGGCGAAGGTCTGCTGGAGGATCTCGCTGAGCTTCTCCCCGGGCGTGCTCGGCCGGCCGGTGATGAAGAAGATACGGTCGCCGCGGGCCTGGTGCAGCTCGATCAGCCTGCGCCCGACCTCCTTGGGCAGCGAGTAGCGGTCGCAACCGCCGTTGGTTTCCTGCCAGAAGCGCATGTCGTGCAGGTAGGCGTCGCTGCCTGGCGAGTACTTCTGCTTGCCGTGGTAGAAGCAGGGGCTGGAAAACAGCAGCGTGTCGTCGATATCGAAACCGACGCTGATGGGCGTGCGCCCCGACAGGCTCTCGCCTATCTCCTCGACCGAAACCCAGTGCACCTCCGAAGGCAGTATTTCCCCCGCCAGCAAGGCGGCAGGGAGGGTTGTCGCTACGGCCAGGGCCAGGGCGTGGATCGTCTTGCGCATTGCGTACTCCGTCGATGGGTTGCTCGTCGGTTGGCTAGCAACCGGCATGCCGCCACGGGCCCGGAAGGGCTTCCGGCGCCGGCTGCGGCGGCCCTCATGAAACCTGACGGAGATGACAGGTTGATAAATTGTCGGACGATGTCCGTCTGATCCTGTCTGTTGAGACAACTTGGTGCGGGCTTTTCCTGGAAGTCGCCAGATTGGGGCATCCACAGGTTTGACCTGATCGACACTCAGCGGCCAGGAGCCTCTGCTGCGGGCCATGCAAATCAAACGCTTATTTCAATACTGATTGTGAAGTCAGTTTCTGGCACGCTCCGTGCTGTCATCAAAGCGTTACATGAACTCGCCATCATTCGCGCCAATCCTGCGTTGATGGTCAGGATCAAATGAGGGCAGGTTGCGGCCGCCCTTCGCTGATGACTGTGGGAGGTTGTGTCCTCATGCGTAGCTGGGACGTTGCGAAGAAGAAGAAGGCCCACATCGAGATCATCCCGATGATCGATGTGATGATGTTCCTGCTGGTGTTTTTCGTGCTGGTGAGTCTCAACGTGATTCCCGCCGTGGGCATCAAGACCCAGTTGCCGACGGCTGCCCATGCCCAGCAACTGAAACCGCAGAACAAGGCGGTGATCACCCTGGGGCTTGACGAGAAGCTGCAACTCGATGGCCAGGATGTGAGCGAGAACCTGCTGGTCGAACAATTGAAGTCGCTGGAAAGTTCGGCCGAGAAGTTGGTCATCATCATCAACAGCGACCAGGGCGTGGAAGTGAAACGCCTGGTGGCGGTGATGGACCTGCTCAAGGGCAATGGCTTCTCTTCCGTTTCCATCGCCACGCGCAAATCCTGACGCCATGTTTCCTATCTATAGAACTCGCAAGTTCATTGCGTGTGTGCCGGCGGCTTGCCTGCTGCTCGTATTCGTTTATTCCGCCAGTTCGCAGAGCCTGCAGATGAAACCCAGGTACGACGACAGCGCCGTGGAAGTCGCGCTGGTGGACCCGGCCGACTTCCTGCCGCCTCCACCCGAGCCGGAACCCCTGGTGGAAGCGCCGCCGCCGGAACCCGAGCCGCTGCCCGAACCCGAGGTCGAGGAGCCGGTGGTGATCGAGCCGCCGAAGCCCAAGCCCGTTCCCAAGCCGGTGCCCAAGCCTGTGGTGAAGCAGGTCGAGAAGCCCAGGCCGCAGGTGGTCAAGCAGGAGCCCAAGCCCGCGCCGCCCGTGGTGGCCAAGGCCGCACCGGCCCCGACGCCCGCGCCGGCCCCGGTAAGCGTGCCGGTGGCACCGCCGCAGCCGCGCGTCGACAGCGCGGCACTGGAGGGCGTGTACACCGCCGCCCTGCGCAAGGAGTTGGAGAAGTACAAGCAATACCCGCGTGGTCGCGAGGCGTCGTTGCAGCGCCCCGAAGGCAACGTGGTGGTCTGGCTGTTGGTGGACCGAGTGGGGAATGTCCTGGATGCGGGCATTGAAAGCAAGGCAACGAACATGTTGCTGAACAAGGCTGCACAAACAAGTTTGCGTCGATTGGAAAAAGTTTCGCCGTTCCCGAGCGAAGCCTTCCAGGGAAAAGACAAACAGCGATTTACCGCGACCTTTAGTTACAACGTCGAGTGATCAAGTACCCATAACTAATCAAATAAACGAAGGCGTTCCTTTTTATCGAGGAGTTTGGTCCGTGAAGTTTAATAAGTTATTTGCAATGTTCCTGGCCGCTGGCCTGGGGGGATGGACGATGGCGGCCCTGGCGGCTGACGAGTCCGGCAGTTCCGTTGACGTGGGCAAGGTGAAGGTCACCGGGCAGAACCTGGGCAATGGCCAGATGGTGGTGGAGAGCGCGCCGAAGTCGCGTTCTACCGTGACCAAGGAAGCCCTGGAGAAGATGACCGCCACCGGCAACGCCATCGACAAGCTCAAGTACACGCCAGGGGTCAACGTCTCCAGCGACGACTCCAGCGGCCTCAGCGGTTTCAACTTCACCATGCGCGGGATGAACTCCGATCAGGTCGGCGTTTCCCTCGATGGCATCCCGGTGAACGATTCGGGCAACTACAACCTCTACCCGAACCTTCTGGGCGACCCGGAGAACCTCGGCGAAGTGTTCGCCACCCAGGGGTCTTCCGAGATCGACGCGCCGCACATCGGCTCCTCCGGCGGCAACATCGGCCTGGTGACCCTGCGTCCCGAGAAGGACTTCGGCGTCTTCGGCAAGCAGACCCTCGGCAGCAACAACCTGCGCAAGACCTTCGTGCGCCTGAACACCGGCCAATACAACGGCTTCAGCAACTACATCTCGGCGTCCCACACCGAGGGGGACAAGTGGCGCGGCGAAGGCGTGCTGCGTGCCGACAAGGTCACCCTCAACAGCCTGTTCGAGGATGGCGAAGGCAACTCCCTGAATGCGGTGATCAACTACCACAAGCAGGAAAACTACAACTACTCGAACCCCAGCAAGGCCCAATTCAAGACCTACGGCCGCGACTTCGACTACCTGGACGACCCGCGCTTCAACAGCAACGGCAAGATCATGACCGGCAGCGGCAGCTCGGTGAACGGCGTGACCCGCGGCACCGGCTACTCGGTGCTGATGCGCAACCCCTTCGAGAACGTCACCGCCTCGCTGACCGGCCGCTTCCAACTGCGTGACGACGTGCTGCTCACCGTGGCGCCCTACTACTACTGGGCCAACGGCGGCAGCTTCGGCAGCTTCACCGGTCCCTACTCGCTGAACCGCGGCACCAGCAACACCGGTGGCAACTACGACCTGGGCAACCTGCCGACATCGGGCCAGTTGAACGCCGACGGCACGCCCAACAGCGGCCTCTACTACCGGCCCTCGATCACCGAGACCTGGCGCCCCGGCATCAACACCAGCATCAAGTGGGACATCAACGACGAGCACAGCTTCAGCACCGGCTACTGGTACGAGCGCGCCCGCCAGCGCCAGACCCAGCCCTTCGTGCCCCTCACGCCCGATGGCAAGCCGGTGGATATCTGGGCCGGCTACCACGACTCCGAGCAGGCGCGCGACGCCAACGGCAACGTGATCCAGGGTCGCAACTACTTCACCGTGACCCCGGCGCACAAGCTGTTCGCCCAGGACGTCTGGTCGGTGACCCCGGACCTGACCCTGACCGCCGGCATCGCCTATGACTACTCCGAGCGCAAGGGCGACAACCGCGGCAGCCTCACCGAGAAGAAAGAGAAGCGCAACAAGACCTACCACGAGCTGCTGCCGAGCTTCAGCGCCCAGTACCTGCTCGACGACGAGAACCAGGTCTTCTACAACCTCACCCGCAACATGCGCACGCCGCCGAACTACGTGCTCTACAACAAGGGCGACTCCATCAGCCTCGAACCCGAACTGAGCTGGAACCATGAGTTCGGCTGGCGCTACGCGGTCGAGGACATGGCCCTCAGCGCCACCCTGTTCTACCTGACCTTCGAGAACCGCCAGGTCTCCAGCCGCGACGAGGCCGGCGACTACGTGATGCTCAACGTCGGCAACGTGGTCAACCAGGGCCTGGAGCTGGAGTGGAGCGGCCTGCTGCCGCACAACTTCAACTACTACGCCTCCTACACCTATACCGAGGCCGAGCAGAAGGACAGCGTGCGCTACCGCGGCGTGGACCTGCCCACCGAGGGCAAGACCGTCGCCGGCGTGCCGAAGAACATGCTCAACCTGAGCCTGGGCTACGACGACGGCCTGTACTACGGGAACATCGTCGGCAAGTACGTCAGCCGCCAGTACGGCGACCTGACCAACGACGAAAGCATCCCCGACTACGCCATCGCCGACCTCAACCTGGGCGTGCACCTGCCGGTGCAGGGCACGGCGCTCAAGAGCGCGGCCGTGCGCCTGTCGGTGAACAACCTGTTCGACAAGGAATACCTCTCCGGCGTACGCACCACCCAGTTCAACGCCGTGACCTACTCGCAGGGCAGTGCCTCGGCGTTCGGCAGCTCGCCGTACTACACCATCGGCGAGGAACGCACCGTTTCGGTCAGCTTCGAAGGCTCCTTCTAATCCACCCCGAAGTCCGCAGGGCCTTCGGGCCCTCCGGCACACCTGAGTTCGCTGGAGGTACCACATGAATATGGATCTGCTGCACGACATCACCTTCTACGTGATGTACGGCGCCGCCGCCCTGGCGGCCTTCATCGCCGTGGAGCGCGGCATCTTCTTCGCCTACAGCTTGCGCCAGGCGGTGAAGCTGGAAGCGGCGCTGGTGCCGAGCATGCACGGCATCGACGAGCTGCCGGCCGCGCTCAATGGCCGCCGCAGCCTGCCGCTGGAGATGATCGACCAGCTGTTCGAGCAGAAGGGCGCGGTCACCTCGCACAAGGATCTCGAAGACCTCAGCGAATCCATCTACATCGCCACCCGCGGCAAGCTGATGCACGGCCTGTGGATCCTCGAGACCGTGGTCACCGCGGCGCCGCTGCTGGGCCTGCTGGGCACCATCCTCGGCATCATCGACACCTTCCGTGCCCTGGCCGAGGCCGGCGTATCCGACCCGGGCGAAGTGTCCAAGGGCATCGGTACCGCGCTGTTCGCCACTGCGCTGGGCATCGCCATCGCCCTGGTCGCGATGATCTTCCACAACCACTTCCAGGACCGCGTCGAGCGCATCACCGACCACCTGAAGATCCTCCTGCTGCGCGCCGGCATGGGTACCGTGGTCCGCACGGCGGCGCCGGTCGCCAGCGGCCAGCTGCAGCCGGCCTGATGCGCGCAGGGGAGTCACGCATGTCCCGTTCCCTTGCCCGCAGCCGCATGCTGGGCGTCCTCCTGCTCGCCGGCCTGGCCGGTTGCGGGCAGGAAGCCGCGCAGCCGGTGGCGGTGAATCTGGTGGCGATCAACGATTTCCACGGCTACATCCAGGGCAGCAGTTACCGCTACCCGGACCCGGCCAACCCCGGCAAGACGCTCTCGGTGAACGCCGGCGGCATCGCCACGCTCGGCGGCATGCTGGCGGAGCTGCGCAAGCAGGACCCGCAGCTGCTGTTCATCGGCGCCGGCGACCTGGTGGGCGGCAGCCCGCCGATCTCCGCCATGTGGGCCGACGAACCCAGCCTGGAGGCGCTCAAGGCCATGGGCCTGCGCTTCACCGCCGTGGGCAACCATGAGCTGGACCTGGGCAAGACCGAGCTGCTGCGGCAGATCAACGGCGGCTGCGAGTCGCCGCGCCCGGACAAGGCCTGCCGCTTCCGGGGTGAGTACGAGGGGGCCGGGTTCGACTACCTGGCCGCCAACCTGGTGGACAGCGCCAGCGGCAAGCCGCTGCTGCCGGCCTATCGCAT
The DNA here is from genome assembly GCF_037153275.1 of Pseudomonas sp. USHLN015. Lineage (NCBI taxonomy): Bacteria > Pseudomonadati > Pseudomonadota > Gammaproteobacteria > Pseudomonadales > Pseudomonadaceae > Pseudomonas > Pseudomonas sp. USHLN015. Next base: position 121,865 of record NZ_JBBCKP010000018.1, read on the forward strand.
CGAGGAGGTGAAGGGGGTCAAGGTGGCCTTCGTCGCCGCCATCCTGCGGGACGTCGCCAGCGTGGTCCGCCCCAGTGGCCTGGCCGGGCTGGAGGTGCGCGACGAGGCCGACTCGATCAACGCGCTGATCCCCGAGATCAAGGCTGCCGGTGCCAACGCCATCGTCGCCGTGGTGCACCAGGGCGGCAGCACGCCGGAGCCCTTCGATGCGCCCGCCTGCCAGCAACTGGGTGGGGACATCGTCGAGGTCGCCAAGCGCCTGGACCCGGCGGTGGACCTGCTGATCAGCGCCCACAGCCACCAGGGCTACCTGTGCCGGGTGGGCAGGCTGCCGGTGACCCAGGGCGCCTCCTACGGCCACCTGCTGACCCAGCTCACCCTGGAGGTGACGCCGGGCACGCACGAGGTGACCGGCGTCGAGGCCCGCAATCTGCTGGCCGACCCGGCGCGCTATGCGCCGGACGAGAAGCTCGCCGCGCTGCAGGGCGAGATCGAGGCGCGCAGCGCCGTGGTGCTGGCGCGGCCCATCGCCCGCCTGGCGGCCCCCGAGGTGCGTCGCGAAATGAACGAGGCGGGCGAGTCGGCCATGGGCGACCTGATCGCCGATGCGCAGCTCGCCGCGACCCGCTCGCAGGGCGCACAGCTTGCGCTGATGAATCCCGGCGGCATCCGTGGCGACCTGGCACTGGAGCCGGGGCTGGAGACGGTCAGCTACTCCCAGGTGGCCGGCTCGCAGCCCTTCAACAACACCCTGCACCTGCTGACCCTGAGCGGCACCCAACTGGTGGCGCTGCTGGAACAGCAGTGGCGGGGCGGGGATGGCTTCACACCGCTGCAGGTTTCCTCGTCCTTCACCTACCAGTGGGATGCGGGCAGGCCGGCCGGGCAGCGCGTGCTGGTCGACAGCCTGCGCCTGGACGGCCAGCCGGTGCTGGCGGATGGGCGCTATCGCGTGGTGTCCAACGCCTTCCTGGCGGAGGGCGGCGACGGCTTCAGCCTGTTCCGCGAAGGGACGGAGCACCGCGACAGCGGCATCTCCGACCTGGACGCGCTGATCGACTACCTGGTGGCCCGGGACCAGGCCGGCACGCCGGCGGGCGAGGCCGAGGGCGCGGGGCGCATCCGCCGTGTGGAGGTTGCGGTCAGTCAGCGGGAATAGCGGTTTGCGACAAGGAGGCGCCCGCATGACGGGCGCCCGATAACCATAAAGAAGGCGACCCAGAGTCCCGGACGGTACCCATGAACGATGTTGCTCGATCCGCTCTGTGCGAGCGGTTGTTGCCCCAGGCCATCGAGGCTGCGGCACGGACCTACAGCCCCTATTCCCGATTCCCCGTCGGGGCGGCGCTGCTCACCCATGACGGCCAGGTGGTCCTCGGCTGCAACGTGGAAAACGGCTCCTACGGGCTGACCAACTGCGCCGAGCGCAGCGCGTTGTTCGCCGCCATCAGCCAGGGCCATGCGCCGCGCAGCTTCAAGGCCTTGCTGGTGTTCGCCCCGCAAGTGCCGGTGATCAGTCCCTGCGGCGCCTGCCGACAGGTGATCAGCGAGCTGATGGAGGCCGACTGCCCGGTGATCTGCTGCGGCAGCGACCCGGGGTCGACCCGCCTGTGGCGCGTCGACGAGCTGCTGCCCGGCGCCTTCGCCCTCTAGAACAACGACAAGAACAACGACGCACCTTCTTCCGGGGAATCCATTTCATGATCGGCATGCTCGGCATCCTGATGTTGCTGGTAATCGCGTACCTGTTGTCCTCCAAGCGCAGCGCCATCAACCTGCGCACCGTCGGCACGGCCTTCGTGCTGCAGGCGGGCTTCGCCGCCTTCGTCCTCTACGTGCCCTGGGGGCAGAACTCCCTGGCGGCCATGTCCCATGTGGTCAGCAGCCTGGAGGACAGTGCGACCAAGGGCATCGACTTCCTCTTCGGCGGTCTCAACAGCACGAAGATGTTCGATCTGTTCGGTGGCGGCGGCTTCGTCTTCGCCATCAAGGTGCTGCCGGTGATCGTGTTCTTCAGCGCCTTCATCGCGGTGCTCTACTACCTGCGCATCATGGACGTGATCATTTCGGTGATCGGTGGCGCCCTGCAGCGCGCCATGGGCACCAGCCGCACCGAGTCGCTCTCGGCCACCGCCAATATCTTCCTCGGCCAGACCGAGGCGCCGCTGGTGGTGCGCCCCTACATCCCGCACATGACCCGCTCCGAGCTGTTCTCGGTGATGGTCTGCGGCCTGGCCTCCACCGCCGGCTCGGTGATGATCGGCTACGCCAGCCTCGGCGTTGATCTCAAGTACCTGATCGCCGCGAGCCTGATGTCGGCGCCCGGCGGCATGCTCATGGCCAAGTTGATGGAGCCCGAGAGTGAGACGCCCCAGGACCGCCCGGACCTGATCGAAGGCTACGCCGACGACCGCCCGGCCAACGTGCTCGACGCCGCCGCCGCCGGTGCCTCCAGCGGCCTGCAGCTGGCGCTGAACGTGGGGGCCATGCTGCTGGTGTTCATCGCCCTGGTGGCGGTGCTCAACAGCCTGATGGGCTGGCTCGGCGGCTTCGTCGGCTACCCCGGCGTCACCCTGCAGCTGCTCTTGGGCTACGCCTTCGCCCCGGTGGCCTGGCTGCTCGGCGTGCCCTGGGCGGAGGCGATCCAGGCCGGCGGCTTCATCGGCCAGAAGATCGTGCTCAACGAGTTCGTCGCCTATGTCGACTTCGCCCGCTACATCAATCCGATCCAGGCGTCGGCCGCCGGTGTCGAGGTGCTCAGCGCCCACACCCAGGTGATCGTCACCTTCGCCCTGTGCGGCTTCGCCAACCTGTCCTCCATCGGCATCCTGCTGGGCGGCATGGGGGTGATGGCGCCCAACCGGCGCAAGGACCTGGCCCGACTCGGGGTTCGCGCGATGATCGCCGGCACCCTGGCTAACCTGATGAGTGCGGCTCTGGCCGGACTGTTCGTTTCGCTCTGATCGAATCACTGCAATGGGGCGCCGGAATCCGCGCCTCTGGGGAAATGTTCCGAATGACGCAATTGACGGATACCGAACTGGCCCGGATGGCCATCGGCCTGCTGGACCTGACTTCGCTCAACGACGATGACGACGAGGCGGCCATCGCCGCGCTGTGCCGGCGCGCCCTGACCCCCGAGGGGCGAGTGGCAGCGCTGTGCATCTACCCGCGCTTCATCGGCTTCGCCCGCCGTACCTTGGAGGCGCTGGGCGCCGGTGACCTGCGCATCGCCACCGTGACCAACTTCCCCCAGGGCGCCGATGACATCGCCGCCGCCGTGCGCGAGACCGCTGCGGCGGTGCTCGATGGCGTGGACGAGGTGGACCTGGTCTACCCCTACCGCGCGCTGCTGGCCGGCGATGCCGAGCGCGGCCGCGAGATGGTCGCCGCCTGCAAGGCCGCGTGCGGTGAGCGGGTGCTGCTCAAGGTGATCCTCGAGACCGGCGAGCTGGGCGACCCGGCGCTGATCCGCCAGGCCAGCCGTGACGCCATCGCGGCCGGGGCGGATTTCATCAAGACCAGCACCGGCAAGGTGGCGGTCAATGCCACGCCCGAGGCGGCTGCGCTGATGCTCGGGGCGATCCGCGAGACGGGAGGCCGCGTGGGTTTCAAACCAGCGGGAGGCCTTCGTACCCTGGCCGATGCGCGCTGCTACATCGAGCTGGCGGCCGGTGAGCTGGGGCTGGGCTGGGTGGATGCCCGGCATCTGCGCCTCGGTGCCTCCAGCCTGCTCGGCGACTTGCTGCGGGTGCTCGGCCAGGCCGAGCCCGCTGCCGCGCCGGAGGGTTACTGATATGTGGCTGGCGCAGGAAGTGATTCGCCGCAAGCGCGATGGGCTGGAGCTGGCGGGTGAGGATATCCGCCGCTTCGTCGAAGGCATCAGCGATTCCAGCCTCAGCGAGGGCCAGGTGGCGGCCTTCGCCATGGCGGTGCTGCTCAAGGGCATGAGCCTGGAGGAGCGCATCGCCCTCACCACCGCCATGCGCGATTCCGGCCAGGTGCTGGAGTGGAAGCTGCCCGGCCCGGTGGTGGACAAGCACTCCACCGGTGGCGTGGGCGACCTGGTGAGCCTGGTGCTGGCGCCGCTGCTGGCGGCCTGCGGCTGCTACGTGCCGATGATCTCCGGGCGCGGCCTGGGGCACACCGGCGGCACCCTGGACAAGCTGGAAAGCATCCCCGGCTATTGCACCCGGCCTGACCCCGAGCGCCTGCGCACGGTGGTGGCGGAGGTGGGCTGCGCCATCATCGGCCAGACCGCCGACCTGGCGCCGGCCGACAAGCGCCTGTATGGCATCCGCGATGTCACCGGCACGGTGGAGTCGGTGGACCTGATCACCGCGTCCATCCTGGCGAAGAAGCTCGCGGCCGGGCTCGATGTGCTGATCATGGACGTGAAGAGCGGCAACGGCGCCTTCATGAGCGACCCGCAGCAGGCCGACCTGCTGGCGCGCAGCCTGGTGGCGGTGGCCAATGGCGCCGGCGTGCGCACCCGCGCGGTGATCTCCGATATGAACCAGCCGCTGGCCCGCAGTGCCGGCAACGCCCTGGAGGTGGAGGAAGCTTTGGCCCTGCTCAAGGGCGAGGTACGCAGCCCGCGCCTGTGGGAAGTGACCCTGGTGCTGGCCGAGGAAACCCTGGTGGCGGCCGGGCTGGCCGAGGACTGCGCCCAGGCCCGTGCGCACCTGCTGCAGGCCTGGCGCGACGGTGCTGCGTTGCAGCGCTTCAACCAGATGGTGGATGCCCTGGGCGGCCCCCGTGGCCTGCATCGCGAGCCCTGGCGCCACCTGCCCTGGGCGCCGGTGGTGCACCCGGTGCACGCCGAACGCGGCGGCATCGTCCAGGCGGTGGATACCCGCGCCGTCGGGCTCGCGGTGGTCGCCCTGGGGGGAGGGCGCAAGCGCCCGGAGGATGAGGTCGACCCGGCCGTGGGCTTCAGCGCGCTGGCGCTGCCCGGTGAGCGGGTAGGGGATGAGCAGCCGCTGGGGCTGGTGCATGCGCGGGATGCCGCCAGCGCCGAGCGTGCGGCGGCGGCCCTGCGTGCGGCCTATCGGCTGGGCGACGGCGAGGCGAGTGTCGCCGAGCTGATCGGCCGGCGTTACTAGGAGCGGGCCATGGGCAGAGCCTTGTTGCTGGTCCTCGACTCCTTCGGCATTGGCGCCACTGCCGATGCCGGGCGCTTCGGCGACCAGGGTGCCAACACCCTGCTGCACATCGCCGAGGCCTGCGCCCGGGGCGAGGCGGACGGTCCGCTGCGCCGCGGCCCCTTGCGCCTGCCAAACCTGGAGAGGCTGGGGCTGGGCCATGCGGCGGCGGCCAGCGCGGGCGCTTACCCACCGGGCTTCGATCCCGGGGCGCCCGCCATCGGCGCCCACGGCCATGCCCGCGAGCTGTCCAGTGGCAAGGACACGCCGTCCGGCCACTGGGAGATGGCCGGTGTGCCGGTGCTGTTCGACTGGGGCTATTTCGCCGAGAAGGAGAACAGCTTCGCGCCCGAGCTGCTGGATGCGCTGATCGAGCGCGCCGGCCTGCCGGGCATCCTCGGCAACTGCCACGCCTCGGGCACCACCATTCTCGAAGAACTGGGCGAGGCGCACCTGCAGAGCGGCAAGCCCATCTGCTACACCTCGGCGGACAGCGTGTTCCAGATCGCCGCCCACGAGGAGGCGTTCGGCCTGGAGCGGCTTTACGAGGTGTGCGAGATCGCCCGCGAGCTGTGCGATGACTGGAACATCGGGCGGGTGATCGCGCGACCCTTCGTCGGCACCCGTGCCCTCGATTTCCGCCGTACCGGCAACCGCCGCGACTACGCCGTGCCGCCACCCGCGCCGACCCTGCTGGACCGGCTGGTGGAGGCGGGCGGCCAGGTGTTCGCGGTGGGCAAGATAGGCGACATCTTCGCCCACCGGGGCATCAGCCGACTGTACAAGGGCGATGGCAACGAGGCGCTGTTCGAGGCGACCTTGCAGGCCCTGGCCGAAGCGCCGGAGCGCAGCCTGGTGTTCGCCAACTTCGTCGATTTCGACATGCTCTTCGGCCACCGCCGCGACATCGCCGGCTACGCGCTGGCGCTGGAAGCCTTCGACCGCCGCCTGCCGGAGCTGCTGGCGGCGATGCAGGCGAGCGATGTGCTGGTGCTCACCGCCGACCATGGCTGCGACCCGAGCTGGCCGGGCAGCGACCATACGCGCGAGCACGTCCCGGTGCTGGCCTTCGGTGCCGGCATCACGCCCGGCAGCCTGGGCGAGCGTGGCAGCTTCGCCGACATCGGCCAGAGCCTGGCCCGCTTCTTCGACCTGCCGGCCTGCACCCACGGCGAGTCCTTCCTCAACCCTGAATCCGGAAACCCCTAGATGGCCACTCCCCACATCACCGCCCTGGCGGGCGACTTCGCCGAAACCGTACTGATGCCGGGCGACCCGCTGCGGGCGAAGATGATCGCCGACACCTACCTGACGGACGTCCGCCAGGTGAATGCGGTGCGCAACATGCTCGGCTTCACCGGCTTCTACCGGGGCCTGCGCATCTCCGTGATGGGCTCGGGGATGGGCATTCCCTCGCTGTCGATCTACGCCCATGAGCTGTTCAGCCAGTACGGCGTGCAGCGCATCGTCCGCGTCGGCAGTTGCGGTTCGCTGCAGGAAGGCGTGAAGGTCGGCGACCTGGTGATCGCCCAGGGCGCGTCCACCGATTCGGTGGTCAACCGCAAGCGTTTCGGCGGCTTCGATTTCGCCGCCCTGGCCGACTACCGGCTGCTGGAACGCACCGTGCGCCGCGCCGATGAGAGCGGGCAGCCGGTGCATGTGGGCAACGTCTTCTCCGCCGACCTGTTCTACGAGCCGGACCCGGCCTGGGCCCAGCGCATGACGCGCATGGGCGTGCTCGCGGTGGAGATGGAGGCCGCCGGGCTCTATGGCGTGGCGGCGGAACTGGGGCGCCAGGCATTGGCGGTGCTGACGGTGAGCGACCACCTGATCAGCGGCGAGAAGCTTTCGGCCGAGCAGCGGCAGGACGACTTCCACGACATGGTGCGGCTGACGCTGGACGCCATGACCCTCGATCACTGAGTCATTTCCTTGCGCGTGGGTGCGACGTCCAGGCGCGCCCGAGGGCGCTTCTTGCCTGGGCACAGCCATTAGGGGGAAACATGCAGCACAACGGATTTCGCCGGGCCCTGGGTGCCGGTCTCTTCATCGGCAGCTTGCTCTGGGGCGCCCAGGCCGGTGCCTGGGGCCAACTGGGCCACGCGGTGGTGGCCGATATCGCCGAAGCACAACTGACGCCAGCGGCCAAGGCCGAGGCCGATCGCCTGCTGGCGCTGGTGCGCCAGCAGCACCTCTCCGCCGTCGCCAGCTGGGCCGACAACCTGCGCAACATGCCGGACTTCCAGACGCTCTGGGAGCAGACCCGCGCGCAGCACTACATCAACTACAAGACCGACGATTGCGCCTACCAGGCTGCGCGTGACTGCCCGGATGGCCAGTGCGTGGTGGCGGCCATCGAGCGCAATGCCGCGCTGCTGGCAGACCCCAAGGCGAACGACAACCAGAAGGTCATGGCGCTGATGTTCGTGGTGCACTTCGTGGGCGACATCCACCAGCCGCTGCACAACAGCTATCGCCTGGACAAGGGCGGCAACGACTTCCCGGTGGTGGTCGGCGGCCGCGACTACAACCTGCACGGCGTCTGGGACAGCTACCTGCTGGCCAGCCGGCGCCTGGACCAGGCGGCCTACACCGCCAGGCTGTCCGAGGACCTGCCGAAACCCGAGGCGGGTACGCCGGCGAGCTGGTCGGGGGAATCCTGCGCCATCGTTCGTGACGATGACCTGTATCCGAAGGCCGGCGGCAGGAAGGTCTTCAAGCCCGATGCCTTCAAGCAGTCGAAGAGCGAGGAATGGGCGCGGCGCGGTACCCAGGGGGGCGACGAGGACGGCGAGGCGGGTGGCAACCAGGACACCCTGGATCGTCGCTACCTGAAGAAATTCCTGCCGCTGGCCGAGCGCCGGGTGCAGGAAGCGGGCATCCGCCTGGCGCAGCTGCTCAACGCCACCCTGCCGGCGGGCACGCCGAAGAAGTGAGGCCCAGGCACGCGGGGCGAGGCGGGGGAGACGTTTTCACAGGCAAAAAAAGACCCGGCAAAAGTGCCGGGTCAATAACCGTGATTAGCCTGATGAGGAGATAATCTGAAGAGTCCGACTGCTTGGTCTCCCAGCTTACCGGCTGATCTCGCGACCAGTTGCGGTAATAATAACAATTCTCATTTCACTGTCAACGCTTTCTGCGAATTATTTTCATCTCGCTCGTCGAGGTGGGCTGTAAAGCACAAACCCCGGCACTTGGCCGGGGTTTTTGTTGGAGGGGCCGGAGGTCACTCCGCCGGCTTGGCCAGGCGTTGCTGGGTGACTTCCTTGTTCAGCAGGTCGATGCGGCGGGCCATGCTCTCGATCAGGCTGTGGGCGATGCGCGGGTTGCTCTGCATCAGGCTGAGGAACTGGTCCTTGGGGATCACCATCACGGTACAGGGCTCGCTGGCGACCACGGTGGCGCTGCGTTTCTCGCGGGTGAACACCGCCATGGCACCGAAGATCTCGTCCTTCTGCACGTCACCGACCTTCTGCCCGTCGACGAAGGCTTCGGCATGCCCTTCTATGATGATGAACACGTGGTCGGCTTCGTCGCCCTGGTGGATCAGCTCCTCGCCGGCGGCGAAGTGCTGGAAGCCGGTGGCGGGGCGGATCTCGGGCTGCTTGAGGCGGGCGAGTGCGTCGGAGAGCAGGGCGGTGTGGCCGATCAGGTACTGGATGAACAGCTCCTGGCCCTTCTCGCTGCCGTAGATGTGCTTGAACACATCACCACGGGCGTAGGGGACGAGGCTCAGCGGCTCGTCGCTGCGATAGCGGCAGCTGGGCAGCTCGATGCCCTGGCGCAGGCCGACCAGGTCGCCCTCCTGGAGGTAGAACAGCGGGCGTTCGTCGACCAGCGCATGCAGCAGGCCGTTCTCGATGAGGAACAGCTGGTTGCCGGGCAGCACCTTGGCCAGGTCCTCCACCGCATCGAGGCGCAGCGGCGGGCCCGAGGGCTCGAGCCCATCGAGCAGCTGGCCGGGAATGCTTTGCAGTCGGTTGATCAACTGGTCGGCGTAAGCAGGTTGCTCCCCGAGTAGGTACATGACAGTAATTCCTTGAACTGGCTGGGCGGCTTGGACGCACGAACGTCCCTGAAACAATAGGGCGCATCGCCATCGCAGTAAATCCTATCTCGCCCAGGTTGTGAGCTAGCTCTTGTTGTTGGGTGGCAACGCATCCAACTGCCCGTTCAGTTCCGCCTTGTGCCCCGGTGAGAGGTCGTTCCAGTGCACGTCCAGCAGGGCGCCTTCTATGGCGTAGAGCAGCACCTTGGACGCGCGGAACCCCCGGGCGCGGACGGCGCGGTAGGCGCCCACCGCACCGAGGCGGCGCAGGTCGGAGGCGCTGTGGATGCCCACCGCGTGCAGCCACTGTGCCGAGGTCTTGCCGAGGTTCTTCAGGTGTTGCAGTTCGTCGTTCATCCAGCCTCCTTGCGATGGTAGGGCGCAAAGGATCAATCCCGGTCGATTCGAGCAAGTGTAGCGGCCATCTGATACTGCGTAGCCGGGTGACTGCATCCCTGCCCGGCGCCAATCGCGGCTTGCCCCTGCCTTCGGTTTCCTGCGGAGCTTGCGCCCGGGTATCAGCGTAGACGCCATCCGTGCGGGCGCGACCCGCCTGGGGCCGATCCTCGGTCGGGTGAGGCCCGCAGCGGGTGCGCGGCGCTATTTGTGGGTGTTGTAGCGCAGGCGGGTGCCGAAGTTCACCGACATGAGGATCTCGTCGGCCGCCAGTTCGGTGGGGAAGTAGGCGCCGGATATCTGCGCGTGGGCGAGGCTGGCGCCTTCGAGGCTGGCCTCGCGCAGGTCCAGGCCTCGCAGGTCGGAGCCCCGGAAGTAGGCACCGGTGAAGTCGATGCGTGCGGCGTCGAGGCCTCGCAGGTCGAGGCCGCGGAAATCGCCCGAGGCCATGTCGACCGGGCCTTCCTTGGGCTTCTGTGCATTGAAGCCGGCCACATCGTCATTGTGCAGCAGGCGGTAGAGGGGGTTGTCGAGCTGGTGGGGGGCTGTCATCGCTACTCATCCGGTGAGAATTCACCGGGAGTATAGAAGCCGCGGCGAGCACTGCCCGCCGCGCTGTGGATGACGCGGCCGATCAGAGGCCGGGCAGGTGCTGGCGAATGCGCTCGACAAGGCTGTCTAGGCTGCTGGCATCGTGGGTGTCGATGCGCTTGCTGTGGGTCTGCTCCTCGGCGGTCAGGGCTTCGCGGCTCGCCTGCTGGGCATGCACCACCTCCAGCGTGGCGTCGGAGGGATCGCCGCCCTGCTGCTTGCGCTGCTCCAGCCAGCCTGCGATGACGGCATCGGGGGCCTGGCAGTCGAGTATGACGACCGGGGTGCCGACCTGTTCGGCGACGTCCTGCGCAGCCTGGCGCTGGGCCTGCTTGAGGTAGGCGGCGTCGATCACCACCGGGAAGCCGGCGTGCAGGACGGTTTCCGCCAACTGGTGCAGGTGCTGGTAGGTGCGGGCGGTCGCTTCGGCGCTGTAGATGCCGCTGTAGAGGTCGTTCTGTTCGCCCTGCTGCTGGCCGAACAGGCGCTTGCGCTCCACGTCGGAGCGCAGGCGGATGGCGCCGAGGGCCTCCACCAGGCGCAGGGCGACGTGGCTCTTGCCGACGGCGGAAACACCGTGGGTGATGGCGAGGAAGCGCGAGGGGATGGCGCTGTAGCTTTCCGCCAGGTTGGCGTAGTTGCGGTACTGGCGCAGGGTGGCGGCCTGCTGCACGGCGTCGCTCTGGTGCGCCAGGCTGAACAGGGCGATCTTGGCGCGGACCAGGGCGCGGTAGGCCTTGTAGAAGTTCAGCACTTCCAGGCCCTTGTAGTCGCCCGTCTCTTCCAGGTAGCGGCTGATCAGGCGACGGGACAGCGACTTGAGGCCGCGATCCTCGAGGTCCATGGCCAGGAAGCCGATGTCGGCGTAGACGTCGGTGAAGCGGAAGGGCTCGTTGAATTCGATGCAGTCGAACAGCACCACTTCGCCGTCGATCAGGGTGGCGTTACCCAGGTGGATGTCACCGTGGCATTCGCGGATCGAGCCGTTGTTCTTGCGCTCGGCCAGCAGCGGCAGCAGGCGCTCGTAGCTGCTCCGGGCCCAGGCTTCCAGCGCGTCGAGCTGTTGCAGGTCGGCCTTGTTGCTGAGCATCGGGCGGATCTGGTCGAAGTTCTGCTGCACCGGCGCCATGACCATTTCCGGGGTGCCCAGCGGGTGCTCGACGGCGACCTGGGGGGACTGCAGGTGGAACTGGGCGATCTGCACCGCCAGGGCGTCGATGTGCGCCGGGGTCAGTTCGCCGCGTGCCTGGACCTCGCTCAGCAGGTTGGCCTGGGGGAACTGCGCCATGCGGATGGCGAACTCGATGGCGGGGCCTTCGCCGCCCAGTCGCGGGGCCGCCTCGCTGCCGGTGATGGGCAGGACGTCGAGGTAGAGGTCATGGGTGAGGCGCTGGTTGAGGCGCACTTCTTCACCGCAGAAGCGCTCGCGGGCTTCCAGGCTGGTGAAGTCGAGGAAGCCGAAGTTCACCGGCTTCTTGATCTTGTAGGCATAGGGGCCGGTGAGCAGGACCCAGGAAATGTGCGTTTCGATGACCGTGAAGCCTTCCACAGGATGCGGATAAATGGCAGGGTCTTGCAGGGCGGCAATCAGTGCTTGGCTCACGGTCTTTCCTTGCTGGAGAGGCTGGCAGAGCGGGGCATTATGGCCGCTGTGCACCACTCTGCAAACCGTCAGGAGGCGCCTTCTGGCTGTGGACAAAGTGCGTATAATGCGCCGCCATGACCCGTTCCCGATCCCCCCGCTCCCGTAAAAAGCCCCGCTCCAGCGGCCTCCGTACCCTATTTGGCTGGGGCTTGAAGCTCGGCCTCGTGGGGCTGGTGGTGCTGGCGGGATTCGCCATCTACCTGGATGCCATCGTCCAGGAAAAATTCTCCGGCAAGCGCTGGACGGTTCCGGCCAAGGTCTATGCACGGCCGCTGGAATTGTTCGTGGGCCTGAAGCTGGCCAAGGATGATTTCCTCAAGGAACTCGATGCGCTGGGCTACCGCCGTGAAAGCGCGGCCAATGGCCCGGGTTCGGCGTCCGTTGCGGGCAGCGCCGTGGAACTCAACACCCGTGGCTTCCAGTTCTACGAAGGCCCCGAGCCTGCGCAGCGGATCAAGGTGCGCTTCTCCGGCGACTACGTGGCCGGCCTGACCCAGGCCAACGGTGGCAACCTGGCCGTGGCACGCCTCGAGCCGTTGCTGATCGGCGGTCTCTACCCCGCCCACCACGAGGACCGTGTGCTGATCAAGCTGGAGCAGGTCCCTGCCTACCTGGTGGAGACGCTGGTGGCGGTGGAGGATCGCGAGTTCTTCAACCACTGGGGGGTCTCGCTCAAGTCCATCGCCCGTGCCATCTGGGTCAACGCCACCGCCGGCCAGCTGCGCCAGGGTGGCAGTACCTTGACCCAGCAGTTGGTGAAGAACTTCTACCTGACCAACGAACGCAGCATCAGCCGCAAGGCCACCGAAGCCATGATGGCGGTGCTGCTGGAGCTGCACTACGACAAGCGCGAGATCCTCGAGGCCTACCTCAACGAGGTGTTCCTCGGCCAGGACGGGCAGCGCGCCGTGCACGGCTTCGGGCTCGCCAGCCAGTACTTCTTCAGCCAGCCGCTGTCCGAGCTGAAGCTGCATCAGGTCGCGCTGCTGGTGGGCATGGTCAAGGGGCCGTCCCAGTACAACCCGCGTCGTAATCCCGAGCGCGCGCTGGAGCGCCGCAACCTGGTGCTGGACCTGCTCGCCGAGCAGGGCATCGTCACGCCGGAAGAGGCGGCCGAGGCCAAGGCCAAGCCGCTGGGCGTGACCCAGCGCGGCAGCCTGGCGGACAGCTCGTTCCCCGCGTTCCTCGACCTGGTCAAGCGCCAGCTGCGCCAGGATTACCGCGATGAAGACCTCACCGAAGAGGGGCTGCGCATCTTCACCAGCTTCGACCCGATTCTGCAGCTGAAGGCCGAATCCGCGCTCGACGAGACGCTCAAGCGCCTGGCTGGCCGTAAGGGGGTCGAGGAGGTCGAGTCGGCGATGGTGGTGAGCAACCCGGAAACGGGCGAGGTCCAGGCGCTGGTGGGCAGTCGTCAGCCGCGCTTCGCCGGCTTCAACCGCGCGATCGACGCCGTGCGCCCGATCGGTTCGCTGGTCAAGCCTGCGGTGTATCTCACCGCCCTGGAGCGCCCCAGCCAGTACACGCTGACCAGTTGGGTGCAGGACGAGCCCTTCTCGGTGAAGGGGCAGGACGGCCAGGTGTGGACGCCGCAGAACTATGACCGCCAGGCGCACGGCAGCATCTACCTGTACCAGGGGCTCGCCAACTCCTACAACCTGTCGACCGCCAAGCTGGGCCTGGAACTGGGCGTGCCGAACGTGCTCAAAACCCTCGAACGGCTCGGTGTTTCACGCGAGTGGCCGGCCTTCCCGTCGATGCTGCTCGGTGCTGGTGCGCTGAGCCCGATGGAAGTGGCGACCATGTACCAGACCCTGGCCAGCGGGGGATTCAATACGCCCTTGCGCGGGATTCGCAGTGTGCTGACCGCCGAAGGCGAGCCGCTCAAGCGCTACCCCTTCCAGATCCAGCAGCGCTTCGATCCGGGCGCCATCTACCTGGTGCAGAACGCCATGCAGCGGGTAATGCGGGAGGGGACCGGGCGCTCGGTGTATACCCAACTGCCCAGCTCGCTGAACCTGGCCGGGAAGACCGGGACCACCAACGATTCCCGTGACAGCTGGTTCGCCGGCTTCAGCCAGGATCTGCTGGCTGTCGTATGGCTCGGCCGTGACGACAATGGCAAGACGCCGCTCACCGGCGCCACCGGTGCGTTGCAGGTGTGGACGAGCTTCATGCGCAAGGCCGATCCGCTGCCCCTGGACATGCCGATGCCGGATAACGTGGTGCAGGCGTGGATCGATCCGCACAGCGGCCAGGGCTCGGATTCCAGCTGCCCGGGTGCGGTGCAGATGCCGTATATTCGCGGCAGCGAGCCGGCGCCGGGCCAGCCATGTGGAATGGGTGCGCCAGTGGACTCGGTGATGGACTGGGTCCGTGGCTGGATGCAATGAACCAAGAGGATCTGATGTGAATAAAGGGTGGATTCCTGTCCTGACCGTTGCGGTCATGCTGACCGGCTGTGCGACTCCCCAGCGAAACGCCATTCCGGTGGTCGATTCCGGTGGCCCGATGTCCGAACAGGAAGAGGGCGCCGGCGGCGGATACCGTGCCCCGGTCGCCGCACCGCAGCCGCAGTACGACGCCCAGGATGCTGGCGTGGTGGTGATGGTGCCGGGTGCCAGTGGCAGTTCCGCCCAGGCGATGCCCGCCCCCAGCGCGCCCATCAGCGGTTCGATCAGCACCGGCCCCATCACGCCCGGCCCGATCACTCCGGGGCCTTCGAGCTCCGCACCGCTTTCCACCGGCAGCTACAGCATGCCTTCCGCGCCGAGTGGTATCCCCAGCGGCGGCAGCCTGGCTGCCGACGAGCAACTGGATGGCCCGGTCCTGGCGTTGCTGACCACCGCCCAGCAGCAGCAGAGTGGCGGTGATCTCAACGGTGCCTCTTCCAGCCTGGAACGTGCCCAGCGCATCGCGCCGCGTGAGCCGCAGGTGCTCTATCGCCTCGCCGAGGTGCGCCTGGCCCAGGGTGATGCCGCCCAGGCCGAGCAGCTTGCCCGTCGTGGCCTCAGCCTCTCCAATGGTCGCCCTGCATTGCAGGCTGGCCTGTGGGAGCTGGTTGCCAAGTCCCGTGAGCGCCAGGGGGATCCTTCAGGTGCCGCCCAGGCACGCCAGCGGGCCAAGGTCAGTTCCTGATGGATCCGCGCCTTTCCGATGTGGCCGATCAATTGCTGCTGATCGAGCGTGAGTTGCGTGTGCTCGGTTGGTGGGCAGAAGTGCCTCCGAGTGAGGAGGCGCTTTCCAGCCAGGAGCCGTTCTGCGTCGATACGCTGGCCTTCGAGCAATGGCTGCAGTGGATTTTCCTGCCGCGGATGAAGCTCATCCTGGAGTCGGGGCGTGATCTGCCGCAAGCGTCGGGCATTCGCCCCATGGCCGAGATGGCCTATCGCGAGCGCCCCGTCGAGGTGCGTTCGTTGCTGGATGCGCTGGGTGAGTTCGATCGTCTGATCGGGTGAGGTGTTGCTGCGGCGTTGGGTGCGCCGCAGCAATCTTCGGTCAGTTGCAGTTTTCGTCTATCGTCTTCTTGGCTTCCGCGATCTTGGCCTGGCGCTCTTCCTCGGACAGGCGACGTATTTGGCCCCCTTCATCCACTCGCAGGCGCGGGTTGTTCTGCAGCTGCGCGAGGTTGGTGCGCGTGGTGTCGCAGTACTTCTTGCGCTCGGCTTCCTGCTTGGCGACGTCGGCCTTGACCTTCTCGTCGATGGCCTTCTGTTTTTCATCGCTGCCGGCGTTCGCCGGGGCGGCCGGCTTGGCGGGCTCGGCCTTTTCCTCGGCCTTCGGCTGGACGGGGTAGGGGTTCTCGAAACTGGGTTTCACTTCCTTGGGTTGCGCTGTGCCGGTGCTGATCGACTTGGCGTCCTGGCCCTGCGGCGGCTGGGCACCGAAGTGGGTGACACCCTGCGCGTCCACCCATTTGTAGACCTGGCTGGCCATGGCGGAACTGCCCAGGGCGAGCAGCAGGCTGCCCGTGAGAATGATGCGACGCATGCTGTTTCCTTGTGATCGATCGTGACCTGGCAATTACTATAACCAAAACCCGCCTATCGTCATCCTGCTGCGTGTCACAGCCCCGTGATCGAAGAAACACGCACGGATTGCTTGACTTGTCCCTCTCCAATCCGAAGAATCCACGGTTCGCTGTGTCAGTGGGCCGGCCGCAAGTCGGTAGCTGCCATAGTCGATGAGGTGCATACCCGCGCCGACCTGTTACACCCGCAACGCGTTACCTCGCGCTGGGTGGGAAAGCCCCGCAACAACTCTCAGGGGCCGCCCCGATGCTTGCTCAGTCAGTAGCTGACGTAGTCCGACTACCCGTCGTTCACGTGACTACTTGCAAGCAAACCTATTCAGGCCGTCCGGTCGCGGGCGGTTTACTGGCGTTATAGAGGTGATCAACGTGGAGCTTTTATCTGGCGCTGAAATGGTCGTCCGCTCGTTGCGTGACGAAGGCGTTAAGTACATCTACGGGTACCCGGGTGGTGCCCTCCTGCATATCTACGATGCCCTGTTCAAGGAAAGTGACGTCACCCATATCCTGGTGCGCCACGAGCAGGCTGCTACCCACATGGCCGACGGCTACGCCCGTGCCACCGGCAAGCCCGGCGTGGTGCTGGTGACTTCCGGCCCTGGCGCGACCAACGCCATCACCGGCATCGCCACCGCATACATGGACTCCATCCCCATGGTCGTGCTGTCCGGGCAGGTGCCGAGCAACATGGTGGGCACCGACGCCTTCCAGGAAACCGACATGGTCGGTATCTCCCGCCCGATCGTGAAGCACAGCTTCATCATCAAGCATCCTTCGGAAATCCCCGAAGTGATCAAGAAGGCCTTCTATCTCGCCCAATCCGGCCGTCCCGGCCCGGTCGTGGTCGACATCCCGAAGGACATGGGCGATCCGACCCAGAAGTTCGAGTACAGCTACCCGAAGAAGGTCAAGCTGCGCTCCTACAGCCCCGCCGTTCGCGGTCACTCCGGCCAGATCCGCAAGGCGGCCGAGATGCTGCTGGCTGCCAAGCGTCCGATCCTGTACGCCGGTGGCGGCGTGATCATGGGCGGTGCTTCCGAGCCGCTGACCGAACTGGCCAAGATGCTCAATGTGCCGGTGACCAATACGCTGATGGGCCTCGGTGCCTATCCGGGGATGGATCGCCAGTTCGTTGGCATGCTCGGCATGCACGGCAGCTACACCGCCAACCTGGCGATGCATCATGCCGACGTGATCTTGGCTGTGGGCGCCCGCTTCGACGATCGCGTGATCAACGGCGCGAGCAAGTTCTGCCCGAACGCCAAGATCATCCACATCGATATCGACCCGGCTTCGATCTCCAAGACCATCAAGGCCGACATCCCGATCGTGGGGCCGGTGGACAGCGTTCTCACCGAGATGGTCGCCATTCTCAAGGAAATCGGCGAGACCCCGAACAAGGAGACCGTCGCCAGCTGGTGGAAGCAGATCGAGGAATGGCGCGGTGATCGTGGCCTGTTCCCCTATGAAATGGGCGACGGCAGCATCATCAAGCCGCAGACCGTCATCGAGACGCTGTGCGAAGTCACCAAGGGCGATGCTTACGTGGCGTCCGACGTGGGCCAGCACCAGATGTTCGCCGCGCAGTACTACCGCTTCAACAAGCCCAATCGCTGGATCAACTCCGGCGGCCTCGGCACCATGGGCTTCGGCTTCCCTGCCGCCATGGGCGTGAAGCTCAACTTCCCGGATGCCGACGTGGCGTGCGTGACCGGTGAAGGCAGCATCCAGATGAACATCCAGGAGCTGTCCACCTGCCTGCAGTACGACTTGCCGGTGAAGATCGTCAACCTCAACAATGGCGCGTTGGGCATGGTCCGCCAATGGCAGGACATGCAGTACAACAGCCGTTATTCGCACTCCTACATGGAGTCGCTGCCGGACTTCGTCAAGCTGGTTGAAGCCTATGGCCACGTTGGCATGCGCATCACCGACCTGAAGGATCTGAAACCGAAGATGGAAGAAGCGTTCGCGCTGAAGAATCGCCTGGTGTTCCTCGATATCCAGGTCGATCCGAGCGAACACGTCTATCCGATGCAGATCCGGGATGGCGCCATGCGCGATATGTGGCTGAGCAAGACGGAGCGGACCTGAACATGCGACACATCATTTCCCTGCTGCTGGAAAACGAACCCGGTGCACTGTCCCGTGTCGTCGGCCTGTTCTCCCAACGCAACTACAACATCGAAAGCCTGACCGTCGCGCCCACCGAGGATCCGACCCTGTCGCGTCTGACGCTGACCACCGTTGGCCAGGACGAGGTGATCGAGCAGATCACCAAGAACCTCAACAAGCTGATCGAAGTGGTCAAGCTGGTGAACCTGTCGGAGAGCGCTCACATCGAGCGTGAACTGATGCTGGTGAAAGTGAAGGCCACCGGCGCCCAGCGCGCCGAGGTCAAGCGCACCACCGACATCTTCCGTGGGCAGATCGTCGATGTGACCAGTAGCGTCTACACCATCCAGCTGGCCGGTACCTCCGACAAGCTGGACAGCTTCATCCAGGCGATTGGCACTGCATCGATCCTCGAGACCGTACGCAGTGGCGTGACCGGCATCGCCCGGGGCGACAAGGTGCTGAGCATCTGATTGCGGCCCTGTGAAAAACCCCGCCTGGTGCGGGGTTTTTTATTGCCTGGGTTACTGGCGGCGATTCCAGAAGGCTGCGATCAGTGGATCCTTCAGGCGCTTTTCCAGGGCGAACAGGCCGATGTCGTAGGCGGTCAGTGGCGGCTGGATGTCGTAGATGCGGATGCGCGCTGTCAGGGGGCTGTTGTCGAGCACGATCTGCGGAACCACGCCGATGCCGAACCCCAGGCTCACCATGCTGACGATGGCTTCGTTGCCGGCCACCTGTGCATAGATCCGCGGCTTGATGCTGTGGCTTTTCAGCCAGCGCTCGGTGCGGGTACGCGCCAGGCCTTCTTCCGAGAGGATCATCGGCACGTCTTTCCAGCTTTGCGCTGTGGGCTCCTTCAGCTGCTCCTCCGTCAGTAATTGGGGAGATTGGGGGCCGATGAAACGCAGCTCCGAGCGGGTGATCGACTGGAAGTCGACGCCGGCTGGCAGGTTATCGGGCCGGGCGCCGATGGCGAGGTCCTCCAGGCCCTGTTGTACCCGCTCGACCGCTTTTGCGGGGTCGCCGGTGTGCAGTTTCATTTCGATGCGAGGGTAGTCCTGGCGGAAGCTGCTGAGGATGTCATAGAGGAAGCTGTAGCTTGCCGTCACCGAGCAATAGAGGGAGAGCTCGCCGTGCAGGTCGACCTGATCCTGCATGAAGCGCTGGCGGATGGCTTGCCAGCCGCTGAGTACTTCACTCGCGTATTCGCGGAACTGTTGCCCTTCGCGGGTCAGTTGGACCGAGCGATTGTCGCGAACGAACAGCGGCGCGCCGACCTCGTCTTCGAGTTGCTTGATGCTTCGGCTAAGTGCGGAGGGGCTGACGTGCTGCTCGCGGCTGGTCTTGCCGAAGTGCAGGTTGTCTGCCAATGAGAGAAAGAGCCTGAGCGCGTGGCTATCCATGAGTGTTTCGAATATCGGCACATGACGTTGCGAATATATCATTTTACGCAATGGGACGGATCGCTTAATGTGGCTCCGTCGCGGTGCGCGCACCCCATCCCTTTCGTTTTAGAAGAGCCAGGAACATGAAAGTTTATTACGACAAAGACTGTGACCTCTCGATCATCCAGGGCAAGAAAGTAGCCATCATCGGTTACGGCTCCCAGGGTCACGCTCATGCCTGCAACCTGAAGGATTCCGGTGTCGACGTGACCGTCGGCCTGCGTCCGGGCTCCGCCACCGTCGCCAAGGCCCAGGCCCATGGCCTGACCGTGAAGAGCGTGCCGGAAGCCGTTGCCGCCGCTGACCTGGTCATGATCCTGACCCCCGACGAATTCCAGTCCAAGCTGTACAAGGAAGAAGTCGAGCCGAACCTCAAGAAAGGCGCCACCCTGGCCTTCGCTCACGGCTTCGCCATCCACTACAACCAGGTCGTTCCGCGTGCCGACCTCGACGTGATCATGATTGCGCCGAAGGCCCCAGGCCACACCGTACGTTCCGAATTCGTCAAGGGCGGCGGTATCCCTGACCTGGTCGCCATCTATCAGGACGCTTCCGGCAATGCCAAGAACGTCGCCCTGTCCTACGCCTGCGGCGTTGGCGGCGGCCGTACCGGCATCATCGAAACCACCTTCAAGGACGAAACCGAAACCGACCTGTTCGGTGAGCAAGCCGTTCTCTGCGGTGGTTGCGTCGAGCTGGTGAAAGCCGGTTTCGAAACCCTGGTCGAAGCTGGCTACGCGCCGGAAATGGCCTACTTCGAGTGCCTGCACGAGCTGAAACTGATCGTCGACCTCATGTACGAAGGCGGTATCGCCAACATGAACTACTCGATCTCCAACAACGCCGAGTACGGCGAGTACGTGACCGGTCCGGAAGTCATCAACGCCGAGTCCCGTCAGGCCATGCGCAACGCTCTGAAGCGCATCCAGGACGGCGAATACGCGAAGATGTTCATTCAGGAAGGTGCTTCGAACTACGCGTCGATGACCGCCTACCGCCGCAACAACGCTGCTCACCCGATCGAGCAGGTTGGCGAGCGTCTGCGAGCGATGATGCCGTGGATCTCCGCCAACAAGATCGTCGACAAGACCAAGAACTGAGGTCTTCGACGCTCGAGAAAAAACGCGGCTACGGCCGCGTTTTTTCATGGCGCTCCCGCTTCTGGTATAAAGCCTGATCACCGGGGACGTGACGCGAACCTGCCAGTTGCATCCCGGTCAAATTCATTCGCATACCCCGCAAGGATGTTGTTCATGAGTGACCGTCCCGAAGAGCCGAACGAGGCTCCTGACGCCGAAAGCCTGCTGCCGATCGACGAGCATGTCGAAGAGGGGCACGATGATGAAGGGCGAAAGGTCCGTCATCGTGGCATCTACCTGCTGCCCAACCTGTTCACCACCGCGAACCTGTTTGCCGGTTTCTACGCGATCATCAACGCCATGAACGGCAACTTCTCGGTCGCTGCAGCCACCATTTTCGTTGCCATGGTGCTCGATAGCCTCGATGGGCGTGTCGCGCGCCTGACCAACACCCAGAGCGCCTTCGGTGCCGAGTACGACTCGCTCTCCGACATGGTCGCCTTCGGCGTTGCCCCGGCTCTTCTGGCTTTCGAATGGGCCCTGAGCGGGCTCAATAGCGTAGGTTTGACCGTGGCATTCATCTATGTGGCCGGTGCCGCGCTGCGCCTCGCGCGTTTCAACACCCAGATCGGCAAGGCCGACAAGCGCTATTTCATCGGGCTGGCCAGTCCGGCTGCCGCTGGCGTGGTTGCGGGAACCGTATGGGCGTTCAGCGACTTCGGCATCAAGGGCTCGAACATGTCCTTCATCGTTGCGCTGCTGGTAGCGGCCGCAGGCATGTTGATGGTCAGCAACGTCAAGTACTACAGCTTCAAGGACCTGGACCTGAAGGGGCGCGTACCGTTCGTGGCCATCCTGGTCGTGGTGCTGGCGTTCGCAGTGGTCTTCAGTGATCCGCCGCGTATCCTGTTGCTGATCTTCCTCGCTTACGCAGCGTCCGGCCCGGTGCAATACTTGCTGCAACTGCGTCGCCGCCAACGCGTCGAGTGATGTAATTTCCGCACGGCTCCGCAGTCTATTGGGCAACCCATGCCGTAACTGTGGAGCCGTCATGCTGATCCGAATTCCCGCCGCGTCCTCTTCTCGCGAGGACGAAGTCACTCCTGAAGCCATCTACCTGTCTCGCCGGACCTTCATGGCGGGAGCTGGTGCTGCCGCTGTGCTGTCATCCCTGCCCATCAATGCCGCAGGCTCTACATCGGCATAGGCTGATGTAGAGCCTGCGGCTGCACCTGACTGGTTCACGGGCAAGTTGCAGGATGCGCGCTGGCAAGCCATGACTGCTGCAGGCGAGGCAGTGACGCCGTTCAAGGATGCGACCCACTACAACAACTTCTATGAGTTCGGTACCAACAAGGGGGACCCGGCACGCTATGCCGACAAGCTCAAGGTCGAGCCCTGGCAGGTGAAGATCGATGGCGAGGTCGGCAAGCCTGGTACCTACTCGATAGAAGACCTGGTTAAGCCCCATCAGTTGGAGGAGCGTATATACCGGCTGCGTTGTGTGGAGGGGTGGTCGATGGTCATTCCCTGGCTGGGCTTTCCCCTGGCCGAACTGCTGCGGCTCGTGGAGCCGACCGGGAATGCGAAGTTCGTGCGCTTCGAGACGCGCTTGGCTCCAGAGGAAATGGCTGGCGTACGCTCCGGGTTCTCGCTGATTGATTGGCCTTATATGGAGGGGCTGCGCATGGATGAAGCGATGCATCCCCTCACCTTGATAGCCGTGGGCATGTATGGACGGGTGTTGCCCAACCAGAACGGTGCGCCCCTGCGTCTTGTCGTGCCTTGGAAATATGGATTCAAGAGCATCAAGTCCATCGTGCGCATCAGTCTTGTGGCCGATCAGCCCAAGACGACCTGGGAGACCATCGCCCCTGACGAATACGGCTTCTATTCCAACGTGAACCCGGAAGTGGACCATCCCCGTTGGAGCCAGGCGCATGAGCGGCGCCTCCCCAGTGGCCTGTTCAGCCCCAATGTGATCCCGACACGCATGTTCAATGGCTATGACGAGGTCGCACCTCTGTATAGCGGTCTCGACCTTCGGAAGTTCTACTGATGCGTTATCGGTTGTGGCGTGTCGTGGTTTTCCTGTCGGCGATGGTTCCGCCTTCCCTGTGGCTCTACCAAGCCTGGATCTTCGATCTGGGGCCTGATCCGGGTAAGGCTCTGGTCGATCGACTTGGTCTGGGAGCGCTTTGGCTTCTGCTCATCACGCTGGGTATGACCCCGTTGCAGAAACTGACGGGGTGGGGCGGCTGGATTGCGGTGCGCCGGCAGTTGGGGCTTTGGTGTTTTACCTATGCAGTTCTACATATCAGTGCCTACGCGGTGTTTCTGCTTGGGCTGGACCTGGGCCAGTTGACGAAGGATCTGAGCAAGCGCCCCTACATCATTGTCGGTGCACTGGCTTTCACAATGTTGCTTACGCTGGCCGTGACGTCGAACCGCTTCAGCATTCGTCGACTTGGCAAGCGCTGGAAGCAGCTGCATCGGCTCATTTATCCGATCCTTGGGCTGGCCTTGCTGCATATGCTTTGGGTCGTACGCGCGGACATGGCGGAATGGGCAGGCTATGCGGTCGCTGGAGGCATTCTCCTGGCGCTTCGGATGCCGATGGTTTCGAAGAGGCTTCCGCGCCTGTTTCCAGGCCCTGCAGATAAGATGACGAAAAGATTTCAATAAAGTGTTGACGTGCCGTTTCGTATCCCTATAATGCGCACCACTTCCGCAGCGGAATCCAAGAAAAACCTCTTTTAAATCAAAAGGTTAAGTAATTGGAGGGTGGTCAAGCCGGGGCTTGGTCGGTGCGGTGGAAGGGTGGTGTCAGGCTGGTTTAAGGCATCGCCAGTTTGTTCGGATGACTCCGAAAGAAACTGAAAAAGAGGTGTTGACAGCGAGTTTGAACGCTGTAGAATT
>NZ_JBBCKP010000019.1:0-89246 GCF_037153275.1 Pseudomonas sp. USHLN015
ACCGACCTCGGACAGGCGCGCCGCATGGTGCGCGAAGCCGTCGATATCTATAACCGGGAGCGGCCTCACCTGGCTCTGAAATACAAAACGCCCAATGCGGTGCATCGGGCGTTTTGAGGTCTGGAGCCTGACCTGAAAGGTGTAAACCTATTTCAGGACTAGACAAGGACTAGACATTATTGATCTGTCGCTAACGAGGCTGCAGGTCCAACGAAGTCTTACATACGTCAGTGCGGTCCTGAGGACGAAACTCGAGTAGCTAGTGGCTAAGTCCCTAGTTAGGTTTTAGTGTTGAATGCAAAGCCACCGTTATATGCCGAGGGCTTTGAATCTGGCTCCGCGACCTGAACTCGACCGCAAAGCCGAACGCGCTTCAGCGTGGCCCCGCAGGGGTGAGAGCCGAAGGTCCCGAATAACCGGGGACTAAGTCCCTTGTGAGTGTCCGGATGCTGAAACGAAAAAGCCCCCGGCATCTGCCGAGGGCTTTGAATTTGGCTCCGCGACCTGGACTCGAACCAGGGACCCAATGATTAACAGTCATTTGCTCTACCGACTGAGCTATCGCGGAACAACGACGCGTATCCTACTGATTAAGAAGGAGAAGTCAAGCACCTGGCTTGAGCTTCTCCCGCTTTTTTCACAGTACCTGGGTGATGGCGCGGGTCACGCTTTCCAGGTTGCCGTTGTTCAGTGCGGCGACGCAGATGCGCCCGGTGCTGACGGCGTAGATGCCGAACTCGTTCTTCAGGCGCTCGACCTGCTCGGCGGTGAGGCCGGAGTAGGAGAACATGCCGCGCTGGCGGGCGACGAAGCTGAAGTCGCGCTTGGCGCCGAAGGCGGCCAGTTGCTCGACCATCGCCAGGCGCATGCTGCGGATGCGCTGGCGCATCTCGCCCAACTCCTCTTCCCACAGGGCGCGAAGCTCGGGGCTGTTGAGCACCGATGCCACTACCGTGGCGCCGTGGGTCGGCGGGTTGGAGTAGTTGGTACGGATCACGCGCTTGGCCTGCGAGAGTACTCGGCTGGCTTCGTCGCTGGAGCCAGTGACGATGGACAGGGCGCCAACGCGCTCGCCGTAGAGCGAGAACGACTTGGAGAAGGAACTGGAGACGAAGAAGTTCAGGCCCGATTGTGCGAACAGGCGCACCGCTTCCGCGTCTTCTTCTATACCGTCACCGAAGCCTTGGTAGGCGATGTCGAGGAAGGGAATGTGCTCGCGCTCGCGCAGCACTTCCAGTACGGCTTTCCAGTCATCAAGGTTCAGGTCGACGCCCGTCGGGTTGTGGCAACAGGCGTGCATCACGACGATCGAACGAGGAGGAAGGGCCTTGAGGTCTTCGAGCATGCCGGCACGATTCACGCCATGGGTGGCGGCGTCGTAATAGCGGTAGTTCTGCACCGGGAAACCGGCGGACTCGAACAGCGCCCGGTGGTTTTCCCAGCTCGGGTCGCTGATGGCGACAACGGCGTCAGGCAGCAAGCGCTTGAGGAAGTCGGCGCCGGTCTTCAGGGCCCCGGTGCCCCCGACCGCCTGGGTGGTGATGATGCGGCCATCGGCAATCAGCGCCGAGTCGGTACCGAACAGCAGCTTCTGCACGGCCTGGTCATAGGCGGCGATACCTTCGATCGGCAGGTAGCCACGTGGTGCATGGGCTTCGATGCGGGCCTTCTCGGCCTCGGCAACGGCGCGCAGCAGCGGGATGCGGCCCTGTTCGTTGTAGTAGACGCCCACGCCAAGGTTGACCTTGGTCGGGCGGGGATCGGCGTTGAATGCTTCGTTAAGGCCCAGGATCGGGTCGCGCGGAGCCATTTCGACGGCAGAAAACAGACTCATGATGCGGCTGCTCGAGAGGAGGGGAAGTTGGAGGCCTGGCAACCCCGCGAGCATCGTGCATTGGGGTTGCGCAATCGGGCCGGTATTATAGCGGCCAAGGTCGCGTGCGGCGACATCGTACGCTAGCTTTTCGCCTGGTTTGACGCTGCCCGCGGGCGGGTGTCACATCCTTTTGCCGAGGTCAGACATGTCAGAGTTTCAACTTGTCACCCGCTTCCAGCCGGCCGGCGACCAACCTGAGGCCATCCGTCAGTTGGTCGAGGGCCTGGAAGCCGGTCTGTCGCACCAGACGCTGCTGGGGGTGACCGGTTCGGGCAAGACCTTCAGCATCGCCAATGTCATCTCCCAGGTGCAGCGTCCGACGCTTGTGCTGGCGCCGAACAAGACGCTGGCCGCCCAGCTCTATGGTGAGTTCAAGGCTTTCTTCCCGAACAATTCCGTCGAGTATTTCGTCTCCTACTACGACTATTACCAGCCTGAAGCCTACGTACCGTCCTCGGACACCTATATCGAGAAGGACGCATCGATCAACGACCACATCGAGCAGATGCGCCTGTCCGCGACCAAGGCCCTGCTGGAGCGCTCCGACGCGATCATCGTCGCCACGGTTTCGTCGATCTACGGCCTGGGCGACCCCCAGTCGTACCTGCGCATGGTTCTGCACCTGGACCGGGGCGACAAGATCGACCAACGCGCGCTGCTGCGCCGCTTGGCCGACCTGCAGTACACCCGCAACGACATGGACTTCGCCCGCGCCACCTTCCGTGTCAGGGGCGATGTGATCGATATCTTCCCGGCAGAGTCCGATCTGGAGGCGATCCGCGTCGAGTTGTTCGACGACGAGGTGGAGAGTCTTTCCGCCTTCGATCCCCTGACCGGAGAGGTGATCCGCAAGCTGCCGCGCTTCACCTTCTACCCCAAGAGCCACTACGTGACGCCGCGTGAGGTGATCCTCGGTGCGGTGGAGAAGATCAAGGAAGAGCTCAAGGAGCGCCTCGACTACCTGCGTAGCAACAACAAGCTCGTGGAGGCCCAGCGCCTGGAGCAGCGCACCCGGTTCGACCTGGAGATGATCCTCGAACTGGGCTATTGCAACGGCATCGAGAACTACTCCCGCTATCTTTCCGGTCGTGAGCCCGGCCAGGCGCCGCCCACTCTCTACGACTACCTGCCGGCGAACTCGCTGCTGGTGATCGACGAATCGCACGTCAGCGTTCCGCAGGTCGGGGCGATGTTCAAGGGCGACCGTTCGCGCAAGGAAAACCTGGTGGAGTACGGCTTCCGCCTGCCGTCGGCGCTGGACAACCGGCCCATGCGCTTCGACGAATGGGAGGCGGTCAGCCCGCAGACCATCTTCGTTTCCGCGACGCCTGGGCCCTACGAGGCCGAGCATGCCGGGCGCGTCGTCGAGCAGGTGGTGCGTCCGACTGGCCTGGTGGACCCGGAGATCGAGGTGCGTCCGGCCACGACGCAAGTCGACGACCTGCTGTCGGAGATCCGCAAGCGTGTCGCCGTCGAACAGCGCGTGCTGGTCACCACCCTGACCAAGCGCATGGCCGAGGACCTCACCGACTACCTGTCCGACCATGACGTTCGGGTGCGCTACCTGCACTCGGATATCGACACGGTGGAGCGGGTGGAGATCATCCGTGACCTGCGCATCGGCGCTTTCGACGTGCTGGTGGGCATCAACCTGCTGCGCGAGGGCCTGGATATGCCCGAGGTTTCGCTGGTTGCCATCCTCGATGCCGACAAGGAGGGCTTCCTGCGTTCCGAGCGCTCGCTGATCCAGACCATCGGTCGGGCCGCGCGCAACCTGCACGGCAAGGCCATCCTCTACGCCGACAACGTCACCGGCTCGATGCAGCGCGCCATCGACGAGACCGAGCGTCGCCGCAACAAGCAGATCGCCTTCAACGAAGCCAACGGCATCGTTCCCAAGGGCGTGCAGAAGGACGTCCAGGACATCCTCGAAGGTGCCACCGTGCCGGGCTCGCGCAGCAACAAGCGCAAGGCGATGGCCAAGGCGGCGGAGGAAAGCGCGCGCTACGAGGCGGAGCTGCGCTCGCCGAGCGAGATCACCAAGCGCATCCGCCAGATGGAAGAGAAGATGTACCAGTTGGCCCGCGACCTGGAGTTCGAGGCCGCCGCGCAGCTGCGTGACGAGATCCAGAAGCTCCGTGACAGGCTGCTGCAGGTGTGAATGGAAAGGGCGCCATCGGGCGCCCTTTTTCCATCACGGCGTCGCTTTTCAGCGGCGTCCGAAGATGATCATCATCACCCCGCCCAGGGTTGCCAGGCAGGCCAGCAGGGCCGTGACGCTCAGGCGCTCGTCGAGGATCAGGTAGCCCAGCAGGAGCGCGACCACCGGGTTGACGAAGGCGAAGGTCGATACCAGGCTCGGACGCACTTCGCGCAGCAGCCAGAAGTAGGCGGGGTAGACGCCGAGACTCACCGGCAGCACCAGGTAGGCCAGCCACAGCCAGCCGCCCGGGGACAGGTGCCCCAGTTCGAAGCCCTGCCAGTCTCCGCGCCACAGGCCGAAGCCGGCCAGCAGCGCAGTACCGATCAGCATCTGCATGGCCAGCCCCATCCAGCTGGAGCGGAACGGCCCGCGCTTGCGCAGCAGCCAGGCGCCGACGGCCCAGAGCAGCGTGGCCGTCACCACCAGCGCGCCGGCGAACCACTGCTCGAAACCCGGGTCCTCGCCCAGGCCGTTGCCCATCAGCAGCAGGATGCCGCCGCTGGCCACCGCCAACCCGCAGAGCACCCAGAGCGGCGGGCGCTCGTCCAGCAGCCATTCCAGCGCCACGCTCCACAGTGGCAGCGTGGTGTAGAGCATCGCCAGCATGCCGGTCGGCAGGTACTGGTTGGCATAGATCAGGGCGCCCTGGCCGACGGCGATCAGCATCACTCCGCCGATGAAGGCGCTGCCCAGGTCGCTGCGCTGCACCTTGGCCTGGCCACGCAACAGCACCCAGGCGAGGGCCAGCAGGCCGGCGAAGAGGAAGCGCAGCGTGGCGATGACGAACGGTGGCTGCTCGCGCAGCAGGAAATGATTGGCCAGGTAGGTGGTGCCCCAGCCGATGTAGATGAGGGCGAAGGCGCCGACGAGGAGGAGGGCGCGGGTTCTCGGGTTGATGCTGGACATGCGAAGCCTGGAGCGGAACGCGCCGCTCCAGGCGGTGCGCGGGGTTAGTGAGCGGCGCCGCCGGTGGCGCCGGCGGGCAGGGAACGGGTCAGCAGCACGGCGATCATGCTGATGCCGAGTGCGATGCCGATGAAATGGAAGGCGTCATTGTACGCCATGATCGCCGCCTGCTGATGGGCGATCTCGCTGAGCTTGGCCAATGCCGCCTGGTCGCTGCCGAGCTTCTCGCCAAGCAGGGCCAGGCGCTCGGCCACCTGCGGGTTGCTCGGTACCAGCGACTCGCGCAGGTAGTCGAAATACACCTTGGCGCGGCTGTCCAGCAGGGTGGCGAGCAGGGCGATGCCGATGGCGCCGCCGAGGTTGCGCAGGATGTTGAACAGGCTGGAGGCCGACCCCGCATCCTGCGGCAGGATGTAGGCCGTGGCGATCAGCGAGATGGTCACCATCACCAGCGGCTGGCCCAAGGCGCGGATGATCTGGATCTGGTTGAACTGCGGGCCGGCGAAGTCGGGGTTGAGCACCCCGGAGGCGAAGCTGGCGGCGCCGAACAGGCCGAAGCCCAGGGCGCAGAGCAGCTTCGGCGAGATGATCTTCATCAGCTTGGGCACCAGCGGGATGAGGAACAGCTGCGGCACCCCCATCCACATGATCACCTCGCCGATCTGCAGCGCGTTGTAGCCCTGGATCTGCGCCAGGTACAGCGGCAGCACGTAGATCGAACCGTAGAGCCCCATGCCCAGGCCGACGCTGGAGATGCTCGACAGGCCGAAGTTGCGGTTCTTGAGGATGCCCAGGTTGATCAGCGGGTTGGGCCGCGAGGTCTGCAGGATGACGAAGAGGACCAGGCTCACCAGGGCGATGCTGCCCAGGCCGACGATGAGCTGCGACTCCAGCCAGTCCTTGCGATGGCCTTCCTCGAGGAATACCTGCAGGCAGCCCAGCCCCAGGCCAAGGGTGAGGATGCCGGCGTAGTCCGTGCTCTTCAGCAGTTCCCAGTGAGGCGCCTTCTTCTCCAGGCCGTACATCAGCCCGGTGATCATCAGCAGGCCCGGGGGCACGTTGATGTAGAAGATGTATTCCCAGCCGAAGTTCTCCGTCAGCCAGCCGCCCAGGGTCGGGCCGATGGAGGGCGCGAAGGTGGCGGTGATGGCGAACAGCGCCATGCCCTTGGCCCGGTGGTGCTCGGGCAGCTTGATCAGGGTCAGGGTGAAGGCCAGGGGGATCAGCGCGCCGCCGGTGAAGCCCTGCATGGCGCGGAACACGATCATGCTTTCAAGGCTCCAGGCCATGGAGCAGAGCAGGGAGGACGCGAGGAAACCGAGGGAGACCCAGACCGCCAGGCGTCGCGCCGAGAGCACCTGCACCAGCCAGGCGGTGAGCGGGATCATGATGATCTCCGCCACCAGGTAGGACGTGGAGATCCACGAGCCTTCCTCAAGGGTGGCGGAGAGCGCGCCCTGGATGTCCTTCAGCGAGGAGTTGGTGATCTGGATGTCCAGCACCGCCATGAAGGCGCCGAGCATGGCGCTCATCACGGCGATCCAGTCGCGCCGGCTGGGCTCGCCGGTCGGGCGGATCAGGGCGTCACCGGCCACCGTCAGTCATCCAGCTTGATCGAGACTTTCACCAGCACCGACATGCCGGGGCGGATGCGGCCCTTGAGCGGATTGTCGCGCTCGAAGGTCAGCTTCACCGGGATGCGCTGCACCACCTTGGTGAAGTTGCCGGTGGCGTTGTCCGGTGGCAGCAGGCTGAACTGGGCGCCGGACGCGGCGAACAGGCTTTCGACCTTCGCCTCGATGGGCGTATTGGGGAAGCTGTCGAACACCAGTTCGGCCTTTTGCCCAGGCTGCATGTGCTCGATCTGGGTTTCCTTGAAGTTGGCCTGGACCCAGATGTCCTGGTCCGGGACCAGCGACATCAGGTGGGCGCCGACCTGCACGTACTGGCCGTTGCGCGCGGCGCGCTGGCCGACCATGCCGTCGATGGGCGCGCGGATCTCGGTGCGCGCCAGGTTCAGCTCGGCCTGGGCGATATCGGCGCGGGCATTGGCGATCTGCGCTTCCAGGCGCTTCACGTCGGCACGCAGCGCATCGGTCTGCACGCGCTGGGCCTTGAGGTCGGCCTCGGCGCGGGCCACCTGGGAACGGGCCACGCGGGAGTCGGCGGACAGCGTGGTGACGCGTTCCTCGGAGACATAGCCCGGCTTGCGCAGGGTCTGTGCGCGGGACAGGTCGATCTGGGTGCGGCCCAGGGTCGCCTGGCTGGCGGCAACGTCGGCCTCGCTGGCGGCGATCATGCTGTCCTGCTGGGTGAGTTTGCTGCGTGACTGGGCCAGCTCCGCCTCGCGAGTGGCCAGGGTGGCCTGCGCGCGTTGCAGGGCCAGCTTGAAGTCCTCGGCCTCCAGGCGTACCAGCAGGTCGCCTTTCTTCACATGCTGGTTGTCGCCCACCAGCACTTCTTCTATACGCGCGCCGAGCTGGCTGGAGACCCGGGTGATCTCGCCCTGGACATAGGCGTTGTCAGTGGTTTCCAGGAAGCGCCCGACCAGCAGCCAGTGCAGGAAGAAACCGCCCACGACGAGGACCAGCAGGGCGATGAAAACGAACAGGCGACGTTGCAGTTTGGCAGGCATTCCAGGTGCTCGAAGTGCGGGCGGAAAGGCGGAAATCTAGCACTGTTCCAGTCAGGCAAATAGCCAGTACACTTCATAAACTTTGTTGCTTATGGGGAACAATAATGGGTCTGGATGACGCCCTGATCTTCACCCGGGTGGTGGAGTTGCACAGCTTCACCCAGGCCGCCCATAGCCTGGGCATGCAGAAATCCACGGTCAGCCGGCGCATCGCCCTGCTGGAGGAGCGCCTTGGCGTGCGCCTGCTCAACCGCACGACGCGCAAGCTGCGGCTGACCGAGGTCGGCCAGGCCTATTACGAGCGCTGCCGGCAGATCATGGTCGACTTCGCCGAGGCCGAGCAGGCGGTCATGCAGCTGCAGCAGGAGCCCTCCGGCCTGTTGCGCATCACCGCGCCCATCGAGTTCGGCCAGTTGTTCCTCGGCAGGGTGCTGGGCGACTTCATGAGCCAGTACCCACAGATCACCGCTGAAGTGGAGATCACCTCGCGGGACGTGGACCCGCTGGAGGAGGGCGTCGACATCGCCATCATGGTCGGCCAGCCACAGGATTCCACCCTGATCGCCCGCAAGCTGTTCGAGAATGGCCGCCGTCTCTGCGCCAGCCCCGCTTACCTGGCGGCCCACGGCACGCCGCTCGATGTCCAGGCCCTGGCCGAGCACCGCGCGGTGCTCTTGCCCCAGGACCCGCAGCGCTACTGGCCGCTGCTCGATGAAAGCGTGCCCTGCCAGCGCGTGCTGCACTGCAACAACATCACCTTCGCCCGCGAGGCCGTGCTGGGCGGGGCGGGCATCGCCTCGCTGCCGCTGATGATCACCGAGGACGCGGTGCGCCGCGGCGAGCTGGTCGAGCTGCTGCCCGGCGTGCAGTTGCCCAGCGGCGTGATCTACGCCGTCTATCCTTCCCGGCGCTTCCAGGCGATGAAGGTGAAGGCCTTCCTCGATTTCCTCATGGCCAGCCTGCCGATCGATCGCAGCCAGTGGCTGGAGCCCGCAGCTGCGCCCCTGCTAACATCGCGCCTTTGACCGTTCCTCCGTACCAGGACCCGCCATGACCACTGTCCGTACCCGCATCGCGCCGTCGCCCACTGGCGACCCGCACGTCGGCACCGCCTATATAGCCCTGTTCAACCTCTGCTTCGCCCGTCAGCACGGTGGCCAGTTCATCCTGCGCATCGAGGACACCGACCAGCTCCGCTCCACCCGCGAGTCGGAGCAGCAGATCTTCGACGCCCTGCGCTGGCTGGGCATCGAGTGGGACGAGGGCCCCGATGTCGGTGGCCCCCACGGCCCCTATCGGCAGAGCGAGCGCGGCGAGATCTACAAGAAGTATTCCCAGGAACTGGTGGACAAGGGCCATGCCTTCCCCTGCTTCTGCACCGCCGAGCGCCTGGACAAGCTGCGCGCCGAGCAGACCGAGCGCAAGGAAACCCCGCGCTACGACGGCCACTGCATCGACCTGAGCCGCGAGGAAGCGGACACGCGCATCGCCGCCGGCGAGCCTCATGTCGTGCGTATGAAGATGCCCACCGAGGGCGTCTGCGTGGTGCCGGACATGCTCCGCGGCAATGTCGAGATCCCGTGGGATCGCATGGACATGCAGGTGCTGATGAAGACCGATGGCCTGCCGACCTACTTCCTCGCCAACGTGGTCGATGACCACCTCATGGGCATCACCCATGTGCTGCGCGGTGAAGAGTGGCTGCCCTCGGCGCCGAAGCTGATCAAGCTGTACGAGTACTTCGGCTGGGAGCAGCCGGTGCTCTGCTACATGCCGCTGCTGCGCAACCCGGACAAGAGCAAGCTCTCCAAGCGCAAGAACCCGACGTCCATCACCTTTTACGAGCGCATGGGCTACCTGCCCGAGGCGATGCTCAACTACCTCGGCCGCATGGGCTGGTCGATGCCGGACGAGCGCGAGAAGTTCTCCCTGGCGGAGATGATCGAGCACTTCGACCTGTCGCGTGTTTCCCTGGGTGGGCCGATCTTCGACCTGGAGAAGCTCTCCTGGCTCAACGGCCAGTGGATCCGCGAGCTGCCGGTGGAGCGGTTCGCCGCCGAGGTGCAGAAGTGGGCGCTCAATCCCGACTACCTGATGAAGATCGCCCCCCACGTGCAGGGCCGGGTCGAGACCTTCAGCCAGATCGCCCCGCTGGCCGGCTTCTTCTTCGCCGGCGCGCTGCCGCTGGACGCCAAGCTGTTCGAGCACAAGAAACTGTCGCCCGACCAGGTTCGCCAGGTCATGCAACTGGTGCTGTGGAAGCTGGAATCGCTGCGCCAGTGGGAGAAGGACCGCATCACCGCCTGCATCCAGGCCGTCGCCGAACACCTAGAGCTCAAGCTGCGTGACGTGATGCCCCTGATGTTCCCGGCCATCACCGGCCAGGCCAGCTCCGTCTCCGTGCTGGACGCCATGGAAGTGCTCGGCGCCGACCTCACGCGCTTCCGCCTGCGCCAGGCGCTGGAGCTCCTGGGCGGTGCGTCGAAGAAGGAAACCAAGGAGTGGGAAAAGATCCGCGACGCCATTCCTGGCTGAGTGGCCCCGCCTCTAGCAGGCCCGCCTCGTGCGGGCCTTTTCGTCTCTTGAGAAGGGAAGCGGGTTGGCTCGGCGGGAGCGGAGCATGGGCGCTTCTCGCTGAATCCGGTAAGTGATTGTTCTTGCGATGAAAATTTTTCGATCCCGCGGAAAAATTTTGTTGACAGCCTTCAGGGGCGCCCTTAGTATGCGCCCCGTTCTCACGACGAACTCGAAAGCGACGTGAGATGTTCCAGCGTTGTTCGTGGGGCTATAGCTCAGCTGGGAGAGCGCTTGCATGGCATGCAAGAGGTCGACGGTTCGATCCCGTCTAGCTCCACCAAATTGCCGGGATTCGCAGCGATGGTTGCGGTTCCACGAAGGTTAAGTCCCCTTCGTCTAGTGGCCTAGGACACCGCCCTTTCACGGCGGTAACAGGGGTTCGAGTCCCCTAGGGGACGCCACTTTCCAGCAGCGACAGCCACCAGGCCAGTCGCGCACCGAGAAGGTTTCGGGGCTATAGCTCAGCTGGGAGAGCGCTTGCATGGCATGCAAGAGGTCGACGGTTCGATCCCGTCTAGCTCCACCAAACCAGATGCCCAGCGCATCGAATTAAGGCCAGCCGCAAGGCTGGCCTTGCTTTTCGAAGGTTCAAAGTCCCCTTCGTCTAGTGGCCTAGGACACCGCCCTTTCACGGCGGTAACAGGGGTTCGAGTCCCCTAGGGGACGCCACTTTTCCCGCTCTGCGGGGTTTTCAAGGGTCATTCCGTCATGGGGTGGCCCTTTTGTTTTTCCGCTTCCGGAACATCCGCCCACCCCTCATTCATTCGCATCCCGGCCCACGACGGGTGGCACGTGTATCGGCTTGCCAAATTGAATGATGGATATAATATTATATCCATCATTCCACGGGAGGCCGTCATGAGCGACAAACGCACCCAGACACGCAAGCGCATTCTCGCCGAGGCGGGCAGGGCACTGTTCGCGCGGGGGCCGCTGGAGCCTAGTGTCAGCGAAGTGATGGCGGCGGCCGGGCTCACGGTGGGTGGTTTCTATACCCATTTCGACAGCAAGGAAGCCTTGATGGCGGAGGCGTTCGGTGAGCTGCTGCGGGAACGGCGCCAGCAGATGCGCCAGATCGATTCCGCACTTGCACCACGGGACCGGCGCTCTCTGGCGGCGGCCTTCTACCTCTCACGCAGGCATCGCGACAGCACGGATCGTGGCTGCCCGCTTCCCGGCTCCCTCGGCGAAGTGGCGCGCAATGCCGAACCCTACCAACTGATGCTGGCCGAGCACCTCGAACTGCTCGCTGCCGACCTGGCCGGTACGCCGGAGGAGGGCGACAAGGCCCTGGCCGATATCGCCCTGATGGTCGGCGGCCTGGCCCTTGCCCGGGCCCTGGGCGCCGGCGAGTTGTCGGACCGGATACTGCGTGCCGCCCGTACGGCGGTGATCTAGGAGAAACGAGATGAACAGCCTGGACTTGCTTCGAGGATTCAACGCCACGGTCGGCCGGGTCGCGCCCCGGCACGTCGCCGACCGTGCCCGGCGGCGCTTCATGACGCCGCGCGACACCACGCCTCGCGATTGGGAGCTGCCCTGGCTCGAGCGCGCTGAGCGCATCACCCTGCGCTTCGGCCTTTCCGCCCTGCGCTGGGGCAGCGGCCCGACCGTGTTGCTGATGCACGGCTGGGAAGGGCGCCCGACCCAGTTCGCCAGCCTGATCGACGCGCTGGTACAGGCCGGCTACGGCGTGATCGCCCTCGATGCACCCGCCCACGGCCGTTCTCCGGGGCGCGAGGCGAACATCGTGCTGTTCGCCCGTGCCCTGCTCGAAGCCGCCGAGGACCTGCCGCCGCTGCACGGCGTGATCGGCCACTCCATGGGCGGCGCCAGCGCCATGCTGGCCATCCAGCTGGGGTTGCGGCCCCGGGCCCTGGTCACGGTGGCCGCCCCCAGCCGCATTCTCGGCATGCTGCGCGGCTTCGCCCGCTTCATCGGCTTGCCGCCCCGGGCTGGCGAGCAGTTCATCAAGCGGGTCGAGGATCACGCCGGCATCCCCGCTGCGGACCTCGACGTGCAGCACTACCGGCTCGACATGCCCGGCCTTGTGGCCCATGCGGAGGATGATCCCCTGGTTCCCGCCGCCGAAGCCGGGCGTATCCACGAGGCCTGGTTCGACAGCCAGCTGCTGCGCCTGGAGGGCGGTGGCCACCAGCGGGTGCTGGCGGACCCGCGCCTGGTGAAGGCGGTGTTGCAGCTGTTCCACGAGGTCGGCCTGCGCGCCAGTGCCTGAGCCTTTCCCATTGCACGGCGGGCTTGGCGACAGCCGCCGGGTGCAGGAAGATTCGCCCACGGAATGCGTCGGTGGCCCACCGCTGGTCGGTGACCTGCCGCCGATGCTGCGCTTCCAAGGTCCATGTCTGTTGCGCGCCACCGACGGCGGCCAGGGCATGGTCGCCGGGGTGAATCAATTCCGGCCCCGAGCGCGGGGCCGGAGGCACGAATCAAGGGGAAAGATGCAAATGAGCCTGACTATGGATGTGGTGCTGCAGCGGGCGCGCCCCGTCCTTCCGGTGCTGGTCATCGAGGACACCGGGCTGGCCCTGGACCTGGCCGGCGCCCTCGCTGCCGGCGGGATCGAGGTGCTGGAAGTGACGCTGCGTACGCCGCGGGCCCTGGATGCCGTGGCGGCGATCCGCAAGGAATTCCCCGACCTGCTGGTGGGGGCGGGGACGCTGATCCACACCGAGCAGTTCCTCGAAGCCCGCGATGCCGGTGCCCACTTCGCCGTCAGCCCCGGCTGCACCGAGCGCCTGGCGGCCGCTGCAGAGGACTCCGGCCTGCCGTACCTGCCCGGGGTGATGACGCCCTCGGAAGTGCTGCTGGCGCTGGAGTACGGCTACCGCTCGCTGAAACTGTTCCCGGCCAATGGCAACGCCAGCGTGAAGATGCTCAAGAGCTTCAAGGGCCCCTTCACCGGCATCCGCTTCTGCCCCACCGGCGGTGTGACGCCGGACAACCTGCAAGGCTTCCTGCAACTGCCCAACGTCGCCTGCGTCGGAGGCACCTGGATCGCGCCTTCGAGCCTGATCCGCGCCCGTGCCTGGGACCAGATCACCCAGCTCGCCGCCGAAGCCCGTGAACTGGCCAGCAGCTCGGAGCACGCCTGATGAACTGGGAGCTGCCCACCCCCTTCGTCATCGACATCAAGGTCGCCGCCGATGACATCGACGGCCTCGGCCACGCCAACAACGCCGTCTACGTCAGCTGGCTGGAGCGCTGCGCCTGGCGCCACTCCCAGAGCCTGGGCCTGGACCTGGTCGAGTACCGCCGGCTGGACCGTGCCATGGCCGTGGTGCGCCACGAGATCGACTACCTCGCCGCCGCCTACGAGGACCAGGAACTGCAGATGGCGACCTGGATCGTCGAGTCCGACCAGCGCCTGAAGATGGATCGGCGCTTCCAGCTGATCCGTCCCGAAGACGGCGCCACGCTGCTGCGGGCGAAGACCACCTTCGTCTGCATCGAGCTCTCCAGTGGCCGGCCCAAGCGCATGCCGCCCGAGTTCATCGAAGGCTACGGCCGTGCATTGATGCCGCCATTCCCCCTGGAGCTCTGAGCGGGTCCGTCACTCCACCGCTGGCGACAGGAACAGCTCGGTCGGGTTCTGCACGATGCGCAGGTGCCGCCGCTCGCCGGGCTGGATCAGAACCGACTGCGGGCGCCCGGTGAGGTTGCCGGCGCAGTAGCCGGAAGGGCTCTGGGCGACGTTCAGGGTCATCTCGCCGGCCGGCACGCTCAGGCTGATGGCCTGCCCGGCGGAAATCTGCGCCACCAGTTCGTCCTGCAGGTAGAGGCCGACCTCGCAGGCATTGGCCGCATTCTCGTCACGGCTGACCACCAGTTCCGCCAGCGAATCGGGGGCCGGCTGCAACTGGCCTTCCAATGCGCCGGCCGCATTCACGAGAGGCGCCAGGCCACCGAGAGCCAGGCAGAGCAGGGCGGGTCGGATCATTTTCATCGGCGATTCCTTTTCCTGAGGCATACCGGTTCGACTGCACCGGGGCGTGGCTTGCTCCCGCAGTTTTCGTCGGGAGGATTCTGCGGCGGCCGGCTCCGCGCTTACACTACGCGCCCATTTTTCCAAGGTTTCCCTTATGCAAATCGCCCTGGCGCCCATGGAGGGCCTGGTCGACGAGATTCTCCGTGACGTGCTGACCCGCGTGGGTGGCATCGATTGGTGCGTCAGCGAGTTCATCCGCGTCTGCGACCGCCTGTTGCCCGCCAGCACCTATCAGAAGCTCGCCCCCGAGCTGGAGAGCGGGTCGCGCACCCGCGCCGGAACTCCGATGCGGGTGCAGCTGCTGGGTTCCGACCCGGTGTGCCTGGGGGAGAACGCGGCCTACGCCTGCGAGCTCGGCGCGCCGGTGATCGACCTCAACTTCGGCTGCCCGGCCAAGACGGTGAACAAGTCCCGTGGCGGTGCCGTGCTGCTCAAGGAGCCCGAGTTGCTGCATGCCATCGTCAGCGGTGTGCGTCGCGCGGTGCCGGCGGCCATCCCGGTGACGGCGAAGATGCGCCTGGGCTTCGACAGCCCCGATGGCGCGCTCGATTGTGCCCTGGCCCTGGCCGAAGGCGGCGCCTCGCAACTGGTGGTGCACGCGCGCACCAAGGTCGAGGGCTACAAGCCGCCGGCACACTGGGAATGGGTGGCGCGGGTTCAGGACGTGGTCAAGGTGCCGGTGTTCGCCAATGGCGAAGTCTGGACCCTGGATGACTGGCGGCGCTGCCGCGAAGTCAGTGGCGTCGAAGACATCATGCTCGGCCGTGGGCTGGTTTCGCGCCCCGGCCTGGCCCGGCAGATCGCCGCTGTGCGTGACGGCGCGACGCCGGAGGACATGAGCTGGGAGGAGTTCCAGCCGCTGCTCCGTGATTTCTGGCGCCAGGCGCGGCGCAAGCTCGCCCCGCGCTACGCACCGGGGCGCCTCAAGCAGTGGCTGGGCATGCTCACCCGCACCTACCCCGAGGCCGTGGTGCTGTTCACCGAGATCCGCCGGGAAAGCGACTGCTCGCGCATCGACGCCCTGCTGGGCATGCCGAGCCTGGAGCGGGAGCTGGCGGCGGCCTGAGATACGAAGCCCAGCGCCAGGCGCGCCGTGGCGGCGCCTATGCCTCGGCTGGCGCCGGTGATCAGCATGACCTTGTGCATGAATCCTCCGAGGAAGGGTGGGGCCTTGAAATCATTTCCGGCATCCCTATCTAGGGGAATGCGGGATGCCGAAGTCGGGTCCCGCGACTTTAGACCTTGCTGATTATTCAGGAGAGATTGTCATGACCAGCGCATTTTCCCTCGCTCCGCTGTTCCGCCATTCCGTAGGCTTCGACCGGTTCAACGACCTGTTCGAATCGGCCCTGCGCAACGAGAGCGGCAGCACCTACCCGCCTTACAACGTCGAGAAGCACGGTGACGACCAGTACCGCATCGTGGTCGCCGCGGCCGGCTTCCAGGAAGAAGACCTGGAGCTGCATGTCGAGCGCGGCGTACTGACCGTCAGCGGCGGCAAGCGCGATAACGGCGCCGAAAGCGTGACCTACCTGCACCAGGGCATCGCCCAGCGCGCCTTCAAGCTGTCGTTCCGCCTGGCCGATCACATCGAGGTGCGTAACGCGGGGCTGCAGAACGGCCTGCTGAACATCGACCTGGTACGCATCGTGCCGGAAGAGGCCAAGCCCAAGCGCATCCCGATCAACGGCACCCGTCCGGTGCTGGAAAACTGATCCGACGCGCAAGCGGCACGAGAAAGGGCGCCCCAGGGCGCCCTTTCTCATTGGGGCGGCTGGCGCTCAGCCCTGTTGGCGGTTCCTGGCCAGCAGCGCGCGGAACTCGTCCAGCGGCACCGGCTTGCTGAACAGGTAGCCCTGGTACAGGTGGCAGCCCTGCTGCTCGAGGAAGTCCAGTTGCTCCTGCTGCTCCACCCCCTCTGCCACCATGCCCAGCCCCAGGCTGCGCGCCATGGCGACGATGGCGCGGATGATCTCGGCGTCGTTGGGGTCGTTGGTGGCGTCGCGGACGAACGACTGGTCGATCTTCAGCACATCCACCGGCAGGCGCTTGAGGTAGGTCAGCGACGAGTAGCCGGTGCCGAAGTCGTCCATGGCGAAGCTGACGCCGAGCTTCTTCAGGCGGCGCATCTTGCCGATGGTGTCGTCGAGGTTCTGGATGACGATGCCTTCGGTGATCTCCAGCTTGAGGATGCTGCGCGGCAGGTGGGTATCGGCCAGGCTCTTCTCGATGCGCTCGACGAAGTCGCTCTGGCGGAACTGCCGTGGGCTGATGTTCACGCACAGGCTGAAGTCATCGGCGCTGGCCAGCCCCTCGGCGAACAGTTGCCCGCAGGCGCGGCAGGCTTCGGCCAGTACCCAGCTGCCCACCTCGACGATCAGGCCGCTTTCCTCCAGCACCTGGATGAACTGCGCCGGCGATTGCGGGCCGAGCGTCGGGTGCTTCCAGCGCAGCAGGGCCTCGGTGCCGATCACGCGGTTGTCCCGGGCATCCACCTGGGGCTGGAAGTGCAGCTCGAACTCGCCGCGCACCAGCGCCAGGCGCAGGTCGTTCTCCAGCCGCAGGCGCTCGCTGGCGGCTTCCTGCATGGTCGCGCGGAACAATTGGATGGCGTTGCGCCCGGAGTCCTTGGCCCGATACAGGGCGATGTCGGCGCGCTTGAGCAGGTCGGCGGGTGTCTCGCCGTGATCGGGGATCAGCGCCACGCCCATGCTCGGCGTCACCTGCAGGTGGTGGCCGTCCAGCAGCATGGGCTCGGCCAGCAGCTTGCGCAGCTTGTCGGCGATCTGCCGCACCTGGCGCGTCACTTCCGAGCGCTTGCCCTCCAGGCCGGTGAGCAGCACGACGAATTCGTCACCGCCCAGGCGCGCCACGGTGTCCTCCAGGCGCACGCTGGCTTCCAGGCGCGCGGTGACCATCTTCAGCACCGAGTCGCCCACCGGGTGGCCGAGGGAATCATTGATGTGCTTGAAGTGGTCGAGGTCGAGGAACAGCAGGGCGCCACGCAGCTTGTGGCGCTTGAGCAGGGCGATCTGCTGGGTCAGGCGGTCCATCAGCAGTGCGCGGTTGGGCAGGTTGGTCAGCGGGTCGTGGTAGGCCAGGTGCTGGATCTGTGCCTGGGCGTCCTTCAGCGCGCTGATGTCGCGGGCGGTCAGCAGCAGGCAGGCCTTGCCGTCCAGGTCGATCTGCTCGACCGACACCTCCACCATCTTGCGCGTGCCGTCGCGGTGCTGGCCGGACATCTCCAGGTGGTGCGCGCGGCCGTCGCGGCGCATGACCTCGACCAGGCGCTGGCGCTCCTCGGGGCGGGCCCAGATGTTCAGGTCATGGGCGGTGCGCCCGATGACTTCCTCGGCGCTGTAGCCGGTGAGGCGGCAGAACCCCTCGTTGACCTCGATGTAGCGGCCGGTGTCGCGCTCGGTGATGGTGATGGCGTCCGGGCTGGAGTGGAACGCCTTGGCGAATTTCTCCTGGCTGGCCTTCAGGGCGGCCTCGGCCTGCTGGCGCTCGGTGATGTCGCGGAAGGTGGTGGTGATGCACAACTGGCGATCGACGCGGATGAAGCGGCTGGACACCACGCAGGTCAGCGTCCGTCCGTCCTGGGTCAGGTACTGGGCCTCGACGTTGTCCAGGCCTTTCTCGCGCATCAGCTCGCGTGACAGGCGGTCGCGTTGCTGCAGGTCGACCCAGAAGGCGATCTCCGGTGCGCAGCGGCCGACGATCTCGTCCGGCCGCCAGCCGAACACCTCGGTGAAGCTGGGGTTGATCTCGATGAAGGCGCCATCGCGCACGCGGGTCACGCATATGGGGTCGGGGCTGGCCTGGAACAGGGTGACGAACTTCTCCTCCGAGGCCGCCAGGCGCTGCTCGCGGCGCACCCGCTCGGTGATGTCGATGAGGATGCCGGCCATGCGCAGCGGCTCGCCGGTTTCGTCGCGGTAGAGCTTGGCGGTGCTTTCCAGGTAGTGGATCTCACCGTTGGCGAAGCGCGAGCGGTAGGTGAACTGGTAGTCCTTGGTCACGCCGGTCAGCAGGTCCTGGTAGGCCTGGCGCATGGCCATCTGGTCTTCCAGCGGCACGAAGCTGAAGAAGTTCTTGAAGTCGCCCTCGTAGGGCTCGGCCGCCAGCCCGTGCAGGGCGGAGGCGCGCGCCGAGCCATACAGGCAACTGCTGGGGATGTGCCAGTCCCAGGTGCCCAGGTCGGCGGACTCCAGGGCCAGCGCCAGGCGCTCCTGGCTTTCCTTGAGGGCGCGCTCCTGGGCGCGCATGCGGGTGATGTCGCGCACCGTCAGCACCAGGCAGGTGCGGCCGTTGAGCTGGATCTGGTCGCCGTAGAGCAGGTTGGTGCTGACGCTGCCGTCACGGCCGCGCAGTTGCACTTCGAGGCCGTCCAGGGTGCCGTGGCGGTCGAAGTCATCGAGCATCTCGCGGCGCTGCCCGGCATGCACCCAGATGCCCAGTTCCAGGGAGCTGCGGCCGATCGTCTCGCTGGCGTCCCAGCCGAACTGGCGCTGGAAGCCGGGGTTGGCCTCGATGAAGCAGCCGGTCTCGCGGTCGGTGATGACCACGGCGTCGGGCGTGCTGCGGAAGGCCTTGGAGAATTTTTCCTCGCTGGTGCGCAGGGCGGCTTCGGCGCGCTTGCGCTCGGTGGTGTCGAGGAAGGTGCTGATGAGGAAGGACTCGCCCTCCAGTTCGATGAACTGGCTGGACAGCACGCCGTCGAGCACGCGCTGGTCGCGGGTGCGCAGTTGTACTTCCTGGACGATGGGGTCGTCCGAGTCGCTGCGGCTGCGATACAGCAGCTCGCGCTGCTGCGGGTGAACCCAGATGCCCAGCTCCGCCGTGCTGCGGCCGACCACTTCGGTCGCCGGCCAGCCGAACACGCTCTCGAAGTGCTGGTTGGCCTCGGTGATGATGCCGCCCTCCATGCGCACCAGCAGCACCACGTCGGGGCTCAGGTGGAACAGGCTGGAGAAGCGTCGCTGGGAGTTCTCCAGGGCTTCGGCGCGTTCCTGCTGCTCGGTCACGTCGCGGATCACGCCGATGATGCGCTTGCGGCCATCGGCATCCTGCTGCGG
Source organism: Pseudomonas sp. USHLN015 (assembly GCF_037153275.1). Classification (NCBI taxonomy): domain Bacteria; kingdom Pseudomonadati; phylum Pseudomonadota; class Gammaproteobacteria; order Pseudomonadales; family Pseudomonadaceae; genus Pseudomonas; species Pseudomonas sp. USHLN015. The sequence continues at coordinate 19,282 of NZ_JBBCKP010000019.1, forward strand.
GCTGCCGCTGATCTCCAGCCAGTGCAGGCTGCCGTCGGGCCAGCGGATGCGGTGGCGGAAGGCGCGCTCGGGGTGGGCGCCGGAAAGGACGCGGGCGAAGAGTTCCATGACCCCGGCGCGGTCCTCCTCGGGAATCAGCTCGATGTAGTCGACCTGGGTACGCAGCGGGCGCTTGGGGTCCAGGCCGAACAGCGCCTGCGCACCGCGCGACCAGTTGACCCGGCCGCTGGCGATGTCCCAGTCCCAGGCGCCCAGGCGTGCGCCATTGAGGGCGGCGAGCAGGCGCTGCACGTCCTGCCAGCTCTGCTCGAATTCGGCCGGGTCGAGGGCGGGGATGTAGGGCAGCGGCGGATGGTCAGTTGGCTTGGACATGGTGGCCCCTTCCGGTCCGGTGACTGCAATCTGGCGGGAGGACGGGTGGGAGTGGGCGGGGTGGGCAGGGCATGCGCGGGCCTTTTCTTATCGTTATGCGGCTCACGTTAGCCCCAGCCTCGGGGACTACGCAAGGTGATCGCGCTGGGCGTCGAGCAGCGCCATGAAGGCCTTGGCCGCGTTCGACAGGGTGCGGTCCGTGTGCAGGATGTAGCCGAGCTTGCGGCTCAGCTGGATGTCCTGCAGCGGCAGGCGGACCACCTGTTCGTCGAGCATGGTGCGCGGTAGCACGCTCCAGGCCAGGCCGATGGAAACCATCATCTTGATGGTCTCCATGTAGTTGGTGCTCATGCCGATGTTGGGCGTCAGCCCCTCGGCCTCGAACAGGCGCCGCACGATGTGGTGGGTGAAGGTGTTGCCACCGGGGAACACCGCCGGGTGCTTGGCCACGTCGGCGAGGAAGATGGTCTTGTCGCGGGCCAGCGGGTGCTCCGGGGCGGCGACGAAGTCCAGGGCGTCGTCCCAGACCGGCACCGCCTGCACCGGCAGCGCGGTTTCCGGGGCCAGGGTGATCACCGCCAGCTCGGCGCGGCCATGCAGGATCTCCTCGTAGGCGACCTCGGAGTCGAGGAACTGGATGTCCAGCGCCACCTGCGGGTAGGCACGGGTGAAGGCGCGCAGCAGCGGCGGCAGGCGATGCAGGCCGATGTGGTGGCTGGTGGCCAGGGTCAGGCGGCCGCTGATGTCGCCGGACAGGTTGGAGAGGGCGCGGCGGGTGTCGTCCAGCACATTGAGGATCTGGTAGGCCCTTGGCAGCAACGCGCGGCCGGCCTCGGTCAGCCCCACCTCGCGGCCGAGGCGGTCGAACAGGCGCACGTTCAGCTGCTGCTCCAGGGAGGCGATGCGCTTGCTCACCGCCGGCTGGGTCAGGTGCAGGCGCTCGCCGGCTTCGGAGAAGCTGCCGGTTTCGGCGATGGCGATGAAGGCATTGAGGCTGGCGAGATCCATGGCGCTGGGGCTCCGGGCCGCGTGAGCGGCGGGTGTGCGGGAGAGGGCAGTCGCCTGGGTGGCAGTCGACTGCGGGGCTATCGATTCCTTGTAGGAATCCATTGGATAAAAAATATGAATTTGAGTTATTCATGTCAAATCCCTAGGATCATCCCCACAAGCCAAGGGGCCTTTTTGTCCAATGAGAGCCCCGGCATGGAAACAAGCTGATGAGGAACGCCCGATGGCCGGCAAGACGCTCTACGACAAGCTCTGGGAAATGCACGAGGTGAAGCGCCGCGACGATGGTTCGTCGCTGATCTACATCGACCGCCACATCCTTCATGAAGTGACCTCGCCCCAGGCGTTCGAAGGCCTGCGTCTGGCCGACCGCAAGCCGTGGCGCATCGACGCCAACATCGCCACCCCGGACCACAACGTGCCGACCACCCGCGCCGAGCGCCAGGGGGGCCTCGAGGCCATCGCCGACGAGGTGTCGCGCATCCAGGTACAGACCCTCGATGAGAACTGCGACGACTTCGGCATCCTCGAGTTCAAGATGAATGATGTGCGCCAGGGCATCGTCCACGTGGTCGGCCCGGAGCAGGGCGCCACCTTGCCGGGCATGACCGTGGTCTGCGGCGACTCGCACACCTCCACCCACGGTGCCTTCGGTGCGTTGGCCCACGGCATCGGCACCTCCGAGGTGGAGCATGTGCTCGCCACCCAGTGCCTGATCGCCAAGAAGATGAAGAACATGCAGGTGCGCGTGGAGGGGACGCTGCCCTTCGGCGTCACCGCCAAGGACATCGTGCTCGCGGTGATCGGCAGGATCGGCACCGCCGGCGGCAACGGCCACGCCCTGGAGTTCGCCGGCAGCGCCATCCGCGATCTGTCCATGGAAGGCCGCATGACCATCTGCAACATGTCCATCGAGGCAGGTGCCCGCGTGGGCATGGTGGCGGTGGACGAGAAGACCATCGCCTATGTCGAGGGCCGCCCCTTCGCACCCAAGGGAGCGGACTGGGAGAAGGCCGTGGCGGTCTGGCGCGGCCTGGTTTCCGACGCCGACGCCCACTTCGACACCGTGATCGAGATGCGTGCCGAGGACATCATTCCCCAGGTCAGCTGGGGCACCTCGCCGGAGATGGTGCTGCCGGTCGACCAGCGCGTGCCGGACCCGGCCGTCGAGGCCGACCCGGTCAAGCGCGACTCCATCACCCGCGCCCTCAAGTACATGGGCCTGGCCGCCAACCAGGCGATCACCGATATCCAGCTGGACCGCGTGTTCATCGGCTCCTGCACCAACTCGCGCATCGAAGACCTGCGCGCCGCGGCGGAGGTGGCCAAGGGTCGCAAGGTCGCCGCGACCGTCAAGCAGGCGATGGTGGTGCCGGGCTCGGGCCTGGTGAAGCAGCAGGCCGAGCGTGAGGGGCTGGACAAGATCTTCATCGAGGCGGGCTTCGAATGGCGTGAGCCGGGCTGCTCCATGTGCCTGGCGATGAACCCGGACCGCCTGGAAAGCGGCGAGCATTGCGCCTCCACCTCCAACCGCAACTTCGAAGGCCGCCAGGGTGCCGGTGGGCGTACCCACCTGGTCAGCCCGGCCATGGCCGCCGCAGCCGCCGTCAACGGCCGCTTCGTCGATGTTCGCGAGATGCTCAAGTAAGGAGAGCGAGATGAAAGCCTTCACCCAACACACCGGTCTCGTCGCTCCGCTCGATCGTGCCAACGTCGACACCGACCAGATCATCCCCAAGCAGTTCCTCAAGTCGATCAAGCGCACCGGCTTCGGCCCGAACCTGTTCGATGAGTGGCGCTACCTGGACGTCGGCCAGCCGAACCAGGACAACTCCAAGCGCCCGGTGAACCCGGACTTCGTCCTCAACTTCCCCCGCTTCCAGGGCGCCAGCGTGCTGTTGGCCCGTGAGAACTTCGGCTGCGGCTCCTCCCGCGAGCATGCGCCGTGGGCCCTCGAGGAATACGGCTTCCGCGCCATCATCGCGCCGAGCTACGCCGACATCTTCTTCAACAACAGCTTCAAGAACGGCCTGCTGCCGATCATCCTGAAGGACGAGGAAGTGGACGAGCTGTTCAAGCAATGCGAAGCGCAGGAGGGCTACCGGCTCACCGTCGACCTCGCCGCGCAGACCGTGACCCGTCCGGACGGCAAGACCTATTCCTTCGATGTGGACGCCTTCCGCAAGCACTGCCTGCTCAACGGCCTGGACGACATCGGCCTGACCCTGCAGGACGCGGACGCCATCCGCGCCTTCGAGAGCGGCCATCGCCAGGCGCAGCCCTGGCTGTTCCGCGACGCCTGAGGCGAGGACGCGAGATGAGCGACAAGGCCCATGTGCAGGTGGTGCAGCGCCAGTTCGGCGAGCAGGCCAGCGCCTACCTGAGCAGCGCCGTGCATGCCCAGGGCGCGGAGTTCGCGCAGCTGCAGGCAGCGGTCGCGGGCCGGGGCGATGCGCGGGTGCTCGACCTCGGTTGCGGCGCGGGCCATGTCAGTTTCCATGTCGCGCCGCTGGTCGGCGAAGTGGTGGCCTACGACCTGTCGCAGCAGATGCTGGAAGTGGTCGCCGTGGCTGCCTCCGAGCGTGGCCTGGGTAACGTGCGCACCGAGCGCGGGGCGGCCGAGCGCCTGCCTTTCGCCGACGCCAGCTTCGATTTCGTCTTCAGCCGTTACTCCGCGCACCACTGGAGCGACCTGGGCCTGGCCCTGCGCGAGGTGCGCCGGGTGCTGAAACCGGGCGGCTGCGTTGCCGTCATCGACGTGGCGTCGCCGGGCAGCCCGCTGCTCGACACCCACCTGCAGGCGGTGGAAGTGCTGCGCGACACCAGCCATGTGCGCGATTATTCGGTCGCCGAGTGGTTGCGTCAGGTCAGTGAGGCGGGACTGTTCGTCGAGCGCCATGCGCGTCAGCGCCTGCGCCTGGAGTTCGGCTCCTGGATCACGCGGATGCGTACGCCCGATGTGTTCCGCGATGCCATCCTGGCCCTGCAGAAGGCGGTGGGCGAGGAAGTTCGCGCGTATTTCGAGATCACCGAAGACGGCTCCTTCAGTACCGACGTGCTGGTGCTGTGGGCCACCCAATAACCGCGCGCCAGGCTGCAGGCTCCAAGCGACACGTACTTGGGGCCTGCGACTTGGGGCGTGACGCTTTTTTCCGAAGGAAAGACTCATGAGCAAACAGATTCTGGTTCTCCCTGGCGACGGCATCGGCCCGGAAATCATGGCCGAGGCGGTCAAGGTGCTGGAGCTGGCCAATGACAAGTTCCAGCTCGGCTTCGAGCTGAACCACGACGTGATCGGCGGTGCCGCCATCGACAAGCATGGCGTGCCGCTGGCCGACGAGACCCTGGAGCGTGCGCGCCAGGCCGACGCCGTGCTGCTGGGCGCCGTGGGTGGGCCGAAATGGGACAAGATCGAGCGCGACATCCGCCCGGAGCGCGGCCTGTTGAAGATCCGCTCGCAACTGGGCCTGTTCGCCAACCTGCGCCCGGCCATCCTCTATCCGCAACTGGCGGACGCCTCCAGCCTCAAGCCGGAAGTGGTCTCGGGCCTGGACATCCTCATCGTCCGCGAGCTGACCGGCGGCATCTACTTCGGCCAGCCGCGCGAGCAGCGCGTGCTGGAGAACGGCGAGCGCCAGGCGTATGACACCCTGCCGTATGCCGAGAGCGAAATCCGCCGCATCGCCCGCGTCGGCTTCGACATGGCCCGCGTGCGTGGCAAGAAGCTGTGCTCGGTGGACAAGGCCAACGTGCTCGCCTCCAGCCAGCTGTGGCGCGAAGTGGTGGAGGAGGTGGCCAAGGACTACCCGGACGTCGAGCTGTCGCACATGTACGTCGACAACGCGGCCATGCAGCTGGTGCGTGCACCCAAGCAGTTCGATGTCATGGTCACCGACAACATGTTCGGCGACATCCTGTCGGATGAGGCTTCCATGCTCACCGGCTCCATCGGCATGCTGCCTTCCGCCTCCCTGGACGCGAACAACAAGGGCATGTACGAGCCGTGCCACGGTTCTGCGCCGGACATCGCCGGCCAGGGCATCGCCAACCCGCTGGCGACCATCCTCTCGGTCTCGATGATGCTGCGCTACAGCTTCAACCAGGGCACCGCCGCGGATGCCATCGAGAAGGCCGTGAGCAACGTCCTCGACCAGGGGCTGCGCACCGGCGACATCTTCTCCGCCGGTACCACCAAGGTCGGTACCCAAGCCATGGGCGATGCAGTGGTCGAGGCCCTGCGTAATCTGTAATCTGTCGGGCCCGCTGCATGGCAGCGGCCCACTTTTTCCCTGAAAGGTGTAGTTGTCATGAAGCGTGTAGGTCTGATCGGTTGGCGCGGCATGGTGGGTTCCGTACTCATGCAGCGGATGCTGGAAGAGCGGGATTTCGACCTGATCGAGCCGGTTTTCTTCACCACCTCCAACGTCGGCGGGCAAGGCCCGGCGATTGGCAAGGACGTCGCTCCGCTGAAGGATGCCTACAGCATCGATGAGCTGAAGAGCCTCGACGTGATCCTGACCTGCCAGGGTGGCGACTACACCAGTGAAGTCTTCCCCAAGCTGCGCGAGGCCGGCTGGCAGGGCTACTGGATCGACGCCGCCTCCAGCCTGCGCATGCAGGATGACGCGGTCATCGTCCTCGATCCGGTCAACCGCCGCGTGATCGACCAGCAGCTGGACGCCGGCACCAAGAACTACATCGGTGGCAACTGCACCGTCAGCCTGATGCTGATGGCCCTGGGCGGCCTGTTCGAAGCCGGCCTGGTGGAGTGGATGAGCGCCATGACCTACCAGGCCGCCTCCGGCGCCGGTGCGCAGAACATGCGCGAGCTGATCAAGCAGATGGGCGCCACCCACGCCGCGGTCGCCGATGACCTGGCCAACCCGGCCAGCGCCATCCTCGACATCGACCGCAAGGTGGCCGAGGCCATGCGCGGCGACGCCTTCCCGACCGAGAACTTCGGCGTGCCGCTGGCCGGCAGCCTGATCCCCTGGATCGACAAGGAGCTACCCAACGGCCAGAGCCGCGAAGAGTGGAAGGGCCAGGCCGAGACCAACAAGATCCTCGGTCGCTTCAAGAGCCCGATCCCGGTGGACGGCATCTGCGTGCGCATCGGCGCCATGCGCTGCCACAGCCAGGCGCTGACCATCAAGCTGAACAAGGATGTGCCGATCGCCGACATCGAAGGGATGATCAGCCAGCACAACCCCTGGGTGAAGCTGGTGCCGAACCAGCGCGAGATCAGCATGCGCGAGCTGACCCCGACCGCCGTGACCGGCACCCTCAGCGTGCCGGTGGGCCGCCTGCGCAAGCTCAACATGGGTTCGCAGTACCTGGGCGCCTTCACCGTCGGCGACCAACTGCTGTGGGGCGCGGCCGAACCGCTGCGCCGCATGCTGCGCATCCTCCTGGAGCGTTGATCGATCCGGGGCGCCGATGAGGCTCGTCGGCGCCCGGTTTCCCTCGATTGCCTGCGTGCGGGGCGGCGGTTAAAGTGCCGCTCCCGTTTCGCCAGAGGCAATGTCCATGAGCCAGTCCTTCGATATCGCCGTTGTCGGCGCCACCGGCACCGTTGGCGAAACCCTCGTCGAGCTCCTCGCCGATCGTGAGTTCCCCATCGGCACCCTGCACCTGCTGGCGAGCATCGAGTCCGCCGGCGCCTCCGTGCCGTTCCGTGGCAAGAACCTGCGCGTGCGCGATGTCGCCGAGTTCGATTTCTCCCAGGTACGCCTGGCCTTCTTCGCCGCTGGCGAAGCGGTGAGCCGCAGCTTCGCCGATCGCGCCAGCCAGGCGGGCTGTGCGGTGATCGACCTGTCCGGGGCGCTGGATGACGCCAAGCCTCTGGTGCCCGAAGCCAACGCCGGCCTGCTGGGCGAGCTGGCCCCTCCTTATAGAGTGAGCAGCCCGAGCGCGCCCGCCGTGGCGCTGGCCTGCGCGTTGGCACCCCTGGCTGCCCTGGGCATCGAGCGCGTCACCGTCACCGCCTGCCTCGCGGTTTCCAGCCGTGGGCGCGAAGGCGTCAACGAACTGGCCCGGCAGACCGCCGAGTTGCTCAATGCTCGCCCGCTGGAGCCGCGCTTCTTCGATCGCCAGGTGGCTTTCAACGTCCTCGCCCAACCCGATGCGGTGGACGGGGACGGGCACGCGCAGCTGGAAAGAAGACTGGCACGCGAATTGAAAGCGCTGCTCGTCGCCCCGACGCTGGACGTGGCCGCCACCTGCGTACTCGTGCCGGTGTTCTTCGGCGACAGCCTGAGCGTCTCGCTGCAGGTGCGCGAGGACCTCGATCTGGCTCATGTGCTGGAGCGACTGGAGGCTGCGCCGGGCATCGAACTGGTCGAGCGGGACGACTACCCGACGGCAGTAGGTGACGCTGTGGGGCAGGATGTGATCTACGTCGGCCGGGTGCGAAAAGGGCTGGAAGACCCGCGCCAAGTCAATTTGTGGATTGCGTCTGATAATGTGCGAAAAGGCGCTGCACTCAACGCCGTACAGTCCGGCGAGTTATTGATAAAACACTATCTGTAAAAGATACTTACCTGAAAATTTGAAGAACTTTTCTAGCTTGACAATACTGGTTTAGTTTTCATCGCTGACGGGGAACCGCTATGGCGTGTTGTGGCAGCGATCAAAATACTCTCTCGTTCGGCCGAGAAAAAAAGATAAAACAAGGGATTACGCTATGATTCGGGTTCGCAAACTGGTGCTGGCAATTGCGGCTGCTTCGGCGCTGACCTCCGGCATGGCACATGCTCTGGGGCTCGGGGAAGTGACCCTGAAGTCCGCCTTGAATCAGCCGCTGGTGGCTGAGATCGAGTTGCTCGAGGTCCGCGACCTGGCTTCCAACGAAGTCGTTCCGAACCTGGCTACGGCCGAGGAGTTCAGCAAGGCTGGTGTCGATCACCAGTACTTCCTGACCGACCTGAAGTTCACGCCGGTGCTCAAGCCCAACGGCAAGAGCGTGATTCGCGTTACCTCCAACAAGCCGGTGCGCGAGCCCTACCTCAATTTCCTGGTGGAAGTGCTGTGGCCCAATGGCCGCCTGCTGCGCGAATACACCCTGCTGCTGGACCCGCCGACCTATTCCCCCGAAACCACCGCCGCCGTCATGCCGAGCATGCCCATCGCCGCTCCGGCCCAGGCCCCGCGTCCGGCCGCTGCCGCCCCGCGCCCGAGCACCAGCCCGGCCGCCCAGGCTCCGCGTGCTTCCGCTCCGGTAGCGCCGGCCGCTTCCACCGCCAAGGCGGGCGCCGAGGAATACAAGACCACCGGTAGCGACACCCTCTGGGAAATCGCCCAGCGCAATCGCTCCAGCGGCTCCGTACACCAGGCCATGCTGGCCATCCAGGACCTGAACCCGGATGCCTTCGTCGGCGGCAACATCAATCGCATGAAGAGCGGCCAGGTGCTGCGCATGCCGACCGATGCGCAGATCGCCAGCCGTTCGCAATCCGAAGCCATCGCCCAGGTCGCCGCTCAGAACGCCGCCTGGCGTGACGGCAGCGCGGTCGCGGGCAGTGCCGGTCAGCGCCAGCTGGACGCCACCAAGCGCGCCACTGCCGGCGCCGCTCCTGCCAAGACCGAAAGCAAGGACAGCCTGCGCCTGCTCTCCGCCGACAGTGGCAAGTCCACCGCTGGCAGCGAGAAGGGTGCCGGCAACGGCAACAACAAGGCCCTGTCCGAGAAGCTGGCGGTCACCCAGGAAAGCCTGGACACCACCCGTCGCGAGAACGACGAGCTCAAGGGCCGGATGAGCGACCTGCAGAGCCAGCTGGACAAGCTGCAACGCCTCATCCAGCTGAAGGACGACCAACTGGCCAAGCTGCAGGGCGACCTGGCGAAGAAACCCGAAGCCGCCGCCCCGGCGACTCCGGCCACGCCGACCCCGGCAACGCCAGCCGCTTCCGCCACTCCGGCGGCTCCGGCTGCCGAACAACCCGCAGCGGTGCCGGCTACTCCGGCACCCGACGCTACCCAGGCCACTCCCCCGGCCGGGCAGGCGCCGGACTACAACTACAACGAGGAGCCGGCTGCACCTGATGCAGCCGCCCAGTCCCAGAACCAGCAGCCGGCCAGTGAGCCGGCTGATGCCGTTGAAAAACCTGCCGCTCCGGCCGAAGCCGCCAAGCCGGTCGAGCCTGCGCCGGTTGCCGCCGCGCCCGCTCCGGTCGAGCCCGAAGCCGAGCAGCCCGGTTTCATCGACGATCTGATGGGCAACCCGATGCTGCTGGGCATCGCCGGTGGCGGCGCGCTGCTGGCGCTGCTGGTCGCCCTGATGATCCTGTCCCGTCGCAATGCGATGAAGGAAGCCGAGCTGCAGAACAGCCTGGCTGCCCAGGATGACGACACCCACTTCGACAACGACCTGGACATCCAGGACAACGCCTTCGGCGGTCTCGAGAACGAGCCCGCCGTAGCGGCCGCCGCGCCTGCCCAGGCCGAAGAGCGCGTCACCGCCCAGACTGGCGACGCCATCAGCGAAGCCGACATCTATATCGCCTACGGTCGTTTCAACCAGGCTGCCGAGCTGCTGCAGAACGCCATCAATGACGAGCCGCACCGTGCCGATCTGCGCCTGAAACTGATGGAGGTCTACGCCGAACTGGGTGACCGCGACGGCTTCGCCCGCCAGGAAAGCGAGCTGCGTGAGATCGGCGGTGCCTATGCCGAAGTCGACCAGCTCAAGGCCAAGTACCCGGCCATGGCGCTTGCCGCCGCTGCAGGCCTGGGCTTCGCCGCCAGCTCTTCCGCTGCGGACGACCTGGACAGCTTCAGCCTCGACGACCTGACCCTGGACGAGCCCGCCGCTCCCGCTGCCCCGGCGCCCGCCGCCGTGGGGTCGGATCTGGACGATGCCTTCGACCTGAGCCTCGACGAGCTGGAAGCCGACCTCGATCGCGACCTGCAGGCGTCCGCCGGCAACGATGCGCTGGCCGGCCTGGACGATCTCGACCTGAGCCTCGACGAACCCGCCGCCCCGGCTGCGAGCCTCGACGACGAGCTGGGCTTCGACCTGGAACTGGACAGCAAGCCGCTGGCGGAAGAGCCGCTGGACCTGGGTGACGATCTCGCCGACTTCAGCCTGGATCTGGAATCCGACACCAAGCCGACCGTCGCCGAGGAAGACGACTTCCTCCTCAGCCTCGACGACGAGCTGGGCCTGGGTGGGGCCGAACCTGCCGCCGAGCCGGCCAAGGAAGAAGCCGCTTCCGCCTTCGAACTGCCGTCCGACTTCGACCTGTCGATGCCCGAGGACGAGCCAGCCACCGAAGTGGACGCGCCGCTTTCCGACAGCTTCGCCGCCAAGCTGGATGAAGTGACCGCCGAGCTCGACCAGCTCGCCGAGAGCCTCGACCAGCCGCCGGCAGAAAGCGCACCGGCCAGCACCGCCGCTCCGGCGCTGGACCTGGATGGCGAAGACGACTTCGACTTCCTCTCCGGAACCGACGAAACCGCCACCAAGCTCGATCTGGCCCGCGCCTACATCGACATGGGTGACACCGAAGGCGCCCGCGACATCCTCGACGAAGTGATGGCCGAGGGCAGTGAGAACCAGCAACAGGAAGCGCGCGAGCTCATCGCCCGTATCAGCTGATCAATGACCCAAGCAGTACCCACAACGGCAGCCGACTCGGCTGCCGTTGGCATTTACAGAATCGCCCTCGGCGTCGAGTACAAGGGCTCCCGCTATCGCGGCTTCCAGCGCCAGCGCGCCGGGGTTCCGTCGGTCCAGGAGTGCCTGGAGAAGGCCCTGTCCAAGGTGGCCGGCGGCGCGCCGGTGACGCTCAGCTGTGCCGGCCGCACCGATGCGCTGGTGCATGCCAGCGGCCAGGTGGTGCACTTCGACACGCCGGTCCAGCGCTCCATGCATGCATGGGTCATGGGGGCGAACATGAACCTGCCGGGCGACATCAGCGTGGCCTGGGCCCAGGAGATGCCGCGGCACTTCGATGCGCGCTTCAGCGCCATGGCGCGGCGTTACCGCTACGTCATCTACAACGACCAGATCCGCCCGGCGCACATGGCCGAGGAGGTCACCTGGAACCATCGGCCGCTGGATGTCGAGCGCATGCGTGAGGCCGCTGCCCACCTGGTGGGCACCCATGACTTCAGCGCATTCCGTGCCCGCCAGTGCCAGGCCAAGTCGCCGATCAAGACGGTGCACCACCTGCGCCTGAGCGAGCATGGGCGCTTCATCGTCCTGGACATTCGCGCCAACGCTTTCCTCCACCACATGGTGCGCAACTTCGCCGGGGTATTGATGACCATCGGTGCCGGCGAGCGGCCGCCGGAGTGGGCCCGTGAAGTGCTGGAAAGTCGCGTCCGGCGTACCGGCGGTGTCACCGCCCATCCGTATGGGTTGTACCTGGTGGAAGTGGAATACCCCGAGGAGTTCCAGTTGCCCAAGCGTTACATCGGGCCACATTTCCTTTCCTGGCTGCCGGAAAACCCGGGCTGACGCTCCGCCGAGCCTTTGCTACCATCCAGCATCTTTTACCCACCCGGTGCCAGCAACTTGCCAGCCGTTCGCATCAAAATCTGTGGCATCACCCGCGTCGAGGACGCCCTGGCGGCGGCTGCGGCCGGGGCCGATGCCATCGGCATGGTGTTCTATCCCGCCAGCCCGCGCGCGGTCACGGCCGAGCAGGCCCGGGCGATAGTCGCGGCGCTGCCGCCCTTCGTCACCACTGTCGGCCTGTTCGTCGACATGCCCGCCGCCGAGCTGGCGGCCATCCTCGATGTGGTTCCCCTCGACCTGCTGCAGTTCCATGGCGACGAGACGCCGGATGCGTGCTCGGGCCATGGCCGCCCCTATATCAAGGCTCTGAGGGTCCGGCCCGGCGATGACGTGGCCGCCCGCGTGCGTGAATTCCCCGGTGCCTCGGGCGTGCTGCTGGACACCTATGTCCCCGGCATCCCGGGTGGTACGGGCGAGGCGTTCGACTGGAACCTCGTCCCGGTCGAGCTGGACAAACCCGTGATACTCGCAGGCGGCCTCACCCCGGAGAATGTCGGGCTGGCCGTTGCCCAGGTCAGGCCGTATGCCGTGGATGTCAGCGGCGGCGTGGAAGCGAGCAAGGGCATCAAGGACCATGACAAGGTGCGGGCCTTCATCGATGCGGCAAGAGCGGCATGCTGAACCCGTCGCCCGCATATGTGACGGCGCCGCTCGCGCTGCCGTCCATAACCCAGTTGCCCGGGCACGCGCGCATGCGCGCGTTGTCGGAACGGGCCGATTTTGCTTTTCGCGACGGCGCCATGCCGGCTTCCGTCGCCCAGATGGCCGGGGATTGCCCGGCGACGCCGAGCGGGGCAGGGCGCACCATCGCCATCCCGCTGGTGCCGCCAACCCCGTCCGCAATCGTGAATTCGCTCAAGAACATGCGCAGGGCTCCGGGCCGCTAGCGCGTGTTCGGGCCTGAAGCTATGGAGAACGAGAGCATGAGCAACTGGCTGGTAGACAAGCTGATCCCTTCGATCATGCGTTCCGAGGTGAAGAAGAGCTCGGTTCCTGAAGGCCTCTGGCACAAGTGCCCGTCTTGCGAGGCCGTGCTGTACAAGCCCGAGCTCGATAAGACCCTCGACGTCTGTCCCAAGTGCAACCACCACATGCGCATCGACGCGCGCACCCGCCTGGACATCTTCCTCGACGCCGAGGGCCGCGAGGAGCTGGGAGCCGAGCTGGAACCGGTGGACCGCCTCAAGTTCCGCGACAGCAAGAAGTACAAGGACCGCATCACCGCTGCCCAGAAGGACACCGGCGAGAAGGACGCGCTGATCGCCATGAGCGGCAGCCTGGAAGGCATGCCCATCGTGGCGTGTGCCTTCGAGTTCTCGTTCATGGGGGGCTCCATGGGCGCGGTGGTCGGCGAGCGTTTCGTCCGCGCCGCCAACGTCTCCCTGGAGAAGCGCTGCCCGCTGGTGTGCTTCTCCGCCTCGGGCGGTGCGCGCATGCAGGAAGCGTTGATCTCCCTGATGCAGATGGCCAAGACCTCTGCGGTACTGGCGCGCCTGCGCGAAGAAGGCATTCCCTTCATCTCCGTGCTCACCGACCCCGTCTATGGCGGTGTTTCCGCGAGCCTGGCGATGCTCGGTGACGTGATCGTCGCCGAACCCAAGGCGCTGATCGGCTTCGCCGGTCCCCGCGTAATCGAGCAGACCGTGCGCGAGAAGCTGCCCGAAGGCTTCCAGCGCAGCGAGTTCCTGCTGGAGCACGGCGCCATCGACATGATCATCCCCCGTCAGGAACTGCGCGCCCGCCTATCGCGGCTGTTGGCGCAGTTCATGCGTCTACCCTCACCGGCCACTGCATGACCCAACGAACCCTCGCCGACTGGCTCGCGTACCTCGAGCAACTCCACCCTACAGCCATCGACATGGGGCTGGATCGCAGCCGCCAGGTCGCCCAGCGACTCGGCCTGCACAGGCCGGCGCCGCTGGTGGTCACGGTTACCGGGACCAATGGCAAGGGTTCGACCTGCGCCTTCCTCGCCTCCTTGTTGAGGGCGCAGGGCCTCAAGGTCGGGGTGTACAGCTCCCCGCACCTGCTCACCTACAACGAGCGCGTACAGATCGATGGCCTCGACGCCAGCGACGCTGCGCTCTGCGAGGCCTTCGCCGCCGTGGAGGCTGCTCGTGGCGACGTCTCCCTGACCTATTTCGAGATGGGCACCCTGGCGGCCTTCTGGCTGTTCGAGCGCAGCGGGCTCGACGCCGCGGTGCTCGAAGTCGGCCTCGGCGGCCGCCTGGATGCGGTCAACCTGGTCGATGCCGACCTGGCGCTGGTCACCAGCATCGGCATCGACCATGCCGACTGGCTCGGCGACACCCGTGAAAGCGTCGCCTTCGAGAAGGCCGGCATCTTCCGTGCCGGCAAGCCTGCCCTCTGCGGCGACCTCGATCCTCCTGCACCGCTCATCGAGCAGGCCGCGACCCTGGGTGCTCCCTTCATCCTGCGCGGGCGTGACTACGACCTGGCGGTGGGCGAGGGCGCCTGGCATTGGCGGGGCGTCGACCGGAAGGGCCAGCTGCGCCAACTGCATGACCTGCCGCTGCTCGACCTGCCCCTGGAGAATGCCGCGCTGGCCCTGCAGGCCTACTCGCTGCTGGGCCAGGCCTGGGACGAGGCCGCCATCACCCAGGCGCTGCAGGCCACCCGGGTCACCGGCCGCCTGGATCGCCGCTCGCTGAAATGGCGTGGCAAGTCACTCACGCTGCTGCTGGATGTTGGGCATAATCCCCACGCTGCCGGCTACCTGGCCGAGCGCCTGCGCGCCCGTCCGGTCGCGGGTCGTCGCCTCGCGGTGTTCGGCCTGCTGGCCGACAAGGACCTGCCCGGCGTGCTCGCGCCGCTCAAGGACGTGCTGCCCGACTGGGCGGTGACCACCCTGCCGTCGACGCGCAGCCGACCGGCCGCCGAGTTGCAGGCCGCGTTGCTCGCCCTTGGCGTCACGGCGAGCAGCCATGCGGACGTGGCTGCGGCGCTGGATGCGCAGTGCGAGAAGGCCGGGGAGGGGGATGAAATCCTGGTGTTCGGATCTTTCTATTGCGTGGCCGAGGCGCTGGCCTGGCTCGCGCATCAGGCTTAAGGGGGAGTGGCTGTGCTGGACAAGGGACTCAAGCAACGCATCGTCGGTGCCCTGGTGCTGCTGGCGCTGGCGGTGATCTTCCTGCCGATGCTGTTCACCCGCGAGGACGAGCTGCGCCAGGTGCGCATCGAAGCCCCGACCATGCCGCAGACCCCGGAGATGCCGCCGGTGGAGATGGAAACCGTGCCGGTTCCCGAGCCGCAGGTGTTGCCTGAAGAGCCCGTCCCGCCGCTGGATGGCTCCGGCCAGGCCAGTGCCCTGCCCGTCGCCCCTGCCGAGCAGCCCGGCACCCCCGTGCAACCGGCCCAGCCCCAGGCCCCCGCGCAACCCCAGGCCCAGCCGCAGCAGGCCCAGGCCGTGCCGCCGGCCGCCACCCCGCCCAAGGCGGAAGAAAAGCGCCTGGACCCGAACGGCCTGCCGGTCAGCTGGTCGATCCAGCTCGCCAGCCTGTCCAACCGGGCCAGCGCCGAGAAGCTCCAGCAGACCTTGCGCAGCCAGGGCTATAACGCCTATATCCGCAGCGCGGACGGCATGAACCGGGTGTTCGTCGGCCCGGTCATCGAGCGCGCGGAGGCCGACCGGCTGCGTGACTCCCTGAGCCGCCAACAGAAGCTCAACGGCTTCATCGTTCGCTTCCAGCCCGAAAAAGGCTGATTCGCTCGCTCTATCAGAGCAATCTGATCCGCGGGTTACCGGAGTGACGGGGCTCTGCTAAAATGCAGCGCCTTTTCTGTTCGTGAGCTGCATACGTGGCATTCACCTGGGTCGATTGGTCGATCATCGCCATCATCGCCATTTCCAGTCTGATCAGTCTGAAGCGCGGCTTCGTCAAGGAAGCGCTTTCACTGCTCACCTGGATCATCGCCGGCATAGTCGCCTGGATGTTCGGCGGGGCCTTGTCACAGCACCTCACCGAGTTCATCGAAATGCCGTCGGCGCGCGTGATTGCGGCCTGCGCCATTCTCTTCATCGCCACCCTGCTCGTGGGGGCGTTGGTCAATTTCCTGATCGGTGAGCTGATCAGGGTCACCGGCATGGACGGCACCGACCGCTTCCTCGGCATGGTCTTCGGCGCGGCGCGCGGGGCTTTGCTGGTGGTGGTGCTGGTCGGCCTGCTGAGCCTGGCGCCGGTGCAACAGGATCCTTGGTGGCAGCAGTCCACGCTGCTGCCGCATTTTCTCATGGTCGCCGACTGGTCGAAGAACCTGATTCTGGGCTTCACCAGCCAGTGGCTTGCCGGCAGCGTCAGCGCACCAAGCTGAGCCGCCAAACAACGGGTGGCGAGCGGGGCACCAACTGCCCGGCCCGTCGCCCGGTATTAGCCTGAACTACTAGCAGCAGGGGTTGCACCGCATGTGTGGCATCGTCGGTATCGTCGGTAAGTCGAACGTCAATCAGGCGCTGTATGACGCGCTCACCGTTCTCCAGCATCGCGGCCAGGACGCTGCCGGCATCGTGACCAGCCATGACGGCCGGTTGTTCCTGCGCAAGGACAACGGTCTGGTCCGCGATGTCTTCCAGCAGCGGCACATGCAGCGCCTGGTCGGCCACATGGGCATCGGCCACGTGCGCTACCCGACCGCGGGCAGCTCCAGCTCCGCCGAGGCGCAGCCGTTCTACGTCAACTCGCCCTACGGCATCACCCTGGCGCACAACGGCAACCTGACCAACGTCGAGCAGTTGGCCAAGGAAATCTACGAATCCGACCTGCGCCACGTGAACACCAATTCCGACTCGGAAGTACTGCTCAACGTGTTCGCCCACGAGCTGGCCCATCGCGGCAAGCTGCAGCCCACCGAGGAGGACGTGTTCGCCGCCGTCTCCGGGGTGCATGACCGCTGCCTGGGCGGCTACGCCGTGGTGGCGATGATCACCGGCTACGGCATCGTCGGCTTCCGCGACCCCAACGCCATCCGCCCGATCGTCTTCGGCCAGCGTCACACCGACGAAGGCGTGGAATATATGATCGCCTCCGAGAGCGTCTCCCTCGACGTGCTCGGTTTCACCCTGATCCGCGACCTCGCGCCGGGCGAAGCGGTGTACATCACCGAAGACGGCAAGCTCTACACCCGCCAGTGCGCCAAGGCGCCGAGGCTCGCCCCGTGCATCTTCGAACACGTCTACCTGGCGCGTCCGGACTCCATCATGGACGGCGTCTCGGTCTACAAGGCGCGCCTGCGCATGGGCGAGAAGCTGGCCGAGAAGATCCAGCGCGAGCGCCCGGACCACGACATCGACGTGGTCATCCCGATCCCCGATACCAGCCGCACCGCAGCCCTTGAGCTGGCCAACCACCTGGGCGTGAAATTCCGCGAAGGTTTCGTCAAGAACCGCTACATCGGCCGCACCTTCATCATGCCGGGCCAGGCCGCGCGCAAGAAATCGGTGCGCCAGAAGCTCAACGCCATCGAGCTGGAGTTCCGCGGCAAGAACGTGATGCTGGTGGACGACTCCATCGTCCGTGGCACCACCTGCAAGCAGATCATCCAGATGGCCCGCGAAGCCGGCGCCAAGAACGTCTACTTCTGCTCGGCCGCCCCGGCGGTGCGCTACCCCAACGTGTACGGCATCGACATGCCCAGTGCCCACGAGCTGATCGCCCACAACCGCTCCACCGAGGAAGTGGCCGAACTGATCGGCGCCGACTGGCTGATCTACCAGGACCTGCCGGACCTGATCGAGGCGGTCGGTGGCGGCAAGGTGAAGATCGACCAGTTCGACTGCGCGGTGTTCGACGGCAAGTACATCACCGGTGATGTCGACGAGCACTACCTGAACAAGATCGAGCAGGCGCGCAACGACGCCAGCAAGGCCAAGGTCAACGTGGTCAGCGCGATCATCGACCTGTACAACAATTGAGCGGCGACCACTGAGCCGCACGTTGCAAGCCAGCAGCCCGGACCCGATCCGGGCTGCGTTTCTGATGAGGTAGCGATATGACGCAGGAATGGGAAGCCGGCCGGCTGGACAGTGACCTCGAAGGCGCGGCCTTCGACACCCTGGCGGTGCGTGCGGGGCAGCACCGCACGCCGGAAGGCGAGCATGGCGAGGCGATGTTCCTCACCTCCAGCTATGTGTTCCGCACCGCCGCCGACGCCGCCGCGCGTTTCGCCGGCGAAGTGCCGGGCAACGTCTACTCGCGCTACACCAACCCCACGGTGCGTGCCTTCGAAGAGCGCATCGCCGCCCTTGAAGGCGCCGAGCAGGCCGTGGCCACCGCCTCGGGCATGTCGGCGATCCTCTCCATCGTCATGAGCCAGTGCAGCGCGGGCGATCACGTGCTGGTCTCGCGCAGCGTGTTCGGCTCGACCATCAGCCTGTTCGAGAAGTACCTCAAGCGCTTCGGCGTCGAGGTCGACTACCCGCCGCTGGCCGACCTGGCCGGCTGGGAAGCGGCCTTCAAGCCCAACACCCGGCTGCTGTTCGTCGAATCGCCGTCCAACCCCCTGGCCGAGCTGGTGGACATCGCCGCCCTGGCCGAGATCGCCCACGCCCGGGGCGCGCTGCTGGCGGTGGACAACTGCTTCTGCACCCCCGCGCTGCAGCAGCCGCTGAAGCTCGGCGCCGACATCGTCATGCATTCGGCCACCAAGTACATCGACGGCCAGGGCCGCAGCATGGGCGGCGTGGTCGCCGGCCGCAAGGCGCAGATGGAAGGCGTGGTCGGCTTCCTGCGCACCGCCGGCCCGACCCTCAGCCCGTTCAACGCCTGGATCTTCCTCAAGGGCCTGGAAACCCTGCGCGTGCGCATGCAGGCCCACTGCGCCAGCGCCCTGGAGCTGGCCCGCTGGCTGGAACAGCAGCCGGGCATCGAGCGCGTGTACTACGCCGGCCTGGAAAGCCACCCGCAGCACGAACTGGCCAAGCGTCAGCAGAGCGCCTTCGGTGCCGTGGTCAGCTTCGAGGTGGCCGGCGGCAAGGACGCGGCGTGGCGTTTCATCGACGCCACCCGGGTGATCTCCATCACCACCAATCTGGGTGACACCAAGACCACCATTGCCCACCCGGCCACCACCTCCCACGGCCGCCTGTCGCCGCAGGAGCGTGCCAACGCCGGCATCGGCGACAACCTGATCCGCGTCGCCGTGGGCCTGGAAGACATCGCCGACCTCAAGGCCGATCTCGCGCGTGGCCTCGCCGCGTTGTGATCGAGTGGTCCATGGAGTCGCTACCCGCCCATAACGGCAAGGTCGCGCTGGTCACCGGCGCGGCCCGTGGCATTGGCCTGGGCATCGCCGCCTGGCTGATCGCCGAAGGCTGGCAGGTGGTGCTGGCGGACATCGACCGTGCCCGGGGCAGCAAGGTGGCCAGGGCACTGGGCAGCAACGCCTGGTTCGTCGGCATGGACGTGGCCCATGAAAGCCAGGTCGCCGTGGGCATCGCCGAGGTGCTCGGCCAGTTCGGCCGGCTCGATGCGCTGGTGTGCAACGCCGGCGTCGCCGAGGCCCATGGCGCGCCACTGGAAAGCCTCGAGCTGATGCAGTGGAACCGCACCCTGTCGGTCAACCTCACCGGCCCGATGCTGCTGGCCAAGCATTGCGCGCCCTACCTGCGCGGCCATCGGGGCGCCATCGTCACCATCGCCTCGACCCGCGCCCATCAATCCGAACGCGACACCGAAGCCTACGCCGCGAGCAAGGGCGGCCTGGTGGCGCTGACCCACGCGCTGGCCATCAGCCTGGGGCCGGACATCCGCGTCAACGTGGTCAGCCCCGGCTGGATCGACTCCCGCGACCGCGCCGCCCGTGAAGAGGCGCCGCTGTCGGAATGGGATCACGACCAGCACCCGGCGGGCCGCGTCGGTACGGTGGAAGACGTCGCCGCCCTGGTCGCCTGGCTGCTTTCGGACAACAGCGGCTTCGTCACCGGCCAGGAGTTCCTGGTCGACGGCGGCATGACCCGCAAGATGATCTACCTGGACTGAGCTCGCTTTCCCGGTACGCACCGTCCCCGATCATTCCACGGGCCTGCGGCACGAACGAAAACGGGCGGCAGTGCCTTCGCACTGCCGCCCGCTGGTTTTCCGAGGCTCGGGTATCAGGGCGCCGGGCTTTCCGCCGGGCGCACGTCGATGGCCGGGGTGCCCTGGCCGCCGTCGAACAACTGCGCCGGGCTGCGCGGCAGGATGCTCGGGCGGCTTTCCTTGTCGCTCTGGTCGCCCAGCACGCGGATGTCGCTGTACTTCTTGCCCGAGAGCGCGGCGAGGCCGGCGCGGTCGCGGACCACGGTCGGGCGCAGGAAGACCATCAGGTTGCGCTTCACGTGGCTGTCCTTGGTGGAGCGGAACAGGCGGCCGAGCAGGGGGATGTCGCCCAGCAGCGGCACCTTGGAGTCGGTGGTGGTGACGTCGTCCTGGATCAGGCCGCCGAGCACGATCACCTGGCCGTCCTCGGCGAGGATGGTGCTCTTGATCGAGCGCTTGTTGGTGATCAGGTCCACCGCCTGGGCGGTGAGGGTGGCGCTGGGGGCGATGGAGGAGATCTCCTGCTCGATCTCCAGGCGCAGGGTGGCGCCCTCGTTGATGTGCGGGGTGACCTTGAGGGTCACGCCGATGTCCTTGCGCTCGATGGTGGTGAAGGGGTTGTTGGCCCCGGCCGCATCGGTGGTGTAGGAACCGGTCTGGAAGGGCACGTTCTGGCCCACGAGGATTTCCGCCTTCTGGTTGTCCAGGGTCAGCAGGCTGGGCGTGGACAGCAGGTTGCTCTTGCTGTTGGCCGAGAGCGCGGTGACCAGGGCGGCGAAATGGTCGGTGCCGATGCCGATGATGGCGCCGTCGGGCAGGGTGGTCGGCAGCTTCTCGTCCTTGATGGCATTGAGCACGGTGCCCACCGAGAGGCCGGTGTTGCCGAAGTTGACCCCGCCCAGGCCGCCGGTCTTGCCGCGGGCGTCGACTGCCCACTGCACGCCGAGGGCGTCGGTGATGTCGCCGGAGATTTCCACGATGGCGGCTTCCACCATCACCTGGGCGCGCGGTACGTCGAGCTGGCGGACGATGTCCTCCAGCGCGTTGACCGTGTCCGGTTCGGCCAGCAGGACCAGGGCGTTGAGGCTCTCGTCTGCACGGATGAGGATGTTCTGCGGCTTGCCCTGTTGTTCACCGCCGGCTTCGGGGGCCTTCAGGCCCTCGGAAATCTCGCCCAGGGTGGTGGCCAGGGCCTTGGCGTCGTTGTGGCGCAGGCGGATGACGCGGGTATTGGCCGAGCGCGAGGTCGGTGTGTCGAGGGACTGCGCCAGTGCCACCAGCTTGGCGCGTGCCGAAGGCGGGCCGACGATGATCAGGCGATTGGTGCGCGCGTCGGCGATCACCTGGGCGGCGTTGGTGCCCTTGGCCTGGCCGCGGCTGACCGCGCTGTTGAGCACCTCGGCGGCGTCCATCACCCAGGCGTTCTGCAGGTTGAGCACGGTGTAGTCGCGGTCGCCCTTCTGGTCGAGCTGGCTCATCAGGCTTTCGATCCGCGCGATGTTGGCGCTGCGGTCGCTGATGATCAGGGCGTTGGACGAGGTCACTGCGGCGAGGTGGCCGTATTGCGGCACCAGCGGGCGGATCAGCGGGATCAGTTCGGTCACCGGCGTGTGCTGCACCTGGATGACCCGGGTTTCCAGCTTGTCCGGCGCGGCCGGCCCGCCCTCGGCTTCGGACTTGGCCTCGGCGTTGGGGATGATGCGTGCCTGGTCGCCCTGGGTGACCACGGTGAAGCCGTGGGTAGCCATCACCGAGAGGAACAGCTGGTAGACCTCGGAGAGGCTCAGCGGCGCCTTGGACACCACACTGACCTGGCCCTTGACCCGGGGGTCGACGATGAAGGTCTCGCCGGTGATGTCGGCCACCTGGTCGACGAACTCGCGAATGTCGGCGTCCTTGAGGTTTATCGTCCAGCCATCCTGCTGGCTGCTTTCGGCCTGGGGTTGCGGGGTTGCCGCCAGCAGGGGCAGCGGCGCGGTAGCGAGGCCGGCGGCCAGCAGGGCGATACTCAGGCGCGAGAGGAGTGTGGGCATTGATTCATTCGCTTTCCGGGGGCTGTTCGGGCGGTAAGTCCGGCGGCAGGCCACCGGATTCTTCCATCTGTTTTCTCAGTGCTTCCATGCGTTCGCGCAGCTCGGCGGCGTTCTCCTCCTGGAGGCCGCCAAGGTCGTTCACAGCATCGTTCGCCGGCTCCGCCTCCATGGCGGGCGATCCGGGTGCGGCCAGGCGCGCCCGGGGGAATGTCAGGGTTTCGAGGCGGCCGCCACGGTCGATCTCCACGCGGTCGCGGTAGACGGCGTGCAGCTTCACGCCGGGGCTGAGCTCATCGCCGCTGTGCAGGCGCCGGGGCTTTTCGCCCTCGGTACGGATGATCACGCTGGAGCGCGCTGGGTCGGCATTGATGAAGCTGCCCAGCAGGGTCAGGCGCAGGTTGGTCGCCGGTGGCGGCGCATCGCTCTGCGCGCGGCTCGGGCCGAACAGGGGTTCGAGGCGTTCCAGGCTGGCCGGAACCACGGCCTCGAGGGTGGGGTCACTGCTGGTGACGGGTGAATTGCGCAGCAATCGGATCCAGTCGGCGGTTTGCCAGGCGAGGCTCAGGCTCATGGCGATCACCAGGCCCGCGCCCAGCAGCGCAGGCGAATGCTGTTGCAGCCAGTGTCGAGCACCAGGTGTGGGCAAGTTGGGGGTTCTCCGCGAGTCGTTCTTGGTTTTCTGGATCGGCGAAAGTGCTGAATCATAGCAGTACGACGCAATCACGCTACAACTCGCTGGCACGTGTGTCGTGGAGGTCGATGTGCTAAGAATATTCCAGATTTTTTACGGGTTTGCGTGCGCGCCCGATCACAACGACAAGAGAAATGGCAGGGATTGCCGCACAACCGTCAGGCAGTGTTGTGATAATTGCCCAGGTGATTTCATGAAGGCATTACACGGATGAACCCCTCTTCGATCGAGGCGCCGCTGCGGCGCCTGCCGTTCGGCTTCGCCAAGCGCCACGGCGTCTTCCTGCAGGATGGCGTAGAGCCCTGCCTGGCCCATCGCCAAGGCGCCGAACTGGTAGCCCTGGCCGAGGCCCGGCGCTTCGTCGGCCGCTCGCTGCCGTTGCGCCCGCTGCCCGCCGAAACCTTCGACCAGGCCCTGGCCCAGGCCTACCAGCACGACTCCTCCGCCACCATGCAGCTCGCCGAAGACCTCGGCGGCAGCCTCGACCTGGCCGCGCTCGCCGAGCAGATGCCGGAGACCACCGACCTGATGGAGCAGGAGGACGACGCGCCGATCATCCGCCTGATCAACGCCATCCTCGGCGAGGCCATTCGCGAGAACGCCTCGGACATCCACCTGGAGACCTTCGAGAAGCGCCTCGTGGTGAGGTTCCGTGTCGACGGCATTCTGCGCGAGGTGCTCGAACCCAAGCGTGAGCTGGCGGCGCTGCTGGTGTCGCGGATCAAGGTCATGGCCAAGCTGGACATCGCCGAGAAGCGCGTCCCCCAGGACGGCCGCATCTCCCTGCGCGTGGCCGGGCGCGAAGTCGACATCCGCGTGTCCACGCTGCCCTCGGCCAACGGCGAGCGCGTGGTATTGCGCCTGCTGGACAAGCAGGCCGGGCGCCTCACCCTGCAGCACCTGGGCATGAGCGCGCGCGACCGCGAACTGATGGAGGCCACGGTGCGCAAGCCCCACGGCATCCTGCTGGTCACCGGGCCCACCGGCTCGGGCAAGACCACCACGCTGTACGCCAGCCTGGTGACCCTCAACGACCGCACACGCAACATCCTCACGGTCGAGGACCCGATCGAGTATCACCTCGAAGGCATCGGCCAGACCCAGGTCAATGCCAAGGTGGAGATGACCTTCGCCCGTGGCCTGCGCGCTATCCTGCGGCAGGACCCGGACGTGGTGATGGTCGGCGAGATCCGTGACCACGAGACCGCCGAGATCGCCGTGCAGGCCTCGCTCACCGGCCACCTGGTGCTTTCCACCCTGCACACCAACAGCGCCATCGGCGCCATCACCCGCCTGGTGGACATGGGGGTCGAGCCCTTCCTGCTGTCGTCCTCCTTGCTCGGCGTGCTTGCCCAGCGCCTGGTGCGTGTGCTCTGCAATCACTGCAAGGCGCCATACAGCGCCGACGCCGCCGAATGCGCGCTGCTGGGCATCGACCCGGCGCAGCCGCCGACCCTCTACCACGCCCGTGGCTGCGCCGAATGCCACCAGCAGGGCTATCGCGGGCGTACCGGCATCTACGAACTGGTGGTCTTCGACGACCACATGCGCACCCTCATCCACAACGCCGCTGCGGAGCAGGAGATGACCCGCCATGCACGCCGCTTCGGTCCCAGCATCCGTGACGACGGCAAGCGCAAGGTGCTCGAAGGCGTGACCACGGTGGAAGAAGTGCTGCGCGTGACCCAGGAAGAATAAATGGCCGCCTTCGAATACCTCGCCCTGGATGCCCGTGGGCGCCCGCAGAAGGGTGTGCTCGAGGCCGACAGTGCCCGCCAGGTGCGCCAGCTGTTGCGGGAGAAGCAACTGGCACCGCTGGAGGTGAAGGCCACCCGCACCCGTGAACATGCCGCCAGTGGCGGGCGTTTCGGTTTCACCCGTGGCCTGTCGGCCCGCGACCTTGCGCTGGTGACCCGGCAACTGGCGACCCTGGTACAGGCCGCGCTGCCCATCGAGGAAGCGCTGCGCGCCGCTGCCGCCCAGTCCACCTCGCCGCGCATCCAGTCGATGCTGCTGGCGGTACGCGCACGCGTGCTGGAGGGTCATAGCCTGGCCGGCAGCCTGCGCGAGTTCCCCGCCGCGTTCCCCGAGCTCTACCGGGCCACGGTCGCGGCCGGCGAGCACGCCGGCCACCTCGGGCCGGTGCTGGAGCAGCTCGCCGACTACACCGAGCAACGCCAGCAGTCGCGGCAGAAGATCCAGCTGGCGCTGCTCTACCCGGTGATCCTGATGTGCGCTTCGCTGGGGATCGTCTCCTTCCTCCTGGGCTACGTGGTCCCGGACGTGGTGCGCGTGTTCATCGACTCCGGGCAGACCCTGCCGCTGCTGACCCGGGGCCTCATCGCCCTCAGCGACCTGGTCAAGCACTGGGGCTGGCTGGTGGCACTGGCGCTCATCGCGGCATTCGTCGGCGCGCGCCTGGCGCTGCGCGAGGAGGCGGTGCGTGTCCGCTGGCATGGCCTGGTATTGCGCATTCCACTGGTGGGCGGGCTGGTGCGCGCCACCGACACCGCGCGTTTCGCCTCGACCCTGGCGATCCTCACCCAGAGCGGCGTGCCGCTGGTGGAAGCGCTGGGCATCGGTGCCGAGGTCATCGCCAACCGGGTGATCCGCGCCGATGTGGTGCTGGCGGCGCAGAAGGTCCGCGAAGGCGGCAGCCTGACCCGCGCGCTGGAAGCCAGCGGCCAGTTTCCGCCGATGATGCTTCACATGATCGCCAGCGGCGAACGCTCGGGCGAGCTGGACCAGATGCTGGCGCGCACCGCGCGCAACCAGGAAAGCGACCTCGGCGCGCAGATCGCGTTGCTGGTCGGGCTGTTCGAGCCCTTCATGCTGGTGTTCATGGGCGCGGTGGTGCTGGTCATCGTCCTCGCCATCCTCCTGCCGATCCTTTCTCTCAACCAACTCGTGGGGTAATCGCGTGAAACAGCGCCGTACACAGACGGGCTTTACGCTCATTGAAATCATGGTGGTGGTGGTCATCCTCGGCATCCTCGCCGCCCTGGTGGTGCCGCAGGTGATGAACCGCCCGGACCAGGCCAAGGTCACCGTCGCCAAGGGCGACATCAAGGCCATCGGTGCCTCGCTGGACATGTACAAGCTCGACAACTTCGCCTACCCCAGCACCCAGCAGGGCCTGGAGGCGTTGGTGAAGAAGCCCAGCGGCAACCCGCAGCCGAAGAACTGGAACAAGGACGGCTACCTCAAGCGCCTGCCGGTCGACCCCTGGGGCAACCCGTACCAGTACCTGGCCCCCGGCACCAAGGGCGCCTACGACCTGTACTCCTTCGGCGCCGACGGCAAGGAAGGCGGCACCGACGCCGATGCCGACATCGGTAACTGGGAAAACTGATGCACCCACGGCCGCGCTGCCCAGGCTGCCCGCCCGCCGAGGGGCAGGGCGGCTTCACCCTGATCGAGTTGCTGGTGGTCCTGGTGATCATCGGCTGCCTGGTCGGGCTGGCGGTGCTCAGCACCGGCGTGGCCGGCCCTTCACGTGAGCTGAACAACGAAGCCGAGCGCCTCGCCGGGCTGATCGGCGTGCTGGTGGACGAGGCCGTGCTCGACAACCGCGAGTACGGCCTGCGCCTGGAGGGGGACGGCTATCGCGTACTGCGCTTCGACGAGGCGAAGGCGCGCTGGCAGGAAGTGGGGGATGAAACCCACAAGCTGCCGGCCTGGGCCGAGCTCAAGTTCGAACTCGAAGGCGCCGCGCTGGCATTGCCCGGGCCGGTGGCGGACGAGGACGAGAAAACCAAGGATCAACCCCGTACGCCGCAGTTGCTGATCCTGTCCAGCGGCGAGCTCAGCCCGTTCCGCCTGGAGCTGGGCGAGCGGCGCAAGGACGGCCTGCGCCTGCAGATGAGCAGCGACGGCTTCCGCCTGCCCAGGGTCGAGGCGATGCCGGGCAAGGGGAGGGCGGGATGAGCAACCAGCGTGGCTTCACCCTGCTCGAAGTGCTGGTGGCCCTGGCCATCTTCGCCGTGGTCGCCGCGTCCGTGCTGGCCACCAGCGCGCGCAGCCTGCAGAACGCCGCGCGCCTGGAGGACAAGACCCTGGCGATGTGGATCGCCGACAACCGCCTCGCCGAGATGCAGCTGGCCGCCACGCCGCCGGGGGACGGGCGCGACCAGGGCGAGCTGGATTTCGCCGGGCGCCGCTGGGAGTGGCAGAGCCAGGTGGAGGCGACCTCCGATCCGGCCCTGCGCCGCGCCACGCTCTGGGTGGCCCAGCGCAACGACCGGGGCCCCCGGGGCAAGCTGGAGGAGCGTGCCGCCGCGCGCCTGGTCGGCTTCATCGAGACCCGCCAATGAAGCGCTCCGCCGGTTTCACCCTGCTGGAACTGCTGATCGCCATCGCCATCTTCGCGCTGCTGGCACTGGGCACCTACCGCATGCTCGACAGCGTCCTGTCCAGCGACCGGGCCACCCGCGCCCAGGAACAGCAGCTGCGTGAACTGGTGCGGGCTATGGCCGCCATCGAGCGGGACCTGCAGCAGGTCAATCCACGCCCCGTGCGCGATGCCTACGGTGAATGGCGCGGTGCGCTGGTGGGCGAGAGCGGCGACAACGATGCCATCGAACTGAGCCGTGGCGGTTGGCGCAATCCGCTAGGCGCCCCGCGTTCGCGGCTGCAGCGGGTGCGTTGGCAACTGTCCGGGGAGAAGCTGGAGCGCCGCTACTGGACGGTGCTCGACCAGGCCCAGGACAGCCAGCCGCAGGTGCAGCAGGCGCTGGACGGCGTGACCCGCCTCAAGCTGCGCTACCTCGACAAGTCCGATAACTGGGTGGAGGTCTGGCCGGCCGACGGCGAGACCGGCGACAAGAGCCTGGAGAAGCTGCCCCGGGCCATCGAGCTGACCCTCGAACACCGCCGCTACGGCGAGTTGCGCCGCGTGCTGCGCCTGGTGGACGAGCCGCCGGAGCGCAAGCCCCAGGTTCCCGACAACGGCGGTGGCGATGACGGCGGCGACGTACCGCCCGACGACGGTGGTGCGCCATGACGCGGCAGCGTGGCATGGCCATGATCACGGTGCTGCTGGTGGTGGCGGTGGTGACCGTCGTCTGTGCCGGCATGATCGCGCGACAACAGCTGGCGATCCGCTCCAGTGCCAACCAGCTGCATGCGCGCCAGGCCCTGCAATATGCGCTGGGGGGCGAAGCGCTTGCCCGTGGGATGCTGCAGCGCGACCTGCGCGCCGGCGACCCGCGCACCCCGGTGGATCACCTCGGCGAAGCCTGGGCGCGACCGCTGAACAATTTCCCGCTGGACGACGGCGGCGAGCTGCTGGTGCGCATCGAGGACGCCACCTCGCGCTTCAACCTCAACGCCCTGGTGCGCCAGGGGCGGGTCAACGAGCAGTCGCTGCAGCAGTTCCGTCGGCTCCTGCTGCGCCTGCAGATCGAGGCGCCCTATGCGGAACGCCTGGTGGACTGGCTCGACAAGGACCAGGAGCCCACCGGGGCCAATGGCGCCGAAGACAACGAATACCTGCTGAGCCAGCCGCCCTACCGGGCAGCCAACCGTGCCATGGTCGACGTCTCCGAGCTGCGCCTGCTGGCGGGCATGACCGAGGCGGACTATCGTCGCCTGCTGCCCTACGTCAGCGCGCTGCCGGACGACGCCACGCTCAACGTCAACACCGCCGGCGCGATGGTGCTTTCCAGCCTGGCCGACAGCCTCACGCCCAGCGTGGGGGAGGCGCTGGTGGCGGCCCGTGGCAAGGCCGGCTTCCAGACCCTGGACGCCTTCCTCGGGCAATCGGCGCTGGCCGGCATGGGGCTGCAGGCGCAGGGCCTGGCGGTGGGCAGTGAATATTTCCGGGTGACCAGCGAAGTGCATCTGGGCGGACGACGCCAGGTACTGGTCAGCACCTTGCAGCGCAGCAATGACGGCCGCGTGCGGGTGCTTTCCCGCGACATGGGGCAGGGCGGATTGCCGCCGGCCCTTCTCAAGGAAAAGGACGAAGAATGAAGCAGGCAAGTATTTTCCTGCCGGCGGCGGCGGTCACGCGCGTCGAAGGCGAGCTGGAGGTCTGGCTGGTGCAGGGTGGGGACGCCCGGCAACTGCCATTCGCGGCGGCGGTGACGGCGCTCTCCGGTGACTGGCGCCTGGTATTGCCGGTGGAGGCGGTGACTGCCTGCGCCGCGCGCCTGCCCACGCAGAAGGCGCGCTGGCTGCGCCAGGCGCTGCCTTTCGCGGTGGAGGAGTTGCTGGCCGAAGACGTCGACAGCCTGCACCTGGCCCTTGGTGGCAGCCTGCCGGATGGCCTGCACCGCATCTTCGCCGTGCGCCGCGCCTGGCTGAGCGCCTGGGTCGACCTGGCGGCGGAACTGGGCTCGGTACCCACCAGCCTGCAGGTGGACGCCGACCTGCTGCCCGATGAAGGCACCCAGCTGTGCTGGCTGGAAGGCCGCTGGCTGCTGGGCGGCGAGCAGAGTGCGCGCCTCGCCCTGCTGGACGAGGACTGGCCGCACCTGCGCGATGCCTGCGTGCTGCCGCTGCAGGGGCACGCGCCCCGGGCACGGCAGGTGCTCGAAGGCATCGAGCAGTGGCAGGAGCACGAACAGCCGCACCTCTGGCTCGCCGGGCGTTCGGGCAGCGAACTGGCCCAGGCGGAGTTCGAAGTGCGCCAGGAACATCGCCACCAGCGCTTCCTGCGTCCGCTGCTGGGGCTGGTCGGGCTCTGGGCGGTGCTGCAGTGGGGCTTCTACCTGGCCCAGGGCTGGCACCTGCGGCATGAGGGCGATCGCTATGCGGCGGCCAACGAGGCGCTGTACCGCGAACTGTTTCCCCAGGACAGCAAGCTGATCAACCTGCGTGCGCAGTTCGACCAGCACCTGGCGGCCAGCTCGGTGTCGGGACAGGGCCGCTTGCTCGGCATGCTCGACCAGGCCGCCGAGGCGCTGCTGGCGGAGGGGGCCCAGGTGCGTGTGCAGCAACTGGATTTCAGCGACACCCGGGGTGACCTGGCGATGCAGGTGCAGGCCCCTGGCTTCGATGCCCTGGAGCGCTTGCGCGAGCGACTGATCGCCGCCGGGCTGGCCGTGCAGCTGGGCTCGGCCAGCCGTGAAGGCAATGCGGTGAGCGCGCGACTGGTAATCGGAGGATGAGCATGGCCATGGTTTTCAAGGACAGGGTGCAGGCGCAATGGCAGGCATCGGCGCTGGCCGGGCGCTGGAAGGCGCTGCCGCCCCGTGATCGCCTGGCGCTGATGTTGCTGGGCGGCTTCCTGCTGCTGGTGCTGCTCTACCTGGCGCTGTGGCGCCCGGCCCAGCAGGGCGTTGTCGGTGCCCGCGAGTACTTCGAGCAGCAGCGTGCGCTGCATGCCTATATGCAGCAGCAGGCACCGCGAGCCCGATCCAGCCAGGAAGCGCCGCAGGCCAGCGTCGAACCGGAGCGCCTGCAGGGGCTGGTCACCGCCAGTGCCGCCGAGCAGGGGTTGTCGGTCGAACGCCTGGACAGCGACGCCCCGGGGCAGGTGCAGGTGAGCCTGCAGCCCACCAGCTTCGCTCGCCTGTTGCGCTGGTTCGCCGGCCTCGAGGCCCAGGGCGTGCGCATCGAGGAGGCCGGCCTCGACCGCGCGGATGAAGGGCAGGTGACGGCGCGGCTGACCCTGCGCGTCGGTGGCTGAATGCACCTTCCTGTGGCCGGGGGCACTGTCGTGCACCGGCCTGGTGATCACCGGTGGTGATCGGTGATCGCTGCGACGGCACCGTTTTCCCCTGGGCGGGCGCTGCCATCGAAGGGGCTGTCGAAGGCGTGCAAAAAACGATTCCGAGAAAAAACTTCAAGCAGGGTGTTGACTTAGGTGGGGCCTCTGCGTAAATTGCGCGCCTCGCAAGGCGATGGGTGATTAGCTCAGCCGGGAGAGCATCTGCCTTACAAGCAGAGGGTCGGCGGTTCGATCCCGTCATCACCCACCATCCCTTGTGAATTCGGACGAAAGTCCGGCCGACGCGCAGCGGTAGTTCAGTCGGTTAGAATACCGGCCTGTCACGCCGGGGGTCGCGGGTTCGAGTCCCGTCCGCTGCGCCATATTTCCCATGCCAGGTTCCGCCGGGCATGAGGTGACGAGAAGCTCGAAGCTCTCATCGCCAGACGAAGCAAAGGTTCCACCGGACGAAAGTCCAACCGACGCGCAGCGGTAGTTCAGTCGGTTAGAATACCGGCCTGTCACGCCGGGGGTCGCGGGTTCGAGTCCCGTCCGCTGCGCCATATAAAGGAAAGCCCTCAGGTAGCAATACCTGGGGGCTTTTTCTTTGCCTCGAAAAAAGTGCAGCTCGCCGGGTTCGGCGCCGATCGATTTCGCGGGGTATTGTCCTGGGTTAATTTTTCGGTCACCGGCACTCGTTACTCTTTTGGCACGGTCCTTGTTTCATCAAGGGCGCGACAGAACAGGAGAGTGATGATGGATGAGTATCAGGAAGAAATTCTCGACTTCCACGCCAGCGAGCAGGACGGGGTGGAGCCGGCGGACGACGCCACCGAGATGTGATCACCCCACCTGGCGCTGGGCGCGGCGGAACTCGCCGGGTGTGCTGCCGCTCCAGCGCTTGAACGCGCGCTGGAAGGCCTCGGCCGAGGCGAAGCCCAGCAGGTAGGCGATTTCCCCGAAGGCCAGTTCGGTGTCGCGGATATAGGCCATGGCCAGGTCGCGTCGGGTGTCGTTGAGGATGCTGCGGAACTGCGTGCCTTCCTCGGCCAGCTTGCGTCGCAGGGTCCAGGTCGGCAGTTGCAGGCGCGCGGCCACCTCCTCCAGATCCGGCTCGCGGCCGTGCAGCAGTGGCCCCAGCAACTGGGTGATGCGTTCGCGCAGGCTGCGGGTGCGGGTACGTTGCTCCAGTTCCTGCTCGCAGAGCTCCAGCAATTGTCGCCAGGTGCTGGGGCAGTGCTCGCGTCCGCGCAGGGCGAGGGTCGGCTGGGACAGGCGCAACTGGTTGGCGCCGGCAGCGAACTCCACCGGGCAGCCGAACAGTTCCGAGTAGCGCTCGGCGTAGTCGGGGGCGGGAAACTCGATCTCCACTTTCTCCACCGCCAGCGGCTCGCCCACCAGCATGCCGAACTGGCAGGCCCAGCTGGCCAGCACGGAATCCACCACGAAGCGGTTGTAGGCGTTGTACGGGCTGATGGAATAAAAGCGCAGCCAGGCACCGCCAGCATCCTCGTGGAAGCTCGACTGGCCCCGGTAGTTGTGGGCGTACAGCGGCTCGAAGCGGATCAGCGTGCGAGCCGCCTCGCGCACGTTGGGGGCCTGCATCGCGGTGACGCCGGTGAGGCCGACCTGGCTCAGCCGGCTGATGCGCCCCATGCGCAGGCCCAGCGCCGGGTCGCCGATCAGTTGCATCGCGGCGTGGCCCAGGCGCATGTAGCGGGGGATCGACAGGCGCCCGCGCGGTTCGGCCAGGCGGGCGGCGTCCAGGCCGTACTGGGCGAGCAGGGGGGCCGGGTCCCGGCCGGCGTCGCGCACCGCCTCGGCGAGGTTCTGCACGAAGCCCACCGAGAGGTCGCCCAGGCGTACCCGTGTCGGCTTCATAGCCAGATGTTCAGCAGCTTCGCGCCGCGACCGGCCTCGGCGATGTGGATGCCGTTGGCATCGGCGGCGAGGCCGGGGCCGTCGCTGCCCAGGTCCCACAGCTGACCTCGGAGGAAGACCGTCATGCCGGCGCGGGCACCGCTGCCCGGCTGGTGCCCGGCCAGGGCCAGGCGCTGCCAGGCCTCGCCTTCGCTGAGCTTGCCGGCCTGCAGGTTCGCGTCATCGGGCGTCGGCGCGCCTTTTTCGCCGCGCCAGGGCTTGCTCCAGCTGCCGTTGCCGGTGAGGAAGGCCGGCACCGCCAGCAACTCGACGCCCTGTTCGTGCAGCGCCGTGTAGCCGGCGGGGTACCAGCTGTCCGCGCTGACCAGCACGCCCAACCGCCCGGCCGGGGTGTCGACCACCTGGAGCTGGTCGATCCCCGCGGCGGCGGTGAAGCCCTGTTCCTCGTGGCTCGGGAAGAGCTTGCGCTGGGGCTGTCCCACGGGCCTGCCCTGGCGGTCGAACACCAGGCTGACGTTGTACAGCGGCCCGCTCTCGGCCAGCAGGTTGCCGCCTTCGATGCGCGGCGCGGGGAGCAGGATGGAGCCCGCCACCAGGGTGATGCCGAACTCCCGGGCGAGGCCGCCGAACAGGGCCTGGTAGTCACCGGCCATGCGCGTCGCCTTCATGCGGAAGAGGGCATCGGCCAGGCGTTCCTCGCCTTCGGCCGCGACCAGCGCGCGGGCGAGTTTCATCGGGTTGGCGGCGGCCAGCCAGAGCATGGCGTGATCCAGGGTGTGGGCGCTGTAGACCTGGTCCTTCTCGCCGGCGGCCACCAGCCAGGTGCCGATGTGCTCGGGCAGCACGACGACCGTGCGGTCGTTGATCAGCCCTTCGGCGCGGGCCTTCTCCAGGTAGGCCGCGAGCTTCAGGCGCAGGCGCTCCACGCTCTGGTAGTCGGCGGCAAAGAGTTCGGGCTGGATGCCCAGCAGGTTGCCGCGTTCGCCGGGCTGGCCGAGGTTGAGCGCCACCTCGCTGCGCAGGTCGGAGAGGTAGTGGCCGACCGGTCGCTTGTCGGTCCAGATCGCGTAGCTGACCAGCACGCCGGCGAACAGGGCGGAGGCCAGGACAATCAGCAGTTTGCGCATGGGATTGGGCGTCGATGGATGTGCCGGTCAGGGTAGGGGAGCGCGTTGTGCTTGCCAAGTCGCGCTGTGCGTTTGGATCAATAACTTGTCACTTTCGATCATTGAGCGCGCCCGGCTGGCTGACTATCGTCTGCCCCATAAACCGACCGTGGCCCACGACGCCGCGGCATCCCGTGAATGCAACGCCCGCTGTGGAGACATCCATGACCGCTTCCGCCTACCCGAACCTGCTCGCGCCCCTGGACCTGGGCTTCACCACCCTGCGCAACCGTACCCTGATGGGCTCCATGCACACCGGCCTGGAAGAGAAGCCCAATGGCTTCGAGCGCATGGCCGCCTATTTCGCCGAGCGTGCCCGTGGCGGCGTCGGCCTGATGGTGACCGGCGGCATCGGCCCGAACGACGAGGGCGGCGTGTACTCCGGCGCTGCCAAGCTGACCACCGTGGAAGAGGCCGAGAAGCACCGCATCGTCACCCAGGCGGTGCACGAGGCGGGCGGCAAGATCTGCATGCAGATCCTCCACGCCGGCCGTTATGCCTACAGCCCCAAATCCGTCGCACCGTCCGCCATCCAGGCGCCGATCAACCCGTTCAAGCCGCGCGAACTGGACGAGGAAGGCATCGAGAAGCAGATCCAGGACTTCGTGAACTGCTCCGTGCTGGCGCAGAAGGCCGAGTACGACGGCGTCGAGATCATGGGTTCCGAGGGTTACTTCATCAACCAGTTCCTCGCCGCCCACACCAACCAGCGCACCGACCGCTGGGGTGGCAGCTACGAGAACCGCATGCGCCTGCCGGTGGAGATCGTCCGCCGCGTGCGCGAGGCCGTGGGCCCGAATTTCATCATCATCTACCGCCTGTCGATGCTCGACCTGGTGGAAGGCGGCAGCACCTGGGACGAGATCGTCCTCCTGGCCAAGGCCATCGAGGCTGCCGGCGCCACCCTCATCAACACCGGCATCGGCTGGCACGAGGCACGCATCCCCACCATCGCCACCAAGGTGCCGCGCGCGGCCTTCACCAAGGTCACCGCCAAGCTCAAGGGCGAGGTGTCGATCCCGCTGATCACCACCAACCGCATCAACACCCCGGAAGTGGCCGAGCAGGTGCTGGCCGAAGGCGACGCCGACATGGTCTCCATGGCCCGCCCGTTCCTCGCCGACCCGGACTTCGTCAACAAGGCCGCCGAAGGCCGCAGCGACGAGATCAACACCTGCATCGGCTGCAACCAGGCCTGCCTGGACCACACCTTCGGCGGCAAGCTGACCAGCTGCCTGGTCAACCCGCGTGCCTGCCACGAGACCGAGCTGAACTACATCCCCACCACCCAGGTGAAGAAGATCGCCGTGGTCGGCGCAGGCCCGGCCGGCCTCGCGGCTGCCACCGTCGCCGCCGAGCGTGGCCACCAGGTGACCCTGTTCGACGCCGCCGCCGAGATCGGTGGCCAGTTCAACGTCGCCAAGCGCGTGCCGGGCAAGGAAGAGTTCTACGAGACCCTGCGCTACTTCAAGCGCAAGCTGGAGACCACCGGCGTCGACGTTCGCCTGAACACCCGCGTCGGCGTCGATGATCTGGCCCAGGGCGGCTACGACGAGATCCTCCTCGCCACCGGCATCGCCCCGCGCACCCCGGAGATCCCCGGCGTCGACAACCCCAAGGTGATCAGCTACCTGGACGCCATCCTGCAGCGCAAGCCGGTCGGCCAGAAGGTCGCGGTGATCGGTGCCGGCGGCATCGGCTTCGACGTTTCCGAATTCATCACCCACGAAGGCGAGGCCACCAGCCAGAACCGCGACGCGTTCTGGAAGGAGTGGGGCATCGACGGTGATCTCGAGGCCCGTGGCGGCATCGCCGGGATCAAGGCCCAGCCGCACCCGGCGGCGCGCGAGGTGTTCCTGCTGCAGCGCAAGAAGACCAAGGTCGGCGACGGCCTGGGCAAGACCACCGGCTGGATCCATCGCACCGGCCTGAAGAACAAGAACGTGCAGATGCTCAACTCGGTCGAGTACCTGAAGATCGACGACGCCGGCCTGCACATCCGCATCGCCGAGGGCGAGCCGCAGGTGCTGCCGGTGGACACGGTGGTCATCTGCGCCGGCCAGGACCCGCTGCGCGATCTGCACGACGGCCTGGTCGCCGCCGGCCAGACGGTGCACCTGATCGGCGGTGCCGACGTGGCCGCCGAGCTGGACGCCAAGCGCGCGATCAACCAGGGCTCGCGCCTCGCCGCCGAACTCTGATGGAAAGACGCCCCGCCTCGTGCGGGGCGTTCTCTTTAAGGGCATCTCTAAAAACGTAGGCGAGGCCGTCAGCGCAAGGCAAAAACAGGCGAAAAAGCGCAGTTTACGCACGGTAAATGAGCATTTTGAGCGTGTTTTTAACGCAGCGATGACAACACAGGTAGTTTTTTGAGGTGCCCTTTACAGGCTCATAAGAACAAGGAGAAGCCAATGTCCCTCGACGCCCGACTCAACCCCGCCGTGGCCGCCAGCCTGCAGCGCTGGCACCACTTGATCGCCAGCCAGGACCTGAGCCGGCTGCCCGAGCTGCTCCACCCCGAGGCGGTGTTCCGCTCGCCCATGGCGCACACGCCCTACCCGGGCGCGCAGGCGGTCAACCTGATCCTCAACACCGTGATCCAGGTGTTCCAGGACTTCGCCTACCACCGCGAGCTGGCCAGCGCCGACGGCCTGAGCGTGGTGCTGGAATTCAGTGCCCGGGTCGGTGAACGCGAGCTGAAGGGGATCGACATGATCCGCTTCGACGAAGAGGGTCGGATCGTCGATTTCGAGGTCATGATCCGCCCGATGAGCGGCCTTGCCGCCCTCGGCGAGGAGATGGGACGTCGCCTGGCGCCCTACCTGGCGGCGATGAAAAGCTGAAAGTCTCCAACCCCATCACATTTTCACTGTGCACCCGGTCCGCTCCCTGATGGGGGCGGGTCGAGTGCCAACCCAGTCACATTGCCCGTTGCGCTTTTTCCCCTAGACTCCGTGAATCAGGATGTACGCCTGTCTCCCAGGCGTAGCTCCACCGACAGGAATGTCACCCGTCCCGCCCAGGGACTCACCGCGTTGGCCTAGAGGGAAACCGATGAGCATGCAGAACAAGCCGCAGATGGTTGAAGCCGTGCTGTTCTTCAATGAGCGTGGCATCTGCAAGGAAATGCTCTTCCCCGAATTCGAAGCGATGCTCGATGGCGTGGTGAACATGCCCGAGTTCGCCGACGAGCAGATGCGCCTGGCGTATGTGCTGATCAACCCCCGCCTGCTGGTGCGTTCGCTGGTCTTCTTCTATCTGGATTTCGACGAGAAGGGCCAGGCCGACACCGGCTGGAACATGCCCCTGCGCCACCTGGCCGAGCGCGCCGGTCGCGGCCCCGACCTGGGCGCCGGGCCGATCCGCCTGGCCTGCCGCAGCCAGTGCCCGGTCTCTTGGCACCAGATGCACATGTGGGACCCGAACCTGGCTCCGGGCAACAACGACCTCGCCCTGGTCCGCGACACCGTCAAGCGCAATGGCCTGGGCCTGATGGTCGAGGACGACCTGCCCCAGGCGGTCGAGCCGGAGCGGCTGCAGATGGCCCCGGAAGACAAGTGGTACGCGCCGCCGGATGCCGGCGCCGAAGTGGCCGAGCAACTGGCGCAGAAGCTGGAGCAGGAACACCGCCTGAAGACCGCGCAGCTGATCAAGCAGCAGCGCCTGCGCATCGCCAGCCTCGGCCAGCAGAACGAAGAGGCCCTGGCCAAGTACCGCCTGGCTGCCGAAGAGCAGATCCGTGGCCTGCAAGGCCAGATCCAGGCGTTGCAGCAGAACGTGCGCCAGCAGGAAGAACTCAACGCCGATCTCAAGCGCCAGTTGCTCACCCAGACCGAAGGCTTCCAGAAGTCCCGCGAGGAAATGAGCCAGCAGCTGCGTGCACTGGAGCGCCATGGTCGCACCGAGGTGGACATCCTGCGCTCGCAGTTCGAAAGCGAGATGCAGGCCAAGATCGCCGCCGCGGTGATGGACTACAAGGAGCAGATCGCCATCCGTGATGTCGAGCTGGCCTACCGCAACGAGCTCGACGCCCAGTTGCAGCAGGAGATCGACCGTCTCAAGCAGGAGCGTGAGCAACTGGTCAACCAGGGCGGCGACCAGATCCTCGAGCGCCTGGCCCGTCTCGGCGTGGTCTTCGTCGTCTATCACCCGGGTGCCGGGCACCTCACCATCCCGCTGCAGGACGTCGCCCGCTACCAGGACAACCCATTGGCCTACGCGGCCTCCAAGTGCTTCGTATCCGAAGCCCAGTACCGCCAGTGGCTGACCCACTACCAGCAGCCCACCTGCGAAGCGGCGCTGCCCAGCGGCGAGCGTTGCTCGATGCCCATCGACCGGGTGGACTCGCCCAGCCGCTTCGTCGCCGGTGATTCCAACTGCTGCGCCCGGCACAAGGCCAGCAGCCGCCTGCGTACCGTCAGCTGAGATCGCAGCGGCATCGCCGCTGCCGTATCCTGCCGCCCTTAGTCGCCCGGTTGCCGGAACCCGCCTTGCCCCTTCGATCCCCCGACTGGACACCCAGCGCCACCCTCGACCCCGTGCGCCTCGACTGGCTCGATAGCGCCTCGGTCAGCCTCGCCCTGTTGCGCCTGGAACGCATCGACCCGCTGGTGAGCGGCAACAAGTGGTTCAAGCTGGCGCCGCACCTGGCGCGTGCCGCAGCCCAGGGGGCGGAAGGCGTGATCAGCCTCGGCGGCGCCCATTCCAACCACCTGCACGCCCTGGCGGCGGCGGGACGTCGCTTCGGTTTCCCCTGTGTCGGTCTGCTGCGCGGCGAGCCCGTGGAGACGCCGACCGTAAGCGACCTGCGCGAGCTGGGCATGGCGCTGCACTGGCTCGGCTATGGTGGCTACCGCGCCCGCCACCTGCCGGGCTTCTGGGAGCCCTGGGCCGCGCGCTATCCGGGTTTCCTCCAGGTCCCGGAGGGCGGTGGTGGCCTTGTCGGTGCCCAGGGCTGCGCCCCGCTGGTCGCGATGATCCAGGAGCAGCTCCCTCGCCTTGGCTGGGACGACTACGACGCGCTCTGGGTGGCGGCCGGTACCGGCACTACCCTGGCCGGGCTGGTGCTGGGGGAGGGCGGCCGCCATCCGGTGTTCGGAGCCCTGGCGGTGCCCCCCGACCATGGTGTCGCCCAGCAGGTGAGTGCATTGCTGGCCGAAGCCGGCGCCGTGGATGCCGGCTATCGACTGCTGGATGCCAGCCGGGGCGGCTTCGCCCGTGTCGATGCGGCGCTGGCGCAGGCGTTGTTCGACTTCGAGGCACGCGCGGGAATCGAACTCGACCCGCTCTATACCGCCAAGGCGTTAATAGCGTTGCGCCAGCACGTGGAGGCCGGTTACCTTGCCGCCGGCAGTCGCGTGATCATGCTGCACACCGGGGGCTTGCAAGGCCGCCGAGCCATGTTGCCGCGCCTGCTGCGGCTGGCTGGCTACACTGCCACTTCAGCTGATGCCTCAAGGTGATGGGATGACCGAACCGCTCAATCCGGACCAACTGCGCAGCCTGACGCCGCTCAATGCTCTGTCCGAGCAGCAGTGGCGCGAATTGCGCAGCCAACTGGTACCGCAGCCGCTGCTCGCCGGCCAGGCGCTGTTCCGCCGTGGCGACCAGGCGCGGCTGACCTACTACCTGCTGGCCGGTGAGCTGCAACTGCGCGACGCCGACGGTGCCGAGCAGCGCCTGGTGGCTGGCAGCGAAGCCAGCTGCCACCCGCTGTCGCCCAGTCTGCCGCGCCTGCAGGAGGCCCTGGCACTGACCGAAGTGAGCGTGCTGGCCATCGACAGCGCCACCCTGGCGCGGCTCATCACCTGGCGTTCCGCCTACCAGGACCTGCTCCTGCAACTGGACCCGGACGGCGACCAGGAGTGGCTGGAGCACCTGCTGGAAAACCCGCTCTTCGCCAAGGTGCCGCCGGCCAACGTGCAGGAGATGGTGAAGCGCCTGCAACGCATCGAGCTGCCCGCCGGCAGCGAGGTGCTGCGCGAAGGCGAGGCGGGGGATTGCTGCTATTTCCTGCAGTCCGGCCGTGCCGAGGTGATCCGCGGTGCCGGCAGCGACCACCAGGTGCTCGCCGAACTCGAAGTGGGGGCCTGCTTCGGCGAGGAGGCGCTGCTGTCCGACCGTCCGCGCAATGCCACCGTCACCCTGATCGAGGACGGCGTCGTGCTGCGCCTGGACCGCCAGGACTTCTTCGCCCTGCTCAAGGCCCCGGTGGTGGACGAGGTCTCCCTCGGCGAGGCCTCGCGCCTGCTGGCCGCCGGCGCCCAGTGGCTGGATGTCCGCCTGCAGGACGAATACGAGCGCGCCCACGCCCCCGAGGCGCTGAACATGCCGCTGCACCTGTTGCGCCTGAAGGCGCGCCTGCTCGACCGCGAGAAGGCCTACCTGTGCTACTGCGACAGCGGCAAGCGCAGCGCCAGCGCGGTGTTCCTCCTCTCCCAGCTGGGCTTCAAGGCCTATGCCCTGCGCGACGGCCTGGATGCACTGCCCGCCATACAGCGTGACGCACTGCTTTGCGAGGACGGCGCCGGCTACCTGGCCCGCTCCGGCGGGCGGGTCGAGCGCAGCCGGTAAACCCGATTTACAGGGTTCGCCTGATCGCGAATAAATTCGCTCCC
Source organism: Pseudomonas sp. USHLN015 (assembly GCF_037153275.1). Taxonomy (NCBI): domain Bacteria; kingdom Pseudomonadati; phylum Pseudomonadota; class Gammaproteobacteria; order Pseudomonadales; family Pseudomonadaceae; genus Pseudomonas; species Pseudomonas sp. USHLN015. The sequence continues at coordinate 59,256 of NZ_JBBCKP010000019.1, forward strand.
ACGGGTGCAGGCCGGGCTCGCTTGCCGTAGGAGCGAGCTCTGCTCGCGAAAAGCTGTCGGGTTGCTCCTGGCCTACATGCTGGCAAGCTTCCAGCTTCAGCTCTAAGCCCCCACCGTCTGCGGCCAGCGATCGCTGACCAGGAACACCCGCTCGCGCTCCTCCCAGCATTCCCCGTCCCGTTCCAGCCGCACCAGCATCCGCGCAGGGGCATCGGGGGGCAGTGCCTGCAGCCAGTGCTCCAGGCGCTCGCGGGGCCACAGGTCTTCCCGTACGCAGCGCGCCGGGGCAAGCCATGAATGGCGTTCCAGGGGTTGCCAGGCGGCAGCCGGAGCCAGGGCGAGGAAATCCGCGATCTCGCTGCGCCGCAGCCAGCGTCCGCGCAGGTGCTCGCCATTGGCGCCCAGGGGCGCGGTGCAGTCGCCCGGCCAGGGGTAGAAGAGGTAGCCGCCCAGCCACAGTTCGGCGCTGGCCGGCCAGGCGTCCAGCGCCTCCAGCAGCGGGCGGCATTCCGGGTTGGAGGAGAGTGGCAACTGGTGTTGGGCGAGGTGTTCCAGCTTGAGGTCGAGGCGGTCCAGGCTGCCCGGGCCGAGCCATTGCGAGGCGTCCTCGCCCTGGCCGTGGCGCGGGCCGAGGTAGAGCTTGATGGCGAGTTCCAGGTGATGCACGCCCTCGTCGTCGTGGAGCAACAGGTCCAGCTCGCCGAGGGTCTGCCCGGCCACCCGCACCGGCAGGTTGGCGCCCAGCAGGCGGATGCCCGGTGCGCGCTCCAGGGCGAACTGCCAGAGGCGCTCGTAATAGAGGCCGAGTCGCCGGCTGGAGCCCTGGGTCAGCCAGTGCTCCAGTTCGGCGGGGGCGGCGTCCTGCTGCTCCAGCCAGGCCGCCAGGCGCGCCGGCTCGGCGGCCCATTCGCTGGCGCTGAGCGGGTGGCGCTGGCACCAGGGGGCCTGGGCCAGCAGCGGTTGGGACAGCAGCACCCAGGCCAGGTCGCGCACGGCGTTATGGCGCAGATGGCGGGGCAGGGCGGCGAGGGCGGCGAAGGGATGCATGCTGCGAGCATAGTCGAGGCTGGTTTGCCGCTGTCCCGGGCTTTCGCCCATAATCCGAGCATTCCTCCCGTTGCAGAGCCCTGCTGGAGCCCCATGGAGCAATTCCGCAATATCGGCATCATCGGTCGCCTGGGCAGCCCCCACGTGCTCGACACCATTCGCCGCCTGAAACGATTCCTGCTGGACCGCCACCTGCATGTGATCCTCGAAGACACCATCGCCGAAGTCCTGCCGGGCCACGGCCTGCAGACGTCTTCGCGGAAGATCCTCGGCGAGGTCTGCGACCTGGTCATCGTGGTTGGCGGTGACGGCAGCATGCTCGGCGCCGCCCGCGCGCTGGCACGCCACAACGTGCCGGTGCTGGGCATCAACCGGGGCAGCCTGGGCTTTCTCACCGACATCAAGCCGGACGAGCTGGAGATCAAGGTCGCCGAGGTGCTCGACGGCCAGTACCTGGTGGAGAGCCGCTTCCTGCTGGAGGCCGAAGTACGCCGCCACGGCGAGGCCATCGGCCAGGGCGACGCGCTCAACGATGTGGTGCTGCACCCCGGCAAGTCGACCAAGATGATCGAGTTCGAGCTGCACATCGACGGCCAGTTCGTCTGCAGCCAGAAGGCCGATGGACTGATCGTCGCCACGCCCACCGGCTCCACGGCCTATGCGCTGTCCGCCGGCGGCCCGATCATGCACCCCAAGCTGGACGCCATCGGCGTGGTGCCGATGTACCCGCATACCCTGTCCAGCCGGCCGATCGTGGTCGACAGCAACAGCGAGCTGAAGATAGTGGTGTCCCCCGACATGCAGATCTACCCGCTGGTTTCCTGTGACGGCCAGAACCACTTCACCTGCGCCCCCGGCGACACCATCACGGTGGCCAAGAAACCGCAGAAGTTGCGGCTCATCCACCCGCTGGACCACAACTACTACGAGGTCTGCCGCACCAAGCTGGGCTGGGGCAGCCGCCTGGGTGGTGGCGACTGATGGAACTCGACGCCGTGCGCGGCTACGACCTGATCGGCGACGTCCATGGCTGCGCGCGCACCCTGGAGCGCCTGCTCGATCGCCTCGGTTACCGCAAGCACGGCGATGTCTGGCAGCACCCCCGGCGCATGGCGCTGTTCCTCGGCGACATCATCGACCGGGGCCCGCGCATCCGCGAGGCGCTGCACCTGGTCCACGCCATGGTCGAGGCCGGCCAGGCGCGTTGCATCATGGGCAACCACGAGTTCAACGCCATCGGCTGGAACACCCCGGCGCCGCCCGGCAGCGGGCGCCAGTTCGTCCATGAGCACACGCCGCGCCATGCGCGCCTGCTCAAGGAGACCCTGGAGCAGTTCGAGGGCCATCCGGGCGACTGGCACGACTTCCTCGGCTGGTTCCAGGAATTGCCGTTGTTCATCGACGGCGGTCACTTCCGCATGGTCCATGCCTGCTGGGACAGCGAGCTGATCGAGCCGCTGCGAGCCCTGCATCCTGACGGGCGGGTCGACGAGGCGTTCATCCAGGCCGTCGCCGAGCGTGGCAGCTTCGCCTTCCGCGTATTCAACCGCCTGCTGCGCGGCACCGACATGCCGCTGCCCAGCGGCATGACCCTGACCGGCAGCGACGGCTTCACCCGCTCGGTGTTCCGCACCAAGTTCTGGGAGGAGGACCCGCAGACCTACGGCGACGTGGTCTTCCAGCCCGATGCACTGCCCGAGCAGGTGGCCCGGCAACCCCTGTCGGCGGCGCAGAAGTCCGCCCTGCTGAGCTATGGCGCCGACGAGCCGCTGCTGTTCGTCGGCCACTACTGGCGACGTGGCCGTCCCGCCCCGATCCGCCCCAATCTCGCCTGCCTCGACTACAGCGCGGTGATGTACGGCAAGCTAGTGGCCTACCGGCTGGACGCCGAAACCCGGCTGGACCCTGACAAGTTCGTCTGGGTCGAGGTGGAGCGCCCGGAAACGCCGCACTGAACGGCGTCCGTCCCGAATCCCCAAATGGAGTCCTCGCGCACTATGGATGACGCGACACTGGTTCAACTGGAGGCGGCGCTGTCGGCGTCTCCCGACAACGATGCCCTGCTGGCGCTGCTGCTGCCGGCCTGGATCGAGCGCAACGAATGCGCCCGCGGCCTGCCCTTCCTGCCCGAGGGACTCGCCAGGCGGCTCGACGCCACGGCGTTGCGCCAACAGGCGGCACGCCTGTGCCTGGGGGCAGGCGATGCCGAGCGGGCGCTGGCGCTGCTGGGCGGTGACGAGCCGGCCGAGCGCCTGCTGCGCGCCCGCGCCCTGGCGGACCTGGAGCGCCGCGAGGAGGGCCTGTGTGAATACCGCGCCGCCGTCGAAGCCAGCCCGGCGCTGGAGGACCTCGCCCTGCAGCGCCGCCTCAGCGCCTCGGTGGTGGACTTCCGTGGCGGCGAGGGGCGGCCACGCCTGCGGGTCATCTCCAACGACGACACCGACAAGGCCGAGACCACGCGCCTGCTGACGCCGTCCGCCGAGACCCTGACCTTCGACGATGTCGGCGGCCTCGACGAGCTGAAAAAGACCATCCACAAGAAGATCATCCTGCCGTACCAGAAGCCGGGGCTGTTCCAGCGCTTCCGCAAGCGTGTCGGTGGCGGCATCCTGCTCTACGGCCCGCCGGGCTGCGGCAAGACCATGCTGGCCCGCGCCACGGCGGGTGAGTGCAAGGCCACCTTCCTCAACGTCGCCATCTCCGATGTGCTGGACATGTACATCGGCGAGTCCGAGCGCAAGCTCCACGCCCTGTTCGAGGAAGCCCGGGCCAAGGCACCGGCGGTGCTGTTCTTCGATGAGGTGGAGGCCCTGGGCGGGCGCCGTACCAATACCCGCGAAGCCACTTCGTCCAAGCTGGTGAGCCAGTTCCTCACCGAGATGGACGGCTTCGCCCAGTCCAACCATGGCGTGCTGATCCTCGCCGCCACCAACGTGCCCTGGTCGGTGGATGCCGCCTTCCGTCGTCCCGGGCGCTTCGACCGGGTGCTCTTCGTGCCGCCGCCGGACCGCCCCGCACGCGCCAGCCTGCTGCGCATGCTGATGGCCGACCGGCCCAGCGAAGGAGAGATCGACTACGAGTTCCTCGCCCGCAGCACCTCGGGCTTCTCCGGTGCCGACCTGCGCGAGCTGGTGGAGACGGCGGTGGACGAGGCGATCGAGGAGTCCATCGCCGAAGGCCGCGAGCAGCCGGTGACCGACCGCCACCTCAAGGCGGCCCTCAAGGAGGTGCGCGCCACCACCCTGGAGTGGCTGACCACCGCGCGCAACTACGCGCGCTACTCCAACGAGGGTGGCCAGTACGACGAAGTGCTGGCCTTCCTCGACAAGCACGGCAAGGGGCGCTGATGGACAACCGCAACCTCTACCGGCTGGACGACGAGCCCCGGCCCGGCACCCTGGCACGATTGGCGGTGGAGCCGTTGTGGCCACTGCTGGGCCTGATGCTGGGCGGCGCCTGGCTGGGCCTGCCCTGGTTCGTGCTCAACGGCGTGGCGGTGGGCAGCCCGACGCGGGTGCGCGAGGCCGTGCTGGCCGCCATCGGCCTCCTGGGCAGCCTGGGCCTGGCCTTCGGCCTGCTCTACCTGTGGCAGGCCGGCATCCTCGACAAGAACAGCCTGCAGTACGCGATGCTGGTGCTGGTGGTGTGGAAACTGGCCATCGGCTACGCGCTGTTCGTCATGCAGGCCGCGACCATCGAGCTCTACCAGTACTACGGCGGCGTGCTCAACCGCTTCGGCCTGCCGGTGGTGCTGCTGGGCGCCTTCTTCCTGCGCTCCCTGGTGCTCAACCTGCTGCCCTTCACCCTCTGGTTCCTGGTGCTCAGCTGATGAACGAAACCAACCTGCTGCACCTGGCCTACCAGCGCCTGCAGAGCGGCCATGTCGAGGGCGCGATCAACAGCCTGCGGCAACTGCTCAGCGACGACCCGGAACACGCCGAGGCCCACGCGCTGCTGGCTCTGTGCCTGCTGCTGATGCGCCGCGCCTTCGCCGCCGAGCGCGAGGCCGGGTTGGCCCTGGCCGCCGACCCGCAACTGGAGTTCGCCCATTACGTCGCGGCCCGCGTGGCCATGGCGCGGCGGCGCTTCAAGGTGGCGGAGAAGCATCTGGACCAGGTGCTGGAGCTCAATCCCCAGGAAGCCGGCTATCACCTGGCCCGCGCCGAGCTCGCCGACCTGATGGGGCGTCGCGGCCAGCAACTGCCCAGCCTGCAGCGAGCCCTGGAGCTGGCGCCGGACAACCCCGACTGCCTGGCTGCTCTGGCTCATTACCATCGCCTGCGCGGCGAGGTGGACCCGGCCGAGCGCTATGCCCGCGAGGCGCTGCAGCTGCGTGCCGACCACCCCGGCGCCATCGTCACCATGGGCCACCTGCTGCTGCGTCGCGGCGACCTGCAGGGCGCGCGCGACCACGCCATCTGGGCCCTGCGCGAGAATGCCAACGACGTCTCCGCGCTCTACCTGATGTCCGCCGTCAAGGCGCGCGGCAATCCCTTCATGGGGCTCTGGTGGCGCTACAACTCGTGGATGTCCGAACTGGGGCCGACCCGCTCGATCATCGTGCTGCTGGGTATGTTCGTGCTCTACCGCGTGGTGGTGATCGCCAGCAACCAGCACGGCCACGAGACGCTGGCCCAGGGCATCGAATGGGCCTGGCTGGGCTTCGTGGTCTACAGCTTCGCCGGCCCGCAGATCTTCCGCCGCTCCCTGGAAAAGGAGCTGGAGCAAGTGAAGCTTTCCCGCGATTTCTAGGCTATCGGCCCCCTGCAGGCATCGGCGCCCTGACCGGCGTCGGTGCGCAACACCGGCGGTGCCGCTAGAATGTGCGCTCGTTTTCGCCGCCCTTCAGGAAACCGCCGTGTCCGATTTCGCCAAGCTGATCAGCAACATCACCGAGGATGTCTACCAGAGCCTCAAGCTCGCCGTGGAGATCGGCAAGTGGTCCGACGGCCGCAAGCTGACCCAGGAGCAGAAGGAGCTCAGCCTGCAGGCGGTCATCGCCTGGGAGATCAAGAACCTGCCGGAGGAAGAGCGTACCGGCTACATGGGCCCGCAGGAGTGCAGCTCCAAGTCCGAGAAGATAGAGAACATCCTGTTCAAATCCTCCGACTCGATCCACTGATGGGTACCTGCGACATGCAAGAGCTGGGGCGCGGCGCGCTGAGCAAGATGTCCGCGCAACTGGGTGATCCGGTGGTGCAGTACGCGTTTCGTCTCGGCGAGGGGCAGGTGGCGGTCAATCCGTTGCTGGGCCGGCGCATCCGCCTGGAGTTCCTCGGTGCGATCCACTGCTCCCATTGCGGGCGCAAGACCGGCAAGAGCTTCGCCCAGGGCTACTGCTACCCGTGCTTCACCAAGCTGGCGCAGTGCGACAGCTGCATCATGAGCCCGGAGCGCTGCCACTACGAGGCCGGTACCTGCCGCGAGCCCGCTTGGGGCGAGTCCTTCTGCATGACCGACCACGTGGTCTACCTGGCCAACTCCTCGGGCATCAAGGTCGGCATCACCCGCGCGACCCAGGTGCCGACCCGCTGGATCGACCAGGGCGCGCGCCAGGCATTGCCGATCATGCGCGTCGCCACCCGCCAGCAATCCGGCCTGGTGGAGGACCTGCTGCGCAGCCAGGTGGCCGATCGCACCAACTGGCGCGCCCTGCTCAAGGGCGAGGCCGAGGCGCTGGACCTGCCCGCCGTGCGCGAGGCCATCTTCGAAGCCTGCGACGCCGGCATCCAGGGGCTGCAGCAGCGCTTCGGGCTGCAATCGGTGCAGAAGCTCGAGGATGTCGAGCCGCTGGAGATCCGCTATCCCGTGGAGGCCTACCCGACCAAGGTGGTGAGCCTCGATCTGGACAAGACGCCGGTGCTGGAGGGTACCCTGCGCGGTATCAAGGGCCAGTACCTGATCCTCGACACCGGGGTCATCAACATCCGCAAGTTCACGGCCTACCAGGTGGTGGCGAGCAGCGAGCCGTAAGGCCGCACCGCCCCGCCTGGCAGGAACACACACCGCAGCCGGGGCATCGCGCCCGGGCTGCCTCGGAGAGGCAAGCATGCGAACCGAACAACCGAAAGTCATCCACCTCAAGGACTATCAGGCGCCGGACTACCTGATCGACGAGACCACCCTGACCTTCGAGCTGCACGAGGACCACACCCTGGTCCACGCCCAGCTGGTGATGCGCCGCAACCCCGAACGCGCCGACGGCAGCCTGCCCGCGCTGGTCCTGGACGGCCAGCAGCTGGAGCTGCTGGCGCTGTCCATGGACGACCGCGAGCTCGGTGCCGCCGACTACCAGCTGACCGACAGCCACCTGACCCTGCAGCCCGTCAGCGACAGCTTCACCCTCGACAGCACGGTGCGCATCCACCCAGAGAGCAATACCGCGCTGGAAGGCCTGTACAAGTCCGGCAGCATGTTCTGCACCCAGTGCGAGGCCGAGGGCTTCCGCAAGATCACCTACTACCTCGACCGCCCGGATGTGATGAGCAGGTTCACCACCACCGTCAGCGCCGAGCAGCATCGCTACCCGGTGTTGCTGTCCAACGGCAACCCGGTGGCCAGCGGGGCGGAGGAGGGCGGTCGCCACTGGGCGACCTGGGAAGACCCGTTCAAGAAGCCGGCCTACCTGTTCGCCCTGGTGGCGGGCGACCTCTGGTGCGTGGAAGACGTGTTCACCACCATGAGCCAGCGCGAGGTGACCCTGCGCATCTACGTCGAGCCGGAGAACATCGACAAGGTGCAGCACGCCATGGACAGCCTGAAGAAGTCCATGCGCTGGGACGAGGAGGTCTACGGCCGCGAGTACGACCTGGACATCTTCATGATCGTGGCGGTCAACGATTTCAACATGGGCGCCATGGAGAACAAGGGGCTCAACATCTTCAACTCCAGCTGCGTGCTGGCCAGGGCCGAGACCGCCACCGACGCCGCCCACCAGCGCGTCGAGGCGGTGGTGGCGCACGAGTACTTCCACAACTGGTCGGGCAACCGCGTGACCTGCCGCGACTGGTTCCAGCTGTCGCTCAAGGAAGGCTTCACCGTGTTCCGCGATGCCGAGTTCTCCGCTGACATGAACTCGCGCACCGTCAAGCGCATCGAGGACGTGGCCTTCCTGCGTACCAACCAGTTCGCCGAGGATGCGGGCCCCATGGCCCACCCGGTGCGCCCGGATTCGTTCATCGAGATCTCCAACTTCTACACCCTGACCGTCTACGAGAAGGGCTCGGAAGTGGTGCGCATGATCCACACCCTGTTGGGCGCCGAGGGCTTCCGCAAGGGCACCGACCTGTACTTCGAGCGCCATGACGGCCAGGCCGTGACCTGCGACGACTTCGTCAAGGCCATGGAAGATGCCAACGGCGTCGACCTGACCCAGTTCAAGCGCTGGTACAGCCAGGCCGGTACGCCGCGCCTCGCCGTCGAGGAAGCCTTCGATGCCGCCGCCAGGACCTACAGCCTGACCTTCCGCCAGAGCTGCCCGGCGACCCCCAGCCAGGCCGAGAAGCTGCCCTTCGTCATTCCCGTCGAGCTCGGCCTGCTGGATGCCGCCGGCAACGACCTGCCGCTGCGCCTGGCGGGCGAGGGCGAGGCCCTTGGCGGCAACCGGGTGATCTCGGTGACCGAGGCCGAGCAGACCTTCACCTTCGTCGATATCGCCGAGAAGCCGCTGCCCTCGCTGCTGCGCGGGCTGTCCGCCCCGGTGAAGCTGAGCTTCCCCTATGGGCGCGACCAGCTGATGTTCCTCATGCAGCACGACAGCGACGGCTTCAACCGCTGGGACGCCGGTCAGCAGCTCTCCGTGCAGGTGCTGCAGGAACTGATCGGCCAGCACCAGCGTGGCGAGGCGCTGGTGCTGGACACCCGCCTGCTGGATGCCTTGCGCAGCCTGCTGGAGGACGAGTCGCTGGACCAGGCGATGGTGGCCGAGATGCTGTCGCTGCCCAGCGAGGCCTATCTCACCGAGATCAGCGAATTCGCCGATGTCGACGCCATCCATGCGGCGCGTGAGTTCGCCCGCCGGTCGATCAGCGATGCCCTGTTCCCGCAACTGCTGGCGCGCTACCAGGCCAATCGTGCCCTCTCGCGCGAGACGCCCTATGTCGCCTCCGCCGAGCACTTTGCCCGTCGCACCCTGCAGAACATCGCCCTGTCCTACCTGATGCTCAGTGGCAAGGCCGAGGTTCTCCAGGCCTGCCTGGAACAGTTCGAGGCCTGCGACAACATGACCGAACGCCTGACCGCGCTCTCGGTGCTGGTCAACTCCGGTTTCGAGGACGAGAAGGCCAGGGCGCTGGCGAGCTTCGCCGATCACTTCAAGGACAACCCGCTGGTGATGGACCAGTGGTTCAGCGTCCAGGCCGGCAGCACCCTGCCGGGGGGGCTGGAGCGCGTGCAGGCGCTGATGGGCCACAAGGCCTTCACCTTGAAGAACCCGAACAAGGTGCGTGCGTTGATCGGCGCCTTCGCCAACCAGAACCTGGTGAACTTCCACCGGGCCGATGGGGCGGGCTACCGCTTCCTCGCCGACCATGTGATCACCCTCAACGCGCTGAACCCGCAGATCGCCTCGCGCCAGCTGGCGCCGTTGACCCGCTGGCGCAAGTACGACGAGGCGCGGCAGACGCTGATGCGGGCCGAGCTGGAACGCATCCTCGCCTCCGGCGAGCTGTCCAGCGATGTCTATGAAGTGGTGAGCAAGAGCCTCGCCTGACCCTCCGGGACCACGTCCGTGGTTCCGCTGCCGTTTCCCCGGCGTCGACAAGTGTTACTGGCAATCTGCCGGTAACACTTTTTTGTTACTCAAAGGAATATCCCTTCGGTCTCTGAGGCGTAAATGGCCTGTTCCCTGGCATTTCTTTCTTGACGGGGTGAGCGAGGTATGAGTGCGCAAGCGCTATAGGTGTGGTTTTGAGTGACAAATCGAGCCACCTTGTAGGACAAAATCGGACGATTCGTAAGATTTGATCAGTGGATGATCAGTCACTCGTTTGAATTTAATCTGTCCCTTCGTTCAGAAAAATATAACGACCCATAAACGTGCACTTGGCACCATGGTTGCACGTCTCGACGCCGTCCCAGGCCCTCCAGTCCCGCAAGAATTGCTGAAGGCCGCGGTTCAGACGCGTTGGTGCTTCCGCCCACGCCAGAAGAAAGGTCGCACGAGCGGCTGAGCAGCGTCCCTGCCAGACGGGGCCGTAATAACAAATGAATGATCTGTCCACGGAGTAAAGTCTCGATGGAACTCAAGTCCCGCAAGCCCCAGTTGCGCTTCGCTCCGGCTACGGCCGGCTACGCCCTCGCCGGTCTCCTGCCCCTGATGTGCGCCGTCCAGGCCCAGGCGGTCGAATTCAGCTTCGCCGACGACGAGATCAGCGGTTCCATCGACACCACCGTCTCCTACGGCCAACTGTGGCGCGTCCAGGGCCAGGACAAGACCAACAACGACATCAACACCAACGACGGCAACCGTAACTTCGACACCGGCCTGGTTTCCGAGGTGTACAAGATCACGTCCGACCTGGAAGCGACCTACAAGAACTACGGTGTGTTCGTTCGCGGCACCGCTTTCTATGACACCCAGATCATGGACAAGCGCAACGATTACTACGACAACAACACTCCGCGCCAGCCTAGCCAGAGCTACCCGAACGACGACCGCTTCACTCACGATACTCGCCACAAGGCCGGTCGTGATGCGCAGATCCTCGATGCCTACCTGTATGGCAACTGGGACATTGCCGACATGCCGGTCACCGGCCGTATCGGCAAGCAGGTCTTCAACTGGGGCGAAGGCATCTTCTACCGGGGTGGCATCAACACCACCAACCCGCTGGATGCTGCCAAGTTCCGCCTGCCGGGCTCCGAGCTGAAAGAGGTTCTGGTGCCGGTCGAAGCCCTGAGCTTCAACGTCGGCCTGACCGACAACCTGTCGATGGAAACCTTCTACCAGTTCAACTGGAAGGAAAGCGCGATTGATCCGAGCGGTACTTTCTTCTCCGAAACTGACCTGTTTGCCGATGGCGGCAATACTGCATACACCAGCCTGGCTGGTAGTGCGCTGACTGCTCCCCAGGCAGCCTTGGGTGGTGCTTCACTCGTTCAGTTCTACAACGCGGGCGCTGGTGGCTTGTGTGCTGGTCAGGTTGGCGGCCTTTGCGCTGGTGGAAAGAACTTTGTTTACCCAGGCAACCAGATCGTAAAAGTCGCCAATATCGGCACCGACCTGAATGCCAAGAACGATGGGCAGTACGGCGTCGCGTTCCGCTACATCGCCGAAGAGCTCAATTCGACCGAGTTCGGTTTCTACTACGTGAACTACCACGCGAAAGAGCCGAGCATCTATGCCGATCTGGGCAATTACAAAGGCGTCAACCTTGATACCGTCGCCGGCCTTCTGCCAGGTGGCTTGACCCCGGCCAACATCCAGGCAGCTGGCGGTCTCGCTACGCTCGATACCTTGGCGAATGTCCAGGCGCGTCGTGAGTATGCCGAAGACATTCGCATGTTCGGTTTGAGCTTCAACACCACCATTCAGGAAACCTCGGTATTCGGTGAGCTGGCTTATCGCCCGAACATGCCGATCGGTATTGCGACCACCAACGACCTGTTGGGCGACCTGATCGGTCAGGCTGCAAAACTGGTCAACACCGGTCCGATTTCCAGCGCGCTTGGTGGCCTTAACGGCTCGGCCCAGATCGCCGGCAATACCGTTCGCCTAGGCGACTCGATCCACAACTACGAGCGCGTCGAGGTCTTCAATACCTCTCTGGGTGCCATTCACAACTTCGGACCCAGCCTGAGCTTCGACTCGCTGATCGGCGTCGCCGAGCTTGCGTCCGAGCACCTGCGTGGCAGCGACCTGCAATACACCGGTTACAACGGCGTTAATCGTTACTACTCCGGTCGTGGCAATAGTTCCTATGTGTCCGGCGGTGATCGTGGAGATCAGGTCAACAAGGACTCCTATGGCTACACCCTCGTCCTGTCCGGTACCTGGAACGATGTGTACGCCGGTGTGAACGTTTCTCCGTTCGTGGTCTACAAAGACGACTTCCAAGGCAACTCCCACCAGACCGGCAACTTCATCGAAGGTCGCAAGGCCTACACCGTCGGCCTCAAGGCGAGCTACCTGAACAGCCTGGAAGGCGAGATCCAGTACACCGAGTTCTATGGCGCCGGCCAGAACAACTCCAGCCGCGATCGCGACAATATCGGCGTCAACGTCAAGTACTCCTTCTAACTAGAAAGAATGCGGGCACCTGCGGGTGCCCGCCGCTGAACCCTCACGGAGAACCAACATGCTGAAAAAGCTTTCGCTGGTTGGCGCGGCAGTCGCTTTCGCACTGTCCGCCGGTAGCGCACTGGCCGCGGTGTCGGCTCAGGAAGCCGCCAAACTGGGCACTAGCCTGACGCCCTTCGGTGCCGAGAAGGCCGGCAACGCCGCCGGTACCATCCCGGCCTGGACCGGTGGCATCACCCAGGCTCCGGCCGGCTACAAGCCGGGCCAGCATCATGTCGATCCGTTCCCGGAAGACAAGCCGCTGTACACCATCACCAAGGCGAACCTGGACCAGTACAAGGCCAACCTGACCCCGGGTCAGATCGCCCTGTTCAATGCCTACCCGACCACCTTCCAGATGCCGGTCTACCCGACCCGCCGCTCCGGTTCCGCGCCGCAGTGGGTGTATGACAACACCATCAAGAACGCCACCACCGCCAAGCTGCTGGACGGCGGCAACGGTTTCGCCGACGCCTACGGCGGCATCCCGTTCCCGATCCCGCAGAACGGCGTAGAGGCGCTGTGGAACCACATCGTCCGCTACCGCGGTTCCTACATCGTGCGTCGCGCCTCCGAAGTGGCCGTGCAGCGCAATGGCGACTACTCCCTGGTCACCTCGCAGCAGGAAGCCCTGTTCAAGTACTACAACCCGAAAGGTTCGTACGCCGACCTGAACAACATCCTGTTCTACTACCTGTCCTTCACCAAGAGCCCGGCCCGCCTGGCCGGTGGCGCCGTGCTGGTGCACGAGACCCTGGACCAGGTGAAGGAGCCGCGTCAGGCCTGGGGCTACAACGCCGGCCAGCGTCGCGTGCGCCGTGCGCCGAACCTGGCCTACGACACCCCGATCGCCGCCGCCGACGGCCTGCGTACCGCCGACGACACTGACATGTTCAACGGTGCTCCGGATCGCTACGACTGGAAACTGGTGGGCAAGAAGGAAATCTACATCCCGTACAACAACTACAAGGTCTCCAGCCCTGAAGTTAAGTACAAGGACCTGCTGCAGCCCGGCCACCTGAACCCGGCCGTCACCCGCAACGAACTGCACCGCGTGTGGGTCGTCGAGGGCACGCTGAAGTCCGGCGCCCGCCACATCTACTCCAAGCGCACCCTGTTCCTCGACGAGGACAGCTGGCAAGCCGCCGTGGTCGACCAGTACGACGGTCGTGGCGAGCTGTGGCGTGTATCGATGGCCTATCTGAAGAACTACTACGACCTGCCGACCACCTGGTCCGCACTGGACGTGTTCCATGACCTTCAGGCCCGTCGCTACCACGTGCAGAACCTGGACAACGAAGAGCCGACCACCATCGACTTCACCCAGGCTGTTCCGGACGACGGCTACTTCAAGCCTTCGGCACTGCGTCGCCGCGGTACCCGATAAGCGCCTTGTAGCCTGACGAAAAGGCCGCTACAAACGTAGCGGCCTTTTTGCTATCAGGGCCCCTGATAAGCCCTCAATCACGCGGGTTTGCCTTAACAAAACATAACGTCCAGCCGATTGTCATGGCTTTCCAAAGCTGGATAGCATAGGCGGCCTGCCAAAAGGCAAGGTCCACCTATAACAATAAGGGGGAAAGGTGTATGAGTGAGCCCGTCCTGCGGCGCACCCAGTCCGGTCATGACGTGCAGTCCCTTGCGCAACCGGCGTTCCGCTTCCACTCGCCGCTGGCCAAAGCGCTCTCGCTGTTCAGTGTGCTCTCCGTCCTGACTCTCGGCGCCGCGCCCATCGCGCAAGCTGCCGAATCAGCACCCGTGTTCTCCATCGAATCGCCCAAGGCGGCCAGCAGCCTGCTGCTGGATATCGCCCATGCCGGCAAGCGCCTCGTCGCCGTCGGCGACCGTGGGCACATCCTCTATTCCGATGACGACGGCAAGACCTGGACCCAGGCCAAGGTGCCGACCCGCCAGATGCTGACCGCCGTCTACTTCGTCGACGACAAGAAGGGCTGGGCCGTCGGCCATGACGCCCAGATCCTCGCCAGCGAGGACGGTGGCGCCACCTGGACCCAGCAGTTCGAGGACCTGGAGCGTGAGGCTCCGCTGCTCGACGTCTGGTTCAAGGATGCCAGCACCGGCTTCGCCGTCGGCTCCTACGGCGCCCTGCTGACCACCGAGGACGGTGGCAAGAACTGGGAAGACGTCAGCGACCGCCTGGACAACGAAGACCAGTACCACATCAACGCCATCACGGCGGTGAAGGACTCCGGCCTGTTCATCGTCGGCGAGATGGGCAGCATGTTCCGCTCGCCCGACTGGGGCCAGACCTGGGAGCGCCTAGAGGGCCCCTACGAGGGTTCCCTGTTCGGCGCCACCGGCACCAACGAGCCGGGCGTGGTCGTGGCCTATGGCCTGCGTGGGCACCTGTTCCGCTCCGCCGACTTCGGCAAGACCTGGGAAACCATCGCACTCAAGAATGCCCGTGGCGGCACCCTGGAGTTCGGTCTTTCCGGCGGCACCCTGCTCGATGACGGCACCCTGCTGGTGGTCGGCCATGGTGGCAGCGTCCTGAAGAGCACCGATGCCGGTCGCACCTTCAGCGTGGTCAACCGTTCCGATCGCCTGTCGCTGGCCAGCGCCACCGCAGATACCAAAGGCAACCTGATCCTGGTGGGACAGGGCGGAGCGCGCGTCGCCTCGCCGACTGGCGCCGAGCTGGGCCAACAATAACGAGCCGGGGGAGTTTCGATGAGTAACCATCACCAGGACAAGGCGACCTTCCTGGAACGCCTGATCTTCAACAACCGGCCGGCCGTGATCGTCATCTGCCTGCTGGTCAGCATCTTCCTCTTCTGGCAGGCCACCCAGGTGCGTCCGTCCACCAGCTTCGAGAAGATGATCCCGCTGCACCACCCCTTCATCCAGAAGATGATGGAGCACCGCAACGACCTGGCGAACCTGGGCAACACCGTGCGTATCTCGGTGGAAGCCAAGGACGGGGACATCTTCAGCAAGGAGTACATGGACACCCTGCGTCAGATCCACGACGAGGTGTTCTACATTCCCGGCGTCGACCGTTCCGGCCTGAAGTCCCTGTGGAGCCCCAGCGTGCGCTGGACCGAGGTCACCGAGGAAGGCTTCGCCGGTGGCGAGGTGATCCCGCAGACCTACGACGGTTCCGACGACAGCCTGGACGAGCTGCGCAACAACGTGCTCAAGTCCGGCCAGATCGGCCGCCTGGTGGCCAACAACTTCAAGTCCAGCATCGTCGACGTGCCGCTGCTCGAGTCCTATCCGGACCCGAACGACCAGGGCAAGCTGCTCAAGCTCGACTACCGCCAGTTCTCCCATGAGCTGGAAGAGAAGATCCGCGACAAGTACCAGGCCCAGAACCCCAACGTTCAGGTGCACATCGTCGGCTTCGCCAAGAAGGTCGGTGACCTGATCGACGGCCTGATCATGGTCGTGGCCTTCTTCGGCATCGCCTTCCTCACCACCCTGGTGCTGCTGTACTGGTTCACCTGGTGTATCCGCAGCACCATCGCCGTGCTCTCCACCACCCTGGTGGCGGTGATCTGGCAGCTGGGCCTGATGCACTCGGTGGGCTTCGGTCTCGACCCCTACTCGATGCTGGTGCCGTTCCTGATCTTCGCCATCGGCATCTCCCACGGGGTGCAGAAGATCAACGGCATCGCCCTGCAATCGAGCGATGCGGACAACGCCCTGACGGCGGCCCGGCGTACCTTCCGCCAGCTGTTCCTGCCGGGCATGATCGCCATCCTGGCCGACGCCGTGGGCTTCATCACCCTGCTGATCATCGACATCGGCGTGATCCGCGAGCTGGCCATCGGCGCCTCCATCGGCGTGGCGGTGATCGTGTTCACCAACCTGATCCTGCTGCCGGTCGCCATCTCCTATGTCGGCATCAGCAAGAAGGCCATCGAGCGCAGCAAGAAGGACGCGACCCGCGAACACCCGTTCTGGCGCCTGCTGTCCAACTTCGCCCATCCGGTCGTTGCCCCGATCTCCGTGGTCGTCGCCCTGGCCGCCTTCGGTGGCGGCCTCTGGTACGGCCAGAACCTGAAGATCGGCGACCTCGACCAGGGCGCGCCGGAACTGCGTCCCGACTCGCGCTACAACAAGGACAACAACTTCATCATCAGCAACTACTCCACCAGCTCCGACGTGCTCGTGGTGATGGTCAAGACCGCGCCGGAAGGCTGCTCCACGCACGAAGCGCTGGCGCCGATCGACGAGCTGATGTGGACGATGGAGAACACCCAGGGCGTGCAATCCGCCATCTCGATGGTCACCGTGTCCAAGCAGGTGATCAAGGGGATGAACGAGGGCAACCTGAAGTGGGAAACCCTGTCGCGCAACCAGGACGTGCTGAACAACTCCATCAGCCGTGCCGATGGCCTGTACAACACCGACTGCTCCCTGGCACCGGTGCTGGTGTTCCTCAACGACCACAAGGCCGAGACCCTGCAGCGCGCGGTCAAGGCGGTCGAAGGCTTCGCCAAGGAACACAACAAGGAAGGGCTGGAGTTCATGCTCGCCGCCGGTAACGCCGGCATCGAAGCGGCCACCAACGAGGTGATCGCCCAGTCCGAGCTGACCATCCTGATCCTGGTCTACATCTGCGTGGCAGTGATGTGCCTGATCACCTTCCGCTCCATCGCAGCGACCATCTGCATCGTGCTGCCGCTGATCCTCACCTCGGTGCTGGGCAACGCGCTGATGGCCTTCCTCGGTATCGGCGTGAAGGTGGCGACGCTGCCGGTCGTGGCGTTGGGCGTGGGTATCGGTGTCGACTACGGCATCTACATCTACAGCCGCCTGGAAAGCTTCCTGCGTGCCGGCCTGCCGCTGCAGGAGGCCTACTACCAGACGCTGAAGTCCACCGGCAAGGCGGTGCTCTTCACCGGCCTGTGCCTGGCCATCGGCGTGGCGACCTGGATGTTCTCGGCGATCAAGTTCCAGGCCGACATGGGCCTGATGCTGACCTTCATGTTCATCGTCAACATGTTCGGTGCGCTCTGGCTGCTGCCTGCCCTGGCACGCTTCCTGATCCGCCCCGAGAAGCTGGCGGGCAAGACCGGCGGCTCGCTGCTGGCCCACTAAGCCTCAAGGCAATGAAGAAACCGCGGCCCAGGCCGCGGTTTTTTCATGGGCGATCAACTACCCGCAACTCACGCGCACAAACCTGTAGGGGCGACTTCAGTCGCCCAGCAACCCAATGGGTTGCCCTGACGCCTATGCACCCGGCACCTTAGCCCGGGCTTCAGCCCGGGAGCGCGCCATACTCTCCCCGTGCTGAAGCACGGGCTACGAGACCACATCTGGGGCGTTGGTAGGTCGGGTGCAACCCGACAGGGTTCGGCAGGAGGCTCCAGCGGGTTCCACCCGCCTTGCACCGCAAGCACGTCCTCACCCTGTAGCCCGGACTTCATTCCTGGGGCGGCCACGCCTTTCCTGCGTTGACGCACGGCCACGAAGCCGCACCCGGGGTTCTGGTCGGGTGCGGGTCAGCGCGGATAGAGCGGCGGCAGCCCGCTTTCGCCAGCGGCCTGCTGCTGAACCTGCGGCGTGGGCAGGGCGCGGATGGCCTTCCACAGCTCCTCGCCCTGCCAGTGCTGGCCGCTCTCGCTGTAGAGGGCGCCGTTGAGGCCATCCATGGCGTCGGACAGCGGCACGAAGCGTGCGGCCATGTCCGCCAGGGTTTCCGGTTGTTGCCGCGCCCAGGCGTCCAGGGCCTGGCGCGTGGCGTGGGGATCGTTGGCCAGGCAGGCGCGCTTGAGGTCGTCCAGCAGGGTGCGCGGGCTGGGGCCGGTCTGCGCGGTGGGCAGGATCGCCGGTTGCCGGCGGGCGTGCCACCACAGGCCGAAGCCCAGTAGCGTGGTCAGGGCCAGCAGCAGCGTGGCGAGCTTCCAGGGCCACAGTAGCGGGCCCTCGACCACGCGCTGGGCGTCATGGGCGCTTTCCACCGGTGCTTCCGGTTCGAGTGCGGGGTTGTTGGCCACTTCCAGGGTGCGCCCCGGCAGCTGGCTGCGTTCCAGGTGATCCTCGCGGGTGTTCCACCAGACCACTTCAACCGGCGGCAATTCGATGCGCCCGCTGGTGGTGGGCACCAATGCCTCGCGTTCCTCGCGGCTGCCGAGCACGCCGCGCTCGCTGGCCTGGTTGGAGAGCTGCGGCTGGTCGGGATAACGGCGCAGGCCCGGTGCATGTGTGGCGGGCAGGGCGGGCAGCTGGGCGCTGGCCAGGCCCTCGACCTTGACCATCAGGCTGCGGGTCAGCGAGTCGCCGACCTGGGCCTTGTCCGGCTCCGGGTTCCAGGCCTCGGCCAGGGTCAGGTTGCGTGCCGGCAGCCAGGGGGCATCGGCGGGGTACTCGGCCGGCTTGGCCTTCACCGTCAGCGGGATTTCCGGCGAGCTGACCCGTGTCAGGCGACCCGGGCGCGGGCCGAAGGGCTGGTAGTCGTTCTGCCCGGAGCGCTCCACCAGGGTCGCGCTGAACACCTGGGCAGGGATGCTCAGTTGGCCGCTCTTCTGCGGGAAGATCGCGTAGCGCAGTTCGATCACGCCGTGGCGGATGCCGTTGATCTCCTTCTCGTAGGTGCGCGGCTCGCCCAGTTGCTCGATGCGCGCATCGGCCATCTGCAGCGGGGTCAGGCTGCTGTCGTCGTACAGCGATACGGAGTGGTAGATGCGCAGGGTGAGGATGGTCTGCGCCTGCACGTAGACGCTTTCCTCGTCCAGGCTGGCGTCGATGAACACCGGGGCGAGCTTGCTGTTGCCGGCGGCGTTGTCGCTCTTCTGGATGTGCAGGGTGATCGGCCGGGTCTCGGCCTCGCCCAGGCGCAGCGGCGGGATCACCACGAAGCCGCTCTGCTTCGGCTGCAGGGTGACGATCCAGCGCGTGGCGCGGTCATCCTGGCCATTGAGCGTACTGATGCGGTTGATCTGGCGGGTGCCGAGCACCTCGAAGAGCGACTCCAGCGGCTTGAGGTCGGGCTTGCCGAACAGCGTCGGGTCGGAAGACTCCAGGATCAGCTCCACCGTCTCGCCCTCGCTGAGGCGCGCGCGGTCGACGCTGGCGGTGAAGCCCGCCGCGCTGGCGGTGCAGGCCAGCAGGCTGAGGAGGAGGGCGCAGAGGAGGCGCATCATTCTTGGTTTTCCTGGCGGCGTTGCTGTTCGTACCAAAACTTGCGGCGCAGCAGTTCGGCGGGGTCGTCGGGAATCTGCCGCAGCCATTGCTCCAGGGACTGGCGGCGCTCATCGCCCAGGGGCTCGGCCTTGCCGGGTGCGTCCGCGGGTTGCTGCTGGCCCTCAGGCTTCTGCCCGGACTCGGCCGGCTGTTCCTGCGTACCGGCCTGCTGGCCCGGCGGCTTGCCTTCTTCGGGCGGTGTGGTGGAAGCGCCTTCGGCGTTCTGCTGCTCGTCCTTGTCCTCGCTTTTCTCCGGGTCGCCACCCTGGCCGGCGGAGGGTTGCTCCTGGGGCTGCTGCTGGCCCTGCTGGCCGTCCTGCGGTTGTTGCGATTGCTGCTGCTTCTGCTGTTGCAGCAGCTGTTCCACCAGCGCCTTGTTCTTCAGCGCCGGCTGCAGGTCCGGCTCACGCTCGAGGGCTGATTCGTAGGCGTCCAGGGCGGCCTCCAGCTGGCCGGCCCTGGCCAGCGCGTTGCCACGGTTGTAGTGGTCGGCGGCGCTGTCGCCACCGGCGAAACGTTCGGCGGCTTCGGCGTGCTTGCCGGCCTCGTAGAGCGCATAGCCCTGCCAGCGTGGGTCCTCGAAGCGACGGGCCGCCTCGGCGCTCTGCCGGGCTTCCAGCAGGCGCTGGCCCTGCTGGTCGGGTCGCAACCACAGGTCCTCCGGCTCGAAGGCCAGGGCAGGGCGGGGCAGTACGAAGAACAGCGGCAGGCAGAAGATCCAGCCCCGGCGCCCGGCGCAGGCGGCGATCAGCAGCAGCGGCAGCAGCAGCCAGTGGCCCTGGTCGGCCCAGGCTTCCAGCCGTGTGGTTTCACCACTTTCGCGCAAGGTCCGGGCACCGCCGAGCAGGTCCAGGTTGCGCAGGTCGCGCTCGTCGACGCGGGCGGTGGCGTATCTGCCCCCCAGGCTGCTGGCGAAGCGCTTGAGGCTGGGGGCGTCCAGGCGCGGCAGGAGGATGGCGCCTTGGGCGTCCTTGATGAAGCCACCGTTCTCCTGGGCGATGGGGGCGCCCTGGGACGTGCCGATACCGAGGATGCTCAGGCGTTCGCTCTTCGAGCCGAGCGCCTGGCGGATGCCGTTGCGTTCCTCCTCGCTCAGGCTGCTGGTGATCAGCAGCAGGCGGCCCTGGCCCTGGGCACCCTGCTTGAGCAGTGCGAGGGCCTTTTCCACGGCGAGGTCGGCGCGCTGGCCGGGCTCCGGCATGATCGATGGCTTGAGCGCCTCCAGCAGGTTGCCGGTGGTCATCAGGTCGTCCGAGAGCGGCACCAGGCTGTGGGCGCTGCCGGCATAAAGGACGATGGCGGTCTGCGCATCGTGGCGGGCTTCCAGCAGGTCGCGCAGCTTGCGCTTGGCCTGCTCCAGGCGTGTGGGCGGCACGTCGGAGGCGAGCATCGAGGGAGTCAGTTCGAGGATCACCACCAGCGGGTCCGCGCGTTTCTGCGTGCTTTGCTCGACCCGCTGCCAACTGGGGCCGATCAGTGCCAGCAGGCCCAGGCTCCAGGCCAGGCCGAGGGCGATCCAGGGCAGGCGGTTGTTGCGTTCGCGGCCACCGCCCAGCAGCCAGGGCTGGAAGGCGATGGGCAGCAGTTGCTGCCAGCGTCCGCTGCGGCGCTCGCGGTGCCAGAGCTGCCAGATCAGCCAGGCCAGCAGCGGCAGCATGAGCAGCCAGAGCGGGCGCGACCAGTGCGGCCAGAGTTCGCTCATGGGCGTCTCCTCAGCCACTGCGGCCGTTGCTGCAGGGCGTGCGGCCACAGCTCGCGGCTGATCAGCAGCAGGCTCAGCAAGAGGGCGGCGCCCAGCGGCCAGCAATACAGCGCCAAGGCGGGGCGGGCCTGGCTGGGCAGCTGCGAGACAGGCTCCAGCTGGTCAAGCGAGCGCTCGATCTCCTCCAGCTCCTTGCTGGAGCGGGCGCGGAAGTAGCGGCCACCGGTCTGCTCGGCGATGCGGCGCAGGGTCGGCTCGTCCAGGTCCAGGCCGGGGTTGAGGCCGAACATGCCGAGCACGCCGCCCTGTTCCGGGTCGGCGCCGATGCCGATGGTGTAGATCTTCACCTGTTCCTCGGCGGCGAGGCGGGCGGCGGTGAGCGGCTCGATCTCGCCGCCGGTGTTGGCGCCATCGGTGACCAGCACCAGCACGCGGCTGTTGGCCGGGCGCTGGCGCAGGCGCTTCACCGCCAGGCCGATGGCGTCGCCGATGGCGGTGTTCTTGCCGGCGATGCCGATCAGCGCCTCGTCGAGCCAGACGTGCACGGTCTGCCGGTCGAAGGTCAGCGGCGCCTGCAGGTAGGCCTGGCTGCCGAAGAGGATCAGGCCGATGCGGTCGCCGATGCGGCCGTCGATGAATTCACCCATCAGGTGCTGCACCAGGGTCAGGCGGCTGACTTCCTTGCCGTCGAGTTCCATGTCGGCATAGTCCATGGAGCCGGACACATCCACCGCCACCAGCAGGTCGCGGCCGCTGGCCGGCAGGGGTTGCGGCTCGCCCACCCATTCCGGGCGCGCGGCGGCGCAGAGCAACAGCAGCCAGAGCAGGATGAACGGCGCCTGCTGGCGCCAGGCCGGCAGGTTGGCGCGGGCACGGCGGCCGGCGAGGGCCTCCAGCTCGC
Organism: Pseudomonas sp. USHLN015; assembly: GCF_037153275.1. Lineage (NCBI taxonomy): Bacteria > Pseudomonadati > Pseudomonadota > Gammaproteobacteria > Pseudomonadales > Pseudomonadaceae > Pseudomonas > Pseudomonas sp. USHLN015. Next base: position 81,336 of record NZ_JBBCKP010000019.1, read on the forward strand.
CGAGGAAGCTCACCTTGAGCGCCGCCTCGCCGCTGTCGGCCGGCGGCAGCAGCACGCGCAGCAGCCAGGGCAGCGGCGCGAGCAGGAAGATCCAGGGCCAGGCGAGCTCAAACATGTTTGCGGATCCAGGTGTCGACCGCCTGGGACAGACCCTCGATGGCCTTGTCGTCGAGCTTGCACTCGGGGCGGTAGGCGCCTTCCACCAGCACCATCCAGCGGGTCAGGCCGGCGGCGGGGCAGCGGTTGTCCAGGTAGGCCAGCCAGGCACGGCCGCTGAGGGTGAGGCTGTGGTCGTTGGGGTAATGCAGGCGGCACAGGCGCTTGAGCAGGCCGTTGAGCTGCTGCAACCAGGGGCCTGCGGGCGCGCCGTCGTAGGGCTTGCGCAGTTGGGCGAGTTCCCGGAGGGCGGCCTCGCGCATGGGCTCCAGGGGCTGCTCCGCCCGCTCGCCGCGTTGCCGGCGAGGCAGGCGGTGGCGCAGGCGCCAGAGGCCCCAGAGCAATAACGGCAGCAGCGCCGCCAGCACCCACCAGCCCGGCGCGGGTGGCCACCAGGGCACGGCGTCGGGGGCGATCAGCGGCTCCAGCTGGTCCAGTGGGTTCATCGCTTGCCACCGCGGTGCTGCAGATGGTCACGCAACTGTTCGACCATGCCGGCCTGGGTGCTCAGGGGCAGCAGCAGCACGCCCAGGCGTTGGGCCAGGCGCTGCCAGCGTGCCTTGCGGGCGTCGCCCTGGTCGCGATAGGCCTGGCGCAGCTCGGGGTTGTGGGTGTCCAGCTCCAGCCTGGCGCCCAGCTCGGTGAAGCGCAGCAGCCCGGCGGCGGGCAGCGCGTGGTCGAGCGGATCGGAGAGCGGCAGGAGGATCAGGTCGGTGTGGCGGGCGAGCAGGGCGAGCTGCTGCTCCGAGGTATCGGACAGGGTGCGCTCGTCACAGAGGATCACCACCAGGCTGCCGGGGCGCAGCACTTCGCGGGCGCGGCGCAGGGCCAGGCTGAAGCCTTCGCGGGTGGCGCCCTGCTGGCCGCCGAGTGCCTGGTTGGTGCGCACCAGGCGGTTGAGCAGTTGCAGCAGGCTCTGCTTGCTGCGCCGGGGCTTGATCTCGTGGTGCTCGCTGTCGCTGAAGACCAGGCCGCCGATGCGGTCGTTGTGGCCCAGGGCGGCCCAGCCGATGAGGCTGGCGGCGTGGGCGGCGAGCACCGACTTGAACATCTGCCCGGAGCCGAAGAACAGCCGCTGGCTCTGCTCGACCATGATGAACACCGGGCGTTCGCGCTCTTCGTGGAACAGCTTGGTGTGCGGCTCCTGGGTGCGCGCGGTGACGCGCCAGTCGATGGTGCGCACGTCGTCACCGGGCTGGTAGACGCGCACCTGGTCGAAGTCGACGCCGCGCCCGCGCAGCTTGGAATGGTGCAGGCCGATGAGCGGGCTGCGTCGCGAGGGCGTGGAGAACAGCTGCACCTCGCGGACGCGGTGACGCATGTCGATCAGCTCGGCGAGGCTGACCTTGATGCCGGTCGGGGCGGCTGGGCTGTCCATGGGTCAGGCGACGGCGACCACATCGAGGATGCGCTGGATCACCCGGTCCTGGTCGATGCCGGCGGCCTCCGCCTCGAAGGAGAGGATCAGGCGGTGGCGCAGGGCGTCGAAGAGCACGGCCTGGATGTCCTCGGGGCTGACGAAGTCTCGCCCTGCCATCCAGGCGTGCGCGCGTGCGCAGCGGTCGAGGGCGATGGAGCCGCGCGGGCTGGAGCCGTAGGCCAGCCACTCGGCCAGCTCGCTGTCGAACTTGGCCGGGGTGCGCGTGGCCATCACCAGCTGCACCAGGTATTCCTCCACGGCGTCGGCCATGTACAGGCCGAGGATTTCCTTGCGCGCGGCGAAGATCGCCTGCTGGCTGACCTGGTGCTCGGGGCGTGTCTCGCCGTTGAGGGCGACGCCACGGGCCTGCTGGAGGATCTTGCGTTCCACCGAGGCCTCGGGGAAGCCGATCTTCACGTGCATCAGGAAGCGGTCTAGCTGGGCCTCGGGCAGCGGGTAGGTGCCTTCCTGCTCGATGGGGTTCTGCGTCGCCATCACCAAAAACAGCGGTGGCAGGTCGTAGGTGGAGCGACCGATGGAGACCTGGCGCTCGGCCATGGCCTCGAGCAGCGCCGACTGCACCTTGGCCGGCGCGCGGTTGATCTCGTCGGCGAGCACCAGGTTGTGGAAGATCGGTCCCTGCTGGAACACGAAGCTGCCGGTCTCCGGGCGATAGATCTCGGTGCCGGTGATGTCGGCGGGCAACAGGTCGGGGGTGAACTGGATGCGATGGAACTCGGCTTCCACGCCTTCGGCCAGGTCCTTGATCGCCTTGGTCTTGGCCAGGCCGGGCGCCCCTTCCACCAGCAGGTGACCATCGGCGAGCAGGGCGATCAGCAGGCGGTCGATGAGCTTTTCCTGACCGAGGATCTGGGTGGACAGGTACTGGCGCAGGGCGATCAGTGCTTCGCGGTGTTCCATCGTTGGACTCGCTCGGAATGGACGGGGGAAGCGGAAGCCTCCGGGGTGGCGCAGTACTTTAATCCAGAGTGGGGCCACCGGCCTAGGCGGCGTGCCGACGCGCTGAGGATTTCGTCACGGGGCGCGTGCAAGGGGCGGCCAGCGGACCAGTATTGACCGAATATGTCGCGCCTCGAAAAGCCTGCGCGATGCCGCCCTCGCTAAGCTCTTGCGCAACGGTGACCGTCCGGTCCGACCCATGCCCGGCGCGTCATCCGACCGTCACACTGCCCAATGAACCTGTGACCCCATCACCGCGCAATAAGCGTTCTACGCTTACACCCCAACAATACGAGCCAAGCGGAGCACAACCATGGCGTTCTTCACCGCGGCCAGCAAAGCCGACTTCCAGCACCAACTGCAAGCGGCCCTGGCGCAGCACGTCAGCGAACAGGCCTTGCCACAAGTAGCCCTGTTCGCCGAACAATTCTTCGGCATCATCGCCCTCGACGAACTCACCCAGCGGCGCCTGTCCGACCTGGTGGGCTGCACCCTGTCGTCGTGGCGGATGCTGGAACGCTTCGACCCGGCCAAGCCGCAGGTGCGCGCCTTCAACCCCGACTACGAGAAGCACGGCTGGCAATCCACCCACACCGCGGTGGAAGTGCTGCACCCCGACATCCCCTTCCTGGTGGACTCGGTGCGCATGGAGCTGAACCGCCGCGGCTACAACATCCATACGCTGCAGAACAGCGTGCTCAGCGTGCGCCGCAACAAGAAGGGCGAGCTCGCCGAAGTGCTGCCCAAGGGCACCCAGGGCAAGGACGTGCAGCAGGAATCGCTGATGTTCCTGGAGATCGACCGCATCGCCGCGCCCGCCGCCCTCAAGGCCCTGGAGAAGGCCATCGAGGAAATGCTCGGCGAGGTGCGCATCGCCGTCGCCGACTTCCAGCCCATGACCGCCAAGGCCCGCGACCTGCTGGCCTGGCTGGACAAGGCCAAGCTGAAGGTGGACAAGGCCGAGCTGGCCGAGATCAAGGTCTTCATGAACTGGTTGCTGGACAACCACTTCACCTTCCTCGGCTACGAGGAGTTCACCGTGGTGGACGAGGGCGAGGCCGGTGGTCACCTGGTCTATGACGAGAAGTCCCTGCTCGGTGTCTCGCGCCTGCGCCGCACCGGCCTCAGCGCTGCGGACCTGCACGTCGAGAAGGAGGCCGTCGACTACCTGCGCGGCCCGGTACTGCTGTCCTTCGCCAAGGCCGCCGAGCCGAGCCGCGTGCACCGCCCGGCCTACCCGGACTTCGTTTCCATCCGCGAGCTGGACGCCAAGGGTCGCGTGGTCAAGGAATGCCGCTTCATGGGCCTGTACACCTCTGCGGTGTATGCCGAGAGCGTGACCGAGATTCCCTTCATCCGCGGCAAGGTCGCCGAGATCCAGCGCCGCTCCGGCTTCGATCCGCGTGCCCACCTGGGCAAGGAGCTGGGCCAGGTGCTGGAAGTGCTGCCCCGCGACGACCTGTTCCAGACCCCGGTGGACGACCTGTTCTCCACCGCCATGGCCATCGTGCAGATGCAGGAACGCAACAAGATCCGCCTGTTCCTGCGCCGCGACCCCTACGGGCGTTTCGCCTATGCGCTGGCCTACGTGCCGCGCGACGTCTATTCCACCGAGACGCGCCTGAAGATCCAGCAGATCCTCATGGACCGCCTGCAGGCCAGCGACTGTGAGTTCTGGACCTTCTTCTCCGAATCCGTGCTGGCGCGCGTGCAGTTCATCCTGCGCCTGGACCCGAAGAACAAGGCCGTGGTCGACCCGGTGCGCCTGGAGAAGGAAGTGATCCAGGCCTGCCGTTCCTGGAAGGACGACTACGCCAGCCTGGTCAACGAAAGCTTCGGCGAAGCCCAGGGCACCCGTGTGCTGGCCGACTTCCCGAAAGGCTTCCCCGCCGGCTACCGCGAGCGCTTCGCCCCGCACTCGGCCGTGGTCGACATGCAGCACCTGAACAGCCTCTCCGACGAGCGCCAGCTGGTGATGAGCTTCTACCAGCCGCTGACCCAGGGCGAGCAGCTGCTGCACTGCAAGCTGTACCACGCCGACACGCCGCTGCCGCTGTCCGACGTCCTGCCGATCCTGGAGAACCTCGGCCTGCGCGTGCTCGGCGAGTTCCCCTATCGCCTGCACCGCCAGGACGGCCGCGAGTTCTGGATCCACGACTTCGCCTTCACCAGTGCCTCGGGCCAGGAAGTCGACATCCAGCAGCTCAACGACACCCTGCAGGACGCCTTCATCCACATCGTCAGCGGTGACGCCGAGAACGACGCCTTCAACCGCCTGGTCCTGACCGCCTCCATGCCCTGGCGCGACGTGGCGCTGCTGCGCGCCTATGCCCGCTACCTGAAGCAGATCCGCCTGGGCTTCGACCTGTCCTACATCGCCAGCACGCTGCTGAACCACGTGGACATCGCCAAGGAACTGGTGCGCCTGTTCAAGACCCGCTTCTACCTGGCCCGCAAGCTCACCGCCGAGGACCTGGAAGACAAGCAGCAGAAGCTCGAACAGGCCATCCTCGGCGAGCTGGACAACGTCGCCGTGCTCAACGAGGACCGCATCCTGCGGCGCTACCTCGACCTGATCAAGGCGACCCTGCGCACCAACTTCTACCAGCCCGATGCCAACGGCCAGAACAAGGGCTACTTCAGCTTCAAGCTGAGCCCGCGGCTGATCCCCGACATCCCGCGCCCGGTGCCCAAGTTCGAGATCTTCGTCTACTGCCCGCGCGTCGAGGGCGTGCACCTGCGCTTCGGCGACGTCGCCCGGGGCGGCCTGCGCTGGTCCGACCGCGAGGAAGACTTCCGCACCGAGGTGCTGGGCCTGGTCAAGGCGCAGCAGGTGAAGAACGCGGTGATCGTGCCCATGGGCGCCAAGGGCGGCTTCATCCCCCGGCGCCTGCCGGTGGGCGGCAGCCGTGACGACATCCAGGCCGAGGCCATCGCCTGCTACCGCATCTTCATCAGCGGCCTGCTGGACGTCACCGACAACCTCAAGGAAGGCCAGGTGGTACCGCCGGCCAACGTGGTGCGCCACGACGCCGACGACCCCTACCTGGTGGTGGCGGCCGACAAGGGCACCGCGACCTTCTCCGACATCGCCAACGGCATCGCACTGGAATACGGCTTCTGGCTGGGCGACGCCTTCGCTTCCGGCGGCTCCGCCGGCTACGACCACAAGGGCATGGGCATCACCGCCAAGGGCGGCTGGGTCTCGGTGCAGCGCCACTTCCGCGAGCGCGGCATCGACGTGCAGAAGGACAACGTCACCGTGATTGGCATCGGTGACATGGCCGGCGACGTATTCGGCAACGGCCTGCTGCTGTCGGAAACGCTGCAGCTGGTGGCGGCCTTCAACCACATGCACATCTTCATCGACCCGAACCCGGACGCGGCCAGCAGCTTCGTCGAGCGCAAGCGCCTGTTCGACCTGCCGCGCTCCTCCTGGGCCGACTACGACGCCAAGCTGATCTCCGCTGGCGGCGGCATCTTCCTGCGCAGCGCCAAGAGCATCGCCATCAGCCCGGAAATGAAGGAACGCTTCGACATCCGTGCCGACAAGCTGACCCCCACCGAACTGCTCAACGCCCTGCTCAAGGCACCGGTCGACCTGCTGTGGAACGGCGGCATCGGCACCTACGTGAAGTCGAGCAAGGAGTCCCACGCCGATGTCGGCGACAAGGCCAACGACGCCCTGCGCGTGGACGGTCGCGAGCTGCGGGCCAAGGTGGTGGGCGAGGGTGGCAACCTGGGCATGACCCAGCTCGGCCGCGTCGAATACGGCCTCAACGGCGGCGCCAGCAACACCGACTTCATCGACAACGCCGGTGGCGTGGACTGCTCCGACCACGAGGTGAACATCAAGATCCTCCTGGGTGAGATCGTCGCGGCCGGCGACATGACCGGCAAGCAGCGCAACAAGCTGCTGGCGGACATGACCGACGCGGTGGGCAGCCTGGTGTTGGGCAACAACTACAAGCAGACCCAGGCGCTGTCCCTGGCGCAACGCCGCGCGCGCGAGCGTATCGGTGAATACAAGCGCCTGATCGCCGCGCTGGAGGGCGCCGGCAAGCTGGACCGCGCGCTGGAGTTCCTGCCCGGTGACGAGGAGCTCAACGAGCGCGCCGCCAACGGCCAGGGGCTGACCCGGCCGGAGCTGTCGGTGCTGATTTCCTATAGCAAGATCGACCTCAAGGAATCGCTGCTCAAGTCCCTGGTACCGGACGACGACTACCTCGCCCGCGAGATGGAGACCGCCTTCCCGCCGCTGCTGGCGAGCAAGTTCGGCGAGGCCATGCGCCGCCACCGCCTGAAGCGCGAGATCATCAGCACCCAGATCGCCAACGACCTGGTCAACCACATGGGCATCACCTTCGTGCAGCGCCTGAAGGAGTCCACCGGCATGAGCGCGGCCAACGTCGCCGGTGCCTACGTGGTGGTGCGCGATGTGTTCCGCCTGCCGCACTGGTGGAAGCAGATCGAGTCGCTGGACTACAAGGTGCCCGCCGAACTGCAGCTGACCCTGATGGACGAGCTGATGCGCCTTGGCCGCCGCGCCACCCGCTGGTTCCTGCGCAGCCGCCGCGAAGACCAGAACGCCGCCCGTGACGTCGGCCACTTCGGCCCGCGCGTGGCCGAGCTGGCCGGCCGCCTGGACGAGCTGCTGGAGGGCCCGGCCCGCGAGCAGTGGCTGGCCCGCTACCAGGCCTACGTCGAGGCCGGCGCACCGGAGGAACTGGCCCGCGTGGTGGCCGGCACCAGCCACCTGTACACGCTGCTGCCGATCATCGAGGCCTCGGACGTCACCGGCAAGGACACGGCCGAAGTGGCGGCCGCCTACTTCGCCGTCGGTGGCGCGCTGGACCTGTCCTGGTACCTGCAGCAGATCACCGGCCTGCCGGTGGAGAGCAACTGGCAGGCGCTGGCGCGCGAAGCCTTCCGCGACGACCTCGACTGGCAACAGCGGGCGATCACCGTATCGCTGCTGCAGATGGTCGATGCCCCGGTCGACATGGACGAGCGCGTGGCCCTGTGGCTGGAACAGCACCGCCCGCTGGTGGAGCGCTGGAAGGTGATGCTCACCGAACTGCGCGCCGCCACCGGCACCGACTACGCCATGTATGCCGTGGCCAACCGCGAGCTGATGGACCTGGCCCAGAGCGGCCAGCATGGGGTCAAGACCTCCTAAGCCATCGTTCGCTGAAAGGTTGAATGTGCTCTAGCCCCGCTTCGGCGGGGCTTTTTTTGCCTGGCGTTCCCGTAGCCGGAGCGGATGACGCTGACGTTCTTCGGGACGCCGGCAGCTTGCAAGCTATCGGAGTGATTGGGTTCCTACGGCAGGTCCCGTCGTTTCTTCGGAAGCTTCCCGATCCCCTGGGGGCTTT
>NZ_JBBCKP010000020.1:0-87610 GCF_037153275.1 Pseudomonas sp. USHLN015
TGCGCAGCGATGCGCAAGCTGCTGAACATCGCCTATGGCGTCTTGAAATCGGGCCGGCCATTTGACGCAAAACTGGCCCTTGCTCACTAGGAATCAAGACGGTATCTACATCGCCTGGCACCTCTTGCCCGCACGGACGTCCCCGCCGGGTAGGGTGGATAACGCTCTTTTTATCCACCGGCGGACTCGCCCCAAACACCAACGCCACGCCCCGCTCCCGTGGGAGCGAATTCATTCGCGATGGAGCTGCCGGCCACTCGCAGCCGAGAGCCGGCGGCGAGCCTTTCGCGGCTGAAGCCGCTCCCACAGGTGCCCGGCCCAGCACCGTAGCGGTGGACCGGTGAAGCGCGGTCCACCTTACATCGCCTGGCACCTCTTGCCCGCACGGACTCCCCCGCTGGGTAGGGTGGATAACGCTCTTTTATCCACCAGGCGGACTCGCCCCGAACACCAATGCCTCGCCCCTCGCTGTGGGAGCGAATTCATTCGCGATGGAGCTTCCAGCCACTCGGAGCCGAGAGCCGGCGGTGAGTTTTTCGCGGCTGAAGCCGCTCCCACAGGGGGAGGCGGTCCAACCGCGCATCGCCTCAAGCGGTGGCTTTCTTCTCGCGGATGCAGGTCGGGCCGGCGCGGTGTTCGATGGCCTGCTCGACCTCTTTGCGCATGCCGAGCATGAAGCCCAGCTCGGCGACCACGAACAGCGGGCCGACCACCAGGCCCATCAGGTCGTCGACGAACGCCGGCTTGCGGCCCTCGTAGTAGTGGCCGACGAACTGGATCACCCAGCCCACCACGAACAGGCCGAGGCCGGCGCTGAGCCACAGGGCGGTGGACTGCACGGCCAGCGCGGCGCCGGCCCAGAGGCTGAGCCAGAGGAGCGCGGTCATCACCAGGCCGAAGCGCAGGTCGAGGCGGAAGTAGAAGACGGCGGAGGCCAGCGCCACCAGGGCCGCCGGAGATATCCACAGGCCGGCGGCGACCAGGCCGGGGCGCGACAGCAGCACGGCCACGGCGACGACGATCAGCGGGATGCCGATGAAGTGGCTGAAGATGTTGCGCCGGTCGCGGTGGTATTCGGCGTACTGGGAGAGATGATCGACGAGGGTTTTCATTGTTATGTCCTCAGGTTGCAGGCAGTTGCGTCGATAATGGCGCCTGTCCTGACCTATCCTCTGTCAGCTAGCCGACAAAGCCCATCGCCCGATGCCCGAACTTTCCGACTGCCGCACCTCCCTGCTCACCGGCCACTGGTTCGCCGGCCTGCCCGCACGCCTGCAGGACGCACTGGTGAGCCACGCACGCCCCCTGAACCTGGCAGCGGGCGAATGCCTGTTCCGCCGGGGCGATCCGCCCTGCGGGCTGTATGCGGTGATCGTGGGCGCGGTGCGCGTGGGGGTCAGCGCGGAGAACGGCAAGGAGGCGCTGCTGGCCCTAGTGGAGCCGCCGCACTGGTTCGGCGAGATCTGCCTGTTCGACGGCCAGCCACGCACCCATGACGCCTTCGCCGAAGGCCCGACGCAGTTGCTCAACGTGCCCCAGGCGGCGCTGCAGAAGATGCTGGAGACGGAGCCGGCCTGGTGGCGCGAGTTCGCCCTGCTGATGAGCCAGAAGCTGCGCCTGGCCTTCATCGCGCTGGAGGAGATGAGCCTGCTGCCGGCGCCGCAACGCCTGGCGCGGCGGTTGCTGATGATCGCCGAGGGCTACGGCGAGACGAGTGGCCGGCGCCGGGTCATCCACCTGGCCCAGGAGCAGCTGGCGCTGATGCTGGCGGTGTCGCGGCAGACCACCAACCAGATCCTCAAGGAGCTGGAAGCCCAGGGCGTGGTGCACCTGAACTACGGCGAGATCGAGATCCTCGACCTCGCCGGCCTGCGCCAGGCGGCGAGGCTGTGAGGGGTCAGGCCGGCCCGCGCAGGGCCTCGGCGAGCTGACGGCCCAGCGCCACCGCGTCTTCCAGCCGGGCTTCCAGGCGCGCCATCTCCTGGCGCCAGGCCTGCTGGTTCTCGTGCTGCAGCGCCCAGTGATCCGGCAGCGGCGCCAGCGCCTCGTGCAACTGCACACCCTGCCCGTCCAGGCCGGCCATCCGATCGCCCAGGGGCTCCAGTGCGGCCACGCCCCCGGCCAGCCCGGCATCCTGCCCGGCCAGGTGGGCGACGGCGGCGGCGGTCTGCTGCTGGATGTCCTCGGCCATGCGCCCGACTTCCTCGGTGGCAACGGCGGTGCGCGCGGCGAGGTTGCGCACCTCGTCCGCCACCACGGCGAAACCACGCCCGGCGTCACCGGCACGAGCAGCCTCGATGGCGGCGTTGAGCGCCAGCAGGTTGGTCTGGCTGGCGATGGACTGGATGCTCTGGGCGACCTTCTGGATCTCGCCGCTGCGCTCGGCCAGGGCCTGGACGCGCTCGCGGCCGGTGCCGCTCTCGGCGAGCAAGGCGGCGAAGGCCTGGCGGGCCTGGTCCAGCTCGGCGCGGCCCTCGGTGCCGGCCTGCTGCAGCTGCTTGGCCAGTTGTTCGAGGCGGTCGAGATCGGGCGGCACCATCCCGGCGTCCTGCCGCTGCAGCCAGATCGCGCCGTCCTCCAGGCGCTGGCGCAACAGGCTGTCGAGCTGGCTGGCGAGGCCCTCCAGGCGCAGCCGTTCGGCGGCGTGGCGGTCGGCCTGCACCGCCAGTTCGGCCAGGCGCGGGGCCTGGTCTTCCAGCGGCTCGTCACGCGGTTCCTCCGGTACTTTCCAGGGCCCCAGCCAGGGCCACAGCGCCAGCACCAGGTAGGCCGGGATGCTCCAGGCGGGCGGCACCTGCCAGCGCGTGTAGACCAGCATCAGCAGGGCCAGGCCCAGGGTGTGGAACGCGACGGCATAGGGATGGCGGGCGTAGGCGGGACGCATGGGCTTCTCGGATGGTTCTTGTTAGTGGGGAGGATTCTGGCCGTTCGGCTGGCGACTGGCCAGTTCTGGCACGCGTGCGAAGAGCCTCTGGAGCACGGATGCCTTGCGTGAAGGCTCAACGCCCCAGGCTTTCGCGGTACTGGCTCGGCGCCTGGCCCGTCCAGCGCTTGAAGGCGCGGCTGAAGCTGCTGGTGTCGGCGAACCCGAGCAGGTAGGCGATCTCGCTGATGGAGCAGCGCGGGTCGCGCATGTGCAACAGGGCCAGGGCCTGGCGGGTGTCGCCAAGCAGTTGCTCGTAGCTGCTGCCCTCCTCCGCCAGGTGGCGCTGCAGGCTGCGCAGGCTCAGGTGCAGGGACTGGGCGATACGCTCGGCCGAGGGTTCGCCATTGGGCAGCTGGGCCTCCAGGCAGGCGCGCACCTTGCGCGCCCAGGTGGGCACCTGCAGTTGTTCCAGGGTGCGCTTGAGCACCGTCTCGTTGTGCTCGGCCAGCTCGGCGTTGGCGTCTTCCAGGGGCCGTTCGAAGTCCTCGCAGGCGAATTCGATCAGGTCTTCCGGGGCGCCGAAATGCAGCGGGCAGCGGAAAACCTGGTGCCAGGGTGCGGGGTCGGCCGGTTGCGGGCGACGCAGGTGCACGGCCAGCGGCGCGTAGTCGCGGCCCAGGCGGTTGCGGCAGGTGCGCACGTAGATGGCGGCGAAGGCGTCGACCGCCTCGGGCGCTGGCGAGGGGCCTTCCTCGGGTACCTGCAGGCGGAACTCGTAGCGCTCGCCGCGCCGGCTCAGCTGCAGGGCGAGCGCGTCACTGACCACCTGGTGGTAGCGCTCGATGCGCTCGAAGACCTCGCGCAGGCTGGCGCTGGCGATCAGCGCGTAGCCCAGGGCGTGGAAGGTGGTGGGGCTGACGTAGCCGGAAATCTTCAGGCCCAGTGCCGGGTCGCCGCTGGCCTGGACCGCCAGTTGCCACAGGCGCGTGGTGGCGGAGAGCGGGTAGCGGGCGTTGGGGTCGTCCATCAGCGCCGGGTCGAGGCCGGCCTGGCGGCACAGGCCGTCGCTGTCGAGGCCGAGGGCGTCCAGCTGCTTGCGCAGGGCTCGGGTCCAACTGGCGAGGGTGGAGGGCTCGTCGCTCATGCAGGTTGGCGTATCCGGTCAACAGGTTGGCGTTCAGGGTCAGGCGTGGCGCGCACCGCCTCGGCAGAGTGGGCACACGACGAGCAAGAGGATGTAAGCATGTCCCCGACTACCGCAAGCCCCGCAAAGCTGAATGATCAACAGCGATCAGCCCATATTCGTGAAGTGGTGATGGCCCACGGCGCAGAGCTGCGCCAGCGCTACCCGATCCTCAACCGCCAGGACCTGATCGGCGCCGGCATCCTCGCCTTCGCCCTCGCCGGCATGGTCGGCTCGGCGGTGCTCTACCTGAACGGCGCGATCGCCTGGTGGGGCTGCCTGCTGGTCAACGCCTTCCTCGCCTCGCTGACCCACGAGCTGGAGCACGACCTCATCCACAGCATGTACTTCCGCAAGCAGAAGGTGGCGCACAACCTGATGATGGCGCTGGTGTGGCTGGCACGGCCGAGCACCATCAACCCGTGGGTCCGCCGCCACCTGCACCTGAACCACCACAAGGTCTCCGGCACCGAGGCCGACATGGAGGAGCGCGCCATCACCAACGGCGAGCCCTGGGGCATCGCCCGGCTGCTGATGGTGGGCGACAACGTGATGTCCTCGCTGATCCGCATGCTCCGGGCCAGGAGCTGGGAGCACAGGAAGTTCATCCTGGTGCGCACGCTGAAGGTCTATGCACCGCTGGCGCTGATGAACTGGAGCGCCTGGTACGTCTTCCTCGGCTTCCACGCCATCAACGGCGTGAGTGCGCTGCTGGGCGCGCCGGTGGCCTGGTCGGACACCACCCTGGCGGTGATGCAGGGTGTGGATATCGCCGTGGTGGTGCTGGTGGGCCCCAACGTGCTGCGCACCTTCTGCCTGCACTTCGTCAGCTCCAACATGCACTACTACGGCGATGTGGAACCGGGCAACGTGATCCAGCAGACCCAGGTGCTCAACCCCTGGTGGCTGTGGCCGCTGCAGGCGTTCTGCTTCAACTTCGGCAGCACCCATGCGATTCACCACTTCGTGGTCAAGGAGCCCTTCTACATCCGCCAGATGACCGCCCCGGTGGCACACAAGGTGATGCGCGAGATGGGCGTGCGCTTCAACGACATCGGCACCTTCGCCCGCGCCAACCGCTGGCGGGCGCAGCCGCAATCGGTGGCCGAGCGCGCACAGACCGCCTGACGCCTGCCCCGTAACCCCAAACCTAAGATGGGCCGCCTCGCGGCCCTTCTGCGCCTACTATCGCCGCCATTCCGCCAACGACAGCGCCCCGGGCCACCCACGGCCCGGCAGGCATCGCGCCGCGGAAAATCCGCTCAACCGTGAAGAAGAACGAAGAGGTACCGGCATGAAAACCTGGATCTGTGTGGTCTGTGGCCTGATCTACGACGAAGCCAAGGGCTGGCCCGACGAGGGCATCGCCGCCGGCACCCCCTGGGCGGACGTGCCCGAGGACTGGATCTGCCCCGACTGCGGCGTGGGCAAGATGGATTTCGAGATGCAGGAAATCTGAGGGCACGGCCGGGAAGTCCGCCCGCAGGGACTTCCCAGATACCGGATATCCCGCACACACACCGCGTAGGGCGCCTGCCCCGCGTATCAGAGCGGCTGTGGATCACCCTGGCCGCGCCGCTCCAGCGCCTGCATCAGCAATTGGCGGCCAGCGCCGAGAACCTCTTCCTGCAAGGGCTCGCTGGCGAGCATGCGCGCGATCACCAGGGCGCCGGCGCACTGGGAGATCACCGCCCAGGCCAGTTCGCCGTCTTCGAGGATTTCCGCCCAGGCCTGCTGCAGTTGCAGCATCCAGTGCTCGGCGGTCTCGCGCACCGGCAGGCCGGCACGGGCGATCTCGGCGCCCAGGGCGGGAATCGCGCATCCGCCTTCGGCATTGCGCACATGGGCCATGCTCAGGTAGTGCTCCAGGCAGCGCTGCAGCCGCGCCTGGTCGAAGCCTTCACCCTGGGCGACCTGGCCGATCAGGCTGCGTGACAGCTCGCGCTCGACGATGGCGGTGAACAGGTCGTCCTTCGACGGGAAGTGGCTGTAGAAGGCGCCGCCGGTGAGGCCGATGGCTTTCATCAGGGCATCCACGCCGGTGCTGGAGAAGCCGCCGGCCTTGGCGATGGCGCCGCTGCTTTCCAACAGTTTCTGCCGGGTTTCTTCCTTGTGGGTGGGGGAATAACGCATGTCGACCTCCGCAAGACACACTGCTTGACGCGGGTTGGACTGTAGCATAACGTCCGTTCAGCTAACGACCGTTTAGTTAAAGGTGACTGCCATGAATACCGAATCGAACAACAACAAGGTGGTGCTCGTGATAGGCGCCGGTGATGCCACCGGCGGTGCCATCGCCCGGCGTTTCGCCCGCGAGGGCTACATCGCCTGCGTGACCCGGCGCAGCGCGGACAAGCTGCGGCCGCTGGTGGACAGCATCCGCGCCGAGGGCGGCCAGGCCCACGGTTTCGCCTCCGACGCGCGCAAGGAAGAAGAGGTGGCCGAGCTGGTGGAACGGATCGAGCGCGAGATCGGCCCGATCGAGGCCTTCGTCTTCAACATCGGCGCCAACGTGCCCTGCAGCATCCTCGACGAGACCGCGCGCAAGTACTTCAAGATCTGGGAGATGGCCTGCTTCTCCGGCTTCCTCACCGGCCAGGCCGTGGCCCGGCGCATGGTCACCCGTGGGCGCGGCACCATTCTCTTCACCGGTGCCACGGCGGGCCTGCGCGGCGCCGCCAACTTCGCCGCCTTCGCCGGCGCCAAGCACGGTATCCGCGCCCTGGCGCAGAGCATGGCGCGCGAGCTGGGGCCACGGAACATCCACGTCGCCCACGTGGTGGTGGACGGCGCCATCGACACCGATTTCATCCGCGACACCTTCCCGGACATCTACGCCCGCAAGGAGCAGGACGGCATCCTCGACCCCGAGCACATCGCCGAGAACTACTGGTTCCTGCATAGCCAACCCCGGGACGCCTGGACGTTCGAGCTCGACCTCCGTCCCTGGATGGAACGCTGGTGATTACCGACGGCCGGCTGCGCGACGCTCAGGCGTTGTTGGCGTGGCGCCGTGAAATGCTCATTGGCAGACGCCAACTCCGCTTTCCCGACGCCCCGCCGCCTAGCCTGAGTGCCGCTCGCTCGGCCTCGACTCCGTAGAGTTATTCGAAGGACAAAAAATGAGCAAGAACGTCGAATTCTTCTTCGATCTGGGCAGCCCGGCCAGCTACCTGGCCTGGACCCAGTTACCTGCCCTGTGTGCCCGCAAGGGCGCGACCCTGGTGTACCGCCCGATGTTGCTGGGCGGGGTGTTCCAGGCCACGGGCAATGCTTCGCCCAATGCGGTGCCGATGAAGGGCCGCTACTCGATGATCGACCTGGACCGCTACGCCAGGCGCTATGGCGTGCCGCTGGTGTTCAACCCGCACTTTCCCATCAACACGCTGACGCTGATGCGCGGCGCCATCGGCATCCAGCTGCACCAGCCGGAGCGCTTCGAGGCCTACCTGGAGGCGATGTTCAGGGCGATGTGGCAGGAGCGGCGCAACCTGGGCGACCCGGCGATCCTCGGCGCGACCCTGGTCGAGGCCGGTTTCGATCCGCAGGCACTGCTGGCGCTGGTGGGTGACCAGGCGGTGAAGGACGCGTTGAAGGCGGCCACCGAGGAGGCGGTGAAGCGCGGGGTGTTCGGGGCGCCGACCTGCTTCGTCGGCACCGACATGTTCTTCGGCCAGGACCGCCTGGACTTCATCGAGGAGGCCCTGGGCTGAGCCCTCAGGCTGCCTGCAGCAGCCGGGCGGGCAGGCGCCGCAGCAGGTCGGGGTCGAGGCGCAGCAGGCGCGCGGCGCGTTCTTCCAGCAGCGCGCCGACATCCTGCCCCACGGGCAGGCGCAGCAGCCCGGCGCAGAGGTTCATCGCCAGCGCCTCGCGGGAGAAGACCCCGGCCCCCAGGCCGTAGAAGGCGGCCACCAGTTCGCGCAGGCCGAAGGGCAGGCGCCAGCGGATGCGCAGCGCGGAGCCGAAGCTGGCGGCGCGCTTGCGCAGGGTTTCCAGCAGCTCTTCATCACCGAGTTCGCCCCCGGCGTCCTGCCAGTCCTGCAGGCTGCGCAGCAGGGCCAGTTCGCCCATGTTGTGCAGCAGGCCGGCGGTGTAGCAGAGCTCCGCATCCAGATCGAGCTCGCTGGCCATCCAGTAGCCCAGCTCTGCACTGCGCTGGGAGGACTTCCAGGCGATCTCGGCCAGCTCGGCGAGGCGCGGGTCATGCAGGCGGGCGTTGCGTTCCAGGGCCATGCCGAGCACCAGGTTGAGCACGCGGGTGACACCCAGGCGGTGCAGCGCCTGGCCGAGGGTCTGGCAGGGCACGCCCAGGTGATGGGCGGCGCTGTTGGCGGCGGCGATGAGCTTGGCGGTGATCTGCGGGTCGCGGGAGAAGACGTCGTCGAGGTCACGCAGGTCGACATCGCTGGCCTGCAGGCACTGGCTGACGGCGTCGCGCACATCGCTGAGCAGCGGCGCGCCCTGCCCTTCCTCGCGCACGCTGTCGAGGTACTCCCTGAGGGTGCCGACCAGCAGCGGGGCCACCGCACTGCGGCCCTGGTCGGCACCGGGCAGCAGGGTACCCAGGCGCTGGCGCAGGCCTTCGGCATTGAAGGGCTTGCCCAGGTAGGCGCTGGGCGCCAGGGGCAGCGCGGCGCGCACGCTGCTGGCGTCGACCTTCTCGCTGATGAGGATGAAAGGCAGCACCGGGGTACGCGGGTGGCGCCGGAGCTGGCGCAGCAGCTCGAGGCCGCCGCCACCCTGCAGCTCGCCATCGGCGATCACCAGGTCGGGCAGGCGTCGCTTGCAGCGGGCCAGGGCCGCCTGGGTGTCGGTGACACGCACCAGGCTGGCATCGCCACGCACATCCAGCACCAGTTGCGCGAGCAGGTCCGCCGTCCAGGGGTCGGCCTCGGCAATCAGGATTTCCGGGACCTTGGCATGGGCGGGCATGTGAACCTCGAAGGGCAGCGCGATCCAGGGGCGTGGCCTGGAATCCGGGAATGCGATGGAGTTGGCAAAAAAAGCGAGCGCGCAGTCTAAACCGCGCTCCACGGGCTGGATAGTGGCCTTTTGGGGATATTGACCACCTGGATAGGAACGGCTTGATCCAGGGCAAAAAAAGACCCGCCGAAGCGGGTCTCAAGTACGCCTGGCTGGTGAGCCTCAGGCGAGTTCGTCGAAGCACTCGGCGACAATGGCCAGGCCCTTGTCGAGCTGCGCATCGGGAATGGTGACCGGCATCAGGAAGCGGATGACGTTGTAGTAGGTGCCGCAGGACAGCAGGATCAGGCCCTTGTCGCGCGCCTTGGCGACGATCTTGCCGACCAGCTCGGCAGCCGGCTTGCTCTCGTCGCCGCCTTCGAACAGTTCGATCGCGACCATGGAGCCGAGGCCGCGGACATCGCCGATGACCTTGTGCTTGGCCTGGATCTCACGCAGGCCGGCCTTGAGGCGCTCGCCCACGGCCTGGCTGCGCTCCAGCAGTTTCTCTTCGTCGAACACCTTGAGCACGGCCAGGGCCGCGGCGCAGGCGATCGGGCTGCCGGCGTAGGTGCCGCCCAGGCCGCCGGGAGCGATGGCATCCATGATCTCGGCCTTGCCGCAGACGCCGGAGATGGGGAAGCCGCCGCCGACGGATTTGGCGAAGGTGGTCAGGTCCGGGATCACGCCCAGTTGCTCGGTGGCGAAGAAGGTGCCGGTACGGCCGGCGCCGGTCTGCACTTCGTCGGCGATCAGCAGGATGCCGTGCTGGTCGCACAGGGCGCGCAGGCGCTGCATGAAGGGCTTGGAGTTGACGTAGAAGCCGCCTTCACCCTGCACCGGCTCGATGATGATCGCGGCGATGTCCTGGGGCTGGGCGTCGTTCTTGAAGATGCGCTCGATGCTGGCGATGGAGTCGTCTTCGCTCACGCCGTGCAGTTCGCAGGGCGCCAGGGCGCGGAACACGCCACCGGGCATCAGGCCCATGCCGGCGGAGTACGGGACCACCTTGCCGGTCAGCGACAGGGTCATCATGGTGCGGCCGTGGTAGGCGCCGGTGAAGGCGATCACGCCGGCGCGGCCGGTGGCGGCACGGGCGATCTTCACGGCGTTCTCGACGGCTTCGGAGCCGGAGGTCACCAGCAGGGTCTTCTTGGCGAAGTCACCCGGTACGCGCTTGGCGATCTCTTCGCAGAGCTCGATGTAGGGCTCGTAGGCCAGCACCTGGAAGCAGGTGTGGGACAGCTTGGTCAGCTGCTCCTGGACGGCGGCGACCACTTTCGGGTGCAGGTGGCCGGTGTTCAGCACGGCGATGCCGCCGGCGAAGTCGATGTATTCGCGACCTTCCACGTCCCAGACGGTGGCGTTCTCGGCGCGCTCGGCGACGACCGGGTGGATCTGGCCCACGCCACGGGGGACGGCGGCGGCACGGCGTTGCAGCAGGGATTCGTTGGTCTTGCTCATGGGTTCCTCACGGCCGCTCATCGGGCGGCGCAGCTTCAAGGATGAATGCCCCCGGCAGGTTGCAGCGCAGCATTCGATGATCGACTGCGCGGGCCTGCCGGAGGCTCGATGTGGTTCATGGGTACCGCTGGGGCGCCGCGCGCTCTTTCGCGCCTTGCCCCGTCTAGGGGAGCCTGCCGGGCCCGACACTGTTCTACTGCGTGAAAGCCGGCTTTGGCCATCTTTTCCGATTTCCCTCGTCAAATAGCTCGCTATTCTCCTCAGAAACTCGAAAAACCTGTCTCAAACCGGTCTTCCCCTCGCTACGAACGGTCGAGCCGGACAAGCTCCCAATCAGATACCGCCGAGGCAGAGGTACTTGATCTCCAGGTAATCCTCGATGCCGTACTTGGAGCCTTCACGACCCAGGCCCGAGGCCTTGATGCCGCCGAAGGGCGCCACTTCGTTGGAGATCAGGCCGGTGTTGATGCCCACCATGCCGTACTCCAGCGC
Organism: Pseudomonas sp. USHLN015; assembly: GCF_037153275.1. Classification (NCBI taxonomy): domain Bacteria; kingdom Pseudomonadati; phylum Pseudomonadota; class Gammaproteobacteria; order Pseudomonadales; family Pseudomonadaceae; genus Pseudomonas; species Pseudomonas sp. USHLN015. The sequence continues at coordinate 10,968 of NZ_JBBCKP010000020.1, forward strand.
CTCGGCCACGCGGAACACGCGGCCCAGGTCACGGGCGTAGAAGTAGGAGGCCAGGCCGAACTCGGTGTCGTTGGACATGGCGATGACTTCGGCCTCGTCCTTGAAGCGGAACAGCGGCGCCAGCGGGCCGAAGGTCTCTTCCTTGGCCACGGCGGCGGTTTTCGGTACGTCGACCAGGATGGTCGGCTCGAAGAAGGTGCCGCCCAGGGCGTGGGGCTTGCCGCCGGAGACGACCTTGGCGCCTTTGCTGACCGCGTCCTGGATGTGCTCCTGGACCTTGGCCACGGCCTTCTCGTCGATCAGCGGGCCGGTGGTGATGCCCTCTTCCAGGCCGTTGCCGATCTTCAGCTTGGCCACGGCCACCTTCAGCTTCTCGACGAAGGCGTCGTACACGCCGTCCTGCACGTACAGGCGATTGGCGCAGACGCAGGTCTGGCCGTTGTTGCGGTACTTGGAGATCAGCGCGCCGTCGACGGCGGCGTCGAGGTCGGCGTCATCGAAGACGATGAAGGGCGCGTTACCGCCCAGCTCCAGGGACACCTTCTTGATGTCCTGGGCGCATTCGGCCATCAGCTGGCGGCCGATCTCGGTAGAGCCGGTGAAGGACAGCTTGCGCACGATGGGGTTGCTGGTCAGCTCGCCACCCACTTCGCCGGCGCTGCCGGTGACCACGCTGAACACGCCTTTGGGGATGCCGGCGCGCTCGGCCAGCTCGGCCAGGGCCAGGGCGGAGTAAGGGGTCTGCGAGGCGGGCTTGAGCACCATGGTGCAGCCGGCAGCCAGGGCCGGGCCGGCCTTGCGGGTGATCATCGCGGCGGGGAAGTTCCACGGGGTGATGGCCGCGGTGACGCCGATGGGCTGCTTGATGACGATCAGGCGCTTGTCCGGCTGGTGGCCGGGAATCACGTCGCCGTAGATGCGCTTGGCTTCTTCGGCGAACCATTCGATGAAGGAGGCGGCGTAGGCGATCTCACCCTTGGCTTCGGCCAGCGGCTTGCCCTGCTCGAGGGTCATCAGGCGACCGAGGTCGTCCTGGTTCTCGATCATCAGCTCATACCAGCGGCGCAGCTTGTTGGCGCGCTCCTTGGCGGTCAGCGCACGCCAGGCCGGCAGGGCCTTGTCGGCCGCTTCGATGGCACGACGGGTCTCGGCGGTGCCCATCTTCGGCACGGTGCCGAGGATCTCGCCCGTGGCCGGGTTGTTGACCTTGATGGTCTGGCCGCTGTCGGCGTCCAGCCAGGCGCCATCGATATAGGCTTTCTGGCGGAACAGGGTGGCATCTTTCAATTGCATCGCTGTCTCCTTCACACCGGTTACAAGGAGCCGGGGGCACGTTGTTTTTGTTCGGCCAACACGGGATTGGCCAGGAGGGGGATCCGATTGGAACGGCCTGACTTGGCGTTTGCAAGGGGCGTTTGAAATCTCAAACGAATCCTAGGGCCAGAGGGGGTAAAGGGCAATAGCCTGTTCGATAAAACAGACGAAAAAGGGAAAATTTTGCAGGTTTTACTGTGCAGAATCGAGCACGAGCGTCATTTTCGTTCGAAATCACGAACATTCGTGCCAACGTGGACGCTGGCAGCCCTTGCAGGTATCATTGCGCGCCTCTTCAAGCATCCGTAGCTCAGCTGGATAGAGTACTGCCCTCCGAAGGCAGGGGTCGTGGGTTCGAATCCCGCCGGATGCGCCAGATCGATGTCCCGACCGTCCCATGACGGTCGCGGCTCCCGGAAAGCCCGCCTCGCGCGGGCTTTTTCGTTTCCGCCGTTCGGTGCGCCCATCGCGGCGGCTCACGCCCGGCCCGGTTCGGCGCGAGTCTGCTCGCGCAGCAGCTCCAGGTAGCGCCGGGCCGCCAGCCCGAGCGGGCGGTTCTTCAGCCAGACGACATCGACCCACAGCCGCATCTGGTTGGCCATGTCGGCGAACGCGACGCGCTCCAGCGCACCGGATGCGATCAGCGGCTGCACCAGTGGCTGGGGCAGGTAGGCCCAGCCGATCCCCGCCTGCACCAGGCCCAGCGTGGCGAGGTAGCTGTCGGTCAGCCAGACCCTGTGGGACAGCACGATCTGCGGGTCCGACGCCTTGGGGTCGCCCAGCGCGACGACGATCTGGCGGCGTTCGGCCAGGCGGGATTCGCTCAGCGCCGCCTGGCTGTAGCCGGGCGCCGCGACGGCGGCCAGCAACTGGCTCCCCGCCTCGATGAAGGCCTCGCGCTCGTCGATCCCCGGGCGCTCGAACACCAGCGCCAGCTGCACGCTGCCGTCATGCAGCATGCGCGTGGCATCGGCCTGTGCGGCGGAGCGGACTTCGATCTCCAGCGTCGGGAATTCGCGCGCCAACGTCGACAGCGGCTGGCTCCAGGCACCGCTTTGCAGCTCCGGCGCCATGGCCAGCACCAGGCGCGGCTCGAGCCCGGCATGCAGCTGCAGGGCGTGCGCGTCCAGCAGGTTGAGCTGGCCCGCCACCTGCCGGGCCTGGGGCTCAAGCGCCCTGGCCGCAGCGGTCGGCAGCGCCCGGCGGGAGGAGCGGTCGAACAGCTCCAGGTCCAGCTCCGCCTCCAGTTGGGAAATCGCCATGTTGACCGCCGACGGCACGCGCCCCAGGGCCCTGGCGGCCGCCGAGAACGAGCCGGCATCCAGCACGGCGAGGAAGACTTTCAGGGATTCGCTGCTAAAGGCCATGGGGTTGTCAGTTCTGCTGATAACGGTTGTCTTTTTCTATCAGCTAAACACCTTTAGCTTCCAGCTCAACACAGCCATGCGGGAGAGCAACCATGTCCGAACCAGCATTGATGGGCCAGGTGGCCCTGGTCAGCGGGGCCGGCAGCGAATCGGGGATCGGCATGGCCATCGCACGCCGCCTGGGGCGTGCCGGCGCGAAGCTGATCGTCACCGCGAGCAGCGCGCGCATCGCCGACCGGGTGGCCGAGCTGCGTGCGGAGGGGTTCGACGCGCAGGGGCAGCCGGCGGACCTCACCGACGAAGCCGCCGTGCAGGAGCTCCTGGCCTGGGCGCAAGGGTTGTGGGGGCGCATCGACATCCTGGTGAACAACGCCGGCATGGCGATGCAGGGCAGCCCGGAACCCTTCGCCGAGGTGGCGGGCATGAGCCTGGAGATGTGGAACCTGTCGCTCGCGCGCAACCTCACCACCGCCTTCCTGCTGACCCGGGGCGTGCTGCCGGGCATGCGCGCCCGTCGCTACGGCCGCATCGTCAACATCAGTTCCACCACCGGGACCCGGGGCAGCAACCCGGGCGAGGCCGCCTACAGCGCGGCAAAGGCCGGGATGCTGGGGATGAACATGGGGCTGGCGCTGGAAGTCGCGCGGGAGGGCATCACCGTCAACTCGGTGGCCCCGGGATGGATCGCCACCGCCTCGAGTACGCCCGAAGAGCAGCATGCGGCGCAGTTCGTCCCCATCGGCCGGGCCGGCCGCCCCGAGGAGATCGCCGCGGCCGTGGCCTTCCTCGCCTCGCCCGAGGCCAGCTACATCACCGGCGAAGTGCTGGTGGTCGACGGCGGCAACTGCCTCGTGGAAAACAAGGCGCCCTGAGCACAGCCCTTAGCCATGCGAGAGAACAGCCCATGAATCCCGTAGTCCTGATCACCGGCGCCGCCGGCGGCGTCGGCCGCGCGCTGGTGGAACGCTTCATCCAGGGCGGCTGGCGTGTGTTCGCCACCGACCAGAACGCCCCCTCGCTCCAGGCCCTGGCCAGCGAACGGCCCCTGGCCGGCCACCTGGCCGTGGACATCCGCCAGCCCGGCGCCTGCCGCGAGGTGGTCGGGGCCGCCATCACGGCGACGGGACGGCTGGATGCACTGGTGAACGCGGCGGGCGTGTGGCGTGAGGGCCCGGTCGAGTCCTGCTCGGAGGAGGATTTCGACCTCGTCCTGGACGTCAACCTGAAAGGCACCTTCTTCATGTGCGCGGCCGCCATCCCGGCGCTGCGCCAGAGCCGGGGCTGCATCGTCAACATCTCCAGCGACGCCGGCCGCCAGGGCAACCGCAACGCGGCCGCCTACTGCGCGAGCAAGGGCGGCGTCACGCTGCTGACCAAGACGCTGGCGCTGGACCTCGCGCCCGACGGCGTGCGCTGCAATGCGGTCTCCCCGGGCGACATCGAGACGCCGATGCTGAAGTTCCAGGCGGAGCGCTACGGCAACGGCGATCCACAGGGCTACTACCGCGAACTGCTGGCCAAGTACCCGCAAGGCGCCGACGCGCGCTTCATACAACCGGCCGAAGTGGCCGAGCTGGCCTACTTCCTCTGCCAGCCGGCCGCCGCCTCGATCACCGGGGCCGACATGGCCATCGACCGCGGGGTGTCGGCGGGGAACTGACCAGCCGGCGCCACGAGCGTGCCCCGGTTACGCAGCGCCCGGAGCACCCCGTAACCGCGTCACAGCCGTTGTGTGCGCAACATCGAGTGGGGTGGCAGGAAGATCGTCAGCGGCTATGAATGCTCAGCTACGCGGCAATGGCAGTACGACGGCCTGACAACCCACCGCGCCCTCTCGAAGGTAGAGAATGGAACATGGCAAGCATGCCCAAACCATCATTGCTGATGCAGAGCGGGCTGAAGAGGCAGTTGTAAACCAGATGCTTACAACTGCCTTCGATGGCAAGAGCTACCCGACGGGAGCCACCATCAGCCGCCCTGCCCCGCCACCATCAGCGTGAGCCGCGCATCCACCTTGCCGGTGGCCACCTTGTCGAGGCTGGCCTCGGTGAGGGTGACGCCGCGCTTGTCCAGCTCGGCCAGCCACTTCAGCATCGATTCGAACGAGGCCTGGGTCAGGGTGACCAGCAGGCCGCCGTTGCCTTCGTTGTCGAAGCGTTCCAGGGTCAGCCCCTGCTTCTGCGCGGTGCTGGTGACCAGGCCCTGGAGCTGGTCGGGGGCGAGTTCCACCCGGGCGCTGGCGGCCTGGCGGCGGGCCTGCCCGGCGTTGGCCTGGATGTAGGTGAACAGCGCCTGCTGCTGTTGCTGGTAGGCACGGGCGCGCTCGACCCGGGCGGCGACCGGCGACCAGACCGCCAGGTAGAACAGCGCCAGGGCGAGGAAGCCGCCCAGCAACGAGAGCGCCAGACGATCCCGCGGCGGCATGTGCTGCCAGCGTTGCCACAGCGGTGATTGCTCCAGCCCGGCGCGCAGGCGCGTGCCGATCTCCGTCAGTGCGTTCATGCCCCACCTCCCAGTACCACGCGGGCGGTCACGCCCCCTTCCTCACGGCTGGCCGACCCCAGTTGCACGCTCAGGCCGGCCTTCACCAGGCGCTTGCGCAGCTTCTCCAGGTCGGCGAAATCCTTGGCGCGGACCTGCAGCGCCAGGTCGCCACGGGTCTGGCTGTAATCGACGTTGGTGACCGTCAGGGCCGACTGGGCCTCGGCGATGGCGCTGGAGGCCTGGTCCAGCAGGCTGATGAAGCCGCCCTGCACGCGGGTGCCCTGGCTGAGGTGCTCGGCGAACTGGGCCTTGAGGTTGACGATGCGCTTGTCCTCGGGGAACAGCTGGCGATAGAGCGCATGGCTGGATTCGACGTAGGCATCGCCGCTGCGCTCCAGCAACCAGGCCTGCACCAGGTTGAAGGCGAGCAACAGCACCACGGCGACACCGGCCAGGGCCGCGAACGGGCGCCACACCGTCCAGGCGCGGTTATCGCTGCGCGGCGCGAACTCGCCCTGGGCCAAATCGATGGCACCCGCGCGGCCGGCCGCGAGCAGGCGGTAGGGCTCGTCTTCCCGCCGCGGCTGGGTATCCGCCGCGCACAGGTCGCCGAGGGCCGGCCAGTGCGCGAAGGGGAAGGCCAGGCGCGTCTCGCAGGCACCGCCCAGCAGGGCACGCTCGCCGATCACCAGCAACTGTTCGCCATCACGGGGCAGCAGGTCCGCGTCCAGGTGGATGGCGGCGACCTTCACGCCGAAGTCCTCCAGTTCCTCCAGCCAGGCGGCCAGTTGGGCACGGCGTAGCACCAGCACCGGGTAGCGGCCGTCGGCCAGTTGCGCGCCCAGGGCCAGGTGGAACAGCTCCACATCCTCGGCGAGCATCTCTTCCACCGCGTAGGGCAGCGCCTGGTGCATCAGCCGCGCCTTCTGGGTCGGCAGGCCCACCACGAAGGCGCTGGCCGCCTCCATGGGCAGCACCAGCGCCACCGGCCGCCCCTGCAGCAGCGCCGCGCATTCGGCCAGCGGCAGGCTGCGGCCTTCTCCGCTCGCCTCCTGCCAGTGCACCTGGCACGCGGGGCCGAGGACCGCCCCGCCAGCGGGCGGGATGAACAGGCAATCCATGATCATTCTTCCTGTGGTTCGAGGGGCGCCTGGGCCAGGTAGCCCGGCTGCCCGAGATCACGCTTGAGCACGCGGACCACGCCCTTCGGGTCGCGCTGCAGGGTGCTGAGCAACACCACCTTGCGCTCGCCCAGGCGCACCTCGCTGCGCACCTGGAAATAGGCGCTGCCCACGGCCAGGCCCGCCGCGCGCACGCCGGTGCCGGCCATGGCCGGCTGGTCGAGGAAGCTGCGGATGTCGGTGTAGCCTTCGCGCCCACGGCCGCTGAGCAGCGACTGGGCGGCGGCCGGGTCGAGGTTGTCGGCGAGGCAGGAGAGCACCAGGGGGCTGGCGGTGTTGACGTTGAGCGGCACCCTGGCCGGCAATGCCGAGACCCAGGGGGCGAGCAGGCGGTAGTCCTCCTCGGTCATGTCCAGCAGCAGGCGCAGCTCGGAGACGTCCTGCAGCTCGCGACCGGCGGTGCGGTAGGGGGGCTGGGCGAGCAGGTACTGGTTGTCCTCGGCGCCGTATTCGCCGCTGGGCTCCTGGTCCTTGTCCAGCCAGTCCACCAGGCGGTCGGCGTAGGGTTTTTCGATCTTCAGGCGCAGCAGCAGGCGGTTGAAGCGCTCGACGGAGAGCTTGTCCACCTTGTCGCCCTGCACCAGGCTGTTGAGGTTGAAGCGCCCGGCCAGGTCTTCGATGTGCACGCCGATCTCGCCCTGGTCGATGGGGAACACCGGCAGTGGCCGGGCCCAGTCCTCCAGGGGGTGGTCGATGGGCGCGCGCGGGTCGCTGCCGGGTTTCTTCAGGTCGCGCAGCAGCACCGACTGGCCCAGGGCCTCGCCGCCCAGGGCGTAGTGCCAGGCCTGCTGGATGGCGACGCGGTTGGCGGCGCCACGGATCGACAGCTGCTGGCGGAGGATGAGCCCCGCGCAGATGACGGTGACGATGGAGACCACCAGCAGCACGGTGACCAGGGCGACGCCCCGCTGGCGGGTCATGCGCCCTTCTCCTTGCCGGCGTCGGGCTTGGGTTCGGGGGTCGGTTTCCTGTCGTCGTCGGGGGGTGTACCGCCGTCGCTGGGCTGCTCTTCGACGCCCATTTCCGGCAACCGGTAGAGCCGGGTCAGCCCGCCGTAGTGGCGGTGCTCGAGCTTGAGTTCGACCGCCACGGGCAGGCGCCCGCGGGCCTTGGCCGGGTCGGAATCGCCCAGGCTCGGCGGCCACTGTTCCTGCCACTGGCCCTTGTCGTCGAGGTAGCGCAGCTCCACGGAGCTGACGCCTTCGAGCACCTTCTGCACCCTTGGCGGGCTGTCCACGGCCTGGTCGAGCACGGACCAATAGACGCGCTCCAGGGTCGAGCCGGCCAGGCGCCAGCGCACCCGCTGCAACTGGGAACGGGTGCTGCCCAGGGGGTTGCGCCAGCCGGCACGGCTGAATTCCAGGGCGGCGGTGCCGTCGGTGGCGCCCAGCTCGCCGACCAGGGCACCGCGCTCGTCGCCATAGGCGTCGCGCACCACGCGCGGCAGCGCCTGGCCCAGGTCACGGTCGATGGAGGCGAAGGCTCGGCCCAGCTCGCGCAGGGATTTCTCGTGCTCGCGGGTCATCTCGTCGGCCTTCATCACCGTGGCCAGCATGCGGTAGGTGCCGAGGCCAAGCAGGGCGAAGATGGCGATGGCGATCATCACCTCCAGCAGGGTGAAGCCACGCTGCCGGCTCATCCACGCACCGCCAGGAAGCCGGTGAGGCTGAACACGGAGCGTTCCTTGACCGGCGCACCGCCGCCGCGCTCGGGCTTGGGTGCCACCCAGACGGTGACGCGGCGCAGGCCCTTGTCGCTGGTGGCCTCGATCTCGCTGTGGGTTTCCCACTGGCGGCCGCCGTATTCCAGCACCTTGTCCTCGCGCCCCTCGCCCGGGGTGGGCTGCTTGATCTGCAATTCGGTGATGCGGTTGTCGGCGATCCAGGCGCCCAGGGTCTTCTCTTCCAGCTGCCCGGCGACGATCAGGCTGCGGCTGGCGGCGGTCAGCACCGAGGCGGCGACCGTGGCGAAGATGGCCAGGGCGATCAGCACTTCCAGCAGGGTGAAGCCACGGGCGCGGCGCATGCTCATCGCTCCTTGGCCTGCTCGGCGCTGGGCAGCTGGTAGCCGTCGCTGGCCAGGGCATAGGCGTTGCCGTCGGCGCGGCGCTCTTCCAGGCGCAGGCTGAAGGGCGTGAGTTCGCCGCTGGAGAGGATCAGCACCTGGGGCACGGGCTTTTCCTTGCGCGTGTCCTGCTCGGGCACGTCCTTGGCCAGGCCGGGGCGGCTCTCTTCCCTGGCCTTGGGCTCCGGCAGCTTGAGGGCCTCCCCTTCCAGCTCCAGGCTCAGGCGCATCCAGGCGGCGGGGCGCCGCTCCGGGCGGGTGGCGTCGTCGGCCCAGGTGCCGGAGGCGTTGTCGTAGGCCAGCACGCGGTAGCTTTCGGCGGTCACCAGCAAGCCGTACTCGCGGCCGTCCAGCACCGCTTCGTCGGCGAGGATGGCGATCGTCGCCGCCAGGCGCTCGGCCTCGTCACGCAGCTCGCGGCCACTGCTGGCATTGCCGTTGGCGAGCACGGCCACGCTGACCAGGCAGCCGATGATCACCAGGACCACCAGCAGCTCGATCAGGGTGAAGCCGCGCGCGCCCCCCATCAGTTGTCCCAGTTACCGATGTCGGCATCGGCGTCGGTGCCGCCTTCCTTGCCGTCGGCGCCGAAGGAGTAGAGGTCGTAGGCGCCCTTGGTGCCGGGTGCCAGGTACTGGTACGGGTTGCCCCAGGGGTCGACCGGCAGGCGCTTGAGGTAGCCGTCCTTGTTCCAGTTCTTCGGCTGCGGGTTGCCGCTGGGCTTCTTCACCAATGCCTCCAGGCCCTGCTGGGTGCTGGGGTAGGCGAAGTTGTCGAGCTTGTACATGTCCAGCGAGGCACCGATGGCCTTGATGTCGCCCTTGGCGACGGTGACCTTGGCCTGGTCCGGGCGGTTCATCACCTGCGGCACCACCAGGGCGGCGAGGATGCCGAGGATGACCACCACCACCATGATTTCGATGAGGGTGAAGCCTGCTTGCGTACGACCTGATTTCACGCGGTTACCCCACGAGCTGGTTGAGGGAAAGGATGGGCAGGAGGATGGCGAGGACGATGACCAGCACCACCGCACCCATGAACACCAGCATGAAGGGCTCGAACAGCCCCACCAGCATGGCGATGCGGGCGGCCAGGTCGTTCTCCTGATTGCGCGCGGTGCGGGCCATCATCTGGTCCAGCTCGCCGGACTTCTCGCCGCTGGCGATCATGTGCAGCATCATCGCGGGGAACTCGCCGGTCTGCTCCAGGGCGCGGGTCAGGCTGCTGCCTTCACGGACCTTCTGCGCGGCCACGACCACCTTGGCGCGGATGGCGCGGTTGGCCACCACCTGGGCGGCGATGCCCAGCGCCTCCACCAGCGGCACGCCGCTGCGGGCGAGGATCGCCAGGGTGGAGGCGAAGCGCGCGGTGTCGGTGGCGCGCACCAGGCGCCCCACCAGCGGAATGCGCAGCAGGATGACGTGGAAGCGCAGGCGCGCAGCGTCCCTGCGCAGCGATGCCTTGAGGCCGCTGATGGCCGCCACGGCCACCAGCAGGATCAGCCAGCCCCAGTGCTTGACCACGTCGCTGGCGGCGATCAGGCCACGGGTCAGGGCCGGCAGCTCCTGCCCGGTGTTGACGAAGACCTTGACCACGTCGGGCACCACGTAGCCCAGCAGGAAGCCGACGATGCCGAGGGAGGCGCACATCAGGATCACCGGGTAGAGCAACGCGAGCTGGACTTTCTGCCGCGACTGCTGGCGTTGCTCGGTGTAGTCGGCGAGCTGTTCCAGCACCGGCCCGAGGTGGCCGGCGTGCTCACCGGCCGCGACCGTGGCGCGGTACAGCTCGGGGAAGGCACTGGGGAATTCCTTGAGGGCGCCGGCTAGGCTGTGGCCTTCGAGCACCTTGGAGCGCACCGCCAGCATCATGGCCTTGACCCGGCCGCTCTCGCTCTGCGCGGCGACGGCGCCGAGCGCCTCCTCGATGGGCATGGCGGCCTGCACCAGGGTCGCCATCTGCCGGGTGAGCAGGGCCAGCTCCATGGCCGAGAGCCCGCGCTGGAAGCTCCAGCGGCTGCCCACCGATTCCTGGCGGGTGCGGGTGGGTTTCACATCCAGCGGGGCGAGCTGGCGGTCGCGCAACAGCTGGCGCACCTGGCGGGCGCTGTCGCCCTCCATCACGCCCTTCTTCTGCTGGCCCCGGCTGTCCAGGGCGATGTATTCGAAGGCGGCCATTTATTCTTCCCGGGTCACGCGCAGCACTTCTTCCACCGTGGTCGAGCCTTCGAGGATCTTGCGCCGGCCGTCATCGCGGATGCTGGGGCCGCTGGTACGGGCATGGCGGGTCATCTCCTGTTCGGAGGCGCCGTTGTGCACCAGGGTGCGCATGTGGTCGTCGAACACCACCAGTTCGTAGATGCCGGTGCGACTGCGGTAGCCGGACTGGTTGCATTCGCTGCAGCCGCGCGCGCGGTGGAGCGTCGGCGGCTGCGCCGGGTCGAGCCCCAGCACCTCGCATTCGGCGGCGTCCGCCTGGTAGGGCTCCTTGCAGTGGGAACAGAGCACGCGCACCAGGCGCTGGGCGAGCACGCCGAGCAGGGAGGAGGACAGCAGGAAGGGCTCGACCCCCATGTCCACCAGGCGGGTGATGGCGCCGATGGCGCTGTTGGTGTGCAGGGTGGAAAGCACCAGGTGGCCGGTGAGCGAGGCCTGCACGGCGATCTCGGCGGTCTCGCGGTCGCGGATCTCGCCGACCATCACCACGTCCGGGTCCTGGCGAAGGATGGCACGCAGGCCACGGGCGAAGGTCATGTCGACCTTGGCGTTGACCTGGGTCTGGCCGATGCCTTCCAGGTTGTATTCGATGGGGTCTTCCACCGTGAGGATGTTGCGGGTGCCGTTGTTCAACGTCACCAGGCTGGCGTAGAGGGTGGTGGTCTTGCCCGATCCGGTGGGCCCGGTGACCAGCAGGATGCCGTGGGGCTTGCGCACCGTCTCTTCCATCTGCGCACGGTCGCGCGGGCTCATGCCCAGGTGCTGCAGGGTCAGGCGCCCGGCCTGCTTGTCGAGCAGGCGCAATACCACGCGCTCGCCGTTGGCCGAAGGCAGCGTGGAGACGCGGATGTCCACTTCGCGCCCGGCCACGCGCAGGGAGATGCGGCCGTCCTGCGGGACGCGCTTCTCGGCGATATCCAGCTTGGCCATGACCTTGATCCGCGACACCAGCAGCGCCGCCAGCTCGCGCCGGGGCTGCACCATCTCGCGGAGGATGCCGTCGATGCGAAAGCGCACCACGAGGCGCTTCTCGAAGGTCTCGACGTGGATGTCGGAGGCGTTCTCCTTGATGGCCTCGCCAAGGATGGCGTTGATCAGGCGGATGATCGGCGCATCGTCCTCCTGCTCCATCAGGTCCTCGGTCTCCGGCACCCGTTCGGCCAGGCTGGCAAGGTCCAGCTCGTCCCCCAGCCCTTCCACCATCTGCATGGCCGCCGAGGAATCATGCTGGTAGGCCGCGCTCAACGCGGCATCGAAGGCCGCCGCATCCAGCGCCTGGAACGCCAGGGGCCGCCCGACGAAACGCAACGCTTCCCCCACCGCCGCCAGGGCCGTGCCCGGCCGGTACACCAGCCGCGCCCCATCCGCCCCGACCTGGACCAGCACCCCGTGGCGCTTGGCATAGGCGAACGGCAACCGACGCAGGCTGACGGCCTCGGCAGGGGAGTCGACGGGATCGAGAGGGCTGGCGCTGGGCATCGCAGAATCCATTGCGTTGGAGGCCGACGGACAGCAGGCGGAGTCCCGGCCTGCCAAAGCCTAGAGCGCCACCGCCCCCCGGGCGGGGAGCGATGGCACGGTGCAATTAAATCACAGATGAAGTGCCCGGGAATGGGCGGGAAAGCGAGGAATGTGGGGTGGTTCCGATGGGCCGCGACGAGTGGCGCTGCCCTATGTGAAGCGATTGGCCCCGTTGTTACGATGAGCCGTCCCGATCAACGGGCAAGACAAGGCAAAACTAGGTAAGGGTGATGATGAATACATCGAGTTCCGACAGAAAGATGCGCCACCGGATTCTCTCCTTGCACTCTGTAAAAGAGCCACGACCTTGAAACCACTGAAGTTGATCCTGTCACTGTGCATACCGGGCGCCCTATACCTATATAGAGGCCGGCTGTACCTCGCGATGCTGGCCCCGGCAATAGGCTTATTGACGCTCGTACTGCTGACGGCAACGAGAGCGATTACAACGACAACGGGAATAATTGTCTGTTTGTCCGCGATGGCCCTGGCTCACGTCATCTCTTGGGTTCATGGCGCCAGCCTGCCGAAGCATAAAGGCCTGTCTCTGCCCACTTGGCTCCTGGGCTGGGCGGCACTCGGTATCTTGAATGCTCTTGTGCCTCTGGCCTTCCACCCCTATCGGGCCCAGGCCCTGGGGATGGAGCTTTATTACATTCCGTCCAACTCCATGGCACCCACGATGCTTCCGGGCGATGTCGTCATCGCCGACAAGTGGCATGACCCTGCACGACTGAACGAAGGGGATATCGTAATTTTCGACCACCCGGAGATGCATGGGATCAACGTCATCAAGCGCATAGCCGAAATAACGCCCGACAATGTCTACGTACTGGGTGATAACAAGGAAAACAGCCTGGACAGCAGAACCCTGGGGTCTATTCCCCTGTCAGCCATCCAGGCGAAGGCCACAGCTGTCATAAGCGGGACAGATTACATGCCCCGCTCACTTACTCGCTGAAGTTAACGCTGACGTTGAATGCGTCACCGGTGACGGGGCTGTTCCGGTAGAAATACTGCTGCGCCATTTTATTGCAGCCCTCAGTCAGCGCACGCTTCTGCTCCTGACTCAACGCCCCACCGTCCACCACGACGTCGACATGCCCATCAAACAACAGCGTCTCCGGGTTACGCTCGGAGAAGTAGCCGAAGGCCTCATCCACCGCAGCGAGGGCCTGACGAACCAGCGCATCGTAGTGAACAGTGCGGGCAAATGTGATGACACAGGTAAACGACTCACCAGTGCTGCGCTTTTCAAATTCGAACAGCCGCTCTTCACACTCGATATCAACTGCATCGCCACTCAGGGCTTCTGTCAGGTACAGGACATACGCCAGGCCGTTCATCCGCTCCGCGTTGAACAGGCAGCATGCCAAGCCATCGCCAAACGCCTCCAACAACGCAAATCGAAACCCTTCAGCGGGGGAAAGGAGACGGGCGCGAACGTGCGACAACGCGGTGTCGTAGAGATAAAGAACAGGTTCTTCTTCGAACGATACGTATACGCCTTCCTGCGCTGGCAGATAGGACCGAACCTTCTTGCCCGGGAAGACTCGAGTCAGGCCATCAGGGCCCAGCAAGAACAATTCGTCACACCACAGAACTGTCCATGCGCCGTTGATCTCTATGGGGGTAGAAAAGCCGTCACTGTCCGAGTCGATAACATAGCTATCGACCACTGCCCTCTTGCCCAGGTCATACACGTCGCACCGGGCCTGGCCGTCTGCCAGCTGAACCGACATCAGCATGCAATTGCCGACGCACTGGGTGTGGGTCAGTTCATCGGCCTGGTAGAGCCGTTGCTCGCGCCCATCCGCCCCGACCGCAAAGAACTCCTTAGGGCTCCAGCGATGGAATATGAACACCCCACCCACGTGCCCCACGAAACTCAGGTAGCGCTCTTTGATTTCAAATATAAGGTGCCCATCTACGCGCGTTAGCCTGTGCAGCAGCGCCGGATAATCGCTTTCGTCTTCCGTGTGAATCACATCCCCATAGGCGACAGACTTCACCGGCTCATCGGCTTGAACAGTGGCAGGTGCCTTGGCGTTTACATCAGCCGCATCCAACCGATAGATACCATCAGACCGAACGGCAAATACCTGCCCATCGTCGTCGGTGAAACTCCCTTCCTGTGCGTCGCTGCTGTAGACGATGGGGCTGCCTTCCTTGGCCACGTTCCAAAGAAAACCAGAGGCCCGCACGAACAGCTTATCGGCACAAATCTGAAAATTACCTTCGGACCCCGAGCAGATGACTGCTTTACCGTGAACGCTCATTACTCACCCTGCCACATCAGATAGCTTGCCACCGGATTTGATGACTTTTTCCAGAACAGGAAGGAATTCCTGACGCATGAACGCCTTTATGGCCGCCTCATTGGATCCCTGGCCCTTCTGGATGATTTCAAGAAGCTTTTTATATTGTCTGTTCGCACCCGCCTTGTTAAGCACGGCCAGTACACGGTCAGGGTTTCTATTGGCGGAAGCCATCATGGCGTCAATGATCTTGCTGGCCTCTCCCGAGCGGGCGCCGAATATCCACTGCACATCAATCTTGCTCAGTTCCCCGCCATAGGCTCTTACCATATCGTGGAAAAGCTGGCCGGGCTTCTTGTCCGCTGCCTCGGTCGCACCCCGCATGGAGGTCCACAGATAGCCCGCGCCTTCGGGCATCATCCAGTTCTTCACCTCGATGTACATGTGCTTGCCGTCTTTGATCATGACCAGGTCGTGCACATGCGTGGTGGCAACGTCATCGAGGAATTTCGACTCCGTCCTGACCAGGGTCCACCCCTCGTCCATCATCTTCGTCATCTGGATCAGCGCTTCAGTTGCACCTTGCGCCGAGCGCAGTCCCTGGTTCTTGTCACCCGCCCGCCCCATGTCCCGGATGATCTCTTGAACGCTGGCCAATGCGGCATCATCTTTGAATTTATCGGCGTGCTTCGTGGCGATCTTGTCAAACAGACCGAAGAACGCCTTCATCGAATCAATCCCGCCAGGCCAACCACACGCACTTGGCGTGCAATGGAAGCGCCGAACCGATTCGATGATGTCCTGAGAGGGGATGGCTTTCTCGCCCTTCGACCCAATGTGCTGCATGTATATAAGGGCCGAGAGGAACTTGTCGTCCGCAACGATCTTGATCAGGTCTTCGTTGGTCAACTCATCGATCTTGCTGCCAAACTTGCTCAGCCCGTCCGTGAACAGCTCGCCGATATAGCTTGTATTGCCCTTGAAGAGGGGTGACTTGTTCGCTTTGGTCTGAGCCGCCTGCATATCGAAGATAAGCTTCTTTATGCCCTTCCCTGCCGCATCGGAGTTCCCCAGCAGCTTGAGCAAACCATCCTTGTCGATGGCATAGGCCCGCACCAGGTAGTGCCCGCCTGAGCCCTCCTCGGCGATCAACTCGGCGCCGGCCTGCTTTAGTGCGAAGTGGGCATAATTCATCATGCCCACGAGCTGTTCAGGTTTTATATTACTGAGTGCCTGGTACAGCTCCTTGACGTCGTCCTTGAACAAGATAACCGCCGCCGTCACCTGCAACAGTGGCATGGCAACCTTTATCGCCGGGATCAACTTGTCGACGTTCATCAGGTCGCCGTCCATCCTCTTGTAGAGGAATTCGGCCATGGCCCTCATGTAAGGCCCACGCATTATCTTGGCACCGGTCTTCGCACCCGCCAGCCCCAGGTTTATCGGGATACCCACACCCAGCAGGCTGGCCGCATCTGCAGCAATGCCAAGGCCAGAGAATACGTAGGTCGCGTAATCGAATTTCTCCATGTCGTTATCCCAGTAGAAATACTTACTGTGGATAGCGAAGTCCCTGAGATCGCCGATCAGGAAGAACGAAGTAATGATGTCGCAGACCGCACTTCCAACATCTTTTACATCACCCGTGATAGCCCCCTTCAAACACTGGGGCCCCAGGATCATCTGCAGCTCGACCATTTTCGTCTGCATGTAAACGCCGGTTAAAAGCCCCAGTTCCGCTACCGCAAGGCTTTTCTTGAAGACACCCGACTCTGTCCTGACGCTGATCAGCGCCTTCTTCATTCTTGGCAGTAATTTGCAGTCCGCCACGAAGTGTGCGTAAGCCGCACCGGCACCGATGATCTGGTCGAACTCATTCATCTTGGTCGGGTCAACAGGCTTGCAATCCTCTTCGGCGGCATAAGCCACTTCGAAGAACGTCGACCCTTCTTTGTCTTTCCAGTATTCAAGCCTGCGCTGCTTGGCCACAGCGAACAGATTGGCGGAGGACGCCCCTACGTTTATAACCGCCGTACCGCTGTTCCCTACGACGACGCTGCTCTCCAGACTACCGCCGTCGAAGCTGGCGACCTTCTCCGCGTCCCAGTCATACAGAGACAGATCGGATACCTGGCCCTGCATCCCATTGCCCAATACGAACCGGGTCGAGTCACCCGATGTGATCAGGGGGATCAGCTCGTCGCTTTTATAGACCGCGTCGTCAACCTGCAGTACCAGTTGCCCATTGATGAAGTGCGCACCCACTTTGTGCCAAGTGTTCAGGTCGACTGCAGCAGACGCCAGATCCAGTGTCTGATTGCCCTCTGTACGCGACAGCACCAGCCTCGAGGCACTATCCAGCTTCAACTTGAGCCCCAGGGCCGTCCACTCGGCAATGGTGCCGGGCTTCTGCGGGCGAATATTGACCACGACGCCAGGGTTTCGAATGGCTTTCAGGCGGCTGTAGTCGAGCGTTATCCGCCCACTGGCGCGCAAGTCATACGCGAATATGTTCTGTTCGAACTGACTCAAGACGCGCTCGGCATTCGATACCTGTGCGGGAACGCCGATGATGCTGTCTTGGATCTGTCCTTCCGTTGTTAACGACTGCATCGAGTAGTTAAGTTCTGCCAACAACGGGGGAGCCAGGTAATCCATCAAGGAGGCGGTCAGTACTTCGCCTGGCCTGCCCGAAACGGCAACCCCTGTCTGCGACGTGTATTCATAGGTGCGCCCCTCGAAATTGAAGGAGCCCTTGCCAGGGACGCCCGCCACGACCACGCGGTCAAGCAGTTTGACGGGCGAAGTGTCGACGACCTCGAAGTCCTTCCGCTCAATCCTGTCGGCGAAGGAGGCAAATACACGCCCCTCCCCGATGAAGTCGCCAACGAAGGCGCTGACGGTTACGGAGTTGCTGCTATCCAGCGTCTTTATGCGGCCCTGGACGGCCGCCCGTACGGTCCCGAGCTCAATGGCGAAGCCCTGGAGACTTCCATAACTACTCGATGCCGTTACCTTCAGGGGAACCGTGCTGCCTATCTCGATTTTCGAGGGGAAGTCGATCGTGAGCTTAACGTCGTGCACGTTGACAGCGATGACCTTCTTTATATCGCCGACCGTGATTTCCAGGTTCTGTACGCCCGGCGTAAAACCACCCCGTACCCGGATCGTGGCGAGCCCGGAAGTCGTGAACCGATCGGCATCTATTGTCAGATCGGAAGAACTGACATTGACGGCAGTACCGTCGCCAACCGGGTTATTGAATTGGTCCCTTACATCGATATCGACCTTGAATTCGCCAAAGCCGGTTACCGCGGTCTTGCCGGTCTCCTTGGCCTCCAGTTTCGCGGGCACACCCGGAATGATCTTGTAGGCCGCCGAGAAGAACTTGTTCTTTGCATTGTTCAGGTCACTGGCCAGGACCTGCACCACGGTGTCCGACTTGGTTGGCAGCTTTGCCAGGGTGTTGAACACACCACTAGGCGAATTCTGAACCGGAGGATCGAACGTGACTGATTCACTGCTGATCGCACTCCAGCGCATACCGACCGGTGCCTCGGGGGTCACCGGGTAGACGGCACTGTAGGGAACCGCGCCCGCATCATCGGCAGACAGGTCAACCAACGGAATCCCTGGGGAGGTTTCGGGGTACATGTACACCTTGTTGAAGGCGTACTCCCAGAGCACGTTGCCCATGTCGTTGTTGGTATAGAGCCGAAGCGTGAGGAAGTCGCTTTCCTCCAGGCTGGCCAGCTGCGCAATGTCCTGGAAGCGGATCGTCTTATCCGCGCCCACGGTGGCTTTTACTTCCCCAGCCCCAAGGGCCAGCACCATCTCTCGTTCGCCTTTGAAGTCCCATGACTCCAGAGCCCCTATTTGCGACGCCATCAGGTCGTAGACAAACGCCAGGTACTTGTCGCCCGCGCCGATGGTCGGGTACTTGTTGGGCAGGACGTTGTAAGAGTCGCCATCCAGGTACTCGCGCCGGATCTCCTTGACGTTCAGCTCATAGAGGCTGAACTGCATCTCCGGCCGGTAGCTCCACCCGTATATGGGCTCCGGCTGCCTCAACTTCAGGTCCGGTTTCTCGCTGGACGCCTTCCTGTACGACTGGCGCGCCAGTTCGGTGCCCTCTTCGTCATGCAGGGGCACCCGGACCGGAACATAGTGAGTGGGCCGGTACTTGAGGATCCCCGAGGCCTGGCCATTGGATGAGAAGTCGGGATTGCGGTTTTCAGGCTGCCCGGTTACCTGCAGATAGAGGTGCTGTTTCGCCAGGACCTTTTCCGGTAACTGGATGACCTGGACCTGCTGCCCAGGCTTGATCTTGAATTGGGACAGGTTGTTGGCCCCGACAGGCGCCAATTGGTTCGCCGCGACGATCTTCGCCAAGCGCCCGGTAAAGCCGTAGTCGGCCAACTCCTCAGGCAACGCACTGCCATCGATATCGCGCCAGTCGGTGTAGATGGCGATGCTGATATCGCTGCCCAGGCCCGCCCCTTCGTTGCCGATGACGTGCTTCTTCACCTCGCCCTTAGTCATGCCCTTTTCGATCTTGTTCTTGCGCTCGGCCCAGACTTTCAGGTTCGGCGGAGACAGCTCGATACGTTGACTGGCGAAGTTGAGAAAATTGCCGCTGGCCGTGGCGGATTGCAGCTGTAGCTTGACGCTGCCCATGTACCCGGTCGGGCGGTTGATGGCGATGATGCGCACCGTCTCGCCGGCCTTGAGGTGGTTGGCCGCGCGCTTCTGGAATTCCTCCTTGAAGCCGCCGGCGCTCTGCCATTTGCTGAAGGCCGCCTCGCCGGTGCGGCCGACGATGGCGTAGTTGTTCTCCTTCGAACCGCGCAGCTGGATGGTGTAGCGGAAGCTGCCGGCCTTCTCGTCGACGCCGGAGTAGTTCTTGTACAGCTCGTCCTCGTGCAGTCCGCGACGCTCGGCCACGAGTTGGCCGTTGGATTCGCGGAATACGTAGATGTCCGTGTCTTTCAGGTCGTCCTTGCTGATGCTTTCCAGCAGGCCGCGGTTCTGCATATCAGGAGCGGTGTCGATCAGTCGGGTGAAGTCGGGCGGTGTCTTTTCGGTGTCCGCCGGGGCACTGCCATAGCGGCTGGACAGGTAGATACCCTGCAGTTCCGCTGACTCCAGGGAGGTTCTGGTAAAGACTTCCTTCTGCTTGCCCTCGATCTCCTTGGTCACCTTCTTTCCAGGCACCACCCAGTCCGGCTTCTCGTCGCCGTCGAAGTCGTATTTCTCCTGCAGGTAGTGATCACGCTTGCCGGTCTTATCGCTGTAGGCGGTCTTGTCGCCAAGCTTCACGCCGCCACCGAACTGCGCCGAACCGTCCAGCACCATCAGGTCGATGGGGAAGTCCATGGCCTGCTTCATGGGCGTCGCGGCGGTGAGGACGACCATCGCGGCGTCCAGGCTCCACAGGCCCATGCCGTTGCAGGTGTCGTAGTCCGGCCGGGTCAGGTAGTAGGGCATGTTGGAGCTGCCCCGGGGGTTGAAGCGCTTGTAGTAGAGCTCCAGGTAGGCCGGGGTGGTGTATTCGAAGAAGAACCCGGGGCAAGGCGGCAGGAAGTAGTTCATCTTGTACTTGCCGTCGTCGTCCGTCAGGGCATAGCCGCCGGTGACGTGGCTGCCCAGGGTGACGCCCACGCCCGGTAGCGGGCCGTAGATCTTGGCGTCGCGGTCGCGGGTGTTCTTGTCGTCGACCTTGCCGTCCTTGCCGAAGAAGCCCGCGCGAAAGCCGATGCTGTTGGTGCCCTGGTGGAGGATCTGCCCTTCCTTGGACAGCAGCAGCGCCTTGCTGCTGGAGGACGGGGTGACGTTGCTGTCGATGGGCATCTGCAACAGCAGCAGTTCATCGCCCTTGGTGCTGAAGCGTTCCTTCTCGCCGCGCACCAGCACGGTCAGGCTGCTCGGGCTCAGGCTGGGCTTGTCGATGGCCTTGCCATCCACCGTCTTGAAGGACGTGCCCCGGTAGGTGGCGGCGGTCATCACCTCGCCGTTCGGATAGCGCTCGCGGGCATCCTTGAGCCGTTGCAGGTAGGCGCGGTAGACGTCGCCGGACATCACCTGGGCCTGCTCCAGCGGGCCGGTGGCTTCGCCGATCTCGCGGGCTTCCTTGCCGTCGCTGCCGTATTCCACCCAGATGGGTTTGCCGTTGGGGCTGAGCACGACGGCGCGGGTGTAGACGGCCCCGAACTTGTAGTAGGTCTGCGGGACATAGATGCCGGGGATCAACCCGAAGCCGAAGAACGCCTGGGCCGTGGCGGTCCAGCCGGCCAGCAGTGCACCCAGGGCCAGGCCCAGCCATGCGCGACTGCGGCGTTTCGATTCGGAAGGCATGACCAACATATCCATCTGTCAGAGATTCCCTTGGCCGCCTCAGCGGCCCTTGTTCAAGCGATAGAGTTCGGCCTGCAGCTGGCGCAGGTTGAGCTCGCCGTCGGCATAGGCCTTGAGCGCGGGCTGCGCTTCGAGGCCCGCCAGGGCGAAGCCGAAGAGATCGAGGTTGTCCTGGGCCAGCACGCCCTGGCTGCGGATGCGGCCGTTGCCGATCACGCCCACGCCCACGGGGACGATGCGCGCGGCCTGGCGATCCAGCCCCACCATCACCACGTAGGAGCCGTCCGGCGGCAGGTAGTCGAGGGTGTTGCCCAGGCGCAGGGCAGCGAGGTCGACGCTGAGCGTGCCTTGCACACTCACCCCGGCGGGCTGCAGCGCGTACATCCAGTAGGGCATGGCCAGCGGCTCGACCGGGTACGGCAGCTCGCTGAACTGCAGCATCTGCGCATGCAGGTCGCCTTCCTGGCGGCCATCGGGGAACACCAGGCGTGCGCCGCCGAGGTCGAGCTTGAACTCGCCCTCCAGCAGGCTCAGCTGGCTGCCGCCCTTCACCGGCACGTAGGGCAGCGTGGTGTTGAGCTGCGCCAGCTGCATCTGGCCGAAGTCGTTGCGCTCGCCACCCTGGACCGTGACGCTGCGGCTGTCGGCACCGTAGCCACGGTTGCCCGAGCCCGGGTTGAGCAGCAGCCGGTACTGGCCACCGGGAATGGCCTGCTCGGCGGTGTCGCCGAAGCCGAAGTTGAAGGCGCCGTCGCGGTTGGTACGTACGCTGCGGTTGAGCTCTTCCAGGCGCACCTCGATGTTGGCCACCGGCTCCTGCAGCTGGTCCAGCACCACGCCGGAGATGAAGGTCGGCAGCGGCCGGGTGCGGTAGCGCAGGCGCTCCAGTTCCTGGCCGTCGTAGCGCACCTCAACCGACACCTCGGCGTCGTAGGCCAGGTCCTTCTCCGGATAGAAGGCGATCACCTGGCTGCCCGGCAGTTCGGAGAGCGCGCCGACCACGGCCTGGTGGTCGCGGTCGACCCGCACCAGCTGGTAGCCCTGGGCCTTGAGCGCATTGGTGCCCAGCCCGTCGAGGTCCACGTAGCTCATGCCGTGGGCGGTCTCATGGACCTTGATCTCCAGCTTGGCCAGGTCGATGGCCTGGTTGAAGTAGAGGCTGATGAAGCCGTTGGGCTCGACGAAGCGGGCGTTGTTCGCCGGCTCGACACGCTCCAGGGCCACCGGCACCTGCTGCGGGGTGACCAGGGAGATGGACCGCGCGCTCTGCGCAACCACCTGGCCATTGCCGCCCTGGAGCACCGCCAGCAACTGGTACTGGCCGCTCTGCGGCGGAATCTGCAGGGTGGCGCTCTTGAGCGTGGTGTCACCGGTCAACGGTGCGTCGGCGATGAGGTCGCCGTTGGCCGCCAGCAGCATCGCCCGGGGCGCCAGCAGGCCGCTGAGGTCCTCGATGCGCGCCGCCACCTGCAGGGAGACCGGCTCGCCCAGGTTGAGCAGTTCGGTGCCTTCGGTGGGGATGACCCAGTTGATCGCCGCCTGGGCGGAAAGCTCCAGGCTGTACTCGCGGCGCAGCTGGTTGCCGGCCTGGTCGCGGGCTACCAGGGTCACGCTCACGGGCTGGCCGATGGGCAGTGCGATGCGGCTTGCGAAGCGGAACTCGCCCGCCTGGCCACCAGGCTCCAGGGTCACGTCGTTGCCGTTGATCTGGAAGCTCGACAGGTTGGCCTCGCGCAGGGTGCCCTTGAGGGGATAGGGCTGCTCGCCGACGCGGTTCTTCGCCGGCAGCTCCACCAGGGCCTGGTCGAGGGTGATCTGCGGCGGCTCCTGGTCCAGCTTCCAGCTGAGGGTCTGGCGGGTCTCCTGGCCGCTGCGGTCGCGGGCCAGCAGCTCGACGGAGTAGCTGTTCTGCCCCACCGGTACGTTCAGCGCCTCGCGCAGGTCGTACAGCTGGGCGCCCGGCTCGCGCAACACCAGGTTGCGCCCGGCGACGCTGACGCGCTCCAGGCCCGCCTCGGCGAACACCTGGCCGCCGAGCATGAAGCCATTGCCCGGCAGCAGGCTGCCGTTGGCGGGCGACAGGTTGTCGAAGCGCGGCGGCTTGAAGCTGGCCTGGGGCGGCTGGTAGGTCACCACGATGCTGCGCTGGATGCTGCGCTGGTCCACCCACGCCTGGAGGGTCAGGGTATTGGGGCCCGACTGCAGGGTGACGGGGGCCGACTGGAAGCCGAACAGGGTCACCTGGCCGGTGGCCGACAGGCTGGCGGGCTGGCCATTGACCAGGACTTCCATGCGCTGGGCGGCCTTGTCGCTGCGCAGTTGGCCGCGCACCACCAGGCTGGCGTCCTTCACCGTGGCGCCCGGCAGCGGGTAATCCACCGTCAGGGCGATATCGCTGGCCAGCGGCTGGCGTTCGACCGTCCGTACCAGGCTCGCCTGGTTGCCGGCCTTGTCGAAGGCGGTCAGGGTCAGCCGGTTGGTGCCTTCGAGCACCGGTACGCTGGCGGTCCACTGGCTGCCTTGCAGGGTGACGGCGAAGCGGGTGCCGGGGAAACGATCGGAGGCGAACTCCAGGCGCGCCATGCCCGAGGCGCTGTCACTGGCGCTGCCGCGCAGGGTGACGCTGTCCTCATTGACGCTGATGACCTCGGGCCCTTCGATGGCCACGACCGGCGGCTGGCGATCCGGGAAGCTGCTCGGGTCGTTCGGGTCGGTGCCGGCAGCCACTTCGTCGTCGTTGCTGACGCCGTCGCCGTCGCGGTCCGGGTCCGAGTTGTCGCCGATCTTGTCGCCGTCGAGGTCGCTGCTCTCGGTGGGGTCATCCGGGAACGCATCCTGGGCATTAGGCACACCGTCGCCGTCGCGATCATCGTCCAGCGCATCCGGGATGCCATCCTTGTCCAAGTCCGGCGGCGTGCTGGTCTTGTCGTTCGGGTCGAAGCCCAGCTGGGTTTCGTAGTCGTTGGAAATGCCGTCGCCGTCGCGGTCGGTATCCGCGTTGTCGCCGATCTTGTCACCGTCGAGGTCGCTGCTTTCCGTGGGGTCATCCGGGAAGGCGTCCTGGGCATTGGACACGCCGTCACCGTCACGATCATCGTCCAGCACGTCCGGAATGCCGTCCTTGTCCAGGTCCGGCGGCGTGCTGGTCTTGTCGTTCGGGTCGAAGCCCAACTGCGTTTCGTAGTCGTTGGAGATGCCGTCGCCGTCGCGGTCGGTATCGGCGTTATCGCCGATCTTGTCGCCGTCGAGGTCACTGCTCTCGGTGGAATCGTCCGGGAAGGCGTCCTGGGCGTTGGGCACGCCGTCGCCGTCGCGATCGTCGTCCAGCGCATCCGGGATGCCGTCCTTGTCCAGGTCCGGCGGGGTGCTGGTCTTGTCGTTCGGATCGAAGCCGAGCTGGGTTTCGTAGTCGTTGGAGATGCCGTCGCCATCGCGGTCGGTGTCCGCGTTGTCGCCGATCAGGTCGCCATCGAGGTCGCTGCTCTCGGTGGGATCGTCCGGGAACGCGTCCTGGGCATTGGGCACGCCGTCGCCATCACGGTCATCGTCCAGCGCGTCCGGGATGCCGTCCTTATCCAGGTCCGGCGGGGTGCTGGTCTTGTCGTTCGGGTCGAAGCCCAGCTGGATCTCGATATCGTTGGCAATGCCATCGCCGTCGCGATCCGGGTCGGTGTTGTCGCCGATCTTGTCGCCGTCGAGGTCGCTGCTCTCAGTGGGATCATCCGGGAAGGCGTCCTGGGCGTTGGGCACGCCGTCACCATCACGGTCATCGTCCAGGGCATCAGGGATGCCGTCCTTGTCCAGGTCCGGTGGGGTGCTGTTCTTGTCGTTCGGGTCGAAGCCGAGCTGGATCTCGATGTCGTTGGCAATGCCGTCGCCATCGCGGTCGGTGTCGGCGTTATCGCCGATCTTGTCGCCGTCCAGGTCACTGCTCTCGGTGGGATCGTCCGGGAAGGCGTCGTCAGGGTTCAGAACACCATCGCCATCACGGTCGTTGTCCAGGGCGTCGGGAATGCCGTCCTTGTCCATATCCGGCGGGGTGCTGGTCTTGTCATTGGGGTCGAAGCCCAATTGGGTTTCGTAGTCGTTGGAGATGCCATCACCGTCGCGGTCGGTGTCGGCGTTGTCACCGATCTTGTCGCCGTCGAGATCGCTGCTCTCGGTGGGGTCGTCCGGGAACACGTCCTGGGCGTTGGGCACACCATCGCCGTCGCGGTCGTCGTCCAGCGCATCCGGGATGCCGTCCTTGTCCAGGTCCGGCGGGGTGCTGGTCTTGTCGTTGGGGTCGAAGCCCAACTGGGTTTCGTAGTCGTTGGAAATGCCGTCGCCATCGCGGTCGGTGTCCGCGTTGTCACCGATCTTGTCGCCGTCGAGGTCGCTGCTTTCAGCCGGGTCATCCGGGAAGGCGTCCTGGGCATTGGGTACGCCGTCGCCGTCGCGGTCATCGTCCAGCGCATCCGGGATGCCGTCGCGGTCCAGGTCCGGCGGCGTGCTGGTCTTGTCATTGGGGTCGAAGCCCAACTGGGTTTCGTAGTCGTTGGAGATGCCGTCGCCATCGCGGTCGGTGTCGGCGTTGTCGCCGATCTTGTCGCCGTCGAGGTCGCTGTTCTCGGTGGGATCGTCCGGGAACACGTCCTGGGCGTTGGGCACACCGTCGCCGTCGCGGTCGTCGTCCAGCGCATCCGGAATGCCGTCCTTGTCCAGGTCCGGCGGCGTGCTGGTCTTGTCATTGGGGTCGAAGCCGAGCTGGGTTTCGTAGTCGTTGGAGATGCCGTCGCCATCGCGGTCGGTATCGGCGTTGTCGCCGATCTTGTCGCCGTCGAGGTCGCTGCTTTCAGCCGGGTCATCCGGGAAGGCGTCTTGGGCGTTGGGCACACCGTCGCCGTCACGGTCGTCGTCCAGCGCATCCGGGATGCCGTCCTTGTCCAGGTCCGGCGGCGTGCTGGTCTTGTCGTTGGGGTCGAAGCCCAGCTGGATTTCGATGTCGTTGGCGATGCCGTCGCCGTCACGGTCGGTATCGGCGTTGTCACCGATCTTGTCGCCGTCCAGGTCACTGCTCTCGGTCGGGTCGTCCGGGAAGGCGTCCTTGTCGTTCTCTACGCCGTCGCCATCGCGGTCGTAGTCCAGCGCATCCGGAATGCCGTCGCGGTCCATGTCCGGCGGGGTGCTGTTCTTGTCATTGGGGTCGAAGCCCAGTTGGGTTTCGTAGTCGTTGGAAATGCCGTCGCCATCGCGATCCAGGTCGGCGTTGTCGCCGATCTTGTCGCCATCGAGGTCACTGCTTTCGGTGGGGTCGTCCGGGAAGGCGTCCTGGGCATTGGGCACGCCGTCACCGTCGCGGTCGTCGTCCAGGGCGTCCGGGATGCCGTCCTTGTCCAGGTCCGGCGGGGTGCTGTTCTTGTCGTTGGGGTCGAAACCGAGCTGGATTTCGATGTCATTGGACACGCCATCGCCGTCGCGGTCGGTGTCGGCGTTGTCGCCGATGCCGTCGCCGTCCAGGTCGCGGCTTTCCCTGGGATCGTCCGGGAAGGCGTCCTGGGCATTGGCCACGCCGTCGCCGTCACGGTCATCGTCCAGGGCGTCCGGGATGCCGTCCTTGTCCAGGTCCGGCGGCGTGCTGTTCTTGTCGTCCGGGTTGTAGCCGAGCTGGATCTCGTAATCGTTGGAGATGCCGTCGCCGTCGCGATCCGGGTCGAGGTTGTCGCCGATGCCGTCGCCGTCCAGGTCGCACAGCAGGCCGAAGTCCAGCTTGCCCAGCGCGGCCAGGTCCTGGCGCGCCAGGGCCTGGGTCTCCAGGGACAGGTTGGCGGCCACGGCCCCGCCGGTGAGCTGGGACGCGTACTGCTGGGTCAGGTTGCCGCGGGCATAGACGAAACCGGACACCGTGGTGTTGGAGCCCAGCACCACGTTGCCCTCGGCCAGCACCAGCAGCTGCGAGGGGTCGCGGGCCTGGCCGGAAGCCTCGGCGTTGAAGCGCGCCTGCCAGGGCAGCTCGAGGTTCTGCGCCACGTGCAGCCGCACGGTGCCGGCGCCACGCGGAACGATGCGCGCCTCGCTGGCCAGTGTCAGCTTCTCGATCCAGTAGTCGCCGGCGGACAGTTCCAGGGTGCCGCGGTAGCCCACTTCCACTTCCCGCAGGCGGTAGGCGCCCGGCTTGGTGAAACGCGCGGTGGCCATGCCGGCGACATTCAGCCGGCGCCACTCGGTGCGGCTGCCGTCCATCACCTGCGTGGCGCCGTAGCCCAGGTCCTGGCTGAAGCTGGAGCCGGTCTTGAGGAAGGCCGGCAGTTGCGGAACGGGCGCAGGCGTGTAGCTGGGCTGGCAATCCTGGGTGCCGCAACTGCGGCTGAGGGAGGCGAAGCTGCTATCGACCCGGCTGGCCGGCAGGTAGGCGGAGACACCATCGCGCAGCTGGGCGTTGAGGCCGAAGCTGATGCGGCCGCCGGCGGCGTGGCTCTGCAGGCCCTTGGCGAAGGCCGCGGTGCACTGGCTCGGCTGGGGAGTGGGCGGCGCCACCTGGGGCACGCTCTGGGCGTTGCGCGGGTCGCTGCCCGCCAGGCGCTCGGTCTCGTCGTCATGGCCGTCGCCATCGGTGTCCGCGTCGAACAGGTCGAGCACGCCGTCGCCATCCAGGTCGCGGCGCTCGCTGCATTGGGTGTTCCAGCCCAGGGTGGCGACGGCGTCCATGCGCGTTTCGATACGCGCGGCGGTGTCCACCACGGCGTTGCGGGCGTTGAGGCCGCCACGCAGGCGCGAGGCGAAGGCCCCGCGGTAATCCCCTTCCACATAGGCCAGGGCGCCGACGGTGGCGGACGACTCGAGGCTCAGGTTGCCGCGCACGAAGAGCTGCAACGCTTCGGCGCTGCCTTCGCCATTGAGGCTGGCCTGGTAGGGCAGGTTCAGTGACGAGCCGACCATCACCCGTGCGTTGCCGCCGGCGATGAGCAGCTGGCTGCTGGAGGCCATGTCCAGCTGGCCGATCCAGTAGCGCCCGGGTGCCAGGGTGACCTTGGCGCCATAGCCGATGCTCAGGCGCTGGATGTAGTAGGCCTGGTGGCGGGCGTTGAAGGACAGGGTCGCGCCGCCATCGACGCTGATGGTGCGGTAGCGGTTGAGATCGCCGCCGCCCGCCTCGCCCACGCCCAGGTAACCCAGGCTCAGGTCATGCTCGCCCTTGATCTCGGGCAGTGCCAGGCCGGCGAAGTCGGCGGCCGCCATGCCGCTGGCCTGGCAGTCGCGGCTGCCGCAGCTGGGCGCGCCCCAGGGGTTCTGCACACGGGGGGTGTCGATCAGTTGGCTGGGGTTGTTCTGCAGCGTGCCGCCCCACTGGAAGACGACACCACTGGCGCCATGGGTCTGCAGGCCGCCGGTGAACAGGGCGCGACAGGACTCGGCCGCCTGCGCCAGGCCGCCACTGGTCAAAAGGAGCCATGCCAGCCCCGCCAGCAACCGGCACCGCTTGCCCTGCCCCCCCAGCATCCCCATAGTTCGTCCGTCCACTGTTGTACAGGCTGCCCTGCCGTTTCCCTTTGCCGGCACCTATCGGCCGGCCCTTTGCAATCGGCTCGTCTAGCGCGAGCTGTATTGCACCTTCACCTGGCGCGTCGCCTCTTCGCTCAGGCGCTTCACCGCCTGCTTGAGGGACTGCGGCGCCAGCTTCTCGCGTATCTCGCCACTCACGTCGGAAAGCGGCCTGGCCGGCAGGCGCTCCTCACCCGTCACCCGCACCAGCAGCAACTGGCCATCCGCATGGAGCGGCGCGATGCTGCCCACCTCGGTGGACTCCACCAGGCCGCGCAGCGGCTGCTCCAGCAATTCGGGCTTGATGCGGTTGCTGCGGTACTCCAGCGGCTTGCCGGCGGCGCGCCAGGCGGCCACCTGCTTCTGCCAGTCGCGAGCCTTGGCCTCGGCGCCGCTGAGCAGTGCGATGAGTTCTGCACGCTGGGGCTCTTCCAGCGCCTGGTCGCTGGCGATGATCTCGAAGCTCTTCTCCACGCCGCCACCGAACTCTTCGGGGTGGCGCTGGTAGTAGTCGGCCACCTGCTCGCTGGTGACCGGTTCCGGCGTGGCGTGCTGCTCCAGGTAATGGCGCACCAGCAGTTCCTCGCGGTAGGCCTGGGCCTTGAGGTCCAGCTGGGCGCGCTCGCCGGCGTCCAGCTCGCGCTCGGCCAGCAGGGCCATGGCGCGGCTGGCCACCAGGCTGTCGAGGATCTTGCGTTCCACCTCATCGTTGGCGAACAGCGGCGCCGACTCGCCCAGCGTGCGCTCGACGGTCAGTTCCAGCTGGGCCCGGGTGATGGGGCTGTCGTCCACCGTGACCAGGGTCGCCGAAGGCTCGACCGACACCTGCGCCAGGGCTTCGGCGCCGTCGTCGTCACGGCAGCCGGCCAGCAGCGCCGCCGCCAGCAGGCAGCCCAGCGGCCATTCAACCCGCGGCACGGTCTTCGCCTTCCTTGGCGGCGGTGCCCTCGGCCGCGGCCGGTGGCGTCTTGCGGTCGATCTTCGCCGCTTCCTTGAGGCGCTCCAGCTCGGCCTGCTTGGCTTCCTGGCGCAGGCGATAACGGATGTCGCCGCTGACCGCTTCGAACGGCTGCTTCACCACCTGCGGCCCCTCGATCACCTTGATCACGTGGAAGCCGAAGGGGGTCACCACCGGCTCGGACACCTCGCCCGGCTTCATGGCGAATACCTTGCCGCTGAAGGCCGGGTCGATGGCGCCTTCCTGCAGCCAGCCCAGGTCGCCGCCCTGCTTGGCGGACAACTGGTCCTCGGAGAAGGTGGCGGCCAGCGCGGTGAAGTCCTCGCCGGCGTTGATCCGCGACTGCACTTCCTGGGCCTTGCTCAGCAGGGCCTGGCGCTCGTTCTCGCTCATGCCGGGGTTGGTGCGCAGGAGGATATGGGCGACGTGCACCTTGCGCGCCTGGAACTGGTCGGGGTTGGTGGCGTAGAAGTTGCGCACCGCCTCGTCGGTCACCCGCTCGCGGAGGAACTCCTCGAAGTAGCGGCTGATCAGCATCTGCTTGCGGAACTCGGCCACCTCGGTCTCGACCTGTTCGGCGGGCAGCAGGCCCTGGGCCTCGATCTGCCCGGCCAGGCCTTCGCGCTCCAGGTACTCGTCCAGCTCGCGGCTGACCCACTGGGTGTTCTGCGCCGGCACCCGCTTGAATTTGAGGAAGGCATCGAATTGCGCCTGGGTGACCGGCTTGCCGTTCACCTCGGCGATGGAATCGCTGGAGGAATCACAGCCCGCCAGCAGCAGGGCCAGGATCGAGGACGCCAAGGCGAGGCGTGGGAACTGCTTCATGGATCACCACCTTAATCAGGTCAAATTCCTTTTATCGCGGGTGCGATATACAGGTCGGCCACAAACAGGGGTGTGACTCGACTCACAAATCAGCTAGGAACGATATCAATTGGCCATTTCGGCTGATTCTGGAAGCCCCGGAACTTCACCGAGATCGACTTCACGCCGATCGGCACCTCACCCAGGCGTTTCACCTGCCCGGTCTTCAGGTCGACGAAGCCGAGGCTGCGACGCACATTACCGTCCACTTCATCCTCCACCAGCAGCATGGCGCCACCGGCCTGGGGCATGTCGTCCATGGAGAGCACTTTCGGGGCGCTGCCGAAGCCATCGCCGAAGGTAAGCTCGGCCAGGGTCACCCAACCATTGTTCGCACTCAGGCGGCTCAGCGAGCAGCCGTTCAGCAACAGGGGCTCGCCCTGCCATTGAGCCAGGCCGGCGCCGCAACGGAGGTCCGCCTCGTGCTGGGAGAGGACCTGCACCTCGTTCTGGCCCCAGGAGGTGCGACGGAGCTGGCTCAGCGTGAGGAAATACTGGTCATCGATGTTCTCGGACATGAGCATATAGGCCAGGTTGCCCCGGGCATCGTCCAGCAGCTGCCCGCTGGGACTGGCCCAGGCGCTGTCGTCGAGCCGCGCCAGGGAGGGCAGCTCATACGCCTCGTAGCCGAAGCCTTCCGAAGAGCCTGAGGTCGCCGTCCAGAGGTCGCCGTTGTTATCCACGTCCAGGCTGACATACCAGCCATTGAGGTCACCGGCCGTCGTCATCGGCCCGGTGAAGCCGGACTGTTTCAGCACGCGGCTGGTTTCCATGCCGTCGGCATCTTCCAGCCCGAAGACCTCGAATTCCGGCAGGGACGCGGGGTCGCTCGGGTCGCTGCCCACCTGCACTTCCAGGGCATCGTTGAAACCGTCGCCATCGCTGTCCGGGTTGCTGTCGCTGGAGCCGTGCTGGGCTTCGGCGGCATTGCACAGCAGGTCCAGGTCGTCGTCGCGGCACGGTGTGAAGTTGACGAGACGCTCACGATCGGCGGCAGAGATGCCCTTGAGCGCGTTCTCGCTCAATCCCTGAAGCACACTGGCCATGTCCTGGGCGCCGGCTTCGGCGTTTTCAACGGCCAGGAACGACATCACCACGCGGTGCTCGTTGGCAGGTATCTCGAAGCGATAACCGATGCGCCAGCTGTAGTAGGCATCGCTGTACAGCTCGTCGCTGTTGAGCGAGGCGCGCCCTGCCGGGTCCGCGAAGACATGCACGGTGGAAATCGGGCCCGGCATGTTGCCCTGCTCTCCATAAGTCAGCTTGCGCAGGCTCAGCCAGCTGTCATCGGCGGTGAGCTGGTCGTCGCCGCTGGAGGTTTGCTGCAGGTTGCCCGGCCCCCAGTAGTGCGGGCGAGAACTGAGGATCGGAGCGATGGTCCGGGCCTGGCCGCTAACGTTGTAGTAGCGGTCCAGCACCCGCAGGAAGCTGCGGCCGGTAGCCGGCGCGTAGTACTCGCGGCTGACCAGCAGGCCTGCGTCCACCGCCTTCAGCGGCGAGCGCCAGATCGGCTCGTCGCCCATGCGGCTATAGAGCTGGGGCTGCAGCGGTGCGGCCTGCACACGCGCCGCCACCCCTGCCTGCGAGTTGCCGAGGCCTTCGAGCTCCAGGGCATATTCCACGCCGAGGTTGCCGGACCCATCAGTACGCTGGATGCGCACGCGGCCATTCTGCTCGACGAACAGGCTCAGGCCGGCCTCCATCTGCATGGAGGGGGAATCGCCTTGGCCCAGCGGGAGGCGGTCGTCGGCACGGTTCTCGGGGTCGGTGCCGTCCGCGAACAGCTCGTCACCGTCGCCACGGCCGCCGCCATCGCTGTCGAATTTGTTCGGCGACAGGCCCAGCTCCAGCTCCAGCTTGTCGGGCAGGCCGTCACCGTCGCCGTCCAGCAGGCGCGGGTGAGTGCCCTGGCGGAATTCCTCGATATTGCTCAGGCCGTCGCCGTCCTCGTCGCCATCCGGGCTGGTGCCGTCCATGCCGTACTCGACCTCGAAGGGGTCCTCCATGCCGTCATCGTCGCTGTCGCGCTTGTCCGGGCGGGTGCCGTACTGGCGCACTTCCTGGTAGTCGTTGAGTCCATCGCCGTCGGTGTCCGCCTTCAGCGGGTCGGCGTTGTTCTCCACTTCTTCGCGGTCGTTCAGCCAGTCACCGTCGGTATCCTGGCGGGTCGGGTCGGTGTGGTGCAGGCGCACCTCGTCGGCATCCGACAGGCCCTCACCGTCGGTGTCGGAGCTGTAGGGGTTGGTACCGTGCTCCTGCTCTTCCAGGTTGCTCAGGCCATCATCGTCCCAGTCCTCGCCCGCCGCTTCCGGGTTGGCTTCCAGCGGCGCCGGGCCGTAGTTCAGCTCGAAGTAATCGTCCAAGCCGTCGCTGTCGCTGTCGATCACGTCCAGGCGAGTGCCGAGCAGGGTCTCGCGGATGTCCGAGAGGCCATCGCCGTCGGTGTCCGCGTGGCCCGGCAGGCGGTCGACGTCCATCCGGTAGTTGCCTTCGGCCGTGGGCACGTAGGTGACGGTGTAGCCATGCAGGTCGAAGTTGCAGTAGCCGCTCTGCTGGATGGCGTAGTCCGGGTAGACCAGACGGCCATTCACACTCGGCAGGTTCTGCGAATCCACGGCGCCGTACCACTCGCCATGGGCGAAGCGGGTACGGGTCTGCAGGCCGCAATGCCAGCCATTGAGCGGCAGCTTGTAGTAACGGTTTTCGATGCGGCCGTCACGGTGGATCACGGTCTGCACGTCTACCAGTTCGTCGCTGCTCACGCCCTCGCGACCCCAGTCGGTCCAGGTGAGGACCAGGCGGTCCGGCAGCGTGGCCAGGTGGAAGGCCTGGCTGCCCTGGTCGTTCTCCACCAGGCGCTGCAGCGGAATGTCCTGGATGCCGTTGCTGCCGCCGATCTCCACCTGCTGGTCATGCACACGGATCGTCAGCGCCTTGTCGGCGAAGGCGAAGTCAGCGGGCAACTGCAGGTCGAGCTGGGTGTTGGGGTCGTCGTAACGCTGGCCGAGGTCGCCGCTCAGGGGCTCGACATAGTTGTCCTCGCCACCCAGCATCACATCACCGGCGTCGTAGGGCCCGTCGATGTTCAGCTGCACGGCCTGTTCGGCGTGCACCGGGTAACCCAGCACGTCCTTGTCGAGCTTGATCAGCCACTGCGCATTCTCGCGGCGGTTCAGGTCCTCGAAGAGGAAGCGACCATCGGCACCCGTGGTCACGGTGCTGGAGTCGCCCAGCAGGCGCGCCATGAACGCCGGGACTTCGCCGCCCTGGTCCTGGTGGCGGGCCAGGCTGACCTGGACATCCGCCAGCGGCACGCCCAGCTCGTTGACCACGCGACCGGCGATGCTGCTCGGCGGTACCGCCACCACATCGATATCCAGGGTCTGGCGACCGACGTTGTGGTTGCTGTCGGTGGCGCGGACTTCGAAGCGTACGGTGCCCTCGCCCGGCAGGGTCAGCTGCTGCTGGTGCTGGCCGGCGCCGTTGAACACGGCCTGCTGCTCGCCGTCCATCAGCAGTTCGACTTCACCGGCGATGCCGGCGTCCTGCACGTCGAAGGTCAGGGTGATCGGATCGCCTGGGTAGAACGGACCTTCGCTGTGGGCGATGGTCACAGTGGGCGCCTGGGTGTCCGGCACGCTCGGCTCGGGGTCGCGGCCATCGGGGATGCCGTCGCCATCGACGTCCGGGTTCTCCGGGTCGAGGCCCAGCGGCACTTCATCGGCGTCCGGCATGCCGTCGCCATCGGAGTCCACCAGGCCACTGAGGTTGACCAGGTCGCGCACCTCTTCACGGGTCATGCCGACGTCCACGAAGCTTTCCGAGGCCAGCTCGCGCAGCACGCGTTCGGCTTCGCTGCGGTTGTAGTGCTGCACGGCGTAGTGCATCAGCACCTGGCGGCTATGGGGCTTGAGCGTCAGGTTGTACGCCACGGAGTAGACGTCACCGCTGAGGCTGACCGAGCTCGGGCGCACCCGCGAATTGGCGCTGCCGAACATCAGGCCCACGGCCGGGTCGCCGCCGCCGTTGCTGCCGTCGTCGGTCAGCAGCCAGTTGTCGGCAGTGGTGAAGACCTGGTCGCCGCTGGAGGTGGCGATGGTGTAGGTGCCGCCATCGGAACCCAGGTTGCCGCTGATCCGCACCGGAATGGTCATTTCCTGGTCGCTGGTGTTCTCGATCCGCTCGATGAAGCGCGCGTAGTTGCCGTTGTCCGGCACGTAGACGGTGCGGCTGACCTTGAAGATGCCGTTCACCAGCTGCGTGGGCGCCAGCGTCACTTCGCGGCCGGCCAGGCGCAGCAGCCCCTGGTTGACGCCGGGGAAGCCCTGCCCGTTGACGGTCAGGGACTGGCCGCCGTCGTAGGCGTCGCTGGTGCCGTCGCTGATCCCGCCGTCGGACTGGATATCCCAGCGGTAGCCATTGCCGAAGAGGTTGTAGCCGAAGCCGGTGCTGCCCTCGTAGCTCAGCTGCGACTCGGCGATGGGGTCACGCACCAGGCGGCCCTGTGCCTTGAGCACCAGCGGCTCGACATGCACGTCTTCCGAGTCGACCGGCACCGGCGCAGTCACCAGGGCAGTCATCGGCTGCTTGCCGAACAGCGCGCTGGCTTCGACCTGCAGGACCGTATCGATGGTCAACACCTGCAACTGGTAATGGCCGGTCTCGTCGGTGGTGGCCTGGACACCCTTGACCTGTACCCGCGCGCCGGCGACGCCCTTGCCGAGGACATCCTGCACCTGGCCGGAGACCTGCAGCTCGGGCACGGTGGCGATCGCCACGGTCAGGTCCGCGGTGCGCACGTTGCCGTTGCTGTCGGTCGCGCGGACCTGCAGCAGGGTGCTGTCCTGGTTGGGCAGGATCACGGTGAAGGTCTGGCTGCCGCCGCTGGTGCGGGTCTCGCGCAGCAGGCCGTCCTGCAGCAGCTCGACCTTGGCCACCAGGCCGTTGTCGCTGATCAGCGCGGTCAGGTCCAGGGAGTCGCCGCCATAGCGACGCGCCGGCTCCAGGGGCTGGAAGGTGACGTTCGGCGCGGTGGCGTCCGGCACCAGCGGCTCGCTGTCCTTGCCATCGGGGATACCGTCATGGTCGCTGTCCGGGTTGGCCGGGTCGGTGCCCAGGCGCGCTTCGTCGGCGTCGCTCAGGCCGTCTTCGTCCTGGTCGTAGAAGGCGAAGAAGTTCACCACCTTGCCGGCCAGGGTCGGGTCGAGGTTGTCCAGGCCCAGGCCCTTGAGGCTGCGCAGGCGGGCGCCGGTCTGCATGGCGGCATCGGTCGAGCCTTCCAGGGTGGAGAAGTGCATGACCACGCGGCGTTCGCCCGCCGGGATGCGCACCTGGTACTCCGCCAGCCATTGACGGCCGTTGCGGCTGACCAGGCTGGTGCCCTGGCGACGGTTGGCGTTGCCGCCCAGCACCTGCAGCAGCACCGGACGGGTCGGCGTGGCGGTGTCGCGCAGCGCCAGGTAGTCGTCGGCGAGGGTCAGCTGGTCGTCGCCACTGCTGGTGACGATGGCGGTCTGGGCATCGTTGGCGCCGTAGTAGGACTGCAGGCGCAGGGTGACCACCTGCTCGGTACCGCTCGGGTTGTCGAGGATCTCCAGGTAGCGGGCATAGGCACCGCCGACGCTGGGCACCAGTACGCGGCGGCTGACCACCAGGTTGCCCATGCGGCGCCCTTCGTAGTGGTACTCACGGCCGTTGGCGCTGCTGGTGGCATGGTTGTAGGAGTAGCCATAGCGGTTGCCGTTGACGAACAGCAGGTTGGCCCAGTAGCTCGAGTCCACGGCAGAACCTGTGGTCGAGTGCAGCTCGCCACCGTAATAGAAGTTCCAGTCGCGGTTGTTCTCGTCCTTGGCGGTGCGGTAGCCATTGATGTTCGCGCGGTCGTCGGCGGCCACCTTGGGATCGGTGCCATCGACGAAGCGTTCATTGATGTCGCGGCGGCCGCCGTTGTCGCCATCGGCCTTGAGCGGGTCGCTCGGCGGCATGCCCAGCACTTCCCAGCCGTCCAGCAGTTCGTCGCCGTCGGTATCGACGTTGCGCGGCGAGGTACCGGCCTGGAATTCGGCCAGGTTGCTCAGGCCGTCGCCGTCGGTGTCGTCCTGGGCGCCGACGTTGAGCAGGTTGTTGTCCACCTCGTACTTGTCGGGCAGTCCGTCGTCGTCGCTGTCCGCCTTGAGCGGATCGGTGCCGTGGCTGAAGAGCTCGGCGTAGTCGCTCAGGCCGTCGCCATCGGTGTCGGCCAGGTCCGGACGGGTACCACGGGCGATCTCGTCCGGATCGAGGATGCGGTCCAGGTCGGTGTCGCGGGTCAGCGGGCTGGAATGATGCACCAGCACCTCGGCGCCGTCGGTGAGCCCGTCGCCGTCGGTATCGGCCAGGCGCGGGTGGCTGCCGGCTTCCTGCTCCTGAAGGTTGGTCAGGCCATCGCCGTCGCTGTCCTCGGACGCCTCGCCATCGGCCTGCCTGGCATCGAAGCCATAGCGCTGCTCGAAGCCATCGCGCAGGCCGTCACCGTCGCTGTCGGCCTTGAGCGGGTCGAGGCCCAGCAGGTATTCGAGGGCATCGGCCAGGCCGTCGCCGTCACTGTCCGCCTGGGTGGTCCAGTTGACGATGCCACGCTGTTCTTCGAGCGTCAGGTTCGGCTCCTGCACATCTCGGCTGGCCAGTTGCTCCAGGGTGCTGCGCACGCGCTCGCGGCTGGCGTCCTGCACGAGGTACTGCACCAGCACCTGGCGGCTGCGCGGCGCCAGGGTGACCTGGTAGTTGGCGCGGTACTCGTTGCCGTTGCGCCAGGTGGAAACCGGGCGCAGGGGCGCATCCGGGCTGCCCAGCACCACGCCGGCGGCGTACAGGCCGCCTTCCGGCGCCGCGTCATCGGTCAGCAGGTAGCTGTCTTCCGGGTCGAAGCCCGCGTCGCCGGACGAGGTCTGTACCACCGGGCGGGTCGCGTAGAAGTTGCCGTACACATAGAAGGGCACGGTCACCGGCTGGTCGCTGGGGTTCTCCAGCACGCTGATGAAGCGGGCGTAGTTCTGGTCCGCCGGCACATAGGCCTTGCGGCTGACCATGACATTGCCGAGCTGCTTGGCCGGGTAGATCAGCTCGCGCCCATCCAGGCGGGTGCGATAGGTGCTGCTGCTGTAGTTGGTGCCATTGACCACCAGGTACTGGGCACCGCTGAAGGTCCAGTTGGAGGCGTAGGTGCCGTTGTCGATGCCGCCGTAGCTGTTGAAGTCCCAGCGGACGTTATTGTTCACCTGGCGGTTGTAGGAGGTGCTTTCCTCGGCGGCGGCCACATGGCGCTCTTGGATCGGTTCGAACGCCGTGCGGCCGTGTGCGGCCAGAACCAGGTCGCCGATATCCGAGCTGCCGCCACGGGCCAGTTCGAACACCTCGCTGGCAGCGGAGACCAGCTGGTTGCCGAAGCGCGCCTCGGCCTTGACCCGTGGCTCCAGGGCCAGGGTGGACGCGGACAGGGTGAAGCGGCCCTGGCTGTCGCTGGCCACGGTGGCCGAGGACGGCATCGGGCCGGTGCCATTGCTGAAGGCCACTTCGTCAACAAACGACCACGGCCCATTGGCGCGGAAGCTGATACGCACATAGCGGCTGTTGATGTTCATGCCGGACAGGGTCAGTTGGGCATGAGCCTCGCGGGACTCCTGGTCACGGTTGTTGGCGTTGTTTGGCGCGGTGTTCAGCGTGCCGACAGCGACCCACTCGTTGCCGACCTTCTGCAGGACATCGAAGGATGGCAATACGACGTTGCTGAGAGTGTCCTGGGTCGACCCGACTTTGACATCGGTGAGGTTGACCGTCCGACCGAAGTCGAAATCGATATTCATGGTGCGAGCGGTCCAGCCCAGCCACTCGTAGGCCTTGCCCATCCCCAGGTCAGCCACGAAACCGGCTGTCCCCAGCTGGCCATCGATCAGTTGGCGGCCTCGGTCATCGCCGTAGCAATAGGTGCCACAGCCCGTACCCTGGTCCAGGGTGTAGGAGACCGGCTTGATACGGGCGGCTTCGTAGCCGTCGACCAGGGTCACCTGGGCGCCTTCCACGGCGCGGCCGTTGCCATCCAGCACGCGGCCGGTGACCTGCGTGCCGGCGTCGTCCACCAGGCTCAGGCGGCGCACGCCGCTGCGGCTTTCGTTGCCGTTGGTGTCGCGGGCGCTGGCTTCGATATCCAGCTGCGCGCCAACGGCCGGCACGCGGATCACATGCTGGTAGGGCGCGCGGTCGTAGGTGGCCACGGCCACGCCGTTGACATAGAAGGTCACGCTGGCCACGCGGCCATCGTCGCTGGCATCGGCGCGCAGGCGCAGTTGCTGGCCGTGAGCCAGGCTGGCGCCGGCCGCAGGCGATACCAGGCTCACGCTCGGTGCCTGGGTGTCCTTCTCGGTGGGCGCGCTGTCTTCGCCGTCGAGCAGGCCGTCCTTGTCCATGTCCGCGTCCAGCGGGTTCAGGCCACGGGCCACTTCCACGCCATCGGACAGACCGTCGCCGTCGGTGTCCGCCACCTTCGGATTGGTGAGGGTCTCCAGCAGCTCCTGCTTGTTGCTCAGGCCGTCATTGTCGTAGTCCTGGCCGGCGTCCTGGGCGTAGCGCGGGTTGAGGATGTCGGCATAGGGGCCCTTCAGCTCGATGAAGTCGGAGAGGCCGTCGCCATCGGTATCCGCCAGGTCCGGGCGGGTGCCGTAGCTGTTGATCTCGTCGTAGTCCGGGATGCCGTCGTCGTCGCTGTCGGCCTTGCGCGGGTTGGCCTTGTACTGCACTTCCTGGGCATCGAGCACGCGGTCGTAGTCGCCGTCTTCGTTCAGCGGGTCGCTGTTGTGCTGGTTGACCTCGGCGCCATCGGTCAGCCCGTCCTCGTCGCTGTCGACCTGACGCGGGTGGGTGCCCAGCTCCTGCTCGCGCAGGTTGCTCAGGCCGTCGCCGTCGCTGTCCAGGTTCTGCTCGCCCGCCACCAGCGGGTTGAAGCCGTACTTGACCTCGAAGCCGTCCAGCAGGCCGTCACCATCGCGGTCGGCGATGAAGGCGCTGGTGCCGTTGGCGTATTCGTAGACGTCCTTGAGGCCGTCGTTGTCGCTGTCCTTGAGGGTCAGCTCGTGCATCATCACCAGGATGCCCGGGTGGTAGATGGTGAACAGCGGGTCGTTGTCGCCCGGGCGGCCCGACTCGGTCGGGGTGAAGCCGAAATAGACCTGGCCGGCGCCATAGGCATAGCGGATGGCGACCACGCGTTTTTCCGCACGGGTGCCGGTGAACATCAGCGGTGCGGTACCGGGCGCCAGCTTGTCCATAGGCATGTAGGCGTGGCCGGAATAGTTGGTGTTGCGATAGGGCCACCAGGAACCGACGCGGCTTTCACTGGCATCGGACCAGCGCAGCACCGGCGTCAGGCGGATCGAGCTGCCCGTCCACACCGACTCCGCAGGCTGGCCGGGCACATCCGCCAGCACGGCATTGGAGCTGGTGTTGTAGTTCTCGCTGAACAGCAGCGTGCCGCCGTTCTGGACGAAGGCGAAGACCTTGGCGCGGTTGCTGGAGTAGTTGCTGTTGCCGTAGTAGTCCCGCGAGCTGTCCACCATCAGCATGTCGACTTGCGACAGGTCGAAGCTGGCCAGGTTGCTCACCTGCACCGGCTCGTAGCCGGCACGCTCGATGATCAGCCGCTGCGAGGGCTGCCCGGCGTTGAAGCGCGCGTTGAAGTAGCCCACCCGCACCTTCGGCTGCTGCAGGGTGATGGTGCCGACGTCCGTGGTGCCGCCCCAGACCGGGTCGGTGGGTGCGGAGACGGCGGTCACCGCCTGGTTGCCCAGCAGGCCGCTGGCGATGACCGAGACCACGCCCGGTGCCACCGGCACGCGGGTGATGACGAAGCTGCCGTCGCCGCCGCTGACCGCGGTCTGGCCGCCGACGTCGAGCTGGGCGCCCACCACCGGCTGGCCGTTGCTGTCGAGCACGCGGCCGATCACGGTGGTCAAGGGGTCCTGCACCAGGGCGAAGGCATGTTCGCCGCTGCTGCCGACGTTGTTGTTGGTGTCGGTGGCGATGATTTCCAGGCGCAGGCTGTCGGCGTCGCCCGGCAGGTTCAGGCTGTAGGTGAAGGGCGCGGCGTTGACCAGCGCGATCTGGGCGCCGTTGAGGCGGAACGCCACCTTGGTGACCCGGCCGTTGTCCAGCAGGGTCGGCACCAGGGTCATGCGCAGGCCCTTGATCAGGGTCTGGCCGACCTTCGGAGTGTCCAGGCCCACGCGGGGCGCCTGGGTGTCCTTGACCAGGGGCTCGGCGTCCTCGTCGTCGCGCAGGCCGTCGCCGTCGGTGTCGGCCTTCAGCGGATCGGTACCCTTCTGGTTGACCTCGACGCCGTCCAGCAGGGTGTCGCCATCGCTGTCCGGGTTGTTGATCAGGGTGCCCAGCTGCGCCTCGCGGGCGTTGCTCAGGCCGTCGTTGTCCTTGTCGGCCTGGCCGTCGGCCGGATCGCTGGGGTTCAGGCCCATCTGCAGTTCGAGCGGGTCGGGGATGCCGTCGCCGTCGGTGTCCTTCTTCAGCGGCGAGGACGCCGGGATGTTGCTGACCTCGGCACCGTCGGACAGGCCGTCATCGTCGGTGTCGGCCTTCAGCGGGTCGGTGTGGTGGGTGCGCACTTCGGCGCCATCGGAGAGGCCGTCGCCGTCGGTGTCGGCCACGCGCAGCTTGGTGCCCAGGGCGGCTTCTTCCAGGTTGCTCAGGCCGTCGCCGTCGAGGTCCTCGGCGCCATCCTCGATGCCGTTGCCGTCGGAGTCGCGCAGCGCCGGGTCGAGGCCCTGGGTTTCCATTTCCAGCTTGTTGCGCAGGCCGTCGCCGTCGAAGTCACCGGCCGGGTCGAAGACCTGCAGTTTCAGGGCGTTGCCCAGCACCACCGGCTTGGCCGGCGTGCCCGGCAGGGTGCCGGTCAGGGTCAGCGGCAGCAGCGCGCCGTCGGCGATCGGCTCATTGGCCGCGCCGAAGAGGGCCGGAACGGTGAGGGTGCGCGTCGGGCCGTAGTACCAGTTGAAGCCCTGGCTGGTGCCGCCCAGTTCGGCGCGGCCGTTGGCGACGTTGTACCAGCTGATGTTGTCGGCCAGGGTCAGCGGGATCTGCACGCTCTGGCCGGCCAGCACCTTGAGCGGGCCGGCGAGGCTGAACAGCGCATGGGGCGCGCACAGCTCGGCGCCCTGCTCGCGGACCTGGTCGTCGCGGGCGACGCCGCGCAGGCCGGAGCCGGTGGTGTCGTAGCGGTAGCAGCGGCCCAGGGCCAGCGCGGGTTGCGCGTCGAAGCTCAGGGTGCGGCCGTCGCTGCTGAGGGTGGCGCTGCCGCCACGGGCCGCGTTGCCCTCGAAGAACTTCAGGGCGTCGCCGCTGGCCAGGCGCACCGGCTCGTCGAAGTCGAAGTAGGCGCGCAGCGCGGTGCCCTGGCGGGCCTCGATCAGGGCGCGGACGACTTCAGGCGGCTGCACGGTGAAGCTGATGCGGAAGCGGCTGGTCAGGTCCAGGTTCGGCAGGGCCTGCACCGGGCCGGCCAGGCTGACGGTGACGTCCTCGAAGGTTTCGTCGCTGATGGCCATCCAGCCCAGCCCGGCGTTCAGCTGCACGGTGGCGCCACCGGCCTTGCCGTCGACCAGGGCGGAGCCGCTGGCCTGGACGTTGACCGCGAGGTTGGCGGGCTTGCCGTCGACCTGGGTGATGGGGTTGCCGAAGCGGTCCTGCAGCATCAGTTGCAGGCGCACGTCCTGCTTGATGCCACGGGTGAGCACCGCGCCGTCGTCCTGCACCCGGCCCTGGTCGTTGAGCAGGCGCAGGTGGCTGGCCACGGCCGGCAGCACGGTGAGGTCGAGGTTGCTGTAGCAGCAGTTGACATTGCCGCGGGCGTCGTAGGTGTAGCGAATGCTGTTGCCGTTGCTCGACAGCGGCAGGCTGAACTGGCCGGCCTTCTGGCCGACCTGCAGGTTCAGCCGCGCGCGGCCGTCCTTCACGGTCACCTGCACCCGCTCCACGGTCTGGCCGTTGAGGGTGGTGCTGCCGATCTGGATGCCGGCGCCAGGCTGGGCGTGGTAGTCGGAGGCCGGCAGGGTGAGGATCAGCACGCTGCTCTGGTCGTCGGTCACCGGGTTGAGCACCAGGTCCTGGGACTGGATGTCCAGCGCCACGGTCTCGCCCGCGGCCACCGGCGGCAGGTAGCTGAGCAGCAGGTTGCGGGTCGGGCCGGCGAGCAGGCCGATGGCCGCCTCGGCACGGGCCACCTGGGTGAACTGCGGCAGGTCCGCCCACAGCTGGTAGTCGCCCAGGCTGCGGTCGGCGTTGAAGGTCAGGCTGGCGTAGCCACCGCTGTCGCTGTTGCTGGTGCCGAGGTTTTCCACATAGCCGTCGGCCAGGCGACGCAGGCGCCACTGCACCGGCTGCTCCGGCACCGGGCGCGCGGCGGCGTCGAGCACCTGCACGCGATAGACCGGGCGCTCCTGCACCCGCGCCTGGGCGGGGTTGTCGCTGCCCTGCACGGCCTTGAAGCGCAGCTGGTTCGGCGACTGGGTCAGGGCCACGGCGTATTCGCGGCTGAGGGTCTGCTGGCCGATGCGGTCGGTGAGCTCCACCTGCACGCGGAAGCTGTCGCCCGGCAGCGCGGCCTCGGGCATGCGCAGGTCACGGCTGTGGCCGTTCCAGTAGGCGCCGTTGCCGCAACGGAAGTTGCCGGTGTCCTCACGCAGGCAGTTGAACAGCTCCTTGCGCTCGCTGCCCACCAGTTGCAGCACGCGCAGGCCCAGGCCGCCGGTGTCGTCCAGGGCGTTGAGGTTGTTCAGTTGCAGGGTGACCAGGCCACCGTAGACGCCACGGGCCGGCAGGCTCACCTGCAGGGCGGCGGCATCCGGCGCGCGGTCGCGGACCACGCGCAGGGCCTGTGCCGGGGATTCGCTGACCTGGCCGCGGCTGTCGGTCAGGCGCACC
Organism: Pseudomonas sp. USHLN015; assembly: GCF_037153275.1. NCBI lineage: Bacteria > Pseudomonadati > Pseudomonadota > Gammaproteobacteria > Pseudomonadales > Pseudomonadaceae > Pseudomonas > Pseudomonas sp. USHLN015. The sequence continues at coordinate 54,030 of NZ_JBBCKP010000020.1, forward strand.
TTGAACGGCTGGTTGACGCTGCTGGCGACGCGCTCGGTGCGGCGGTCCTGGACGCTGAAGCTGCGGTTCAGGGTGGTGCCGGTGACATCGTAGTGGTCGGTGAAGCCGTTCCACAGCAGGTCGACGCCCTTCAGGCCGACGTCGTCGCGAGCGGCCAGCTGGACATCGAAGCGACCGCGTTCGATCACCTCGGCCGGCAGGTTCAGGGTGGTGACCTCGGGGAAGGCGTCGTCGATCACGGTGACGCGCAGCTCGGCGCTGGTCACGTTGCCGGCGCGGTCACGCACCTCGACGTTGTAGACCTGCTCGCCAAGGCTGGTGGCGGCATCCTGGTAGCTCAGCTGGTTCTGGCCGAAGGCCACCGCCACCACCTGGCCGTTGCGCATCAGCGTGGCCTTGTCGAGGGCGCCCTCCTCGTCCGCCATCTGGGCGGTGACGGTGAAGGGGTAGCCGCGCACGGCACGGTTGTTGTCCTTGAACACCGCGCTGCCCTGGTAGCCGAGGCTCACGGTGGGGGCCTTGGTGTCCTGGTGGCGGTAGAAGCGCTTGGCCGCCGACTCGGCGCTGTTGCCGAACACGTCCACCGCGCGGGCCTTGAGGTACTGGCCGGAGAAGCTGCCGTCCAGGGCCAGGTTGGCCTGGTACGGCTGGGCGCTGCGCAGGGCGACGCGCTGCCAGGGTCCGTTGCTGCCGGCGGCGACCAGGAACTCCACCTGGGCCAGGGGCTGCTGGCTACCGCTGACCTGGGCGCTGACGGTCAGCGGCAGGGGCAGCCAGGAATGTTCGTCGGCCACCAGGGCGATGCTGAAGGGGTTGGCCACGCCATCGCCCGGCTCCATGAACAGGTCGCGGGCGCTGCCCTGGCGGATCACCCCGAAGGCGTCCTCGACGCGCAGGCCCAGCGCCAGGGACTGGCCGCCCGGCAGGCTGGCGGGCAGGCGCAGGCTGGTACGGCCGAGGCCCTGGCCGAGGGTGCCGGCCGGCTGGCCGTTGATGCTGAATTCGACGCCGCGCAGGCCGTCTTCCGCGAGGCCAAGGGCCAGCGCCTGGGCCGGTTGCAGGTGGCTGCCGGCCAGGGGTTCCAGCAGCGAGGTGGTGCTGGCGCCGAGGCCGTAGGGCAGCTCATAGACCAGCACGCCCTGGCTGCCGAGGCCGACGGCCAGGCGGTTGTTCTCCACCGCCAGGGCGCTGATGCGCTGGGCGAGACGCAGCTCGCCACCGGCCATGGCCTGGCCGCTGGCCGGGTCCAGGGCCAGCAGGCGCACGCCCTGGGCCTGGGGTTGTTCGATCCACAGCAGGTTGCCGCCCAGGTACAGCTGGGTGACGGTCGCGCCGGCCAGCAGCTCGCTGCGCTGGCCGCTGCGCAGGTCGTAGCGCCAGGCGCGCTCGGCGGAGAGGTAGAACAGCGCATCGCCATCGAAGGCCAGTTGGCGGACCTCGCCACCGAGCTGGGCGCTCAGTTCGCTGACCGGCTGGCGCGCGTCGCTGCGCAGGTCCACCAGGAACACCCGGCCGCTCTGGCTCAGGGCGGCGACGCGGCTGCCGTGGGCCGACAGCTGGCGCAGGCTTTCCTGGGCGGTGACCAGCAGGCTGCGGCGGCTGGCCAGGTTGTCCAGGGCGGCGATCTGCAGGCTGCCGCCGCTGGCCGCCAGCAGCTGGCCACGGGCGATGGCCAGGTCGTTCACCGGGGTCTGGGCGAAGACGGTCTGCGCCGCCAGGGTGGAGCGCGACAGCGCCACCACCTGCTGTTGCTGATCCTGGGCGAGGAACCACAGGTCCCCGGCACTGGCCACCTGGCTGGCGGCCTGGGTGAAGGCCTGGCTCGGGTAGAGCGTGGACTGCCAGGTGCCGGCGTCGTCCTGGCGCAGCAGCTGGGCGCCGAAGTTGTCGGCGGCGACCAGTACCTGGCCGTCACGCAGGCCCAGGTCTTCCACGCTGCCACGGGTCGGGGTGGCCAGGCTGCGGCTGTCGTGCAACAGGTGGAAGCCCGCGCTGCCGGCCTGCGGACGCAGCACCAGGCCTTCGCTCCCGCCCAGCCAGAGGCGGCCGCCGGTCCACTGGGCCGCGGCCACGGGCGCGTTGCCCAGGCTCCAGTCGGCGATGCGCTGGCGGGTGGCCAGGTCGATCAGTTGCAGGCGGCCGTCGGCCAGCGCCAGCAGTTGGCCCGGCAGGGCGAACAGGCGCTTGGCGGCGGTGCCCAGCTGTACGGAGGTGCCCTTCAGGGCGGCGTCCAGGCGCCACAGGCGGCCGGCGGCATCCGACACCTGCAGCTGGTCGCCGCTGCGGGCCATGGCCAGCAGGTTCTCGCCATTGAAGCTGGCGATGACCTGGCCGCTGGCGGACAGGCGCAGGACCTGGCCGGCGGTGAGCACCAGGAAGCCGTCGTCGCGGGCCAGCAGCTGGCGGACCTCCGCGCCCAGGGTCTGGGTGCCGGTGGCCTTGAGCTGGCCGCCCAGGGCGTCGAACCAATGGAGGTCGCGGCCACTGGCGCCGAGGACGCGCTCGCCCTGCACCGCCAGGTGGTTGATCGGGGCGGCCACGGCCAGGCTGCCGGCGCTGCGCAGGCCGTCCTGCGGGTCCAGCAGGGTCAGGCCGAAGCCCTTGATGCTCAGCAGCAGGTAGCGCTGCAGGTTGTCCATGGCGGCGATGGGGCCGTCCAGGCGCTGGCGCAGGCCCTGGGCGTCGTGCAGTTCGGCGCCGCGTGCCAGCCAGTAGCCGCCGACCTGCGGCAGCATCAGGTCGAAGGGCAGCCGCGCGCTTTCGCTCTGCAGGTTCCAGGCGTCCACCACCGGCGCGCTCCAGCGCTGCTCCTGGCGGTTGCCCAGCTCGTCGTCGATCAGGGCACGCACGCGCAGTTCGCGGATGCCGGCCGGCAGGCGCAGGCCGAGGCTGCCGGCGCCGCTGGCGAGCAGGCGGTCGTCCTGGTCCAGGGCTTCCAGGCTCATGCGGAAGCGGCTGGCGTCCACGCCGGAGAGGCTCAGGTCCACGCGGCTGCCGGCGTACAGCAGGCTCGGCAGGCCGGCGAGTTGCGGCTGGGGCAGTTGCTGGGCCGGCGCGACGCGCAGGTTCAGCTGCTGCTCGCTGTAGTGGAAGTCGCCCGGGAAGTAGGCGCGGGCGCGCAGCACATAGCTTTCCTGCACGGCCACCTGGGGCAGGCGCAGGCTGAAGCGGCCCTGCTGGCCGGCGTCGAGGATGCGCTGCACGGACTGGCCGTTGAAGCTCAGCAGTTCGATCTCCACCCAGGCCGGGACGTCGCCCACCTGGTAGGCCAGGGACAGGCTGGAGCCTTCGGCGAACACCTGGTTGTTGCCGGCACCGCTCAGGGTGACGGCGCTGGTGGACGGGTTGGCCTTGGTGAACAGGCCGATCTCGCGGGCGCCGGCCGCATCCTGCCAGGCGTAGCGGGCTTCGCCGCTGGCGGGCAGGCCGATCCAGCTGAAGCGCTGGCGCAGGCCATTGATGCCCGGCTGCACCTGGCCCTCGCGGGACAGGGTGGCGCCACGGCCGTCGCTGCCGGCAGCGAACGCGGCGGCCAGCGGCAGGCGGGCTCCGGCGGCGAGCACCGCGCCCTGGTCGGGCGTCAGTTCGGCGGCGGCATGGGTGGCTGCAGGTACGGCCAGGTCCAGGGCCTGCTCACCCGCGTGGTCCTGCAGCACCAGGCGCAGGCTGGCCGGCGGGTTGGCCAGCAGCCAGGCGCGGCCTTGGGGGAAGGCCTCGCCCAGGTAGGCATCCAGTTCGCCCTGGTACCAGAAGGCCTGGGCGGCCAGGGGCTTGTCGGCGCCATCGCGCAGGCTCAGCTCGGCCTGGCCGAGCGCGGCCTCGGCGGCAGCGGGCAAGCCGCCGACCAGGACACCGAAGGGCAGGCGCACGGCCTTGGCGGTCAGTGCGGCAGCCGGTGCGGCGGGCACTTCCAGGGGCTCGACCACCAGGTGCTGCACACCCTCGCGCAGTTGCAGGGACACCAGGCGGCCCGCGCCGAAGGCCAGGTCCTGGCGTTCGCCCGCCAGGGCGCCCAGGCGCTCGCCGTCACGCCAGGCCTGCCAGCTGTCGCCGTGCAGGTCGTCGCTCACCCGCAGCCAGGCCAGTTCGCCGTCGAAGCGGGCACGCTGCACGCGGCCGTCGACAGCCAGCACGGTGGCATCGCCCAGGCGCCAGCCGTCGGCATCCAGCACCGGCGTGTAGCGGGCGGCTTCGGTGGCGGTCCAGGCCAGCAGGCGCTCGCCGTCGAGGGCGAAGCCCAGGCGGCCCGGCAGCGCCAGGCCGGCGTGGCGCACCAGTTGCGGCAGGCGGCTGTCGTCCAGCTGCAGCCATTCCAGGCCCTTGTCGGTCAGCACCAGCAGGCGCTGGCCGTCCAGCTGCACCTGGCGGATCTCGTCGGCGAGGCTCAGGCCCACCAGTTCGGCCATGGCGCCACCGTCGACGGCGTAGCCGCCCAGTTGCTGGCCATGGCGGACGTACAGCAGGTCGCCGCTGCCGCCCAGCAGGGTGCCGGCGATGGGTTGTTCCACGGCGGCCAGCCAGGCGCCGTCCTGCCAGCGCCAGAAGCGCAGGTAGTCCTGGCCGTCGCGGCGGACCTGGGCCGCCAGGCCGGTGCCGGTGAAGGCCAGTTGGCGGACACGGCCGCTGTCGCGGCTTTCCACCAGGCCGTCGAGGGTGCGGATGCGGTAACCGTCGCGCTGGGCGTTCTCGACCCAGGCGGCGCCCTGGGCCAGGCCCGGCAGGCGGGTCAGGTGGCCGGCCTGGTAGCCGGTCTCGATGGGCTCGCGACGGCTTTCGGCCTGCAGGTAGGCCAGCTTGGCCAGGCTGCGGTCCAGTTGTTTCTCGTGGCCGGAACGGTCGCGCAGGGTCGCGGCCAGGCGCAGGCCGGCACCGTCGATGCGGCTGTTCCAGACCTGGCGGCGGTCACCGAAGGCCAGGTGCGCGGCGGCGATGCCGGCATCGGCCGGGTCGAACAGGTCGAGACTCGAATCGCGGCTGAAGTCGGTCATGCCCGCCGGTGGCGGCGCGTCGATCCACAGCTGGGTGCCGGCCAGCAGGGTGCTCGCCGGTTGCAGCAGCAGGGCCACGTCCTGGTCGATGCCGTTGTCGGCATGCAGGTTGAGGATGCGCTGGCTGCGCAGGGTCTGGCCCTGCCAGGTGGCTTCGAGGCGCAGCACCAGCACGCCGTCGGCGGCGACCTGGGGCATGGGCACGGCCAGCTCCACCACCTCGTCGCCGTCGGCGGCGCGGGTCAGGCTGCGCGCCGCCGGGTTGCCCGGGTGCTGCGGGTTGCCGGCGATGTCGAGGTTCAGGGTGGCCTGTTCCAGCTTGCGCATGCGCACCCGCACCGGGATGGTCTCGCCGGCCTGGACGTCGAGGCCGTCGGCCGGGACCAGGAAGCTCAGTTCCGGCGCGCCGCTGCGGCTGTCGTAGGGCTGCAGGGTGACGCTGGCCGGCGCGCTGGCCAGGCCGTTGAGGTCGATGGCGCGGGCCACCACGTGGATCGGCTGGGTGGCGTCGGCGGCGACCGGCAGGCGCAGGCGGCCCGGGTCGGCGAGGCGCTGGCAGGCCTGGGCGTCGGCGAAGGGATCGGCGCTGCGGCTGTCGACGCAGGCTTCGACGCGGTCGATGCCGTAGCGGTCGTAGCTGCGCAGGATGACCTCGGTCACCTCGCCACGGGGCACGAACTCGCCGTCCAGCGGCGCGATGATCGACAGCTGCGGCGGGGTGCGGTCCGGCTGCAGGTCGTAGCCCACCTGGAAGTAGCGGTAGCTTTCCTGGCCGGCCAGGCCGAAGCCCACGCGCAGCTCGGCGGTGATCGGGGTGGCCGTGGTCGGCGCGCCCGGCAGGTCGCGCAGGCGCGGGTGCGGCAGGCTCAGGCTGGCCAGGCCGCTGGCGCGGTCGAAGGTGGCGGCCTGGTAGCGGCCGTCCAGCAGGCGTACCTCGGTGCTGCGCACCAGGTCCAGGTCGCCGCTGATGGCGAAGCGCAGCTCGGCCGGGGTGCTCTCTTCCACCGGGGTCGGCAGGGTGCTGAACGAGGCCAGGCCCAGGTCCGGGGCGCTGATGTCGGCGTCGAAGCGGCGGTCGACGCTGTTGCGGCCGTCACTGGCGCGCAGCAGCAGGCTGAAACCCTGGTACTGGCCGTTGAGGTCGAGGCTGAACTCGCCCTTCTGCACCGGCACCCAGTCGGTCTTCCAGGTCTGGCCGCCATCGGCGGACAGGCGATAGGCGAAGGCGATCTTGTCGGCGGCCTGCAGGTTGTCCTGGGCGCTGACCTTGAAGCCGTAGCGGTTGCCGGTCTTCAGGCGCACCGCCGGGCTCAGCGCGCGACCATCCTGCAGCGCGACCTGCAGGGAGTCGTAGCGCGGCGCCAGGCGGTCTTCGGCCTGGAACACGCCGTTGTAGGCGCCGGCCTTGATCAGCGTGTTGTCGCGGGCCGGGTTGCCGGCGGCGTCGCGGATGCCGCTCAGGGCGATCTGGTAGAGGGCGTTGGCCTCCAGCTGGGCATCGGCGCGCAGGCGCAGCTCCAGGCGCTTGCCCTGGGCGATGAGCGGCTGGAAGCGGGCGCTGACGTCTTCGCTCGGCTGGGCGTGGGTCTCGTAGTCCTTGAACACCTTGATGACGCTGACACCCTGGGCCTGCAGCGGCTCGTCGGCCTCCAGCACCAGCGACTGCGACGCGCCCAGGGCGGCGATCAGGCGCACGCTCGGGGCGGTGTCGTCGATGGCGGTGAGCCACTGGGCCGGGACGCTGTCGACGCGCTCGCCGCTGGATTCGCGCACGACCGAGACCTGGTACTGCCAGCCCGGCTGGCTGGGCGGGGTGACGAAGTTCAGGCCATCGTCGGCCAGGGTGAAGGCCACGCGGTTGCTGGCGGTGGGCTGGATGCCCTGGCCGGCCGGGTACCAGTGCAGGCTGAGGCCTTCGGACAGGCCCTGGGCGGCGATGTGCACCTGGGTGCCGCCGGCGTCGCTGACCACCGCACCGGCGGCATGGGCGGACTGCACCGCGTCGATGGCCAGCGGGGTGACCACGGCCAGGGCGGTGGGCAGGGTGGCGCGTTCGTCGCCGTAGCGGGCCTGCAGGCTGTAGAGGCCGGCCTGTTCCATCTGCAGGCGGAAGCTCAGCTGGTCGCCGGTCGCGTTGGCCTGCAGCTGGCTGCGGCCGAGCACGCGGTCGCCCACCTGGAGTTCGTCGATCAGGTGCAGCTGGCGGCCACGCAGCACGTAGTCGCGCGGTACGCCGCTGATGCTGCGGTTGGGTTGCAGGCTATCCAGGCGCACCTGGGCGGCGCCGAAGAAGTCCACGGCATCCACCAGCCACGGCAGGTCGATGTTCACCTCGGCGCCCTGCAGCCAGTCCAGCGGTGCCTGGCTCAGTTGCAGGCGATAGAGACCGGCCGGCTGGAAGCTCGGCTGTTGCACCAGGGCGCGCAGCTCGCGGCCCAGTACCTGGGAGTCGCTGGCGATGCTCTCGCCGCTGGCCGAGGACAGCGCCAGGCGCGCCTCGCGCCAGGCGTATTCGGCACCGGACAGGCGCAGGCCCACCGGCTCGTCGGCGGCGGCCAGGCTTTCCGGGGCCAGGCCCCAGGCGTTGTTCAGCGGTACGGCGGCGTTGAAGTAGTTGCCGCCGTTGCTCCATTCCAGCAGGTCGCCGTGCAGCTCCAGTTGCCCCAGCGAACCCACCTCGGCGCTGCCGACGGTGATCGCGGCCACTTCACGGGCGACCAGGCGACGCTGGGCGTCCAGGTCGAGGTCGAGCACCTGCAGGCGGCCGTTGTCCAGCCAGGCCAGCAGTTCGCCCTGGCTGGTGAGCTTGCCGATGCGGGCGGGGAGTTCCAGCTCGCCGAGCACCGGCTCGCCACGGCCGCGCAGCAGGGCGGCGCGTTGCAGCACCTGCAGCCCGGAGGTGCCTTGCAGGTAGAGACGCGAGCCGTCGAGCCACAGGGACCTGGCGCCGGCCAGGCCGTGGACCTGGGTGGCCAGCAACTGCGACGGGTCGCGGACGTTGCGCACTTCCAGGCGGTCGCCATAGAGCAGGTAGAGGGCGCGGCCATCCAGCGCCAGGTCGACCAGCGTGCCGGCGGCGAGGGTCAGCTCCTTCAGCTCGGGGCCCTGGACCTGGCCGTGGAACACGCGGTTGCCGGACTTGGCCAGCACCAGGTCGCCGGCGATGCGCACCTTGTCGTAGGCGACCTGGCGGCTGTTGGCCAGGGCCGGCAGCGCCTGGGGCGAGTAGAGGTTGGCCAGGTCAAAGACCTGCAGGCGGGTCTTGTCGCCCAGCACCGCGGCGTAGCGATCGCCCAGGGCCAGGTCGACCAGCTCGGCGGCGGCCTGCCACTTGGCCAGCAGTTGCGGCGTGCTGCCGTCGCGCAGGCTGTAGAGCTGCACGTCGCGACCATTGCCGGTGAGCAGCAGGTCGCCCTGGCGGCGGAACTGCTGGACGCTTTGCAGCTGGCGGCGGGCCGGCAGTTCGATGCGCAGGCTGGCGTCGCTGGAAAGATCGCCCGCGAAGCCCTGGTTGCTCACTTCCACCAGCAGCTGGCCGAGGCTGTTCTCCGGCACGGCGAAGCTGATGAGATCGGCGCGTTCCAGGCGGGTCTCGGCGATCTGCCGGCCGTTGACCCGGACCACGGTGGATTCGCCGAAGCCACGGCCCTGCAGGCCGACGATCTCGCCGGCGTTGTAGGTGAAGCGCTTGGCCTGGGCATTGAGGGTGCCGGCCAGGCGGTCGTAGAGGCCGGACTGGTCGATGCGCGGATCGGCCACGTAGGTCAGCGCGGCGCCACGGAAGACTTCCTGGCCGCCCTGCTTCAGGCGCAGGCCCACCGGCAGGTTGCGGTCCGGCGAGGCCACCAGGCCCGGCACGCGGAAGCGCAGCTGGTTGTCGTCGCGATGCAGCACGTCGGCCGCCGGCACGCGCTGGCCGCCCACCTCGATCGCCAGGCCCTCGGCGAAGTTGCGGCCACGCAGGGTGACCTCGGCACCGCCCCGCCAGCTGGCCTGGCGCGGGGAGATGCTGTCGAGCTCCGGCAGTTGCTGGTCGTCGGCGACGAAGCCGAAGCGGTAGTCGTGGCCCAGGGTGCGGCCCTGCTGGTCGCGCAGGGCGGCGCCCAGTTGCACCTGGTACTGCTTGCCGGCCTGCAGCGAGGCCGGGCGCAGCACCAGGCGACCGACGCCGACCTGGGCCACCTGGGCCGGGACCGGGGTGCCGTCGAGCAGCAACTGCACCAATTGGGCGCCCTGGTCGCGCAGCTGGGCGTTGTCCAGCAGGCGGTTGAACTGCACCTCGATGGCGCCGTCGCGCGGCAGGCGGCCGGACGGCAGCGGCTGCTGGGACAGGATCGCGAGGTTCTGGTAGGCCAGGGTGTTGAGGCTGCCGCCCAGGTAGTTGCCGGCGTCGAGGCTCGGCAGCGGGTTCTCCGCGGGCGCGCCGTCCAGGTAGACGAAGGCGCTGCCTGCGTAGAGGGCCTGGCTGCCCAGGGACAGGCTGTTGACGTTGCCGAGCACGCTGAAGTAGTCGCGCAGGCCGATGCTGGCGCGGGCATCGCCATTCAGCCACGGGGAAATGTCGAACAGCTGCACGTCGCCCTGGCCGCCGGCCACGTAGAGGGTCTGGCCGGCGAGCTGCAGCTGGCCGGCGAACAGGTCGCCACGGCTGACCAGGTAGGTGAGCTTGAGGTCGGCCACCGGGGTGGCGTCATCGCTGCGGTCCAGGTTGAACAGCTGCACGGTAGCGTTCTTGCCGCTGGAGACCAGCAGGCGCTCGGGCGCCACCAGCAGGTCCTCGGGCACGAAGGGGTTGCCGGCCTGGTCGCGGGTGGCGACGCGGCGCACCACGCGGAATTCGCCGCTGGCCAGTTCCAGCTCCACCAGCTGGCGCTGTTGCGGCAGGGTGGCCCAGAGGCTGGCGCCGGCCAGGCGCAGGCGGCCGGGCACGCCGCCCAGCTGCTGCACGCCGATCAGGCCGAGGTCGGTGAGCTTGAGGTCCTGGCCGATGCGGTACTGGCGCACGCCGTCCTTGTAGGCGACGTAGAGCAGGTCGTCGCGGCTGGCCAGGGCGTTGATCTCGCCGGCCATGTCCAGTTCGGCGAGCTTCTCCGGCGCGGCCGGCAGGGTCAGGTCGAACTGCAGCAGCTTGCGGCCGCCGGCGACGAACAGCTGGCGATCGTTGATGGTCAGGTCGACGAAGCCGCGCGGCGACAGGCCGTTGGGCGCTTCGTAGTGGTAGGCCTTGGTCTGGCCGGCGAACTCGCGGGTGACGATCACCGGGTGCACCGGGTCGCTGATGTCGGCCACCAGCAGGCGCGCGGCGTTGCTGGTCAGGGTGGCGACGCGGCCCTGGCTGTCGAGCTTGTCGAAGCTGCCACCGGTGACGGCGTACAGCAGCTGGCTCTCGGCGCCGTCGAGGCGGGCGATGGCGGAGACCGGGCTGGCCATCTCGGCCGGCAGGTTGACCGAGCCGGTGGGGATGCCGGTGTAGAAGTAATCCACCGGCGAGTCGGTCTGTTCGCCCGGGAACAGCTGGCTGGTGGCGGCGACCTTGGCCTTGCCGAAGCTGCCGGCGGGCGCGCGCACTTCGGCGCGGTTGCTGCTGAGGATCTTCAGGTCGCCGGCCAGGGCGCCGGCGAAGCGCACCTGCATGTAGTGGTTGAAGCCACGGCCGTGCAGGGTCACCAGGTTGCCGCCCTGGGGCGGGCCGGTCTGCGGCTGCAGGTCGTCGATCTCGATCTGCGGCAGCACGGTCATGGCGCCCTGGCGCAGGTAGGACAGGCGCTGGTCGATGCGCTCGACCTTCACCGCGATACTGGCGCTGATGCCGGCCATCTGCAGGTCCGGCACCTCGACGCGCAGCTGGGTGTCGCTGAGTTCCAGTATCTGCTGCGGCTGCAGGCGGGTTTCGCCCAGCCACACGGCCAGCTGGTCGGGGGCGACGCCGAAGCCGCTGCCCTTGATCACGGCGATCTCGCCACCGGTGGCGTGGAAGTAGTGCAGGCCCGCGACGCCGGCCGCTTCGCGCTGGACCTGGGTGACCTGCGGACGGATGCCGGTGAGGCGCTCCAGCTGCAGCACGAAGGCCTGGCGCAGGGCGTGGCCGGCCAGGTCGGTGAGCGCGGTGCCCACTTCGATGCGCAGCGCGCCCTGGTAGTCGCCCTTGAAGGCGATCTGCACCTGGCCGCCACGCAGGGTGTTGGTGCCGGTCATCTCGGAGGCGCCGGCCGGCAGCGCCTGGCCGCCCTCGCCCAGCACGCGGATGGCCTGGGCCAGGTGCGCCGGGTCGGTGTTGATCAGGTTGTTGAAGGCGATCTGCACCGATTCGCCGCTGCCGAGCACCGCGCCATTGCCCGGAGTGGCCGAGGCGACGGCGAGGTAGGGCGAGGTGTTGATCTGCACGCCCTTGCCGTTGCCCTGCATGACCTGCCCGCCGACGCTGAGCAGCTCGCCGCCGGTCTTCTGGTTCTGCCAGTAGATGGTTTCGTACTGGCCCTGGGCATTGGCTTCCAGCAGCAGGTAGGTGTCGCCGGTGCCGACGCTGATCAGGCCCTGCTGGACCTGCAGGGTCGGGCGGCCGAGGTTCGCGCTGATGGAGTCGCCGGAGACGGTGCCGCGTTCGATGGCCTGGACGCGGTAGTCGAGCTTGTCGCCGAAGTCCTTGAAGGTGGCCAGGTGCAGCTGCTTGTCGCGCAGGAACAGCACGTACAGCTGGCCGTTGAGCCATTGCAGGTCCACCGGCGCACCCAGCAGGTCGGCGCGCAGGCTGCCGTCGAAGGGAATGCTCGGCAACGGTGCCTGGGCGCCCAGTTCGTTGCGGCCCAGGGGCAGGAAGCGCACGTAGCCGGTGCCCAGGTCGTTGGCGGCGGCCACGGCCAGGGCGCCACGCTCGCTCTCCACGGCCAGGTCGAGGGCGCGGTGGTTGGGCAGGGTCAGGCTGGAGACCAGCAGCGGGCGGCCCAGGTCGTTGACGTCCACCACGCGCACGCCGTCGCGGTCGTTGGCCAGGTACACCAGGCTGCCGAGGGTTTCGAGGCCCAGCACCGGCTGGTCGAGGCGCAGCTGGGACAGGCGGATCGGCCGTTCCCACAGCCCGATGTCGTAGATCTCCAGGCCGGCCGGCATCAGGAAGCGGTTGGAGCTGGTGGGCGCGGAGCCCGCCTTGACGCCGACGAACAGGGTGTCGCCCACCACCTGGGCGGCGCCGATCTGCATCGGCGGGTAGTTCGGCAGCACGATGCCCAGGCCCTGCGGCAGGGTGTAGGACAGCGCGCCGACCTTGACCTCGCGGGTGCTGGCGCCGCTGGGGATGCGCAGGAAGACGTCGTAGATGTCCGGGTCGATCACGCCCGGCAGGATGAAGTCGAAGTCACGCTGGGTCTCGACGTCGTCCTGCAGGTCGATGGCGGCGCGGCCCGGCTCTTCCACGATGGGGCTGCGGCCGGTGTAGATCTCGGTGGCGCCATGGCGGGCACGCAGGACCACGCGGGTGCCCGGCAGCAGCACGTCGGCGGACGCGTTGATGCTGACGAGGGTGCCGCCCTTCTTGCTCGCGGAATCCGGGCTGATGCGGTACTTGACCTGGTCCAGCGCCTGCTCGGCGCCGATCACCAGGGCGCCCAGGTAGTCCTCGCGCAGGCCGCCGTCTTCCAGGCGCAGGTGCCACTGGCCGGGGCCGAGGGGCAGCATGTCGAGGGCGTTCGGGGCGATTTCCAGGCGCTCGGTGCTGACCCACTGCAGGGCCACCGGGTACTGGTTGACGTAGCCCTTGACGGTGCTGGAGAAGCCGCTGCCGTTGATCACCACGCGGTCCTGGGCGCCACGGTGGAAGCGGGCGTTCTCCAGGTTGCGGATGCGCGGCTGGGTGGCGCCGGCGGCGGCCACCTTGAAGTCCACCTGGTACGGCGCCCACAGGCCGCCGCCACGCAGGTTGCGCGCGGAGGCCAGCTGCAGGCGCAGGCTGGCGCCGGCGGCGGGGGTGAAGCGCAGGGTCACGCGGGTCGCGGACTGGCCGTCGCCGCCCACGGCCTCGACGCTCGGGGCCGGCAGTTCGCGCTCGCCGTTGCTGATGTCCAGCAGGCGCAGGGCGCCCGGGGCACGCAGGGATTCCAGGGTCACCGGTTCGTTGAAGCTCAGGCTCAGGGCCTGCTCGCTGGCCGGGATCACACCGCCCTGGGCGACGCCGGCGTCCAGCACCAGGGCGCCGGGCAGCTCGAGCACGGTCAGGCCCTGTTTGCCGGAGCCGGCCACCAGGCGGTTGTTGAAGAGGTCCAGGGCTTCGATGCGCTCCTGGTTGCCGGCGGAGACCACGCGCGGTTGCAGCGGCTGGGCCAGGTCCAGCACCACCACGCCGCTTTCCGCCGAGACGAACAGCAGGTTGCCGGCCATGCGCAGGGCGATGCCGCGGCCGGCGACGGCCTGCAGCTGCTTGTCGAGGGTGACCAGCACGCGTTCTTCGGGCTCGTCGCGGTTGACGATCTCGACGCCGCGGCCGCCTACGGCCACCACCAGGTAGCGGCCGTAGACCAGCGCGTCCTGCGGGTTGGCGGTGAAGCTGTAGACGCGGGTCTGGCTCGGGTCGAACAGGTTCAGGCTGCGGATCTCGCCTTTTTCCAGATCGGTGGCCTTGGCCAGGGTCTCGTCCCAGCCCGGGCAGTTGACCCACTTGGCGCCCTGCACCAGGCCGCCGCTGAGCAGCCAGCCATTGTCGAGCTTGAGCAGGCCGGCGCCTCTCAGGCCTTCCGGCGCCGCGACCCGCACCGGGTCCTCGCCATCCTGATAGTTCAGCGCGGCCAGGCCGAGGCCGCTGGAGCCACCGATCTTGAAGGCACAGGTATCGCTGTTCGGCGGGTCGACATCCACCGAGGCGGTGGCGGCGAACAGGCCGTCGCCCTGCTTGACCAGGCGGCTGACGAGGCCGCTGAGCTTCTCTTCCTGGATCACCTGCAGGCCGTTCTGCTCGTCCAGGTTCAGGCGGGCGACGCCGCCATTGCCGCTGGCGATGTAGAGGCGCTTGCGCCAGGTGTTGCCTTCCCACTCGCGGGTCGGGGCGATCTGCAGGGAATCGAGGCCGAGGGTGAAGTCCTGGGCGGCCTGGCGGTCGAGCAGCTCCTGTTCTTCTTCGGTGGGCTCCATGACGCCACTGGCGAGGAAGCCATCCGACAGGCGCTTGGAAATGGCCATGGCCTGGGTCTTCAGGGACAGGCGCTGGGCGTCGCTCGGCAGGGCCGGCGAGCCGCCCACCAGCAGCGGCTTGGCGGGGTCCTGCACGGAGAAGGTGGCGGCGCGGTAGTTCTCCGGCAGCCAGCCGCCGGCGGCGAGTTTCTGCTGGCCGTAGCCTTCCACCATGAGGCCGCCGTTGCTCACGGCGACGCCGGTGTCGCGGTCGATCCACAGGTCGCTGGGGAAGATCAGCGAGGGGTGCAGCTCGGCCAGCTTGCGCAGGCCGTAGCCGAAGCTGCGCTCGCCGTTCAGGCGGGCCTGGTTGCCGTAGCGGTCTTCACCCAGCACTTCCACCTTGCCCGGGGCGCCACGCGGGGTGGTGACGCGCATGCGGCTGGTGGAGAGCACCTGGATGCGGCCCACCGGCAGGCCGCCGAAGCGCACCTTGAGGCCGTCCATGACGCTGTTGCCGGGTTCGAAGCCGTCGCCGCTGATGGTGACGCTGGTGTCGCCTGTGATCGGGCCCCAGAGCGGCGCCAGGGCGTCGAAGCGGATCGGTGCGTCCACCAGCAGCGCGCCCTCGAGCACGGCCTGCTGCCAGAGCCCGTCGCGCAGCACGGACAGGGTCAGGTTGTACTGGCCGGGACGCGGCATGGCCGGGACGCTGACCTTGAGCACGGCCGGGGCGGTGTCGCTGTCGCGGGTGACGCCTTCGATCTGCAGGGCGCGGTCACCGGCGAAGAGGCGCACCTGGGCCAGGTTGGCCGGGATGCCGCGGGCGCTGACGGTGATCAGGCTGGTGGTGTTCTGGGCGATACGACGCGGCACCACGGCTTCCAGGCTCAGGGTGTCGTCGCGGGCGCCGCGGTAGGTCAGGCCGACGCGCTGGTCCTGGGCCAGGCGCTGGAGCACGACGATGTCGCGCTCGGACAGCGGCTTGACCGAGGCGATGCCGGCCTTGGCCAGCAGGGTCAGGCGGTCGCCGGCCTTGAGGGTGTCGGCGACGCTGGCGGCCAGGGTCAGGCGGGCGTCGTTGTTGAGGATCTGCACGGTGGCCGGCAGGGTCTCGCCCTGGGGCCCGAGCAGGCTGAACAGGGCGGCGTTGGACGGGTAGAGGTCGATGGCCTTGTTGAAGCGGGCGATGACCTGCAGGCTGCCGTCGACCTGGCGGTCGAGGATGCCGTTGCGCGGGTCGACGGTGTGCAGCTTGAGCACTACGTCCGGCACCACCTGCAGCACGCTGCCCTTGGCGTCGACACCACCGGCGTGGGCGGCGTATTCGCTGGCCACCACGCTTTCCACGGTGCCGCCCTCGGGGGCCTGCATGCTGCGGCTGGGCTGCGGGCGCAGCGGGTCGGTGACGTCGATGCTGAGCACGCCCTTGTCGCCACGGGCCACATAGAGGGTGTTGCCGTTGTAGTCGAGGTCGTAGACGTAGCCGATGTCGTTGACGCGGGCGACCACCTGGGGACGGTTCGGGTCCTGCAGGTCGACCACGGCGACGCCGCTGGCGCCGGCGGCCACGTAGGCGTAGCGGCCCTGGAGCACCACGCGGGTGCCCGGCAGGTCGAGGTGGCCGAGGCGCTGCAGGCCCTGGCCGCTGCTCTGGCCGTAGACCTGGAAGCCGCCGCTGCCGTTCTCTTCCTTGCTCAGCAGGCGGTTGTTGGGGAAGTCGAAGGCGCCGCCCACGGTGACCAGCAGGCCGCTCTCGCCGGCGGCGGCGTCGCGGGTGGCGACGTCGAGCATCGGCATGCGCGGGTCGCTGGCCAGGCTTTCCACCAGGTAGGTCTTGTTCGGCAGGAAGGCGTCGACCACGCCCAGGCCTTCCTCGCCCATGGCCAGCAGCACGCGGGCGTTGCGCACCCGCAGGCCGCGCACGGCGCTGGAGGGTAGCTCCAGGGAGCCGATCAGGGTGGTGCGCGACGGGTCGAGGCTGTCGAAGGCCACGGTGAACAGCTGCGCCGCATCGGGCTTGCCGCCGGCCAGGTGCACGGCGGTGATGTAGACGCGGTCGGAGCCGCGCTCGAAGTAGGGCTCGACGCCGACGGCGATGTAGCCGGACGGCAGGCTGATGGCGGAGATGACGCGGTCGTCGCGGCCATCGCGGTTGCGGTCGATCAGGCGCAGCAGGTCGTCCGGGTTCAGCGGCTTCTGCGGGTCGGCGGTGTAGTTGCCGGCGTTGAGGTCGTAGACCAGCACGCCGTTGCTGCCCTGGGCGGAGAACAGGTAGCTGCCGCTGGGGTCCAGCGCCAGGTCGTAGACGCGGCCCTTGTCGCGGATCTGCGACTGCGGCGGCTGCTGGAAGGTGAAGGACTGCGCCAGGGCGCCCTGCTGGCCGTTGGCCAGGCGCACGCGCACATCCACCGTGCCGATGGGGCCGGGCGGGGTGATGACTTCCAGGGTCTCGCCGTCGAGCACCTTGAACTGCTCGGCGAGGATGTCGCCGAAGCTGACGGTCATGGCGCCCAGTTCGCTGCGGAAGCCCTGACCCTTGATCAGCACGCGGGTGCCGCCGTTCAGCGAACCCTGTGCCGGGGACAGCGAGCGCAGCAGCAGCGGCTCGACGAACTGCACGGCGCCGACGCGGGTGGCCTTGCTGCCGTTGCCGGCCACCACTTGCAGGCTGGCCGGGCCGGGCAGGCTGGCCGGTGCCTGGACGCGGTAGCGGGCGCTGCCGTCGGGCAGGGATTCGGCC
The DNA here is from genome assembly GCF_037153275.1 of Pseudomonas sp. USHLN015. Classification (NCBI taxonomy): domain Bacteria; kingdom Pseudomonadati; phylum Pseudomonadota; class Gammaproteobacteria; order Pseudomonadales; family Pseudomonadaceae; genus Pseudomonas; species Pseudomonas sp. USHLN015. The sequence continues at coordinate 70,857 of NZ_JBBCKP010000020.1, forward strand.
AGGGTGCCGGTGGCGGTCTGGCCGGAGACGGTGAACTGCGGCTGGCCGGTGACGCCGGACAGGCGCACGTCGATCTCGCCGCCACCGACGTCGAGCATCGACGGCCGGCTGTCGAGGATGGCCACCTGGGCACCGCCGGCCAGGCCGCTGCGGAAGTGGATGGCGTGTTCCATCAGGCCACGGCTGCGGCGGCTGGCCAAATCGCCCTTGAGGATGAGCTGGTGGCTGGCATTGGCCAGCAGCGCCTGCTCGGGGACCAGGATCAGGGTGCGCTGGTCGGCGCTGCGCTGCAGGGCGAAGGGCAGGCTGACGGCCGGCTGGTCGCCCTGGGCGTCGCGCTGCAGGACCAGGAACTGGCGCAGCTGCTCGTCGCTCATGGCGCCGAGGGAACGGGTGAAGCGCAGCACCAGCGGGCTGTCCAGGGGCACGCCGTCGGCCTGGTCGCGCGGGGTGGAGCCGACCAGCTCCAGCGTCAGCAGATCCACCAGGCCGAGGTGGGAGACCTTGCCGCCGGTGGCGTCGCCGCGCAGGGCGAAGCCGGCGATGCCCTGGTCGGTGATCACCAGCGGCTGGGTGCGCCAGGGCTTCTTCAGCAGGTTGTCGTAATCGTCCGAGTAGTCGGCGGCACGCACGCAGTAGGGCAGGCTCAGGGCGTCCAGCAGGCCGATGTCGGCCGGGCGGCTGAAGTCGTAGAAGCCCAGGTAGGCCTGCAGGCCCTTCTCGCAGGCGGCGAGGTCGTCGCTGCCGGTGTAGGTCAGGTTGAGCCCGGTGGTGGCCTGGGCGGCGATGCCACGACTGTCGCCCGGCACGCTGAAGCCGCCGGAGAGGTAGCGGCCCTGCTCGCGGATGAAGGCCGGGCGGCTGGCGTCGTAGAGGTTCAGGCCGTTGCCGGTGGCGAAGCGGCTGCCGTCGGCGGTGAGGCCGATGTAGCCGCCCACGCGGGATTCGCCCAGCTGCGGCAGGGACGGACGCGACAGGTCGAAGACCACGCGGGCGCCACCGTTGACCACGTGCAGGCTGTCGCCGATGACGGCGATGTCCTGGACGTTGCCCAGGGTCTGCACGCGGCCGTCGATGCTGGCCTGGGTGATGCGGCGCACCACGGTCGGGCGCAGCGGGTCGGCGACGCTGACCACGGCGATGCCTTCGGCGGTGGTGGAGACCAGCAGCAGGCCCTGGTGGGCGACCACTTTCTCCGGCACGGCCTGGGTGAAGGGCAGCGGCAGGCTGTAGCGGATGCCACGGTCCTTGCCCGGCGGCTGCTCGGTGAGGTCGTCGGGGTCGCGGATCTCGCGGTCGTAGACCAGCAGCACGCTGCGGCCTTCGTATTCGGTGTCGATGTAGGGGAAGTCGTAGCCGCGGCCCACCACGTAGAGCTGCTTGTCGGCCAGGGCCATGGCGCTGGGCTTCATGTCCTGCGGCAGGTTGTAGTAGCCCAGGCCGTGGCGTGGCGCGGCTTCGCCGACCTTGGCCGGGTCGTATTTCACCAGGCTGATCCAGCCCGGGGCGTAGTAGTGCTCGAGCTGCTCGCGGCTGAAGACCTGGTTCGGTGTTGGCGAGCCCTTGCCCAGTTCACCTCGGCCGAGCACGTAGAACATGTGCAGGTCGCTGTCGACGGCGAGGTCGACGATATGGCCCGGCGGCAGCTTGAGCGGGTCCGGCACGTAGTCGGTGATGCCGCCCTTCTCCAGGGTCTCCAGGCGCTTGTCGATGACCTCGGCGGACATCGGCTTCTCGGTCTCCAGGCCGCGATCAAGCTGCAGGCGACCGTAGAACAGGGCGTTGCGCTGGACGTAGTGGCGGCCGAGTTCGTCGTCCAGTTCCAGGTCGATGAAGCCGCGGTAGCCCTTGCCGTTCTCGTCGCGGAAGTCGGGCACCAGCAGGCTCATGCGCTCGGCGCTGTAGAGGCGCAGATCGCCCGAGCCGACCTTGATGACCTTCTTCTCGGGGTTCGGCTCGCCGCTCTTGTAGGCGGTGAGCGTCAGGCCTGCGTGGAAGCCCTTGCCGACCAGGTCGACGCGGTCGTTCTTGCCGCTCTGGGCGACGCGCACCACGGCCGGGGCCAGGTGCGAGATGGACAACTCGTCGACGAACACGAAGCCGCCGAGCACGGTGTCGGAAAGACCGGCCTCGGTGTACAGGCTGACCGCCGCCGGGCCCGGGTAGTTGGGCACGGTGCGGGCGTAGAGGCTGATCACGCCACTGGCGGCGTCGACCGCGCGGCGCTCGATCACCAGCGGCTCGCCACCCACCAGCAGGCGCGGCTGGTCGCCGAAGTTGAGGCCACGGACGATGAGCTCGGTGCCGCCGCGCACGTCGCCGACGTTGACGCAGGCGCTGCGCTCGGCGCTTTCGCGGGTGCAGATGCTCTGGATGTCCGGGTAGGCGGCATCGGCCGGCGCGGTGCTGAAGCTGAAGACGTAGTCGGCGGCCAGCGGCTGCCCGGTGACGGGCGTGAGCCCCTCTTTGATGCGCACGTAGTAGCGCTGGCGCGGCTGCAGGCTCTGGCCGTCCTTGCGGGTGAGCTGGATGCGGCGCTTGGTGGTGTCGCTGCCACGGGCGGCGAAGGCCAGGTCGAACAGGCCGGTGACGTCGCGGCCCACCTGGGCATCGCCTTCGAGCACCTGGACGAAGTCGGCCAGGCGGGTCTGCTCCGGCAGCACCGCCGACAGTTCGATGAGCATGGCCGGCAGCTGGGTGCTGACGTCGTTTTCGCCCACCTGCGGGTTGTGCTGCAGCACGGTGAGGGCCGGCAGGTCGATGCGACCGATACCGCCCTTGCCGGCGGCGACCTGGATGGCGCCACGGGCCAGGGTCACGCCACGGATGGCGAAGTTGTCGGGGGTGGCGTTGCGCTGGACCATGACCGGGACGCTGGCGTCCAGCCCGCTCTCGCCGATGCGCGCCAGGTCGAGGATCTGCACCAGGCTCTGGGTCGGCTTGTCTTCCTGGTCGGAGAGCAGCTCGGTGACGTAGGCAAGGTTGCCGGAGACGTGCACGTCGTAGAGGCCATCGGCGGCCTGGTCGGGGCGGTGCGGCTTGATCTCCACCACTTGCACCAGGCGCGGCTGGTCGGGCTCGCTGATGTCGATGCGGGTCAGGCGGGCACTGTCGCCGCTGCCGGCCATGTCGGTGACGTAGAGCTGGTTGCCCACCAGGTGCAGGCGGTTGGCCACGCCCAGGGTGTCGATGCGCGCCACCTGGGGCATCGCCGGGGTGCTCAGGTCGGCGACCACGACGCCCTCTTCGGAGGCGGCGATGTAGGCGTAGTGGCCACGCACCTTGACGTCGCGGGCAAAGCCGTTGGGCTTGATGTAGCCGACGTGGTAGGGCGCGGTCATGTTGGTGATGTCGATGACCTGCACGCCGCCGGCACCGTTGGCCACCAGGGCCAGGTTGCCGCTGCGGGTGAGGCCGTAGACATCCGGGTAGGGCATGTCGACGCGGCCCATCATCAGGTAGGGCAGGCCGAACTGGCCGTCGCCGTTGCGCTGGCCGAACAGCAGCAGCTCGCCGGCCTTGTTGTCGAGGTACAGGGCGCCGGTGCCTTCGCTCGGGGTGTCGCCGCCGTGCCAGTCCTTGCGGATCTCTTCGCTGAACTGGCTGACGAACTGGCAGGCCGCGTCGCCCGACTGGCAGCTGCCGGCATCGGTGACGCCGGACTTGCCGGCCAGCACGATGTTCTCGTCGGTGACCAGTTCGCCGATGGTGCCGCTGAAGATCTCGGCGGCACCGTTGAGCAGCGGCGAGTAGGCGAAGTAGTCGCCCTTCTGGTTGCCCTGGGTCTCGTCCACCGCATCCATGATGTAGATGCCGGTGCGCGCCTCGGGCAGGCCGCGCAGGGCGTCCTCCTTGCCCAGCAGGCCGAGGCCCTGCTCGATGCGCAGCGGGTCGACGCTGGCCCAGGCGGCGATCATCGCGCCGCTGCGGTCGAGGGCGCGGTACTGGTCGATGGCGGTGTAGTGCACGCCCTTGGCCTGGGCCTGGGCACCGGCCTGGGGCGCGATGAAGCGGCGCTCGCTCAGCGGCCAGCCCATCTCGTGGTAGGTGTCGCGGGTGACGGTGTGGTTCGGCGTGACCACCTTGGTGAGCACGTGCAGGCGCTCGTTGCGCAGGCCGGTGCGGCGCAGCACGTTGCCCTGGCTGAAGTCGGCCCAGTAGATGTAGTAGTGCTTGTCCGGGTCGCTGACCGGGGTGGTGTCGCCCGCCTGGCGCTGGTCGTCGCGGAACAGGGTCAGCGGGTACTCGTCCGCCACCTTCCATTCGCCGGCGTCGTTCTGGTATTCGCGGCGCCAGAGCATGCTGACGTCCTGGATGGCGCCGCCCATGTCTTCGACGGACACCACCGCCCGCAGGCTTTCGCCCATGGTCAGTACGTCCTTGTCGATCGGGTAGAGCACGGCGAGGCGCGGTACCACGGTGTCTTCGAGCTTGCCGACGCGCACCACCTGGGACTCGCCCGCCTGGCCCAGCGCGTCGTAGGCGATGGCCTGGACGGTGAAGCCCTGGACGCCCGCCGGGGCGGCGAGGCGCGCGCGGTAGACGTGGTCCTGGGCGTGGCTGCCGACCTGCTGGCCGTAGCTCTGCTCGGTGGTGATGACCGGTACGCCGTTGACGTAGAAGGTGACGTGGTCGATGCCCTCGGGGCCGAGGTCGTCGAAGGCCTCGACGAAGACTTCGAGGTCCTGGCCGTCGATCACCACGGCGTTGTCGTTGTCGGGCTTGACGATGCGCGCCTGCGGCGGTTTGTCGGCCTTGATCAGGATGCTGCCCGGCAGGTCCACCATGGCGGACTCGTAGCCGTCGAGGTCGCGGGCCTTGGCGCGGAAGCGCAGCACCTGGTCGACGCGGCCGGTGGGCACCTTGAAGTGGAACTGGTAGGGCGCGGCGGAATCCTCGCCCAGGGCCTGGTACTTGGGCGTGGAGCCGGCCGGGCCGATGGCGTAGTAGAGCGCGGCGGCGTCCACCCCGACCTCGGGGTCGCTGGCCTGGACCTGGACGACCACGCCGCGGCCCTCGGTCAGCTCGGTGACCTCGCCCATGGCGAAGCCGCGGGCATCCAGCAGCTTGATGGCGTTGACCTCCGGCGGCTGGTTGCGCAGCAGGTTGACCGGGATGATCTCCTTGGCTTCGTTGCCGGCCGGGTCGCGGGCGGTGATCTGCAGCTGCATCGGCAGGGATTCGGGCAGCGTGTCGGTGCGGCCCAGGTAGTCGGCGATGCTGGCCACCGGCAGGCTGCCGATATAGGGGCCGGTGAGCAGCAGGCGATCGGAGACACGCTCCTCGGGGGCGAAGGTGCCGTCGCCGTTGCGGTCGACGTACAGGCCCAGGCTCACCGAGCCGACGCGGACGTTGTCGCTGACTTCCAGCTGGTACGGAAGGTTGCGCTTCTCGGCGATGCTGGCGCCGCTGGCCAGCGGCTGCTTGACCAGCAGTTGCGGTGCCTTGTCGTCCTTCAGTACGCGCACGCGCACGGCCTGGGGCGTGCTGACGCTGCGGCCCTTGCCGTCGGCGCGACGCTCCAGGGCGCTGGCGGTGAGGCTGAGGTCGGTGCCGGCCTGGCCATAGGGCACTTCGACGAGGAATTCGTAGGGGAAGACCATGTCGGTGAGGCTGCGGTCGCCGCCCTTGAGGCCGCCGATGTTGAGCACCACGCGGTCGATGCCGACGTCGTCCACGGCGTTGATTTCCACCAGCAGCAGCTGGCCTTCGGTGGTCTCGCTGTTGTTCTGCGGCGCGCCGACCACCACGCTGGGCAGCTGGTCGCGGGTGACTTCCACCGTGAGGTGTTCCTCGGCGCGGTGGGCGTCGAGATCGCCATGGGCGACGCCGTAGGTGTCCACCGCTTCCAGGCTGAGCTTCACCTGGTTGGCCTGGGGGTTGTCCGGGTCGAAGGCGGGCATCGGCACGGAGAAGTTGTAGGGCGACTGGCGCAGGCGCATCTCGTAGGGCGGCTGGCCGTTGCCGTAGGTGGCGCGCAGGTGCACGTACTCCACGCCGACGTCGTCGAAGGCCTTGGCGTTGACGTACAGCGGGTTGCCTTCCACCACCTTGGCGCCGGGCACGGGCTCGACGACGTCGATCACCGGGCGGGCGTCGATGTTGATCGGGTAGCTGTTGGTGAGCACCGCGTTGTTGGCCGCGTCGAAGCCTTCCAGGCGCACGCGCACGCTGACCCGCTCGATCTGGTCGCTGGTCAGGCCGAAGGCGCGGACGATCTCGGCCAGGCGGTCGACGTGGATCAGCTGGCTGTATTCGGGGGTATCGATGTCGACCGTGGTGACCGGCTCGTAGTCCTCGGAAGGGATGCCGTCGATGGTGCGTACCACGGTGAAGGGCTGCTCGCGGTCCTGGGCTTCGCCACGCACGCGCACCGAGTAGCCGCGCGAGAGCACCAGGCGGTTGACCTTGACGTTGTCGAAGGCCTGGTAGACCAGGGTGAAGTCGCTGTCCTCGATGGCGCCGAAGCCGAGGGTGGGCCGCTTGAACAGCAGTTTCGGGCTGATGGTATCGGCCATCACCTTGATCTTGCGCTCGAACAGGCCGACCGCACCGTCGGAGTCCTCGACCTGGGCGGTGAGCTTGAGTTCTTCGTTATGGCGGATCAGGCCCTGGGGCACTTCCAGCACGAAGGTGCGCTGCATCGCGTAGGGGCTGTCCTTGCGGCCGAAATCGTCGGCCATGGACTTGTCGTAGCGGGCATGGATGCTGTCGTGGATGCTGGCGAAGGCGGCATCGACCACCTTGTCGCCACCGGTGACGCCGTCGCTGGAGCCGATCACCGGCAGCGGCACGCCGTTGGCGAAGACCTTGAGGCGGCTGGCGGTGAGCTTGCGGTCGTCCGCGGCCACCAGGCCGACGCGGATGCGGAAGGTGCCGGCGGCGATCTCCTGCTCATCGCCCGGGGCGGTGATGCGCACCTCGGGGACCATGTTGGTCAGCGGGTGGACCAGGATGGTGCGGTCGCTGACATGACCGTAGGTGTCGGTCAGTTCGATGCGGTATTCGGTGGGCTCGCTCTGGTCGAAGAGGACCTCCGCCTGGTCGGCGGCCTGCAGCGGCGGCGCGGCGGGGCAGTTGACCTGGAAGCCGCGCTCGTAGACCACGGCGGCGACGCTGCCGTCGCGCTTGAGGCGCAGGATGCGGTAGGTGGCGAGGCCGGCGTCGTCGCGCAGGTCGGTGTCGAGGCGGAAGCGTTCGTTGATCCGCACCCAGAATTCGCCGTAGTTGATGCGCGCCGGGTCGGTGAGGGCCTTCTCGTACTTGCCGTCCACCCAGTAGGTGTTGAAGCCGGTGAGGCTGAGCTGCGGCTTCTCGTTGGCGGCCAGCGGGTAGCGCAGGCTGTGTTCGGTGGTGCGACCGCTCCAGTCCTCGGCCACCAGGGTCAGCTCCAGTTCGCCGCTGGAGAACTCGCGGGGCACCCGGTAGGGCAGTTGCAGGGCGCTCTGGCCGAGGTAGGTGCCGAGGTCGTGGACGACACGGCCACGGTTCTCCAGCAGGCGCAGGCTCTTCAGGCCGAGGCTGTCGTCGCCGAAGGTGGTCTTGAGGTCCAGCTGCTGCATGGGCACGGCGACGGAGCCGGCCACCGGGCTGACGATGCGCGCCTGGGGCGCCTGCTCGTCGACCCGCAGGGGCTGTTGCAGCAGGGTGCCGAGCACCAGGTCGCCGCGCTCGTGGGACAGGCGGTCGGTGGCGTGGCCGATCAGGCTCAGGCTGGTGCTCTGCACTTCGGCGGGCACCGGCAGGAGCAGGTTGTAGCGTTCTTCCGCACGGCTCTGGGCACCGCTGTCGCCCACTTGCAGGAAGGCGGTCTGGGCATTGCCGTCGAGGCCGTCCTGGAGCAGCAGGTTGATGACGTTGCGGCCCGGTACGCGGGTGCCGCCGTCGGTGCTGACGTTGGCCTGGGAGGTTTCCAGCTGGGTGATCTGCAGCTCGCGGATGAAGGCGGGCGCGCCGGCACGCGGGCGCAGCACCAGGCGGGTGACGTCGGGGCCGCCCAGGGCGGCGAGGTCGAGCAGGCCGCCGACGGCCTGCACGTCGCGCAATTCGGGGCGCACCTGGCAGAGGCTGCGGGAGAAGGTCTCGACCTGCCAGTTGCTGGTCTGCGTGCCCAGCTTGAGCAGGCGCGGGGAGCCGAGCTGCTCGTTGCCGGAGAGGATCAGGCGGCCGTCTTTGACCTGCAGGAAGGGCTTCTCGTTGAGCAGCAGGTCGCCCTGCCAGCCCTGGGCCTCGGGGTAGGCGATGCTGATCAGCGGGCTGTTCTGCTGGCTGGTGGCGTCGACCTTGGTCAGGCCGCGGATGTCGCGGGCACCGCCCAGGTCGCGCAGGGAGCTGGCCGCCAGCAGGTAGCGGCCGGTGCTGGCGGGCGCGCCGTCGTTGAAGTCGTCCTGCACGACCAGGCTGCCACGCAGGGGCATGCCGCGCTGCTGCTGGGCGGAGGGGGTGCTGTCCTTCCAGCTGAGCAGGGGCGCCTGGTCACGCTGGACCAGCAGCCGGCGGGTCACCTGGCTCTCGTTGCCCAGCAGGTCCTTGGCCTTGACCACCAGGGTCAGGCCGATGGGCTCGGCCTGGGGCCGGTAGCGTTCGATATCGAGCAGGTCGTTGGCGCCGGCGGCGGGGACGCTGACCTGCGGCGTGCTGAGGCCTTCGGCCTTGGCCACCAGTTCGTCGCGGCCCTGGTCGTCGAGCAGGCGCACTTCGTAGGAGGCGACGGCGGTGTCGTCCTGCAGGCTGACCTGCAGTTTGGTCTTCTGCCGCTCGAAGAGGCGTTCGGTGGGGGACTGGATGTTGATCTGCGGGCCGGTCTCGTCGCCGAGGACCTTGATGTTGATGGCCGGGGAACGGGTTTCGTTGATGCCGCGGTCACGGGCGCGCAGCACCAGCTGCAGCACCTTGCCGGCGTAGCGGCGGCTGAGCTCGGGGGTCAGGCGCAGGCGGCCGTCGAAGTCGGCGTAGAAGCGCTGGCCGACGAGGATGGCGCCGATGGTGCCGGGGTTGGGCACCTTGACGGTCTCGACACGGTCCTTGCGGCTGAACAGTTCCCAGGCCACGGCGTGTTCTTCGCGGGTGTCCGGGTCGATCAGCAGGGGGTCGAGGCTGTCGACGTACTGGTTGTCGCCGGCGCTGCCCTGGATCTGGAAGTTGGTGCCCGGCGGCAGGCTGAAGTCGCCTTCCGGCTTGCTCAGCTGCAGGGTCGGCGGCTCGGTGTCGTCGATGATCTCCAGCTCCAGCGAGGCTTCGCTGACCTGGTTGGCGCTGTCGTAGGCACGGACGGCGATATCGGTGTCGGCCCCGGCCTTGTTGGGCACGCGCAGGGCGGCGCCGACATAGCCTTCCTGGGACTTGGCCAGGTCGCTGCCGCTGACGGTCTTGAGCACCTGCACCTGGCCGCCCTGGCGCAGGATGAACTCGACGCGGCTCACCTGGCGGTCGTCGGTGACCAGGGCCTGGGCGGTGAAGGCTTCGCCCTCGTACAGGCGCGAACCGGGTGCCGGGGCGCGGACGGCGATCTTCGGCGGCTGGTCCTTGCCGATGGGGAAGCGCCAGAGGGTGGGATCGGCGTCGTTGCCGTACTGGTCACGGCCGCGCAGTTCGATCACCAGTTCCTGCTGGTCGGAGGGGACTTCCATCTCGAAGCTGTCTTCGAAGCTGGCGACCTGCTGGGCGCCGGTGAGGGCCTTGGAATACAGGGTGCGGCTGCCGCTGAGGGCGCTGAAGGCCACCAGGCGGGTGTCGTCGACGCCGCGCAGGCGGACCTGGATGCGGTTGCCGGCGTAGAGCGGTGCGCCCTGGATCGGCGAGACCACGGCCAGGCGCGGGCCGAGGGTGTCGGCCATGACCTGCAGGGGCAGTTCGCGGTTGTCGCCCTGCTGGCCGCCGTCGTCGATGGCGGCGACCTTCAGGCGCAGGGCGCGGTCCTGGTTGCCCAGGTTGAGGGGCTTGAGGTCGATCACCAGGCGGTTGACGGTATCCGGGCCGATGACGAGGCCACCTTGCTGGTCGATGCGCTTGTGCCACAGCGGTGCGCTGCCGCCTTCGGCCCAGAGGCTGGCTTCGAGTGCGTGCACGGCGCGGTCGTCGTGGGCGACCACGTCCACCTGCAGGCTGTCCTGGCTGTAGACGCGGCTCTGCACCGGGTTGAGGCCGCGGACCTCGGGCTTGGCGTCGTCGGCGATGCCGATCAGCACCTTCACCTCGCTGTCGTTGCCGGTGCCATCGGTGGCCACGACGCGGATCGGATAGCGGTCGTAGCGCACGCCGTCGAGGTGCTTGAACTTGGGCGCCGCCACCACCTTGAGGGTGGAGAAGGCCTTGAGGGCGCCAGGGATGGCCTGCACCGAGAGGCTGCCATCGGCGCTGCTCAGGTGGTCGTTGGGGTTGCCGGTGAGGTAGAAGCCGACGCCTTCCTGCTTGGCCACGCCGTAGAGGTCCAGGCGCTCGACGCCGACGTTGTCGTAGCCGGTGACCTTGAGCACGAAGGTGCTGTCTTCGACCACCGGGGCCAGGTCGTCGCCGGCGTCGCTGACGGTGATGGAGGGTGAGGCCAGGTTGATGACCGGGTCTTCCTCGTCCTTGCCCAGGGTGACGTTGACCGGCGCGCTGCGGGTCAGCTGGCCGGCGCTGTCGATGGCCTCGGCGTGCAGGGTCAGGGGGGTTTCCTTGTCCACGCCGGCCGGCGCCTGGTAGATCACCGCGAAGGGCGCCTTGAGGTCGGTGCCCGCCAGCTTGCCGTTGACGTAGAAGTCGACCTGGCGCAGGCCCAGGTCGTCGGTGGCGTTGGCACGCAGCTCGACCGGCTGGCCGGAGACCAGGTGCGCGCCTTCCACCGGGTGGCTGAAGGATACGGTCGGCGTCTGGTCGCCCTTGACCGGCAGGGTCAGGGGCTCGGAGAGGTTGGACTGCTGGTGCAGGTCGACCACGCGGGCGCGCAGTTCCAGGGTGCGGCCGAGCCAGTCCTGCTTGATCGGCAGCTGGAAGCTGTGGCTGGTGCTGCGCAGGCCGAGCTTGGTGCCGTCGTAGTCGCGGTCCTGGTGGCGGTAGGACTGCACTTCCTCGCCGTTGACCAGCAGGAAGATGTCGGTGCCGCCTTCAAGGGTATCGTCGGTGGCTTCGACCGTGACGCTCACGGTCTGGCCCACGGTGGCGATGCTGCCGGCCGCGGGCTGGGTGATGCGGGCGGTGGGCCGCTGGTTCTCCAGCACGCGCAGCAGGCGGGCCGGGGCGTCGACCACGGCGCCGTTCTGCGCGTGCACGCGGGCGGAGAGCGCCATGCTGGTTTCCCGCAGGGAGATCTCGGGCACCTGGAGGGTGACCTGCCAGACCTCGAACAGCTGCTTCTTGCTCGGGTCGCTCTCCAGCGGGCGCTGCTCGAAGATGGGGAAGCGGGTCTCGCCGACCTTGCGCCCGTCGATGAAGTATTCGACCTGGCTGATGCCGCTCTGGTACTCGACGTCCGGCAGTACGCCCAGGTTGACGCTGATGGCGGCGCGCAGCGGGCTGTTCTCGACGACGCGCTGGGCGTCCACCGGCGATTCGAAGATGAACTCGGGGGCCTTGGGATTGCTCTTGGCGACGACCTGCACGGCGCGCTCGGGGCTGCTCTGGCTCTTGCCGGTTTCGTCGAAGGCCACGGCGCGCACGCGCAGGGTGCGGCCTTCCAGTTCCTGCTCGATGGGCAGGCTGAGGGCGTAGGGCGGGGACAGGCGGCGCCCGACCATGGCGCCGTCGAGCCAGAACTCGACGCTTTTCACGCCGACGTCGTCGCTGGCGCTGGCCTGGAGTTCGAGCACCGAGCCGACGGCGATGCTGGCTTCGGGCTGCAGGTCGACGGCGGGGGCGGCGTCCTGGGCGGCGACCGGGAGGTCGACGCCGATGTCCGGGTAACGCTGCAGGCGGGCGTGCAGCAGCATCGGGTTCTGTTCGGGCACCTGGGCACGGGCGCGCAGTTGCAGCTGGTCGTTGCGCTCGAGGATGCCTTCGCTGCCGTTGGGCAGCTGCAGCTCGACGGCGAGGCTGTCGGCCAGGGGCGACTCGCTGCCGTCGTCGAATACCGCGAGGATCGCCGGCAATGCCTGGAAGTCGTTGAGGCGCGGCAGCACCAGGGGCTGGCCGGCGGCCTGGCCTTCGAAACGCAGGGCGGTGAGGCGGCGGCTGTAGTCGACCTTCACCGGCAGGCTGACTTCGGGCAGGCCGGGGTAGCTCACATAAACAAAGACCGCCTCGGAGGCGGTCTCTTGCAATGGGTAGACAACGCCTTCGGCGCTGACCCAGACCAGGTCCGGGTTGGAGGAACGGTAGCTGATGCCGTTGCCCAGCCCGGCCAGGGGGGTCGGCCCGCGGAATTCGAAGTCGACCTCGGGAACCAGGCGGGCCGACTGCAGGGCGTCGCTGAACACCAGGCGATCGGGGTGCACGGCGATGGAGCGGGCGGCTTCCTCGACGCTCTCGCCGATGAAGCGGATGTCGGAGAAGCTGCTCTGGTTGCCGGAGGCATCGACGGCGACCGCCTGGACCATGACCAGGGCGTTGCGCGCCACTTCTTCGGCGCTCAGGGGAGCGTCCAGGCGCTGGCGCAGGCTGTAGCGCTGCTGGCCGTCGACCTTGGGGAAGACCCGGCGCGCTTCGGGCATGCGCAGGAAGGCCTTGCGCTCGGCCTGGCTGACCACGCCGCCGGCGGCGCGCAGGTCGGAGGCGCGCAGGCCGGTGAGGGACAGGCTGAGGTAGCTGAGGTCGATGTCGTCCTGGGCGTCGAAGCTGGCCACCAGGTACTGCTCGCCATCCTGGCTCTCGATCGCCAGCTGGGTGAGTTCCAGCTGCGGGGCCACGGCTTCCTGCTGGAAGGTCTCGCTGTAGTCCTGGATCCGGCCGTCGGCGTAGATCAGTTTGACCGCCGGCTGCAGGACGTCGCCGCCTTCGAGACGGAAGCTGAAGGAGCAGGCGACGCTGGAGTCGGTGTCACGCGTGGCATCGGTCGGCAGGAAACGCTTGCCGCTGGCGGGAATGCTGACTTCGGCCAGGTCACGGCAATCATCGAGGGAAAGGACGTAGTCGGCGGCGTTGCCGGTGGAACCGAGGGCGGAGGCGGTGCGGATGTCTATTTCGGATGCAAAGGTTTCAGGGGCCGCTAGCGCGATCAGCGCGGCGAGCACCCGGCGAAACCCTGTATGGCGGCATCCTTGCAGCATCTTGGGGGAAAAGTTCCATTTATTTTGCGCATTCAGGCGTAGGACTTCGATAGCCTTAGCCTTTCCAATGGCAGAATGCTATACACGGAAAAATCTTATTTCAAGATAGGTACAAATGCCGAACAGGCATAAACGGTAGGGAACGTGATCGGCGTCAAATATCGCCATCATCCGTCACCACCCGTCCTGACCCGGCTTTGCACCCGATAGAGCAATGGATAGTATTGCCGCGCCATCACAGGGAAGAGTCCATGGCCACCATCCTTCACACGCTGACCCAGCTCGCAGCCACACGCGCGGTAAAGCTGTCGGCGCTGTCCCTGTGCTCCCTTCTCATGCTCGCCGCCCTGACCTGGCACGGCCTGCAGCTGCGTGCTGCGCTGCAACCGCCGGTGCTGGCGCCCAGCGCGATGAACGAGCCCGGCCCGCAGGACGGGCCGACGCCGCTCGGCAAGGGGCTACTCGGTTTGTTCGGGTCCAGCGCCGAAGCCGAATCGGTGGCGGCCGAAGCGCTCGAGAAGCTGCCCGAGAGCAACCTGGACCTGCAGGTGTCGGCGATCTTCTTCATGGCGCCCGCCGAGCAGAGCACGGTGATCCTGGAAGACGGCGATCGCACCCTCATTCTCAAGCCGGGTGAAGAGGTGCGCCCCGGCATCGCCGTGCAGCGCATCGAAAGCCACCGGATCACGCTCAAGCGCAATGGCAAGCTGGAGCAGATCAGCTTCCGCGGCTTCGGCGAGATGCCCGGCAGCAGCCCGGCGCCGGAAAGCCCCATGCCCGTCGCCCAGAACATCGAACCGGTGACCGACACCCTGGCCAGTTCATTGCCTGCCACACCGGAGCCGGCGGTGGCGAGCCAGGGCGTACCCACCGCTTACCAGCAATACATTCAGCGCAAGCTCGCGCAGAACAAGTAGTCGAGTGAGAGAAGTGTCCACCAGAGCCCCGTCGTGCCTGCTGCTCAGTCTGTGCCTGCTCGTCCCCTTCGCCAGCGCCCACGCCGAGGACAAACCGGTGGCGGCCGAGGCGCCCGTGGCGGCCAGCGATGTGAAGATCAACATGCAGGACACCAACATCCGCTCCTTCATCGAGTGGATCGCCAAGGCGACCGGCAAGAATTTCATCATCGACCCGCGGGTGACCGGCAAGGTGACGGTGATTTCCAACGAGTCGATGAAGCCGGAGGAGGCGTACCGGGTCTTCCTGTCAGTGCTGCAGGTGCACGGGTTCTCCGCCATCGAATCGGACAGCGCGGTGAAGGTCATCCCGGACGCCAACGCCAAGCAGAGCGGCGTGCCGCTGGTGGACGACGACACGCTGAACGATGACCAGCAGGTGGTGCGGGTGATCCGCACGCAGCACGTGCCGGCGACGCAACTGGTGAACATCCTGCGGCCGATGGTGCCGCAGGTGGGGCACCTGGCGGCTTACCCGGACAGCAACGCGCTGATCATTTCCGACCGGGCCTCCAACATCAACCAGCTGCTGAAGCTGGTGTCCGAGATCGACCGGGCCGGGCAATTCGAGATCGACGTGATCCCGCTGAAGTTCGCCAATGCCAAGGAGCTCTCCAGCATGCTTGGCAACCTGGTGCCCCAGGGCGGCGGTGCCGAGGGCGCGAGCAAGATGAGCGTGTCGGTGGATGAGCGCACCAACAGCATTCTGATCTCCGGCGACCCGAGCAAGCGCCAGCAGTTGCGCGATGTGCTGGCCAACCTGGATCGCCCGGGGAACATCATCCGCGACACCCAGGTGATCTACCTGCATTACCTGAAGGCGTCGGAGGTCGCGCAGATCCTGCAGAACGTGGCCACCAGCCTGCAGAAGCAGGACAAGGACGTGGGCATCAGCGGGGCGGAGATTTCCATCCAGGCCAACGACACCACCAACGCGCTGGTGATCAGCGCGCCGCCGGCAATCATGAAGACCGTCGAAGGGGTGGTGCAGCGGCTGGACATCCGCCGGGCGCAGGTGCTGGTGGAGGCGGTGATCGTCGAAGTCTCGGACAACAAGGTCAACGAGCTGGGCGTGCAGTGGAAGACCTCGGACGGGGCCATCGGCGGCGACGGCTTCTTCGGTGGCTTCAAGTCGTCGCTCAAGGGCAATGCGATCGACTCCTTCCCGGGCGGCAACCCGGCCAAGCTGGATGCCGGTCTGAGCCTGGGCTTCTACAGCAACGGCTCGCTCCGGGCGCTGATCCGTACGCTGTCCACCGACGACTCGATGAATATCCTCTCGACGCCGAACCTGGTCACCCTGGACAACGAGGAAGGCAAGATCGTGGTCGGCCAGAACGTGCCCTTCGTGACCGGCAGTTCGACCAGCGCCTCGAACCCGTCCACCAACCCCTTCCAGACGATCGAGCGGCAGGACGTGGGCATCACTCTGAAGATCAAGCCGCAGATCAACGAAGGGGACTCGGTGACCCTGAACGTCTACCAGGAGATATCCAGCGTCACCAACGACACCAGTGCCGCGGACATCGTGACGAACAAGCGTTCGGTGGAAACGCGGGTCCTCATCAAGGACAACATGACGCTGGTACTGGGCGGCCTCATCTCGGACGAGGTGAGGGACTCGGGCGACAAGGTACCCTTCCTGGGCAAGATCCCGATCATCGGGCAGTTGTTCCGCAGTGACCGCAAGGAAGTGAACAAGAAGAACCTGATGGTGTTCATCAAGCCGACCATCATCAATGACTTCGACCATGCCGACCAACTGACCGAAGGCAAGTACAACTTCATCCGGGAGCGCCAGCTGCGTTATGCCGACCAGGACATCGCGAAGGGGGTACCCACGCTGCCGGAACGCATCAACAGTGCGGAGAAGGAGTTGAAGATCAAATCCGTACCGCTACCGCCGCAATGATTGATTGTTGAAGTGAAGCCACCTGCGGGTGGCTTTTTGTTTGGCGGTTCGATGGTGCTGGCCTGGTTATCCGGGCTGGTGGGTGGGGAGCGGCGAGGGACGCCCGTTAACTCATCCAATTTGCGGAGAGGGCGATTGGGAAAAGCGACTTGAGGGACTGGTTGCTCATCTGCCTGAGATATCTCCTGGTTGGAGCCAAGTGGATCTGGCAACACTTCGGGAGTTGAGCCGGGTGCGCATCCATGAGACCTGCACCAGTGGGTGCGAGTATCGCGGCGACCGATTCTTCTGCTGCATAAATGCAAAAGGCCACCCTAGGGTGGCCTTTTTGTTGCGCGCAGTTCCTGTCGATCACACTGCCTGTATAGCCCGGACTTCTTTCCGTGGGCTGTTCCAAGGTTAACCATGAGGGTCCATTGAGATAGCAGCCCTAAGATCTGCCTGGCGGCGCAAGTCGCCCCTACAGTCGCCCCGGCGAGCCGTTGCCGCTGCACCTGGCTGGATCAAGGGTTGTTCCAAGCCAGCGCCGCAGACACCTCACATCGCCCGGCGGATTTTCTCAGGCGCAAAGTCAAACCCCCGACCTTCTTACGAAGATCGGGGGTTTGGTATAGGTGCTTGACGATGACCTACTCTCACATGGAGAAACTCCACACTACCATCGGCGATGCATCGTTTCACTACTGAGTTCGGGATGGGATC
>NZ_JBBCKP010000021.1:0-41717 GCF_037153275.1 Pseudomonas sp. USHLN015
CAGTCTTACATCACAAGCACCCACACGAATTGCTTGATTCAAGTTGTTAAAGAGCAATTTCGATCAAGTCTTTCGTCTCAACCGAGGCCGCGCATTCTACAGCAGCCTTTCTTTCTGTCAAGCTGTTTTTCGAAGAATTTTTTCTTTCTACTCAACAACTTAGCGCTTCAGTTGACTTCGTCTTCTTCAGCGAGGGGCGCATTCTACATCACCCCGGTACTGCGTCAAGTTGTTTTTTGAAAATTTCTTTTCTTTTCAACAACTTACTCGCTTCAGCAGAGCTTTCCGCTTCAGCGAGGCGCGCATTCTACATGAGCGAGGACAGGTGTAAACCCCCTATTCGAAAAAAGCCGAATCTATTGTTCGAATGGTCAGGAATCAGCCACTCGCCTCTATATATAGAGGGATCAGATCACCTGCTGCCCACGCAGTGCGGCGATGGCATCACTGCCCAGCCCCAGCACGCGTGCCAGCACCTCGTCGGTGTGCTCACCCAGGCGCGGTGGCGCAAGGCGGTATTCCACGGGGGTGTCGGAAAGACGCAGCGGGCTCGCCACCTGGGCAACCAGCCCCGAGAGCGCGTGAGGGAGTTCCACCTTCAGCCCACGAGCCAGCACCTGGGGATCCTCGAACACCGCCGCCAGGTCGTTGATCGGCCCGCAGGGCACACCGACCTCCTCCAGCGCCGCTACCCACTCGGCCGTCGTCTTGAACACGGTCGCCTGGCGGATCAGCGGGATCAGCTCGGCACGATTCGCCACCCGCGCCTTGTTGGAAGAAAAACGCGGGTCGTCGGCCCACTCCCGGTGGCCGGCGACCTCGCAGAACTTGCGGAACTGCCCATCGTTGCCAACGGTTAGGATGAAATCCCCATCCGCGGTGGGGAAGTCCTGATACGGCACGATGTTGGGATGCGCATTGCCCAGCCGGCGAGGTGCGTTCCCCGTGGTGAGGTAGTTCATCGCCTGGTTCGCCAGGCAAGCCACCTGCACGTCCAGCAGCGCCATGTCGATGTGCTGCCCACGCCCGGTCGTCCCGCGCGCGGTCAACGCAGCGAGGATGGCGACGGAGGAATACAGCCCCGTGAGGATATCGGTCAGCGCCACCCCCACCTTCACCGGCCCGGCTCCCTCCTCGGCATCCGAACGCCCGGTCAGGCTCATCAGCCCACCCAGCCCCTGGATCATGAAGTCGTAACCCGCGCGCTTGGCGTAGGGCCCGAACTGGCCGAAGCCGGTGATGGAGCAATAGATAAGGCGCGGATTGATCGCCTTCAGGGATTCGTAGTCCAGCCCATAGGCCGCCAGCCCACCCACCTTGAAGTTCTCGATGAGGATGTCCGACTCCGCCGCCAGCTTGCGCACCAGCGCCTGCCCCTCGGCCTGGGTGAAATCGATGGTCACCGACTGCTTGTTGCGGTTCGCGGAAAGGAAGTACGCCGCCTCGCTGGTATCCCGGCCATCGGCGTCCTTCAGATAGGGCGGGCCCCAGGAGCGGGTGTCGTCCCCGGCCCCCGGTCGCTCGACCTTGATCACCTCGGCACCGAGGTCGGCGAGTATCTGCCCGGCCCAGGGCCCGGCCAGCACACGGGAAAGATCGAGCACGCGGATATGCGAAAGGGCACCGGCCATGGAATCACCCAAAGGAGAAGGAAGGACAGGCACCACCCCCTCTATATATAGAGGGAGTGGCAACTCCGGATCAGAAGAACGCCTGGATACCGGTCTGCGCGCGACCGAGGATCAGCGCATGCACGTCGTGGGTCCCCTCGTAGGTGTTGACCACCTCCAGGTTCACCAGGTGACGGGCGATGCCGAACTCGTCGGAAATCCCGTTGCCGCCCAGCATGTCGCGGGCCAGGCGGGCGATGTCCAGCGCCTTGCCGCAGCTGTTGCGCTTCATGATCGAAGTGATCTCCACCGCAGCGGTGCCTTCATCCTTCATGCGACCCAAGCGCAGGCAACCCTGCAGCGCCAGGGTGATCTCGGTCTGCATATCGGCCAGCTTCTTCTGGATCAGTTGGTTGGCCGCCAGCGGACGACCGAACTGGTGACGGTCCAGCACATACTGGCGCGCGGTGTGCCAGCAGAACTCGGCGGCACCCAGGGCGCCCCAGGAAATGCCATAGCGGGCGGAGTTCAGGCAGGTGAACGGCCCCTTCAGGCCACGCACCTCGGGGAAGATGTTCTCCTCGGGGACGAACACGTTATCCATCACGATCTCACCGGTGATGGACGCCCGCAGGCCCACCTTGCCGTGGATGGCCGGTGCGCTCAGGCCTTCCCAGCCCTTCTCCAGCACGAAGCCGCGGATATCGCCGGCATCGTCCTTGCCCCAGACCACGAAGACATCGGCGATCGGGCTGTTGGTGATCCACATCTTGCTGCCGGTCAGGCGGTAGCCGCCCTCCACCTTGCGCGCGCGGGTGATCATCGAGCCCGGGTCGGAACCGTGGTTCGGCTCGGTCAGGCCGAAGCAGCCGATCCACTCGCCGCTGGCCAGCTTCGGCAGGTACTTCTGCTTCTGCGCCTCGCTGCCGAATTCGTTGATCGGCACCATCACCAGGGACGACTGCACGCTCATCATCGAGCGATAGCCGGAGTCGACGCGCTCCACCTCGCGGGCGATCAGCCCATAGCACACATAGTTCAGGCCGCTGCCGCCGTACTCCGCCGGGATGGTCGCGCCCAGCAGGCCGACCTCACCCATCTCGCGGAAGATCGCCGGATCGGTCTTTTCATGACGGAAGGCTTCCAGCACACGAGGCGCCAGCTTGTCCTGGGCGAACTGCTCGGCGCTGTCGCGCACCATGCGCTCCTCTTCCGTCAGTTGCTGGTCCAGCAGCAGCGGGTCGATCCAGTTGAAAGCAGCTTTGGCAGCCATGAAGGAATCCTCGGTATGCGGTGGATGCGGAACGGGTCGCGCCCGTCTTGTCGTATGCATTCATCCTAGACAGTGCCGGCCGCCAGGGGCAAACGAGGATTTTGCACCCTCTTGTGCTAATTTCTCACTCCGAAATCGCACAAGCCGCCGTTTACGCCACTCAATTGTGAGGCAGAGGTACAGCATGCGCCGCAAGATCCCCAGCACCAGTGCCTTGATCGCCTTCGAATCCGCCGCGCGGCACCAGAGCTTCACCAAGGCCGCCGAAGAACTGGCCCTGACCCAGAGCGCCATCTGCCGGCAGATCGGCGGGCTGGAGGAATTCCTCGGCCTGGAACTGTTCCGCCGCTCGCGCCGTGGCGTGAAGCTCACCGAAGCCGGCCTCGCCTACTCCCGGCGCATCGCCACCCAGCTGGATGCCGTGGAGCGCGACACCCTCGCCGTGATGGGCCAGCAGGGCGCCATGGCCATCGAGCTGGCCGTGGTGCCCACCTTCGGCACCCAGTGGCTGGTCCCCCGGCTGGCCGACTTCCAGCGCCTGCACCCGGAAGTGACGGTCAACCTCACCAACCGCACCCGCCCCTTCCTCTTCGCCGACACCGCCTTCGATGCCGCGCTCTACTTCGGTGACGCCGACTGGTCGGGCACCGAATCCCACTTCCTCATGCACGAGCACTCGGTGCCGGTGTGCAGCCCGCGCCTGCTCGGCGGCCGCACGCGCCTCAGCGCCAGCGAGATCGCCGGCCTCCCGTTGCTGCAACAGACCACCCGCCCCTACGCCTGGCGCCAGTGGTTCGGCTCCCTCGGCCTCAATGTCCCGCGTGACATGAGCGGCCCGCGCTACGAACTCTTCTCCATGCTCGCCCAGGCCGCCACCCACGAGATGGGCATCGCCCTCATCCCGCCCTTCCTCATCCAGCGCGAACTGGCCGACGGCAGCCTGGTCACCGCGCTGGACCACAGCTTCCGCAGCGACAAGGCCTATTACCTGATCATCCCCGAGCGCAAGGTCGAATCCGCCGCCCTGGGCGCCTTCCGCGACTGGCTGGTGGAAGCCGCGCGCCTCTACCGCCAGCAGGCCGGCCAGGACTGAGTCCACACGCCCGCCACTGTCACGCAAAGTAGCAGCCCGCCAGGCCGTATCGCCCCGCCCGCCCTTCGTCGCCCTGAAAAGCCCCCGCACAGGCCCGCGCGGGCGATGGCATCACCCACCCGGGTGATGGGTGAAATCGCCCGTTCAGGCAGTTATGGGCAGACTTTCGGCTGATTAGCATGAGGCCTCCTTCATCCTTCACTGGAGAGCCGCATGACAACAAGAACAATGCGCGGAATCTTCCGGCCGCACGCGCTGGCCGCCGCCGTGGCACTGGGATTCACCGCCCCCTCGTTCGCCGTCACCTTCAACATCGGGGAGATAGAAGCGCAGTTCGACTCATCGCTGTCGGTCGGCGCGAGCTGGGGCACCCGCGCGCCGGACCCGGAATTCATCTCCGTCGCCAGCGGTGGCGAAGCGCTCTCGCGCACCTCCGACGACGGCCGCCTCAACTTCAAGAAGGGCGAGACCTTCTCGAAGATCTTCAAGGGCATCCATGACCTCGAACTGAAGTACGGCGACACCGGCGTCTTCATCCGCGGCAAGTACTGGTACGACTTCGAGCTGAAGGACGAGCACCGCGAGTTCTACGACATCGACGACCACAACCGCAAAGAGGGCGCCAAGTCCTCGGGCGCGCAGATCCTCGATGCCTTCATCTACCACAACTACAACCTGGGCGACCTGCCCGGCAGCGTACGCGTCGGCAAGCAGGTGGTGAGCTGGGGCGAGAGCACCTTCATCGGCAACTCGATCAACAGCATCAACCCCATCGACGTCGCCGCCTTCCGCCGTCCCGGCGCCGAGATCAAGGAAGGCCTCATCCCGGTCAACATGATCTACGTCTCCCAGAGCCTGACCGACAGCCTCTCGGCCGAAGCCTTCTACCAGCTGGAGTGGGACCAGACGGTCGCCGACAACTGCGGCACCTTCTTCTCCACCTCCGACGTGGTCGCCGACGGCTGCACCGACCGCCTCGTCGTCAACGGCCCCGACCTGCCGCCCGGCGTCTCCACCAACACCGGCGCCACCCTCTACATCCCCCGCGCCGGCGACAAGGACGCCCGCGACAGCGGCCAGTTCGGCGTCGCCCTGCGCTGGTTCGTGCCGGAGTTCAACGACACCGAGTTCGGTGCCTATGCGATGAACTACCACAGCCGCGGGCCGGTGTTCAGCACCATCCGCACCACCACCCCGAGCCTGGCGGTCATCCCCGGCGCGCCGGGTGCCCGCTACTTCATCGAATACCCCGAGGACATCCGCCTCTACGGCGTGAGCTTCCAGACCAACATCGAAGGCACCTCGGTCGCCGGCGAGCTCAGCTTCCGCCCCAACATGCCGCTGCAGCTCAACAGCACCGACCTGTCCTTCGCCGCCCTGGCCGTCCCCTCCTCGCCGATCTTCGAAAGCGGCCACGGCAGCAACACCGCCGGCGCCATCCTCCACGGCTACGAGCGCAAGCCCGTCACCCAGGCCCAGGTCACCGCCACCCAGTTCGTCGACCAGGTCATGGGCGCCAGCCGCCTGACCCTGGTGGCCGAGGTCGGCTACAACCACATCGGCGGCCTCGACGACGACATGGGCTCGCTGCGCTACGGCCGCGACCCGATCTACGGCCCCGGCCAGCTCTCCTCGCAAGCCACCTGCCTGGCGCTCACCGCCACCAGCCCGGCCCAGCGCGAGTGCAACGACAAGGGCTTCTACACCAGCAGCTCCTGGGGCTACCGCGCCCGCGCCGCCCTGGACTACAGCAACGTCTTCGCCGGCATCAACCTCACCCCCAGCCTCGCCTGGTCCCATGACGTGGATGGCTACGGCCCCAACTTCAACGAAGGCAGCAAGGCCATCAGCCTCGGCCTCAACGCCGAATACCAGAACACCTACACCGCCAGCCTCAGCTACACCGACTTCTTCGGCGGCCACTACAACACCACCACTGACCGCGACTTCATCGCCCTCAGTTTCGGCCTGAACTTCTGATCAACGACCGCATAGGACTCGCACAATGAGAACCACAAGAATCCTGCAAGGCGGTGTGCTGGCCCTCAGCCTGCTGGCCGCCACCGTGATGGCCGCGGTATCGCCCGACGAGGCCGCCAAGCTCGGCACCAGCCTCACCCCGCTGGGCGCCGAGAAGGCCGGCAATGCCGATGGCAGCATCCCCGAATGGACCGGGGGCCTGCCCAAGAACGCGGCCGCCATCGACGCCAACGGCTTCCTCGCCGACCCCTTCGCCAGCGAGAAGCCGCTGTTCACCATCACCGCCGCCAACGCCGCGCAGTACAAGGACAAGCTCTCCGAAGGCCAGCTGGCGATGTTCAAGCGCTACCCCGAGACCTACAAGATCCCGGTCTACACCACCCACCGCACCGCCGCCGCGCCGGACGCCATCTACGCCGCCGCCAAGCAGAGCGCCCTCAACACCCAGCCGGTGGACGGCGGCAACGGCCTGTCCAACTTCGCCGCCAGCCACTACTACGCCTTCCCGATTCCCAAGGACGGCGTCCAGGTGCTGTGGAACCACATCACCCGCTACCGCGGCGGCAACGCCCGGCGCCTGGTGGTGCAGGTCACCCCGCAGACCAACGGCTCCTTCTCCCCGGTGCAGTTCCAGGACGAAGTCGCCTTCCCCGGCGACATGAGCGACCTCGACCAGGACAAGGCCGCCAACATCCTCCTCTACTTCAAGCAGCGGGTCCTCGCGCCCTCGCGCCTCGCCGGCAACGTGCTGCTGGTCCACGAGACCATCGACCAGGTCAAGGAGCCGCGCCTGGCGTGGATCTACAACGCCGGCCAGCGTCGCGTGCGCCGGGCGCCGCAGGTCGCCTACGACGGCCCCGGCACCGCCGCCGACGGCATGCGCACCGCCGACAACTTCGACATGTTCTCCGGCGCGCCCGACCGCTACGACTGGAAGCTCATCGGCAAGAAGGAGATGTACATCCCCTACAACAGCTACAAGCTCGACTCCACCTCCCTCAAGTACAAGGACATCGTCCAGGCCGGCCACATCAACCAGGACCTGACCCGCTACGAGCTGCACCGTGTCTGGGAAGTCGAGGCCACGCTGAAATCCGGCGAACGCCACATCTACGCCAAGCGCCACATGTACATCGATGAAGACAGCTGGCAGGTCGCCCTGGTGGATCACTACGACGGTCGCGGCCAGCTGTGGCGCGTCGGCGAAGGCCACGCCGAGTACCACTACGGCCAGCAGGTCTCCGGCTACACCCTGGAGGCCCTGTACGACATCATCGCCGGCCGCTACATCGCCCTGGGCCTGAAGAACGAGGAGAAACACGGCACCGAATTCGGCTTCAAGGCCAGCGGCGCCGACTACACCCCGGCCGCCCTGCGCAACGCCGGCATCCGCTGATCCACCCGCTCCACCCGCGCCCCGGCATGTCCGGGGCGCGCGCGTTCCGGGGCTGCGTTATGGCGCACAATCATTCGCGGCCATAGCGCTTCACCTGCCGCTGCCTTGGGTCTAGTCTCAATGACCACGGTTCATCCCATAACAACAACATCCGCGAGAACCGCCATGCCCCGCAGCAGCTCCGGCGTTCCGTCCGTTCGCGCCCCTCACTCCAGCATCCCGCGCCTGCCGCCGGCCCATGTGCCGCGCCCCCGGCTGACCGAACGCCTGCTCGCCGAACAGAGCCGGCTGCGCCTGCTCTGCGCCCCGGCCGGCTTCGGCAAGAGCGTGCTGTTCAGCGAATTGCTGCTGGGCCTGCGCGACCCCGGCCAGGTGCTCTGGCTCAACCTCGCCGGCCAGCCACTGCACCCCGAGCAGCTGATCGCGCAGATCGCCGGCGCCCTGCAGCGCCCGGTCCCCGACCTGCCCGCGCCGCTCGCCCTGCTGCAACTGCTCGATGGCGGCGGCAAGCCGCTGTGGCTCGTGCTCGACGACTACCCGAGCCAGCCCCCGGCAGCACTCGATGCCTGCATCGACCAACTGCTCGCCCGCGCCCTGCCCAACCTGCAGCTGCTGGTCAGCGCCCGCCAGCGGCCGGACTGGAACCTGCCACGCCTGCTGCTGGCCGGCGAACTGCAGGAACTGGACGCCACCCACCTGGCCCTGACCCGCGACGAACTGGAGCGCCTGGTCGACCAGCTCGCTCCCCAGGCCAGCGACGCCCAGCGCGAGGAACTCTGGCAGGAGAGCGAAGGCTGGTGCGCCGGCGCCCGCCTGCAGCTGTCCAGCCGCAATCACCCGCACGGCCCCGGCACCGCTGCCGCCGCCAGCCATTGCTGGCTGAAGGAATACCTCGACCACGAACTGCTCGCGCGCCTGGGTGACGAGGAAGCCCGCTGCCTGTTCGCGCTGGTCCACCTGCCCAAGGTCTCCGCCGAACTGTGCCGCCAGCTGTGGGAGGAAAGCGACGGCGCCGAACTGTTCTCGCGCCTGCTCGCCCGCCAGGCCTTCTGCATGCCGCTGGACGAGGACGGCCACTGGTACCGCGTGCTGCCCGCGGTGGCCAAGGTCCTGCGCAACCGCATCTCGGCCACCGCCGCGGCCCACCTGCACCTGGCTGCGTGCCGGGTGTTCATCGCCGCCGGCCAGGTGGAAGACGCCATCGAACAAGCGCTTTGCGCCGGGCAACCGGAAGTCGCCGCCAACTACCTCGAACACCTCGGCCAGGAATGGCTCACCGGCGAGCAGCACCTCGCCCACCTGCTCGCCTGGCGCGGCCGACTCCCGGCCCTGCTGCTGGAGAGCACGCCGCGCCTGCTCACCCTCAACGCCTGGGCGCTCTTGCTGGCCTGGCGCCTGGACGAAGCCGAGGACTGCATCCACAAGCTCGGCCGCTTCCTGCCCCAGGCCGATGCCCGCCGCAACCGCAAGCTGCTGGCCAACTGGCAGGCCCTGCACGGCGTGCTCGGAGCCCTGCGCGGCCGCCCCGGTCAGGACGCCGCGCTGCACTGCCAGCAAGCCCTGGAGCACCTGCCCGAGCGGGACTGGATGCCGATCCTGCTGTGCCACTCCGCCCTCGCCCGCATCGCCATGGCCAGCGGCCAGCCCGACCTCGCCCCGGTGCGCCTGCACGACGCCCTGGAGATCGCCCGGCGCCAGGGCAGCCTGCTGTTCGAAACCCTGATCAACCTCGACCGCACCCGCCTGCTGCTGCTGCGCGGCGAGTTCGCCCGCGCCCAGGGGCTGGTCACCCAGAGCTTCGCCCTGATCGGCCAGCGCAAGGCGGTGGACGGCCTGCTGCTCGGCCGCCTGCACCTGATCCAGGGCGAACTGCACCTGATCCACGGCCGCCTCGACGACGCCGAGACGGAACTGCGCATCGGCCTGGAACAGGCCCTGGAATGCGCCGACCCCTTCGCCCTGCACGGCTACCTCGGCCTTGCCGAACTCCGCTCGCGGCGCGGCGAGTTCGACCAGGCCTTCGTCCACCTGCGTGATGCCGAACGGGAAATGCATTGCCGCCAGGTCTGGCGCCTGTCCTTCAACGGCGTGCTCAGCCTGCAGAGCATGCGCGTGCTCGCCCGGCAGCAGCGCTGGGACCGCGTCGAGCCCGTGGGCCTGCGCATCCAGCGCTACTTCGAGGGCGACAGCCCCTGGATGCCACCGCTGGACTACCCCACCCTGCCGTTGCGCAACCTGCTCCTGCTGGCCCGCGGGCACCTGGCGGCGGGCCGCGCCGAACAGGCCGAGGCGATGCTGCGCCCACTGCTGCAGCGCTGCGAATTCCTCCAGTACCGACCGCTGGCCTGCGAAGTCGGCCTGGCGCTGGCCGAGGCGGCCCGCTGGCTCGGCCAGGGGGATGCCGCCAACCTGGAGCGCGAGGCTCGCCAACAGGCCGCCCACCTCGGCATGCAGGGCCTGCTGCAGGAGTGGCCCGCCGCCGGCCAACCCGGCGAGCGCAGCGGCACGGCGGGCACGGGCGACCACAGCAACCTGCTCAGCCAGCGCGAACGCTCGGTCCTGCAGCTGCTCGCCGAGGGTTTCTCCAACCAGGAGATCGGCAGCTACCTGTTCATCTCGGTGAACACGGTGAAAACCCACACCAAGAAGATCAACAGCAAGCTCGGCGTGAAGCGCCGCACCCAGGCAGTGATGCGCGCCAAGAGCCTCGGCCTGCTGGTTTGAGGCGCAACCGCGACAATCCACCACAGGGCGCGCCCGCCCTTCCTGCACTTCCCCCTCTGGGACGGGCTTTTCGGCGATATTTGACCCTGTAGTCAAATATTCATCAAAGCTACAGAAGCCCCGTTTTCCAGACACTTATGGCAACTATAAAAAACGCTGACTAACAGTCGCGCCGCCAATGACGGCAGGATGTCGCGGCCTCCCAGTGGGTCGGGCATGGCCTGATGGACATCCATTCATGTCAGGGATGTCATTCCCCGCCCACAGGGCCCCCGGATAGGCTGCGCAGCCAGTCCGGACGGCACTTTGAATCAAATGGCCGTTTTCCCGGTCAATTGGTGACTTGTAGTTACTGCCGCGTTTGACTTCAGAACTTCTTGAAGCACTCGCGGTTCGCCTGCAAAATGCCGCGCCCGCCGGTCAGCACCCAGTGCACCGAGCGGTTTTGTGCTGATCCGCCCCCGCCAGAGCGCCAACGTAGTGCGCTGGTCAATCACAACGATCACGCAGGAGAATTTACGTGCACATCGGTGTTCCTCTCGAAACCCTGGCCGGTGAAACGCGGGTAGCCGCGACTCCCGAGACCATCAAGAAACTGATCGGCCAAGGCCATCAGGTCACCGTCCAGAGCGGTGCCGGCGTCAGCGCCAGCATCACCGACGCGGCCTATGAAGCCGTCGGCGCCACCCTCGGCAGCGACGCCGCCGCCTTCGGTGCCGACCTGGTGCTGAAAGTCGTCGCCCCGTCCGACGCCGAACTGGCCCTCATGAAGGCCGGCGCCGTGCTGGTCGGCATGCTCAACCCGTTCAGCAACGAGACCATCGCGCGCATGAATGCCCGTGGCATCACCGCCTTCGCCCTCGAAGCGGCGCCGCGCACCTCCCGCGCCCAGAGCCTCGACGTGCTGTCGTCCCAGGCCAACATCGCCGGCTACAAGTCCGTGCTGCTGGCCGCGCATCACTACCCGCGCTTCATGCCGATGCTGATGACCGCCGCCGGCACCGTCAAAGCCGCACGCATCCTCATCCTCGGTGCCGGTGTCGCCGGCCTGCAGGCCATTGCCACGGCCAAGCGCCTGGGTGCGGTGATCGAAGCCTCCGACGTACGCCCCGCAGTGAAGGAGCAGATCGAATCCCTCGGCGCCAAGTTCGTCGACGTGCCCTTCGAGACCGATGAAGAGCGCGAATGCGCCCAGGGTGTCGGCGGTTACGCCCGCCCGATGCCGGCCTCCTGGATGGAGCGCCAGGCCAAGGCCGTGCACGAGCGCGCCAAGCAGGCCGACATTGTCATCACCACCGCGCTGATTCCGGGCCGCAAGGCACCGACCCTGCTGCACGAGGCGACCGTCGCCGAGATGAAGCCGGGCTCCGTGGTCATCGACCTGGCGGCGGCACAGGGCGGCAACTGCCCGCTGACCGAAGCCGAGCAGGTGGTGGTCAAGCACGGCGTCACCATCGTCGGCTACAGCAACCTGGCGGCCCTGGTGCCGGCGGATGCCTCGGCCCTCTATGCGCGCAACCTGCTGGACTTCCTCAAGCTGGTCATCGACAAGGACGGCCAGTTCCACGTCAACCTCGAAGACGACATCGTCGCCGCGTGCCTGATGTGCCGCGACGGGCAAGTCGTCCGCACCAACGGCTAAGGGGCAGCGGACATGGATATGATTTCTGACGGCATCTACAACCTGATCATCTTCGTGCTGGCGATCTACGTCGGCTACCACGTGGTCTGGAACGTGACCCCCGCCCTGCACACCCCGCTGATGGCCGTGACCAACGCCATCTCCGCGATCGTGATCGTCGGCGCCATGCTGGCCGCCGCCCTCACCGTCACCCCGCTGGGCAAGGCCATGGGCACCCTGGCCGTGGCCCTGGCCGCGGTCAACGTCTTTGGTGGCTTCCTGGTCACCCGACGCATGCTGGAAATGTTCAAGAAGAAAGCGCCCAAGGCGTCGGCGGAGAAGCACTGACCATGAGCATGAACCTGATCACTGTTCTCTACCTCGTCGCCTCGGTGTGCTTCATCCAGGCACTGAAGGGCCTGTCGCACCCGACCACGTCCCGTCGCGGCAACCTGTTCGGCATGATCGGCATGGCCATCGCGGTGTTCACCACCGTCGGCCTGATCTACAAGCTCGGCGCTGAGCTCGCCACCCAGGGCATCGGCTACGTCATCGTCGGCCTGCTGGTCGGCGGCACCGCCGGCTCGGTCATGGCCAAGCGCGTCGAAATGACCAAGATGCCGGAGCTGGTCGCCTTCATGCACAGCATGATCGGCCTGGCCGCCGTGTTCATCGCCATCGCCGCCGTCGTCGAGCCCCAGTCCCTGGGTATCGTCGCCGCACTGGGCGACGCCATTCCGAAAGGCAACCGCCTGGAACTGTTCCTTGGCGCAGCCATCGGTGCCATCACCTTCTCCGGTTCGGTGATCGCTTTCGGCAAGCTCTCGGGCAAGTACAAGTTCCGCCTGTTCCAGGGTGCCCCGGTGGTGTTCAAGGGCCAGCACATGGTCAACCTGGCGGTCGGCCTGGCGATCCTCGGCCTGGGCCTGTACTTCACCTTCACCGGTGACATCCGAGCCTTCGCCCTGCTGGTGGCCCTGGCCTTCGTCATCGGCGTGCTGATCATCATCCCGATCGGTGGCGCCGACATGCCGGTGGTGGTGTCGATGCTCAACAGCTACTCGGGCTGGGCGGCGGCCGGTATCGGCTTCTCGCTGAACAACTCGATGCTGATCATCGCCGGTTCGCTGGTGGGCTCCTCGGGCGCGATCCTCTCCTACATCATGTGCAAGGCGATGAACCGCTCGTTCTTCAACGTCATCCTCGGCGGCTTCGGTGCCGATGCGGATGCCGGCGCCGCCACCGGCAGCAAGGAACAGCGCCCTGTGAAGTCGGGCTCCTCCGACGACGCGGCCTTCCTGCTGACCAACGCCGACACCGTCATCATCGTCCCCGGCTACGGCCTGGCGGTGGCCCGTGCCCAGCACGCGCTGATGGAGCTGGCCGAGAAGCTGACCCACCGTGGCGTGACCGTGAAGTACGCGATCCACCCGGTCGCCGGCCGTATGCCGGGCCACATGAACGTCCTGCTGGCCGAGGCCGAAGTGCCTTACGAGCAGGTGTTCGAGATGGAAGACATCAACTCCGAGTTCGGCCAGGCCGACGTGGTCCTGGTGCTCGGCGCCAACGACGTGGTCAACCCGGCCGCGAAGAACGATCCGAAGTCGCCGATCGCCGGCATGCCGATCCTCGAGGCCTACAAGGCCAAGACCGTGATCGTCAACAAGCGCTCGATGGCCAGCGGCTACGCCGGCCTGGACAACGAACTGTTCTACCTCGACAAGACCATGATGGTCTTCGGCGACGCCAAGAAGGTCATCGAAGACATGGTCAAGGCGGTCGACTGACCCCTGCCCCGCACCACCGAAAACCCCGGCCCAGTGCCGGGGTTTTCTTTTATAGGTACCAGGGAACACAGGGCCACACCGCAGGATGGGTAGAGCGAAGCGAAACCCATCACCGAGCCACGCCGGATCGCGAATGAATTCGCTCCCATGCCCATGGCCGCGCCCCGCTCGCTTGCCTCCCCCATATCCGGTCTTCGACCTTGGTATAGAAGGCGGCGGCCCTCGGAGCCCCTAGACTGCGCGGCTCGTTTCCCCCGTTGCCCGAGGTTCCCCCATGCACCCTGATCGCGTACGCCTGCCCTCGCTGCTGGGCAAGGTAATGAGTGCGGCCGATGCCGCGTCCCTCATCGAAGACGGCATGACCATCGGCATGAGCGGCTTCACCCGCGCCGGCGAGGCCAAGGCCGTGCCCCGGGCGCTGGCCGAGCGCGCCAGGCAGCAGCCGCTGCAGATCACCCTGATGACCGGGGCGAGCCTGGGCAACGACCTCGACAAGCAACTCACCGAAGCCGGCGTGCTGGCCCGGCGCATGCCCTTCCAGGTGGACAGCACCCTGCGCAAGGCGATCAACGACGGCAGCGTCATGTTCATCGACCAGCACCTGTCGGAAACCGTCGAACAGCTGCGCAACCACCAGCTCAAGCTGCCGGACATCGCCGTCATCGAGGCCGTGGCCATCACCGAGGAAGGCCACATCGTGCCCACCACCTCCGTGGGCAACTCCGCCAGCTTCGCCATCTTCGCCAAGCGCGTGATCGTCGAGATCAACCTGGCCCACGACACCAACCTCGAAGGCCTGCACGACGTCTACATCCCCACCTACCGGCCGACCCGCACTCCCATCCCCCTGACCCGCGTGGACGACCGCATCGGCACCACCGCCATCCCGATCCCCCCGGAGAAGATCGCCGCCATCGTCTTCACCGAACAGCCGGACTCGCTCTCCACCGTGCTGCCGCCGGATGCCGAGACCCAGGCCATCGCCGACCACCTGATCGGCTTCTTCGCCCGCGAAGTGGAGGCCGGGCGCCTGTCCAACAGCCTGGCGCCCCTGCAGGCCGGCATCGGCAGCATCGCCAACGCCGTGATGTGCGGGCTGATCGACTCGCCCTTCCAGAACCTCAGCATGTACTCCGAGGTGCTGCAGGACTCCACCTTCGACCTGATCGACGCCGGCAAGCTGCGCTTCGCCTCCGGCAGCTCCATCACCCTCTCCGCGCGCCGCAACGCCGATGTCTTCGGCAACCTCGAACGCTACAAGGACAAGCTCGTGCTGCGCCCGCAGGAGATCTCCAACCACCCCGAAGTGGTGCGGCGCCTGGGCATCATCGGCATCAACACCGCCCTGGAGTTCGACATCTACGGCAACGTCAACTCCACCCACGTCGGTGGCACGAAGATGATGAACGGCATCGGCGGCTCGGGGGACTTCGCCCGCAACGCCCACCTGGCCATCTTCGTCACCAAGTCCATCGCCAAGGGCGGCGCCATCTCCAGCGTCGTGCCCATGGTCAGCCATGTCGATCACACCGAGCACGACGTCGACATCCTCGTCACCGAACAGGGCCTGGCCGACCTGCGCGGCCTGGCCCCGCGCGAACGCGCCCGGGCGATCATCGACCACTGCGTGCACCCGGATTACCGCGCCGCACTGGACGACTACTTCGAGCGCGCCTGCGCCAAGGGCGGGCACACCCCCCATCTGCTGCGCGAAGCCATGGACTGGCACATCAACCTGGAAGAAACCGGGCGCATGATCGCCAGCTGAATCGGTACAGCGGGCGTTTTGCTGACGAACAGGTCAAAAAACAGCTTCCGGTAAAAGGCCAACTGTACTGCTGCCAATCCCTGCCGAAGTTCGCTTCGGCAGTGAAAAATCCGGTTTCCCGTCGTTCGCCGAGGGTTTCAACGGGGCACCAATACAGCTGATGGAAATTTCGCAGGCACAGTTAGTTAGCTTGCTCAGTACTACCCGTACAATTTCAATCAGCTGTGACTACTGGGTCGTTTGTTCTGGACAGAAAATAGGCACCAGACAAACCCCTCTAGCCCCGCCACAAGCGGGAAGGAAGCGCCACCATGGAACGTACCCTCAGTTCCGACCTGATCCTCAGCTCCTCCGAATCCAGCGCCAAGGCCTCCTGGCCGCTGCGCGTCATCTCCACCCTGCTGATGTGGCAGCGTCGCATCTCCAGCCGCCATCAGCTCGCGATGCTCGACTCCCGCCTGCTGGCCGATGCCGGCA
The DNA here is from genome assembly GCF_037153275.1 of Pseudomonas sp. USHLN015. Lineage (NCBI taxonomy): Bacteria > Pseudomonadati > Pseudomonadota > Gammaproteobacteria > Pseudomonadales > Pseudomonadaceae > Pseudomonas > Pseudomonas sp. USHLN015. The sequence goes on from NZ_JBBCKP010000021.1 coordinate 15,730, forward strand.
TCAGCGAGGCGCAGCGCGAACTGGAGCTGAACAAGCCCTTCTGGCGCTAAGCCCGAAGCGGCGCCAGCCGCACTGCAACACCTGACAGAACCCGCCGCAGAGGTATCGCCGGCGGGTTTCGTTTTTTCGGGGCCCGGAAACCTGCGTAACAGCGCGGCCCGATAGGGCCGGTACAGTTGGCCAAGTTGGGGCACTGACCCCCTACAATTGCGCCCCGCTGTCCCTGCCGCCAAGCGCCCCGGCGCGCGAACATGGTCTCCCATAACCCGAACCCGCCCAGACGCGGGAAGGAAGACCGCCATGGAACGCAGCTTCGTTTCCCCTGCCCCCGCCGCCCCGTCCCTGCAACGCACCCCGCTGGCCATCCGCCTGTTCGCCCGCGTGGCCGAATGGCAGCGCAACATGCGCACCCGCTACCAGCTGGCACAGTTGAACGCGCAGCAACTGGCGGACATCGGGCTCAGCGAGTGCGACCGCAGCCAGGAGCTGGACAAGCCCTTCTGGCGCTAGGCGCGGACACCACGCGTGCCACCACTGGAACGACTCCCGCCGCTTCGCTAGGCTCTACGCCACGGGGCGCTGCGCGTGCAGCGCCCTTAGTCCCGCACAGGAGTTATTCCCATGTCCCTCTCCCGCCTGCTCGGCGCAGCCGCACTGCTGGCCCTGGCCACCAGCGCCTCGGCCACCAGCTTCGTGGTCACCACCGATGCCGTCGTCGGTGCCGTCGGCGCCACCTTCGATGCCACCTCGGACGTCACCTCTTCCCTGCGCGACGACAAGCTCGTCCTCGCCGCCCGTGACGACGCCGCCAGCTTCGTCGCCAGCGCAGGCGACATCCGTGGCGCGCGCCTGGAGGCCGCCCTCGTGCACATCCGCAGCGTCCAGCCGCAGCTGCAGGCCAGCGACCTGCAACTGGCCCAGGCCATCCTCGCCCTGTGACGCCCCTCCCGGCGGGCGCTCCCCGCGCCTGCCGGCCCTGGCCGTGAACCCCGCATTCCGCTAGCCTTGGCGCCCGCCGCGCCCCGGGCCCGGCAACCTCCTGCGCCGCTTCGCTCGGTTTGAACTGCGCCAGGGGTTTTCCGTCCAATGACCCGTACAGTTTTCACCTTCGGAGAGATCCAATGCGTCGCACGCTGATTGCCGCCGCCACCGCCCTCACCCTCGTCGCCGGCGCCGTCCAGGCACAGACCCTGGTTGCCACCAGCAACATCATCGTCCGCGCCTTCGGCCGCAGCATCGACTTCACCTCCGATACCACCACCTCGATCCGCGACATGAAGGTGATCCGCGAAGCCCGCGACGATGCCGCCAGCTTCGTCGCCAGCGCAGGCGACATCCGCGGCGTCCAGCTGGAAGCCGCCTTCAGCACCCTGCGCGAGCGCCTGCCGGAGGCCCGCGACGCCAGCGACGAGGCCCTGGCCCAGGCCATCCTCGCGCTCTGATCGCCCCCTGGCCGCCGTCTTGGCCGTGCGCCTGCCCACTGTCCTGCGCTGGGTTTGCCTGGCGGGATTGCTGGCGAGCGCAACAGTTCGGGCCGAGCTGCAACTGGACCTGAACAGTGACGGCCTGAGCGCGCCCCAGCGCCAGGCCAGCCAAGCGTTGCTGGATGAAGCCCTCGCCGCCCTGCCACCGAGCTTCGTCCAGCGCCTCGACCGCCGCGTCGAGGTCACCTGGGCCGATGACCTGCCCGACAACGCCTACGGCCGCGCCACCCGCATCGACGCCCTCGACCTCAACCGCGCCCTGCTGCCGGAGCTGGCCGATGGCAGCGCCGCGCAGGAAAAAACCCGCCGCCCACACGGCACCGTGCGCCGCGAACTGCTGGCCACCGTGCTCCACGAACTCACCCACCTCTACGACCGCGCCCGCTGGCGTACCCCGGCCGAGCGCAGCCTGCAGTTCCGTTGTGGCCTGGCGGCCGACAGCACCGGCCTGGTGGGGCAGCGTGGCGAATGCCGGGGGCAGGTGGCGCGGCGCTTCAGCCTCAGCGACGACCCGCGCCTGCTCGACCTCGCCGGCTGGCCGCAACAGGTCGGCCGGCGCGGTGACCGCGAGGCGGAGAATCACCAGGTCGCACGCAGCCCGGATCTCTACGAGCTGAGCAACCCGCGCGAGTTCGTCGCGGTGAACATGGAGTACTTCCTCCTCGACCCCGCCTTCGCCTGCCGCCGCCCGGCGCTTTACCGCTACCTGCGCCAGCATTTCGGCTGGGCCCCCGCGCAGCAGGCCGAGTGCGCCGGGGAGTTGGCCTACCTCAACGCCGGGCGCGACTTCGGGCGCGAACCCCTGGGCCGTCTCGACCCCGAGCGGGTCTACGAAGTGGACTACCTGTTCGCCGAAGCCAACGACAACTGGGTCAGCCGCTGGGGCCACAGCATGCTGCGCCTGGTCATCTGCGCCCCCGGCCGACCGCGCGGCCCGGACTGCCGCCTCGACCTCGACCAGCACCTGGTGCTGTCCTATCGCGCCTTCGTCGGCGACGTGCAGCTCTCCAGCTGGGACGGCCTCACCGGCGCCTACCCCTCGCGCCTGTTCGTCCTGCCGCTGTCCCAGGTGATCGACGAATACACCAAGGTCGAAATGCGCAGCCTCGCCTCGGTGCCGCTCAAGCTCGACCGCGACCAGGTGGAGCGCCTGGTGGAGCGCGCCACCGAGATGCACTGGAGCTACGACGGCGACTACTGGTTCCTCTCCAACAACTGCGCGGTGGAGACCCTCAAGCTGCTGCGCAGCGGCACCGCCGACCCGCGCCTGGCGGATCTCGACAGCATCATGCCCAACGGTTTGCTGGCCCTGCTCGAAGGGCGTGGCGTGGCCGACCCGCAACCGCTGCGCGACCCGAAGGAAGCCCTGCGCCTGGGCTACCGCTTCGACTCCTTCCGCGACCGCTACCAGGCCATGTTTGCCATCGCCCGCGAGCGCCTGGCCCTGCCCCAGGCCGATGTCGAGACCTGGCTCGACCTGCCCGCCGACCGGCGCCGACCCTGGATCGCCGACGCCGACCTGCGCGCCAGCGCCGCCCTGCTGCTGCTGGAGCAGGCGGCCATGCGCAAGCAGATGCTGCTGGCCCAGGACGAACTCAAGCGCCACTACCTCGACAGCCGCGAGAAGCTCGGCAATGCCGAGTTCTCCAGGGCCGGCGGCACCCTGGAGCAGATCCTCGCCAACAGCGGCTTCCTCAGCCGCCCGGCGGACATGCTCGAAGGCGGCTACGGCCTGCCCCAGGCCAGCGAGTGGCAGCGCCTGGAGGCCGAGAGCAGCAGCCGCCAGCAGAAGCTGCGCAGCCTCACCGACGACCTCGACCGCGAAGTGCGCCACCTGATCGACCCGCGCATCCTCGCCGAGCTGGACGCCGTGCAACTCAACCTCGACCAGCTCAGCGCCCACCTGCGCCAGCTGCACAAGGACGCCGGCGGGCTCGAGCTGCCCTGACGGCTTTGCCCCACGTCCAGCCCCACCGGTGGGCTGAAGCCCACCCTACGATCAAGGCGCAGGCCGATAGGGAATGACTTGCGCCGAAAACCATCCGCGTGGGTTTCGCTCCGCTCTACCCACCCTACGGGGAGCGGCCACGCCGTGGCATGAGCCCCGTAGCTCGGGTGCGAACCGGCGTTCCGTGCACAGGACCTTCGGGGTTTCACCCGCCCTACGCAGAAGCAGTGCCCAGCAGGTCGTTACGTCGCCAGACTTATCCACATCCTCACTAAGCATCTTTACGCCCTTTCCTACACCACCGGATGAAGACGGTGCAGGAATCGGATTGGATCGCCTCCGTACAATCCGATTCCCCTGTGATCCCGTTGTTTGCGCGCTTTTGGCTCCCTAGTGTCGCCGCCGGTGCTCAACACACCTCTCACAGCGGCTACCGTCCCCGACAGCGCGGCGGTCAGTGTCATGGCCGGGTAGCGCGCAGCAATAAAAGACTCCTTCGGGGGGAAATCTGCGGGCCGTCTGTGAGCGGTGTTGAAGTGCCCGGCCACCCTCTCAACAGGGGTGGCATTCAACGAACTCACAGGAGCCATTCGATGATGGAGTCATCCCAAGCCGATCAGGCACAGTCCCCTGACACCCCAACCCTCTACCCCCGCATTTTCATCCGCCACCGTCGTCAGCTGCGTGCCTTCCTGCTCGACGACCAGGCCTGGTTCAGCGTGCGCGACCTCGGCCGACTGATGCAGCACCCGCTGGAGGAGCGGGTCCGCAACAACCTCGATGCCGATCAATGGCAGTGGGCCTGGTTCCTCGATGCCGAAGGCGCGCTGGAGCACGGCCTGCTGATCAGCGAGTCCGCCGTGTACGCCACGCTCATCCACTACTACCACCCGGAGAACCGCTGCATCCGCCATTGGCTGACCCACGAGGTGGTCCTGACCCTGCGCAGCGAAGAACGCGGCGACCTCGCCCAGCCCCGCCGCCGGCAGCTCGTCAGCGAGGGCCATCAGGTGAGCGTGCTGGAGTGGCAGGGGCGGCTGTGGGTGCCCTACGCCGACCTGCCCCGGGTCGCCGTGCTCAGTTGAGGGCGGCGCTCGCCCCTCACAGCTTCTCTTCCTGCTCCTCCGGCAGGCCCGGGTCCAGGTGCAGCCAGGGCAGCCGGCTGCGCACCCAGATGTGGCGGTCCGGCAGGGCCTCGGCCACGTCGTCCAGGGTGGCGATGGTCACGTCCATGGTGCCCGGGGCCTGCTGGGTGAAGAGGCCGAGCAGACAGCCGCAGCCGCCGCAGAAATAGCGCGAGCAGCCGGGGGAGGAGTGGTACTGCGCCGGCTCGCCACGGGTCCAGGTGAAGGACGCCAGCGGCACGGTGATCCAGGTGGTGACGATGCCGCCGGTGGTGCGCCGGCAGTCCGAACAGTGGCAGTGGGCGATATCGGTGAGCGGGGCTTCGATGCGGTAGCGCAGCCGCCCGCAATGGCAGCCGCCCATATGGACCTGGGTCATGGGTACGTCCTCCTGTGCAGTGGGAAAACCTAGTCGCTGCAAGGCGCATCGGCCAATGGTCGGCTTGCGGATGTGCGCGGCGTTGCACAAGATGGCCGCCTCCCGACCGGACCACCGGAACCCGATGTGACCGCACTGCTTGCAGCCCTCTGGCCCCTTTTCGCCCTGATCGTCGGCGGCTACGCGCTGCGCCTGAAGGGCTTCCCCGGCGATGCCTTCTGGCCCGCCGCCGAGCGCCTGAACTACTTCATCCTCTTCCCTGCGCTGCTGTTCAGCAGCCTGGCCACGGCGCCGCTGGACAACCCCGCGCTGCCGCGCCTGGCCCTGGCGGTGCTGCTGGGCCTGGGCGTCGGCTGGGCCGTCCTGCTGCTGGCCCGCCGCGTGATGGGCTGGCCGGCGGCACGCTTCGGCGCCATCACCCAGGGCGTGCTGCGCTTCAACACCTACCTGGGGCTGGCGGCCATCGGCAGCCTGTTCGGCAAGGAGGGCCTGGCCATCGCCGCGCTGATGCTGGCGCTGATGGTGCCGACGGTGAACCTGCTGTCGGTGTGGTCGCTCACCGCCGAGCGCGGCGTCAGCGCCCGGGGCCTGCTGCTGCCGATGGCGAAGAACCCGCTGATCCTCGCCTGCCTCGCCGGCGCCGCCTACAACCTTGCCGGGTTCGGCCTGGGTGGCGGCATCGACCGGCTGCTCAACCTCCTGGCGGTGGCCAGCCTGCCCCTGGGCCTGCTCTGCGTCGGCGCGGCGCTGCAGCCCCGCGAGCTGGGTGGCGAGCTGGCGGCCCTGGGCTGGAACTGCGCGGCGCGCCTGCTGGCCATGCCCGCCCTGGCCTTCGCCGTGGCACGCCTGCTCGGCCTGCCGGCGATGGAGAGCAGCATCCTGGTGCTGTTCTTCGCCCTGCCCACCGCCCCCACCGCCTATGTGCTGACCCGCCAGCTGGGAGGCGACGGCCACCTGATGGCGGGGATCATCACCCTGCAAACGCTGCTCTCCGGCGCCACCCTGGTGCTGATACTGGCCCTGCTGCAGGCCATGGCATGAAGGCCCGCTGGCTCATTGGGCTGCTGCCCTGCCTGGCGCTCCAGCCGGCGCTGGCGGACATCGAGCAGGAGAACCCGCTTCTGCTGGGGTCGGCCTACGCGGCGATCCTCACGCTTTCGCCCTTCTTCATTACCACCCTGAGCGTGCGCTCCATGGGCGGCGGCGAGCCCAGGCTGGCCCTGGCGCGTGACGATGCGGCGAGTTTCCTCGCCAGCGACGGTGCCATCCGTGGCGCCCAGCTGGAAAGCGCGCTGCAGCTGCTGCGACAGCGTAGCGAGCTGGCCGGGCATAACGACCGGGCACTGGCCGAGGCAATCCTCGCCCGTACGCTCTGAGCGCCGCCCGTCTGGAATTCGCGGCACGTTCGCCGCCGATTCCCGGCGAAAGCTGGCTGAAAGCTTCGCCCCTTAGCATCGCCCCACCGCCGGCGAAGACCGGCCGCCGGGTGCTGCACCCGCTCCACCCGGCAACCCCGACAACAACAAGATGGGTGATTGCCATGCTCCGCTCCTGCTGCCTCAACGGCCTCGTTCCGCCCCCTCTCCGTACCCGACCCGCGCGCTGATCCAGCCCCGCCCTCGCCCTCGTCCGGAGATTCCCCATGCTGACCTTCCTCGGCTTCGCCATGGTCATGACCTTCATGTACCTGATCATGACCAAGCGCCTGTCCGCGCTGATCGCGCTGATCATCGTCCCCATCGCCTTCGCCCTGCTCGGCGGCTTCGCGGCCGGCATCGGCCCGATGATGCTGGAGGGCATCGGCAAGCTCGCGCCCACCGGCGTGATGCTGATGTTCGCCATCCTCTACTTCGCCCTGATGATCGACTCCGGGCTGTTCGACCCCGCCGTGCGCGCCATCCTGCGCCTGGTCAAGGGCGACCCGCTGAAGGTCTCGGTGGGCACCGCCGCGCTGGCGCTGATCGTCTCCCTCGACGGTGACGGCGCCACCACCTACATGATCTGCGTGGCTGCGCTGCTGCCGCTCTACAGCCGCCTGGGCATGAGCCCGCTGATCATGGCGGGGCTGATCATCCTCGCCGGCGGCATCATGAACATGACTCCCTGGGGCGGCCCCACCGCCCGCGCCGCCAGCGCCCTGCACGTGGACCCGTCGGACATCTTCGTGCCGATGATTCCGGCCATGATCGCCGGCTCCCTGGCCCTGTTCGGCCTGGCCTGGGCCTATGGCAAGCGCGAGCGCGCCCGCCTCGGCGTGCTGCACCTCCCGGACGAGCCGACCCGCCACGACGAGATCAGCGTCTCCCAGTACCCGGAAGCGCGCCGGCCGAAACTCCTGTGGGTGAACGCGGCGCTGACGGCTGCCCTGATGGTCACGCTGATCGCCGGCCTGCTGCCGCTGCCGGTGCTGTTCATGATCGCCTTCAGCATCGCCATGATCATCAACTACCCCTGCCTGCAGCAGCAGAAGGAGCGCGTCGCGGCCCATGCCGGCAACGTACTGGCGGTGGTGGGGCTGATCTTCGCCGCCGGCATCTTCACCGGCATCCTCACCGGCACCGGCATGGTGGAAGCCATGTCCAAGAGCCTGCTGGCGGTGATCCCGCCATCCCTCGGGCCCTACATGGCGGTGATCACGGCGCTGGTGAGCATGCCGTTCACTTTCTTCATGTCCAACGACGCTTTTTATTACGGCGTGTTGCCGGTGCTCGCCGAGGCGGCGGCCCATTACGGCATCAGCCCGGTGGAGATGGCGCGGGCCTCCATCGTAGGCCAGCCGGTGCACCTGCTCAGTCCGCTGGTGCCTTCCACCTACCTGCTGGTGGGCCTGGCGAAGATCGAATTCGGCGACCACCAGCGCTTCACGTTGAAGTGGGCGGTAATGATCTGTCTGTGTATCCTGCTCGCCGCACTGTTACTCGGCGTGTTCCCGCTGTTCGGTACACACTGAACCGCAGGCGACGCGCCCTCGCCGAAGCCGGAAATGCGCCTGCGCACGTTCCGGCTTCGGCGTGCTCCAACCCCCTGACCGCTGAAACACACGAGGAATCCGCATCATGGAATGGCTGACCAGCCCGGAAATCTGGGTCGCCTTCTTCACCCTGACTGCCCTGGAGATCGTCCTGGGCATCGACAACATCATCATGATCGCCATCCTCGTGGGCCGCATGCCGCCGCACATGCAGGCACGCACCCGCTTCTTCGGCCTGGCGCTGGCGATGGTCACCCGCATCCTCCTGCTGCTGTCGATCACCTGGATCATGCGGCTCACCGCCGACCTGTTCCACGTCTTCGGCCAGGGCATCTCCGGGCGCGACCTGATCCTGTTCTTCGGCGGCCTGTTCCTCCTGTGGAAGAGCAGCACCGAGATGTACCACAGCCTCGAAGGCGAGGACGAAGCCGAGCAGCCGCAGGCCGGCGGCGCCGCGCGCAACTTCATCGGCACCATCATCCAGATCGCCATCATCGACATCGTGTTCTCCCTGGACTCGGTGATCACCGCCGTGGGCATGGTGTCCCACGTGCCGGTGATGGTCGCCGCGATCGTCGTCGCCGTGCTGGTGATGATGGCCGCCGCCGGCACCATCAGCGACTTCATCGACAAGCACCCGAGCCTGAAGATGCTGGCGCTGTCCTTCCTGGTGGTGGTCGGTACCGTGCTCATCGCCGAGTCCTTCGAAGTCCACGTGCCCAAGGGCTACGTCTACTTCGCCATGGCCTTCTCCCTGGCCGTGGAAGCGCTGAACATCCGCATGCGCACCGCGCGCGGGCGCAAGGAAGACCCGGTCAAGCTGCGCAAGGACATCCCGGGGGAATGAGCCCGGGCATAAGCGCCAGCTGAAATGAAGAACGGGGCCCAATGGCCCCGTTTTTCATGGGTGGGTGAACGCCGGCTCACACCGGCTCACACCGGCTCGAACCGCTCGCCTCGGAAGCAGCGCACCGGGTTGCCGCGCTCCACCCGGTGGTGGAACAGGCGGCGCTCCGCGCGCAGGGCGCCGTCCGCCTCTTCGGCCCGCTGCGCCAGGCGCTGGCCGATGAGCAGGACGGCCAGGCGCTTGTTGGCGTGCTGGCTGCGCTCGCTCTGCACCTTGACGCTGATGCCGCTGGCCAGGTGGGTGGCGCGTACCGCCGAGTCGGTGGTGTTGACGTGCTGGCCGCCCGGCCCCGAGGCACGCAGCGCTTCGAAGCGGATCTCGCCTTCGAGGCTGGCCGGCGGTGCGGCGAACCGCGCGCCGCCGAAGAACCAGTTCTTGCGCCCGTGGTTGGGCCGGTAGGGGCTGGGGCAGGTCCATTGCAGGGTGCCTTCCCAGTCCCGGGCGAGGCCGTCGGCCTGGTCGCCGTCCAGGGCCAGGAGGGCGGAGACGAGGGTACCGCGCCGGGCACCCTCCTCCCGCTCCAGCACCTGGACGCGCACCTGCCGCTGCGCGGCTTCGTGCGTCAGCCGCTGCAGCGCCTTGGCCACCGCCAGGGCGCATTCGTCCGGTCCCTGGGCCGCCGAGAGTTGCAGGAGGATCATCAGCAGCACCCTCCGCGCGTCTTGTAGGTCAGCACCGGCTTGAGCCGCGCCAGCACCTGCACCAGCCCGGCGTCACGCAGGGCGCCGACCACCGAGTCGATGGCCTTGTAGGCTTCCGGCGCTTCCTCGTAGATCAGCGCGCGGTCGGCGCAGATCACCCGGCTGCCGAGCGCGGTGCGCTCCAGCTGCTCGACGCTGTAGCGCTTGGCGAGGCGGTCCTTGCACTCGCTGCGCATCCACTTGCGCCCCGCGCCGTGGGCCAGGGAATTGAGGCTGCGCTCGTCGGCCACCGGGGCCACCAGGTAGCTGTAGTCACCGCGGGAACCGGGGATGACCATCACGCCCTGGTCGGCGGGGGTGGCGCCCTTGCGGTGCAGCCAGCCGTCGACGCCGCCGAGGGTCGCGGCGGAAACGAGGTTGTGGTTCACATCCAGCAGCTGCTCGCCGTTCGCACGCAGGCGTTCCAGCATGCGTCGGGCGATGAGCTGGCGGTTGGCCTCGGCGAAGCGCAGGGCGCCGTCGTGGCGGGCCAGGTAGTGCTCGGCTTCCGGGCTGCCGGCCTCCAGCCCGGCGTGGCTGAAGCGGTCCACCTGCTCGCGCAGGATGGCTTCGCCCAGGCCGCGCGAGCCGCTGTGTACCAGCAGGAGCAGGTGCTTGCGGTCGATGCCCAGGGCCGCCAGGGCCGTATCGTTATAGGCCTCGTCGAGCTGCTGCAGCTCGGCGAAGTGGTTGCCGCCACCGATGGTGCCCAGGGAACGCTCGTGCCCGCAGGGCGGCAGGCCGAAGGCGGCGATCGCCGCCTGCCAGCTGTCGTCCATCGGCGCATCGAGGGAGCCCAGGCGCTTCTCCAGCTTGTCGAGGTGGAGCTTGGCGACGGGGATGTCGGTGCGCCAGAAGGCCATGCCGCAGCCGATGTCGTTGCCCACCAGCGCCGGGTAGAAGCGGCCGCTGGAGAAGAACGCGGCGCCCACCGGGTAGCCGCGCCCCGGGTGCAGATCCGGCATGCCGGCCACCCGTTGCATGCCCGGCAGGCGGGCGGTGGTTTCAAGTTGCTGGATCGCTTTTCCTTCGATCCAGGTGTCGTCCGCGGCGATCAGGGTGATGCCGTCGGCCAGATTGCGAATGCAAGTGCCCATGGTCCAATCCAAATGGGTTGAAACGAAAAATGCTTGGATTTGGCAGGTCTGGGTCGGGCAGTGCGGAACCGTCGCGAAGAAGGACGGAAGAAGCGTTTAAGCCAGGCGCGACCTGCAAGGGGTGATCAGTGTTTGCATGATGGACCTCCTTTGCTGTCGGTTGAGGGGAGAAGAAGGCGCGAATCCTAGGCCGATCCGCGCCGCCGCGCAATCCCGTCATGCCGGGGTCATGACTGCCCGCACAAAGCGCGCAGGGCCGGATCGCGCAGTTGCATCAGCTCGAACAGCCCCAGCGCCTGGAGCGCCGGCAGGGCCGCCAGCAACTTGCGCTCGGCGGCTTGGCGCTGCTCCGCCGTTGCCGCCGGGTCGCACCAGAGCCGGGCGTTGATCAGGAAGGCGCCCACCGTGCCCTTGCGCACGCGGGTGCCGTTGAAGTCGCGGTGGTCGAGGTGGTCGGGGAGCAGGTCTTCGGCGCGCATGGGATGTCCTCCTGTGGATGAGGGCTCATTCTGCGACCGGGCCAATGGCTAGACTGCCTTATCCCTGCCGATCGATAACGTGAAAATGCCAATGTCACAGCCCCTGCTTCTCCCTTCGCTCGTCCAGGCCGAGGGCGGCCCGCTGCTGGTCGCGGTGTGGCAGCACAGCCCCGGCGAGCGGCGGACCGCCAGGCATTCCCACGCCCGTGGCCAGTTGCTCGGTGCCGGTCGCGGCCTGCTATCGGTGGCAGCGGCCCACAGCCATTGGGTGGTGCCCGCCACCCACGCGGTGTGGGTGCCACCCGGTTGTGAACACGCCCTGCGCTCCCACGGGCCCTTCGATGGCTGGAGCGTCTACGTCAGGCCCGAGGCCTGCCAGGCGCTGCCGCAGTCGCCACGGATCATCGCCACCTCGGGGCTACTGCGCGAGGCGGTGCTGCGTGCGTCGAGCTGGGACGATGGGCTGCTGGATGAGCGCAGGCTGCGCATCGCCGGGGTGATCCTCGACGAGTTGCAGTCCTTGCCGGAAGAGCCCCTCGGCCTGCCGCTGCCGGTGGACCCGAGGCTGTTGAAGGTCTGCCAGGCGCTGGCCGATGACCTGGCGGACAACCGCAGCCTGGAGGCCTGGGCGCTGTGGGCGGGGGTCTCATCGCGGACGCTGGCCCGGCGCTTCGTCGAGGAGACGGGCTTCGCTTTCGGCCAGTGGCGCCAGCGCGCCCGCCTGTTGAGGGCCCTGGAGCGCCTGGCGGCGGGCGATGCGGTGACGCGGGTGGCGCTGGAAACGGGCTACGAGAACGTCAGCGCCTTCATCGCCATGTTCCGGCGCCACTTCGGCGTGACGCCGGGGCGCTACTTCGCGCGCTAGCCGGGGCTATTCGTCGCCGCCCACGGCGAAGTTGGGCAGGGTGTCCACCGGCTGGGCGAACTGGAAGGGGATGGATTCGAGCGCAAGGCCCACGTTGCGCTGGATGACGAAGTGCAGGTGCGGGCCGGTGCTGTTGCCGGTGTTGCCGGAGCGGCCGATCTGCTCGCCGATGGCGACGCGCTGGCCCTCCTGGACCTTCACCGAGCCGCGCATCAGGTGCAGGTAGACGCCCATGGTGCCGTCGTTGTGGAGGATGCGCACGAAGTTGCCGGAGGGGTTGTTGCCCCGCCCGCTCTGCTGGTTCTCGATCTTCACCACCATGCCGGGCCGCGCCGCGACGATGGGCGTGCCTTCGGGCATGGCCACGTCCTGGGCGTAGCGGCCCTTGGGGGTGAAGTGGCTGTACTGGCCGTTGGCGCCCTGGGTCAGGCGGAACGGGCCGCCCACCCAGGGCAGCGGGTAGCGGTAGAGCGAGGGCTGCTGGCGCGGGTCGCCCAGGGCGTAGCGCAGGCGCGGCTTGTAGCGCATGGCCTTGCTGGCGTCGGCCGGGGCCAGGGTGGCGAGGCGGATCTTGCTGCGCGGCGGCAGCACCCAGCGGATGGGCTTTTCCGGCGCACCCACGGCGTTGCTGACGTTGTTCAGGCTCAGCTCCACTTCCACCGGCGCATACAGGTCGTTGCGCACCAGCAGGGTCTCGCCGGCGTCATGCTTCTGGGTTTCCAGCTTCACCGAGAGGTCGAGGCGCTCGACCATGCGGTCGCGGAAGACGAACACCTGCGCACCGGCGACGGCCTTGTCGGTGTAGGTCACCACGCCGTTGGCATCGGTGTACTTGTAGATGGTCAGCGCGCACGCCGGCAGGGCTGCCGCCAGCGAACCGCAGAGAAGGAGGATGCGCCCTAGCATGACTGCATGGATCTAGTGGTTATGGGTGTTCGAGCTGGCAAGCCTAGCAGCGCCGCCGGCACCGCGCGAGGCGCCGGCCGTCGGGCTGTGACGGGGTTGGCTCAGGCGCCGGGTACGAAGTGTTTCTGTGCCGAGCCACGGGCGATAAGCCGCGACAGGTAGTCGAGCTTCTGCGGATCGCGGTCGACGAAGCGGAAGGTCAGTTGCAGCCACTCGCTGTCGGGCTTGGGTTCGAGGGCCGAGACGGCGTGCAGGTAGCCGTTGAGGCGCGCCACCTCGCCGCCCTCGCCCTGTTCCAGGTCGAGCACGGCGCTTTCCAGCACCTGGGGCAGCGGCTCGCCGCGCTTCACCACGAGGTGGGCGTCCTTGAGGCTGATGGTCTTGATCACGCAGGACAGCACGCCGCTGGGCAGGCGCAGCTGGGCTTGCCCACGGCCTCCCGGCGCCTGGCCGGCAGCCTTGGCCGAAGGGGTGGGCGCAGCCGTCTTGGCGGCGGCCTTGGGCGCCGCGGCGGGCTTGACCACCTCGGCCTTGCCACCGGTGAGGGCGGCGAGGGAATCGTTGGCGAAGCCGCCGGAGCTGAGCATTTTCGGCGGCGCGCCGGCGGCCAGGGCCTCCATCTTGCCGGCGCGGGCCAGCTGCTTCTTCACCTTGGTCACCAGCTGGTCGTTGGAGAAGGGCTTGCCGATGTAGTCGGAAACCCCGGCCTGGATGGCCTGCACCACGTTCTCCTTGTCGCCGCGGCTGGTCACCATGACGAAGGGCGTGGTCTTGAGCGTGTCCTGGGCGCGGCACCAGGTGAGCAGCTCGAGGCCGGACATCTCCGGCATCTCCCAATCGCACAGGATCAGGTCGACGGGCGTGCGCGCCAGCATCTGCTGGGCCTTGCGCCCGTTGATCGCTTCTTCGATCTGGATGCCGGGGAAATGGTCGCGCAGCCCCTTCTTCACCAGGTCGCGAATGAAGGACGCATCGTCCACTACCAGCACTGTCACCTTGCTCATCGACCACTCCTCAGAGAACGGGCGTAAGCATAGCCTCGGCTGATAGCGCTTTGCCAAGCTGAATGCGACATCGCGCACCCTTTCGCGTGAAAGGTGGCGCCAGGGCCTTGGTCGACAGGGGATTGGTGGGGCTCGCGGGACGTCGCCGCGGAGGAACGCATCGCGAATGAATTCGCTCCCACACGGCAGGAGACGCTTCGCGAGCAGAGCCCGCTCCTACGGTGGGAGGTAGAGAAAGGGGTGGAGCCACAAACGAAAACGCCCGGCATGGCCGGGCGTCTTGCCGAAGCGGGGCGGATCAACTGGCGGGGGTGTCGCCGGCCTTGTTGGCGGTGCCCTTCACTTCTTCCTGCATGCGCGCCAGGCCCATGTGGCGCACGTCGGTGCCGCGCACCAGGTAGATCACCAGTTCGGCGATGTTGCGCGCGTGGTCGCCGATGCGCTCCAGGGAACGCAGGGCCCAGATGATGTTGAGCACGCGGCTGATGGCGCGCGGGTCTTCCATCATGTAGGTGACCAGCTCGCGCAGGGCGGTCTTGTACTCGCGGTCGATGGTCTTGTCGTACTGGGCGACCGACAGGGCCAGGTCGGCGTCGAAGCGGGCGAAGGCGTCCAGGGATTCCTGCACCATGCGGCGCACCTGGTCACCGATGTGGCGGACCTCGACATAGCCGCGCGGCGACACGCCCTCCTCGCAGAGCTGGATGGCGCGACGGGCGATCTTCGAGGCTTCGTCGCCGATGCGCTCAAGGTCGATCACCGACTTGGACACGCTGATGATCAGGCGCAGGTCGGAGGCCGCCGGCTGGCGACGGGCGAGGATGCGTACGCACTCCTCGTCGATGTTGCGCTCCATCTGGTTGATCTCGTCATCGATCTCGCGCACCTGCTGGGCCAGGCCCGAGTCGGCGTCGATCAGCGCGGTGACGGCGTCGTTGACCTGCTTTTCCACCAGGCCGCCCATCGCCAGGAGGTGGCTGCGCACTTCCTCCAGTTCGGCGTTGAACTGCTGGGAGATGTGATGGGTGAGGCTGTCTTTGTCGATCATGTTTTCGCTCCGCGAAAGCCGCAAGCTTCAAGCTGCAAGCTTCAAGTCGGTTGATTCGTGTCCCTGAGCTGACTTGCCGCTTGAAGCTTGCGGCTTGCAGCTGTCGCGTCCCACGCGACTAGCCATAGCGACCGGTGATGTAGTCCTCGGTCTGCTTCTTGGCCGGGTTGGTGAACAGGGTATCGGTATCGCCGAATTCGATCAGCTTGCCCATGTACATGAACGCCGTGTAGTCGGAGACGCGCGCGGCCTGCTGCATGTTGTGGGTGACGATGACGATGGTGTACTTGCTCTTGAGCTCGTAGATCAGCTCTTCCACCTTGAGGGTGGAGATCGGGTCCAGGGCCGAGCAGGGCTCGTCGAGCAGCAGCACTTCGGGTTCGACCGCGATGGTGCGGGCGATGACCAGGCGCTGTTGCTGGCCGCCGGAGAGGCCGAGGGCGGATTCGTGCAGGCGGTCCTTGACCTCCTCCCACAGTGCCGCGCCCTTGAGGGCCCATTCGACGGCTTCGTCGAGCACGCGCTTCTTGTTGATGCCCTGGATGCGCAGGCCGTAGACGACGTTCTCGTAGATGCTCTTGGGGAAGGGGTTGGGCTTCTGGAACACCATGCCGACGCGGCGGCGCAGTTCGGCCACTTCCTCGCCCTTGCGGTAGATGTTGTTGCCGTCGAGGCGGATCTCGCCCTCGACGCGGCAGCCGTCCACCAGGTCGTTCATGCGGTTGAAGCAGCGCAGCAGCGTGGACTTGCCGCAGCCGGACGGGCCGATGAAGGCGGTCACGCGCTGTTTCGGGATGTTCATCTGCACGTCGTACAGCGCCTGCTTCTCGCCGTAGAACAGGTTCAGGCCCGGCACTTCGAGGGCAACCGTTTCCTGCGCCAGGCTCAGGCTCTGCTTGCTGCGGCCGAGGGCGGAGATGTTGACGCCGTGGCTGTGGCTTTCGTGTTGCATGGTTTCACTCCGTTCGTAGCGCCAGGCTACAAGCTTCAAGTTTCAAGCGGAGCGGCGTGCTGCACGCCGCTCGGGGCTGACTCAGTTATCCAGCGCCTTGTACTTCTCGCGCAGGTGGTTGCGGATCGCCACGGCCGAGAGGTTCAGCAGCGCGATCACCAGCACCAGCAACAGCGCGGTGGCGTACACCAGCGGACGGGCGGCCTCGACGTTGGGGCTCTGGAAGCCGACGTCGTAGATGTGGAAGCCCAGGTGCATGATCTTCTGGTCCAGGTGCAGGTACGGGTAGTTGCCGTCCACCGGCAGGCTCGGAGCCAGCTTCACCACGCCCACCAGCATCAGCGGCGCCACTTCGCCGGCGGCACGGGCCACGGCGAGGATCAGGCCGGTCATCATGGCCGGGCTGGCCATCGGCAGGACGATCTTCCACAGGGTCTCGGCCTTGGTCGCGCCAAGGGCCAGGGAGCCTTCGCGAACCGCGCGGGGGATGCGCGCCAGGCCTTCCTCGGTGGCCACGATCACCACCGGCACCGCGAGGATGGCCAGGGTCAGCGAGGCCCACAGCAGGCCCGGGGTGCCGAAGGTCGGCGCCGGGGCGGCCTCGGGGAAGAACAGGCGGTCGATGGAGCCGCCCAGCACGTAGACGAAGAAGCCCAGGCCGAACACGCCGTAGACGATGGCCGGGACACCGGCCAGGTTGTTCACGGCGATGCGGATGATGCGGGTCAGCAGGCCCTGCTTGGCGTATTCGCGCAGGTAGATGGCCGCCACCACGCCGAAGGGGGTGACGATCACGGCCATGATGAGGGTCATCATCACGGTGCCGAAGATGGCCGGGAAGATGCCGCCCTCGGTGTTGGCTTCACGCGGGTCGTCGGCGAGGAACTCCCACAGCTTGGCGAAGTAGAAGCCGATCTTCTGGAACAGGCCCATCGAGTTGGGCTGATAGGCATGCACCACCTTGCCCAGGGAGATCTCCTGCTCCTGGCCACCGGCCTCGCGGACCACCACGCTGTCGCGGTTGAAGGCTTCGTGCAGGCCGCCCAGTTGCGCTTCGAGGCCCTTGTAGCGGGCTTCCAGCTCGGCGCGCGCGGCAGCCAGGTCGGCCTGCGCGGCGGCGTCCAGCTTGCCGTCCAGCTCCAGCTTGCGGCCTTCCAGGCGCAGGCGCTCGAGGCCGTGGTTGATGGCGCCGATGTCCTTCTTCTCCAGCTTGTAGAGCTGGGCGTAGAGGTCGTCGACGCGCTTCAGGCGCTTCTGCAGCTCGGCCATGGCGGCCTCGCCTTCGGCGACGACCTGGCCGTTCTCCTTCACGCTCACCAGGCGACCGTAGAAGTTGCCCCACTCGCGGCGCTCCATGGCGACCAGCTCGGCGGGTTTCTTCTGGTCCTGCAGCCATTCGCCCACCACCCAGGTGAAGTCGCTGCCGTACACCTCGCGGTTGCCCACCTTGACCAGCTCGCGGGTCATGAACTCGGGGCCTTCCTCGGGCACCGGCAGGCCGGCACCCTTCAGGCGCGCGCGGGAGACTTCCTCGATCTGCACCGCTTCGCCGATCAGCGCCTTGGACGCCTGGCCCGGAACGCTGTACTGGGCTTCGATCAGGTCGGCCGGCCAGAAGTGGCCGAGGCCGCGCACGGCGATCACCGACAGCAGGCCGATGGTCATGATGACGGCGATGGATACCGCGCCACCGCTCATCCACACACCTGGCGCGCCGCTTTTGAACCAGTATTTGAGGGAAACCTGTTTCACGGAATTCTCCACCTTAAAGCGAGGCGTATTTCTTGCGCAGGCGCTGACGGATCAGCTCTGCCAGGGTGTTCATGACGAAGGTGAACATCAGCAGCACCAGGGCCGCGAGGAACAGCACGCGGTAGTGCGAGCCGCCCACCTCGGATTCCGGCATCTCCACCGCGACGTTGGCCGCCAGGGTGCGCATGCCTTCGAAGATGTTCACTTCCATCACCGGGGTGTTGCCGGTGGCCATCAGCACGATCATGGTCTCGCCCACCGCACGGCCGAGGCCGATCATCAGCGCGGAGAAGATGCCCGGGCTGGCGGTGAGGATCACCACGCGGGTCAGCGTCTGCCAGGGCGTGGCACCCAGGGCCAGGGAGCCGTAGGTGAGGCTGCGCGGCACGCTGAAGATGGCGTCCTCGGCGATGGAGAAGATGTTCGGGATCACCGCGAAGCCCATGGCCAGGCCGACGATCAGGGCGTTGCGCTGGTCGTAGGTGATGCCTAAGTCATTGCTGATCCACAGGCGCATGTCGCCCCCGAAGAACCAGGCTTCCAGCAGCGGGCTCATGCCCAGGGCGAACCAGCCCACCAGCAGCACCACGGGGATCAGGATCGCCGCTTCGAAGCCGTCCGGCACGCGCAGGCGGATCGACTCGGGCAGGCGGCTCCAGAGGAAGCCGGCGAGCAGGATGCCGATCGGCGTGAGCAGCAGCAGGCTGAAGATGCCCGGCAGGTGCCCCTCGACGTAGGGCGCCAGGAACAGGCCGGCGAAGAAGCCGAGGATCACCGTCGGCAGCGCTTCCATCAGCTCGATCACCGGCTTGACCTTGCGGCGCATGCTCGGCGCCATGAAGTAGGCGGTGTAGATGGCGGCGGCGATGGCCAGCGGGGCGGCCAGCAGCATGGCGTAGAAGGCGGCCTTGAGGGTGCCGAAGGTCAGCGGCGCCAGGCTCAGCTTGGGTTCGAAGTCGGTGTTGGCGGCGGTGGATTGCCAGACGTACTTGGGTGCGTCGTAGCTTTCGTACCAGACCTTGCCCCACAGCGCGCTCCAGGAGACTTCCGGGTGCGGGTTGCGCAGGCTGAAGGGCAGCAGCTGGCCGCCTTCCTCGATCACCACGCGGTTGGCGCGGGGCGAGAAGGCCATCAGGCCGGCGCCGTCGGTGACCTGCTCGATCAGCAGGGTGCGCTCGGCGGTGCTGTGGAAGACGCCGAGCTTGCCGCTGGCATCCAGGGCGAGGAAGCCCTTGCGACGCTCCTCGGGGGCGATCTGCACCACCGGCGCCTGGCCCAGCTGGAAGCTGCGGATGTGGGTCAGGCGGGCTTCGCCGTCGGCGCCACGGACCATGAACCACTGGCTCACGTCGCCCTTGGAGTCACCGATCATCAGGGAGATGCCACCCAGCAGCAGGTTGCTGGAGGACACTTCGCGATCACCTTCCTCGAACAGCTTGTAGCGGCCGTTGAGGCTCTTGTCGTGCAGGCTGAAGACATCCACCTGGGCACGACCGTTGACCACGTACAGCCACTGCTGGCGCGGGTCGACGTAGATGGCCTTGATCGGCTCGGTCATCTGCGGCAGGGCGATGGCGTTCTGCTCGACCGTGGTCTCGCCGGTCATCATGTTTTCTTCGCTGACCAGTTCCTGCACGTGCAACTGGTTGCCGGTGGAGCCGGCCAGCAGCAGGGTCTCGTCGTTGTGGTTGACCGCCACGTGCTCCAGCGCGCCGCCGTCCTGGTTCAGCACCAGGGGCTTGTCGCCGTAGGGGAAGTCGATCTGCGGGGTGATGACCCGCTTGTTGTCCGGGTAGGTCACCGCATAGCTGTGCTTGAACAGCAGCACCTGGCCATTGGAGAGGCCCAGGGCCACCAGCGGGCTGCCGGGCTGGTCCTGGCCGATGGACACCACGCTCGCGCCGGCAGGCAGCGGCAGCGGGGTGCGCTTGAGCTCGGCGCCGTCCTTGGTGGCGAAGAACACCGCTTCGCCCTTGTCGGAAATGCGCATGCCGACCTGGTTCTGCTCCTCGATGGTCAGCAGCAGCGCCTTGCCGGCGTCCTGCTGGAGCCAGGCGGGGCTCTGCACCTTCTTCGCGGTCAGCTCGGCACCCTGGAACAGGGGCAGCACCACGTAGGCGAGGTAGAAGAAGATCAGGGTGATGGCCGCGAGCACAGCCAGGCCGCCCACCAGTACGTACCAGCGGGTCAGGTTGTCTTTCAGCGCACGGATGCGACGCTTGCGCTGCAGCGCCGGCGTATTGAAGTCGATGCGCTCGGGGGGATTCGTCGAGGTCATGGGGGAACTGGCCAGGTCATTCATGGGCACACCCTAAAGCCTTCGTATGACAGAAAGATTACAGCGAGGTGACGCAACGAGGCCCACCCTGGGCATGCTGCCGGGGGCGGGCCTCCATGGCGGGGGTCTCCCGCCATCGTCGCGTCCTTGCGGGGCGGCCTGCGAAGCGGCCGCCCCCTTCATCTGTCCTGGATTACAGGCCCAGATCCTTCAGTGCTTTTTCAGCGACCTTGGCCGGCAGCGGGATGTAGCCATCCTTCACCACGACCTGCTGGCCTTGTTGCGACAGGACCAGCTTCACGAACTCGGCTTCCAGCGGGGCCAGAGGCTTGTTCGGGGCCTTGTTGACGTAGACGTAGAGGAAGCGGGACAGCGGGTAGCTGCCGTTCAGGGCGTTCTGCTCGTTGTCTTCGACGAACTCGCCGCCTTCCTTCTTGGCCAGGGCGACGGTCTTCACGCTGGACGTCTTGTAGCCGATGCCCGAGTAGCCGATGCCGTTGAGGGACTGGCTGATGGACTGCACGACGGAAGCCGAACCCGGCTGCTCGTTGACGTTGGCCTTGAAGTCGCCTTTGCACAGGGCTTCTTCCTTGAAGTAGCCGTAGGTGCCGGATACCGAGTTGCGGCCGAACAGCTGGATCGGCTTCTCGGCCAGGTCGCCGGTCACGCCCAGTTCGCCCCAGGTCTTGATGTTGCTCTTGCCACCGCACAGGCGGTTGGCGGAGAAGATGGCGTCGACCTGCTGCATGGTCAGGCCTTTGATGGGGTTGTCCTTGTGCACGAAGATCGCCAGGGCGTCGACGGCGACCGGGACGGCGGTCGGCTTGTAGCCGTACTTCTGTTCGAAGGCCTGCAGCTCGACGTCCTTCATCTTGCGGCTCATCGGGCCCAGGTTGGCGGTGCCTTCGGTCAGAGCCGGCGGCGCGGTGGAGGAACCGGCGGCCTGGATCTGGATGTTCACGTTCGGGTATTCGCGCTTGTAGGCTTCGGCCCACAGGGTCATCAGGTTGGCCAGGGTGTCCGAACCGACGCTGGAGAGGTTGCCGGATACGCCAGTGGTCTTGGTGTAGGACGGGATGGACGGGTCGACAGCGGCAACCGCGCTGGCGGTCGCAACGCCGGCGGCGACGAAAGTCAGGGCCGCCATCAAACGCTTCAGTTTCATGCCTTGCTCCTAGCAAAGGATCGGGTTGGATGAATCGGGGGCCAGTATCTGCAGGCCGTATGAACACTCTATGAACCGAATATGACAATTGGATGAATGGCCATCATGACGGTCCAAACCTGCTTGAATGAGCCCGCACCCCTAGGAGAACGACCATGCACCCCCTACGACTGATGCCCCTGGCGGTCCTCCTCGCCGCCTGCACGGCCTGCGGCGACAAGGCCACCCTCGAGGTGAGCGACGGCACCGGCGCCAACCCCAGGCTGCCGCCGCCGAACAAGACCCTGCTGCCCACGGTGAACGTGGCCCCGGCCAAGGGCTGGGCCGAAGGCGGCCTGCCGACCGCCACCACCGGTACGCAGGTGAAGGCCTTCGCCGAAGGCCTGGACCACCCGCGCTGGCTCTACCTGCTGCCCAATGGCGACGTGCTGGTGGCCGAGAGCAACGCCCCGGCCTCCGATGGCGGCTTCAGCCTCAAGGGCTGGATCGCCGGCAAGGTCATGGAGAAGGCCGGCGCCCGCACCCCCAGCGCCGACCGCATCACCCTGCTGCGCGACACCGACGGCGACGGCGTGGCCGACCTGAAGACGCCCTTCCTGGAAAACCTCCACTCGCCCTTCGGCATGGCCCTGGTGGGCGGGGACTTCTACATCGCCAACGCCGACGCCCTGGTGCGCGTGCCCTACCAGGAAGGCCAGACGCGCATCGACGCCACGCCGCAGAAGGTCACCGACCTGCCGGCGGGCATCAACCACCACTGGACCAAGAACGTCATCGCCAGCCCCGACGGCACCAAGCTCTACGTCACCGTCGGCTCCAACAGCAATGTCGGCGAGAACGGCCTGGAGATGGAGCAAGGCCGCGCGGCGATCTGGGAAGTGGACCGCGCCAGCGGCACCAAGCGCCTGTTCGCCAGCGGCCTGCGCAACCCCAACGGCCTGGCCTGGGAGCCGGAGACCGGCGCACTGTGGACGGCGGTGAACGAGCGCGACGAGATCGGCAGCGACCTGGTGCCCGACTACATCACCTCGGTGAAGGACGGTGGCTTCTACGGCTGGCCCTGGAGCTACTACGGCCAGCACGTCGACGAGCGCGTCGAGCCGGCCAACCCGGATATGGTCGCCAGGGCCCTGGTGCCCGACTACGCCCTGGGCCCGCACACCGCCTCCCTCGGCATCGCCTTCGGCCGCGGCAGCGCGCTGGCGGACTTCCAGAACGGCCTGTTCGTCGGCCAGCACGGCTCGTGGAACCGCGAACCGCACAGCGGCTACAAGGTGATCTTCGTGCCCTTCAAGGACGGCAAGCCCAATGGCCAGCCGGTGGACGTGCTCACCGGCTTCCTCGATGCCGACGGCAACGCCCGGGGCCGCCCGGTGGACGTCATGCTCGACGCTCGCGGCGCCCTGCTGGTGACCGACGACGTGGGCAACAAGGTCTGGCGGGTGACCTCCACCGCCCAGTGATGGCCAGGCCAGCCCCGCCGAGCTTCACCCCTGTAGGAGCGAGCTCTGCTCGCGAAGTGCTCCCTGCAGGGGCATGGCGCCCATCGCCGCAGCGCATAGAGCCGGTCCGTAGGATGCGGTGAGCTCAGCGAACCGCATCGATGCCCCGTACGTGGCGGCCATGTAGGGTGGGCCGGGCGGCGTTCCGCTTCAGCCCACCAGCGGGGGTCAGCGTGGGCTGAAGCCCACCCTAGGGGAATGCCCCAGCACGAAGTGCTCCTGCAGGGGCATGGCGCCCATCACCGCAGCGCCATGCCCTTGATCAGCGCTTCTTGCCGATCAGGTACAGACCAATGACCATCGCCAACCCGCACAGCGCCGCCACGTAATAGGCCGGGCCCAGCGGGTCCCACTTCATCAGCAGCGAGACGATCATCGGCGTCAGCCCACCGAAGATGGCGTAGGCCAGGTTGTAGGAGAAGGACAGGCCGGAGAAGCGCACCACCGGAGGGAAGGCCTTGACCATCACATAGGGCACCGCGCCGATGGTGCCGACGAACAGGCCGGTCAGCGCATAGAGCGGGAACAGCCAGTCCGGGTGCGCCTTGAGGCTGGTGTAGAAGGTCCAGGAACTGGCCGCCAGCAACAGCCCGCCCACCAGGAAGGTACGGCCCGCGCCGAAGCGGTCGGCGATGGCACCGGAGGCGACGCAGCCGACCGTCAGGCAGACGATCGCCAGGCTGTTGGCCTTGAGCGCGGTGGCGGCCGCGAAGCCGTACACGGTCTGCAGCACGGTGGGGGTCATGAGGATGACCACGACTATGCCCGCCGACAGCACCCAGGTCAGCAGCATGCTGATGGCGATGGCGCCACGGTGCTCGCGCAGCACAGCCTTGAGCGGCACCTCCTCGGCCAGCGCCTTGCGCTGCTGCAACTCGGCGAACACCGGCGTCTCGTGCAGCCAGCGGCGCAGGTAGACGGAGAACAGGCCGAACACGCCACCCACCAGGAAGGGCACGCGCCAGGCCCAGGCCTGCACCTCTTCCGGGGTGTAGAGGGTGTTGATCAGGGTCGCCATCAGCGAGCCCAGCAGGATGCCGAAGGTCAGCCCCGACGTCAGGGTGCCGCACGCGTAGCCGATGTGCCGGGTCGGTACGTGCTCGGCGACGAACACCCAGGCACCGGGCACCTCGCCACCGATGGCGGCGCCCTGGATCACCCGCAGCAACAGCAGGGCCAGCGGCGCCCAGATGCCGATCTGCGCGTAGGTCGGCAGCAGGCCCATGATCAGCGTCGGCACCGCCATCAGGAAGATGCTCAGGGTGAACATGCGCTTGCGCCCCAGCAGGTCGCCGAAATGCGCCATGACGATGCCGCCCAGGGGCCGCGCCAGGTAACCGGCCGCGAAGATGCCGAAGGTCTGCAACTGGCGCAGCCACTCGGGCATCTCGGCGGGGAAGAACAGCTTGCCGACCACCGCCGCGAAGAATACGAAGATGATGAAATCGTAGAACTCGAGGGCACCGCCCAGGGCGGACAGGGAGAGGGTCTTGTAGTCGCTGCGGGTCAACGGCCGCGCGGGGGCCTCGGAGGCGGTAACGGTGGACATGGAAGGTCTCTTGTCAGTGCAGGCAGGGCATGCCCCGCCGCTGCGTTGGCGGCGGGCCGGTCCGCAAAATAGCAAAAAGCCGCCGGGCGCACACAATCTCTGACGTATGGGTGGTCAAAAGCGAAACCCGGCGGTCGTCGCCCGACGCGGCGAGCTATATACTGCGCGCTGTTGCGCGCGGGCGACATGCAGTGGGTCGGCGGGCGCAGGGGGAACTTTGCAGGGCACCTTGTCCTTCCCCGTCCATAGAAGCCATCCAGAGCAGCACAGGGGCAGAGGCACCCCAGGCATGATCGAGATCGAAGAAGAAGAAAACCTGACTCCCCAGGGCGACCTGGCCTTGCAGATCACCGCGCTACCGCGCGAAACCAACGGTTTCGGCGACATCTACGGCGGCTGGCTGGTCTCGCAGATGGACCTCGCCGGCACGGCCATGGCCAGCAAGGTCGCCGGCGGCCGCATCGCCACCGTCGCCATCGACCGCATGGCGTTCCTCGTCCCGGTGGCCGTGGGCGCCCAGCTCTCCTTCTATACCCAGGCACTGGAGATCGGCCGCAGTTCGATCCAGATGCTGGTCGAGGTATGGAGCGACGACCCGCTCTCCAGTGAATGGCGCAAGGTCACCGAAGCGGTGTTCGTCTTCGTCGCCATCGACGGCAGCGGTCGCACCCGCCCCGTTCCGCCGCGCCGCGGCTGAGCAGCACGAGGGGCGCCGCAGCCGCGAACGCCCCTTCTTCCTGATTTTGCTCACGCATTCGCCGGTTTCGGGGGAACCCCGCCGGCCCGCCCCTGCCCAATGGAGACGGCAAGCAGCCACAGGCCCAGGAGCCCCCGGATGAACAGCGAAAGCAAGGTTCCGCAGATCGAGCGGATCGAGATGGACGAACTGGCGTGCTGGCGCCTGCGCACCGCCGACGCGGAACTGCTGGTGGCCCAGCAGGGCGCCCAGGTGCTGGGCTACCAGCGCAACGGCGAAGAGCCGCTGATCTGGCTCAGCGAGCAGGCGGCGTTCAAGCGCGGCCAGTCGGTGCGCGGTGGCGTGCCGGTGTGCTGGCCCTGGTTCGGCGACCTGCGGCGCAACCCCCTGGACGTGCAGGCCCACTACCCGGCGGACAGCGAGGCCCCGGCCCACGGCGGCGTGCGCAGCCTCGACTGGGAACTCGAAAGCGTCGAGGCCCTGGAGGGCGCGGCACGCCTGGTGCTGTCCTGGGACAGCCGCCGCTCGCCCCTGCCCGGCTGGAACGGCGACGCCGAGCTGCGCCTGGAGATCCGCCTCGACCAGCGCCTGCACCTTAAACTGGAAACCCGCAACCGCGGCACCGCGCCCCTGGCCCTGACCCAGGCGCTGCACAGCTACTTCGCCATCGGCGATATCCACCAGGCCCATGTGGAAGGCCTGGACGGCTGCGACTACATCGAGACCCTGGAAGGCTGGGAGCGCCGCGTCCAGCAAGGCGATGTCGGCTTCGCCGGCGAGACCGACCGCATCTACCTGGGCACCCCGTCCCGCCTGGCCATCCGCGACCAGGCCTGGCAGCGCCGGGTGCTGATCGAAGCCAGCGACTCCGCCTCGGCAGTGGTGTGGAACCCCTGGATCGACAAGGCCGCCCGTCTCTCCCAGTTCGCCGACGACGCCTGGCAGCGCATGCTCTGCATCGAAACCGCCCGCGTGCTGGACGACGCCCTGCTGTTGCAACCCGGCGCCAGTCACAGCATGGCCGTCAGCCTTTGGAGCGAAGCGCTTGGCGACTAAAGTCGCCCCTACACAGGCTCGGACATGACCGTTGTGTAGATACCGTCTTGATTCCTAGTGAGCAAGGGCCAGTTTTGCGTCAAATG
Source organism: Pseudomonas sp. USHLN015 (assembly GCF_037153275.1). Classification (NCBI taxonomy): domain Bacteria; kingdom Pseudomonadati; phylum Pseudomonadota; class Gammaproteobacteria; order Pseudomonadales; family Pseudomonadaceae; genus Pseudomonas; species Pseudomonas sp. USHLN015. Next base: position 41,659 of record NZ_JBBCKP010000021.1, read on the forward strand.
GCCGGCCCGATTTCAAGACGCCATAGGCGATGTTCAGCAGCTTGCGCATCGCTGCGCAG
>NZ_JBBCKP010000022.1:0-37991 GCF_037153275.1 Pseudomonas sp. USHLN015
GTGGAGGGGCGGAGCACTATCTACGTTGCAGGCTCGAGGCCTAAGGGTGGACACGACTTCCAGCCCCTCCCCCGATGATCAGTCGGGGACTATTACCCCTGTGGAGGTATTAGTCGAGATACAAGGGTGGACCGCGCTTCACCGGTCCACCGCTACGGTGTTGGGCCGGGCTCCGCCGCCTGTGGATAACCCGCGCTGCCCCTTTGCCTCAGCCGCCCGCGGCCAGCAACTGCGCGCTCATCGAGCGGGCATGGCGGTCGACCATCATCGGCGCGTAGGGCCGGCCGGAGGCGCTGACCAGGGTGTTGCTCTGGCTGTTCATGTCGCTGAGGGCGGTCTTGAGGAAGCTCCAGCGGGTCTTCAGCTTGCCCACCGCCGGATCGCTCTTGTCCATCGGTTGCAGCTGGGCGTCGATGGCCGGCAGCAGGGTGCGTTCGTCCTGGCCGATGTAGGTGTCGTTGCTTTCCCGGGCGATCTCGAAGGTGCCGATGTAGGCGCGGCTGAGGTACTGCACGGCGAGGTATTCCACCTTGGCCGGCAGTTCGCCGTCGGCGGTGTTGCCGGGGGTGGCACGGGCGGCGATGAGGAAGTCGCGCAGGGACTTGGCCAGTTCCTGGGGGAAGCGCCATGGCACGTCCTCTTCGTTGTGGCCGTAGGAAACACCTTGCTGCAGTTGGGTAACAAGCGCGCGGTACTTCTGCCGGAGCCCGTCGCTGGGTTGCGGAACGCTCTGGAACGCGGCATCCAGTGCCTTGATGTCGGCATCGAAGCGGGTCTTGTGGGTTTCCTGGAAACCTTCGCCGCGGAACAGCAGCAGGCTGCTGGTGGCGCGGCAGGCGTGGACCTGCACCTGGTCGATGGGCGCGAGTTCGGCGGCGAGGGCCATCCCGGCCCCGGCGAGGCCCAGCAGCAATCCGATGAAAGCGCGTGATAGAGCGTCTGAAAGCATCCCGGCGTGCTCCTTTTGTTGTTGTTGTGAGCAGACAAAGCGATGGGTTGTGTGGGCACCAATCGGTGCGCGCCCAGCCTACTGCGCCGGGCCCTGGAGGGTATTACCCGAAAGAGTGATTTATGACGGTCGGGCGATAAATCATCCCATCCGGAGGATCTGCTTCAGCCGTTCGGCGCTCTCCGGGTCGGCGGGGAACAGGGTCTCCAGGGCCAGCTCCGAAAGGGTCACGTCCACCGGGGTGCCGAACACCGTGATGGTGCTGATGAAGCTGATCACCCCCAGCGGCGTGTCCAGCTGCAGCGGCACCAGTACGCCGTCGGCGACCAGGGCATCGGGCGCGGCCGGGGCCGGGTAGGCGGTGAGTTCGTCGTACAGGGTCTGCAACTCCTCATCACCGCTCACTTCGATGTCGTGCCGAAGGCGCTCCAGCAGGTGGGCGCGCCACTGGCCGAGGTTGGCGATGCGCGGCGCCAGGCCCTGCGGATGCAGGGTCAGGCGCAGCACGTTGAGTGGCGGGCCGAGCAGGGCAGGGGCGACGCCGGCGATCAGCGCCAGCACCGCGTCGTTGGCCGCCAGCAGGTTCCAATGGCGGTCGATGGCCAGCGCCGGGTTCGGTTCGTGGGCCTTGAGCAGCTGTTCGATGGCCTGGCGCGCTCCGGCCAGGGCCGGGTCGTCCAGGGTGCGCTGGGGGAACAGCGGTGCGTAGCCGGCAGCGGCCAGCAGGCGGTTGCGTTCGCGCAGGGGGATGTCCAGCTGCTCGGCCAGGTGCAGGAGCATCTCGCGGCTGGGCCGGGCGCGCCCGGTCTCGACGAAGCTCAGGTGGCGCGTGGAGATCTCCGCGTCGCAGGCGAGGTCGAGCTGGCTGAGGCGGCGGCGCTGGCGCCACTGGCGCAACAGGGCGCCGACGGGGTGGGTGGGTGCGTTCATGGCAGCGACGATAGTCGAGCCGGTGAGGCCCGGCCATTACCTGGCAGGTAATCGACGCGATTCTCCGTTCGGCGAATCCTGGCGACCAGGCACCGGCAACCGCCGGGCCGTCTTGTCCAGGAGATACGCCATGACCACCGTGCAACCCTCCCCCCCCTGCTGCGCCGCGCCCTGCAACTCGATGCCCTGGTCAGCGGCGCCGCCGGCCTGCTGATGACCCTGGGCGCCGGCCCGCTGTCCGCCCTGCTGGACCTGCCTGCCACGCTGCTCACCGGCGCCGGCCTGTCGATGCTGCCCTGGTGCGCCGTGCTGCTGTGGCTCGCCCGTCGCGACACCCTCGACCGTCGCGCGGTGTGGGCGGTGATCGCGGTCAATGCCGTCTGGGTGGTGGACAGCGTCCTGCTGCTGGCCGGCGGCTGGGTGCAGCCGACCCTGCTGGGCCAGGCCTTCGTGATCGCCCAGGCGCTGGCGGTGGTGCTGTTCGCCGAGCTGCAGTTCCTCGGGCTCAAGCGCTCGGCCGAAGCGGTCTGTGGATAACTTGGGCATCCTGCCTTTTTCGCGAATGAATTCGCTCCCACCAGAGGGCGGGGTCATAGGTTGGCGCCGAGCTTGCGAGGCCCAACGGTGCCGGGGTCGGGTCCGTTGCGTTGGGCCTCATGCTTCGGCCCAACCTACATCTGCGCCCATGACAAAGCCCCTCGCAGGAGGGGCTTGTTCGTTGCAGCGCGGCGATCAGCCGTGGGCGACGGGCTGCCAGGCCTTGGGCTTGAAGTAGAGGGTCTCGCCACGGGCGAGGCCGACCAGGCTGTCGTGGTCCTTGACCACTTCGGCTTCGATCAGCTCGTCCTGGCCGTCCACCTTCAGGGTCACCCGGGTGATGGCGCCGAGGGGGCGGATGTCGCGGACTTCTGCGGCCTGGTGCTCGTCCTCGGCCTCCTTGGACAGCGAGACTTCGTGGGGACGGAACAGCACGTGGCGGTCATCGCCCAGCTGCAGGCGGTTGGAGTCGCCGAGGAAGTGGTAGACGAAGGGGCTCGCCGGCTTCTCGTAGACCTCGCCCGGGGAGCCGATCTGCTCGATCACGCCCTTGTTCATGACCACGATGCGGTCGGCCACTTCCATGGCTTCTTCCTGGTCGTGGGTGACGAACACGGAGGTCAGGTTGATCTCCTCGTGCAGGCGCGCCAGCCAGCGGCGCAGCTCCTTGCGCACCTTGGCGTCGAGGGCGCCGAAGGGCTCGTCCAGCAGCAGGATCTTGGGCTTTACCGCCAGGGCGCGGGCCAGGGCGATGCGCTGGCGCTGGCCGCCGGAGAGCTGCTCCGGGTAGCGGTCGGAGAGCCAGTCCAGCTGCACCATGTTGAGCAGCTCGTGGACCTTCTCGGCGATCTCCGGCTCGCTCGGGCGTTCGCCCTTGGGCTTCATGCGCAGGCCGAAGGCGACGTTGTCGAACACGCTCATGTGGCGGAACAGGGCGTAGTGCTGGAACACGAAGCCGACGTTGCGATCGCGCACGTCGTGCTGCGAGACGTCCTCGCCGTGGAACACGATGTTGCCGGCGTCCGGGGTCTCCAGGCCGGCGATGATGCGCAGCAGGGTGGTCTTGCCGCAGCCGGACGGGCCGAGCAGGGCCACCAGCTCGCCGCTGTGGATATCCAGGTTGATGTCGTTGAGCGCCTTGAAGGCGTTGAAGTTCTTGCTGACGTTACGGATTTCGATGCTCATGACTCACTCCTCATCAGCGCTGGATTTAAGACGGGACAGGCGGGCCTCGCTCCACTGCTTGAGCAGCAGGATGACCAGCGCGAGGATCAGCAGCAGGCTGGCGACGCTGAAGGCGGCGACGTGGTTGTACTCGTTGTAGAGGATCTCGACATGCAGCGGCAGGGTATTGGTGACGCCGCGGATGTGGCCGGAGACCACCGACACCGCGCCGAACTCGCCCATGGCGCGCGCGGTGCACAGCACCACGCCGTAGATCAGGCCCCATTTGATGTTGGGCAGGGTCACGTGCCAGAACATCTGCCAGCCGTTGGCGCCGAGCAGGCGCGCGGCCTCTTCCTCCTGGGTGCCCTGTTCCTGCATCAGCGGGATCAGCTCGCGGGCGACGAAGGGCACGGTGACGAAGATGGTGGCCAGGACGATGCCGGGGATGGCGAAGACGATCTGGATGTCATGCTCGCTCAGCCACCCGCCGAAGTAGCCCTGGGCGCCGAACAGCAGCACGTAGATCAGGCCGGCGATCACCGGGGAGACGGAGAAGGGCAGGTCGATCAGGGTGACCAGGATGCTCTTGCCGCGGAACTCGAACTTGCTCACGCACCAGGCGGCGGCCACGCCGAACACCAGGTTCAGCGGCACCGAGATGGCGACGGCGATCACCGTCAGCTTCAGCGCGGAGAGCGCATCGGGCTCGAAGATGGCGGTGAAGAAGGTGCCGAAGCCCTGCTTCAGTGCTTCGCTCAGCACGATGTACAGCGGCAGCAGCAGGAACAGGCCGAACACCAGCCAGGCGGCGACGATCAGCGCACGGCGACCCCAGGCGTTGCCCCGGCGGGCAGCGTTGGCGGAGGCGGCGGCAGTCAGGGTTGCACTACTCATGACGACGGCCTCCTCAGGGGGTTTCGATGCGGCGCTGCAGCAGGTTGATCAGCAGCAGCAGGATGAAGGAGACCACCAGCATCAGCACGCCGATGGCGGTGGCGCCGGTGTAGTCGTACTGGTCGAGCTTGACCATGATCAGGAGCGGCAGGATCTCGGTCTTCATCGGCATGTTGCCGGCGATGAAGATCACCGAGCCGTACTCGCCCACGCCCCGGGCGAAGGCCAGGGCGAAGCCGGTGAGCCAGGCGGGCAGCAGCGCCGGCAGGAGGATGTGGCGGAACACCTGCAGCGGCCTGGCGCCCAGGCAGGCGGCGGCCTCTTCCACCTCGCGGGGGATGTCGGCCAGCACCGGCTGCACCGTGCGCACCACGAAGGGCAGGGTGACGAAGGTCAGCGCCAGGGTGATGCCCAACGGGGTGTAGGCGATCTTGAAGCCCAGGTCCGTGGCGAACTGGCCGACCAGGCCGGCCGGCGCGTACAGCGCGGTGAGCGCGATGCCGGCCACGGCGGTGGGCAGGGCGAAGGGCAGGTCGATCATCGCGTCGATGATCTTGCGGCCGGGGAAGTCGTAGCGCACCAGCACCCACGCCAGCAGGGTGCCGATCAGGCCATTGAGCACGGCGGCGGCGAGCGCGGTGCCGAAGCTGAGCTTGAGTGCGGCGAGTACGCGGGGTGCGCTGATGATGTTCCAGAACTGCACCCAGGTTAGGTCGAAGGTCCTGAGGAACATGGCGCCCAGGGGAATCAGCACCAACAGGCTGAGATACACCAGGGTGTACCCCAGAGTCAGCCCGAAGCCGGGTATGACCGGGGAGATACGTCGAGACATCATCTGTCCTTTTTCTGCGTTGGAACGCTCAAGCCCGCCACCGGAATATCACCGGCCCGGGCACGGCAAAGGGAAGCTCGCGCTTCCCCTTGTCCGGGCAGGGCCTGCGCCCCACCCATTTTCTTGCAGCTTGCAGCTTGCAGCTTGCAGCTTCGGCTTATTGCGCCTGGTAGATCTGGTCGAAGATGCCGCCGTCGTTGAAGAACTTCGGTTGCGCTTCCTTCCAGCCGTTGAAGTCCTTGTCGACGGTCACCAGGTCCAGTTTCGGGAACTGCTTGGCGAACTCGGCGGCGACCTTCGCGTCACGGGGACGGTAGAAGTTCTTCGCGGCGATGCGCTGGCCTTCCTCGCTGTACAGGTACTGCAGGTAGGCTTCGGCGACCTTGCGGGTGCCTTTCTTGTCGACGTTCTTGTCGACCACGGAAACCGGCGGCTCGGCGAGGATCGACAGGCTCGGCGCGACGATCTCGAAGTTCTCGCCACCCTGTTCCTTGAGTGCCAGGAAGGCCTCATTTTCCCAGGCCAGCAGCACGTCGCCAATGTTGTTGTTGACGAAGGTGATGGTCGAACCGCGGGCGCCAGTGTCGAGAACCGGAACGTGCTTGTACAGCGCCTGCACGTATTCCTGTGCCTTGGCATCGCTGCCGTACTGCTTCTTGGCCCAGGCCCAGGCGGCCAGGAAGTTCCAGCGGGCGCCGCCGGAGGTCTTCGGGTTCGGGGTGATGACTTCCACGCCTTCCTTGGTCAGGTCGCCCCAGTCCTTGATGCCCTTGGGGTTGCCCTTGCGTACCAGGAACACGATGGTCGAGGTGTAGGGGGTGCTGTTGTCCGGCAGGCGCGCCTGCCAGTTCTCGGGGATCAGCTTGCCGAGCTTCTGCAGCTCGTCGATGTCGCCGGCCAGCGCCAGGGTCACCACGTCGGCCTTGAGGCCGTCGATCACGGCACGCGCCTGCTTGCCGGAGCCACCGTGGGACTGCTGGACCTTGAGGTCGTCGCCGCCCTGGGCCTTCCAGTGCTTGATGAAGGCGGCGTTGTACTCCTGGTACAGCTCGCGGGTCGGGTCGTAGGAGACGTTGAGCAGCTCGGTGGCGGCGGCGACGGGGCCGGCGACCAGGGTGGTGAGCAGGGCGCTGGCCAGGGTGGCCAGGGCGAAGCGGCGAATCGACATGGATGGAGCTCCTGAATTCCGGGTTCTTATGGTGTTGGCTGGTTTGTCTTTCAGGCACGACGGGCGTTCACGGCGCCCGTCGCAGTCGACTCGGTTCGCGTCTCGGGTTGACCCCTCCGGCGACCCGGTCGGGTGTTCGGGTCAGCTGTTCTTGCCGGCGGGTGGTTGCAGGCGGAATTTTTCCTTGCGCTCGATCTGCACCACCTGACCGTTGTGGACGGTGATCTCTACGGCACCGAAACGCAGGCCGTGCAGGGCGCTCTGTATTTCACGCAGGATGCTGGCTTCGTCCTGGCCTTCGAGGCTGCGGAGTGTTGCGCTCATGTTCGTGCTCCTTGGATGGGGTGCCCGCGTCGGTGGTCAGGGTTTTCGCGTGGCGTGGGCGCATCTTAATCAGGGCACGAATATTCTTAAAAATACTGTTTAAGAATTTTTATATAACCGTTGGTTTTATTGGATCAGGCGCAAGCGCAACGGCGGGCCCGGGCGCTTGGCAGCCTTGATGCCGGGTGGGCGCGGGCCCACCGGGAGAGGGTCAGAGGAGGCTGATCTGTTGCGGGCTGGTGCCGGTGGGAGGGATGAGCTGCCACATCTGCTCCAGCTGCTGCGCCGATTGTGGGCGGCTGAACAGGTAGCCCTGGCCATGGTCGCAGCCGAGGGTACGGAGGAAGTCGGCCTGGCGCTGGTCCTCGATGCCCTCGGCCAACACCTGCAGCCCCAGGCTGTGACCCAGGGCGGTGACGGCCTTGGCGATGGCGATGTCGTCGCGATCGTCGGGCAGGTTCTTCACGAAACTCTGGTCGATCTTCAGTTTGTGCACCGGCAGGCGCTTGAGGCGCTGCAGGGACGAGTAGCCGGTGCCGAAGTCGTCAATGGACAGGCGCACACCGAGCTTGCACAGGCGGTCGAGCAGTTCCAGGGCGGTGTCCGGGTCCTCCATCACCGCGCTCTCGGTGATCTCCAGTTCCAGGCGACCCGGCTCCAGGCCGGTGTCGGCGAGTACGCGGGCGACGCGGGTGTCCAGTTCGCCACGGCTGAACAGGCGGCAGGAGACGTTCACCGCAATGAACGACAGCTGCAGGCCGCGCTCGGTCCAGTCGCGCATCTGCCGGCAGGCACGTTCCAGCACCCAGGCGTCGATGGCACCGATCAGGCCGCTTTCCTCGGCCACCGGCAGGAATTCCGCCGGCGGCACCAGGCCGCGCTGTGGGTGCTGCCAGCGAACCAGGGTTTCGACGCCGATCAGGTGGCCGTCGTTCAGGTCGTGGATGGGCTGGAACACCAGGCGCAGCTCGTCCTGCTCCAGGCCCTGGCGCAGCGCGGTGACCAGCTCGACGCGCTGGCGTGCCTGCTCGGTCAGTTCCTGGCTGTAGAAGGCGAAGGTCTCGCGGCCCACGCTCTTGGCCTTGAACAGCGCCGAGTCGGTGTTGCGCAGCACCTGCTCGACGTTCTCGGCGGCGCCGGGGAAGGTGCTGATGCCCAGGCTGGCGCTGATGAAGAGGTTCTGCGTCGACAGGTGGAAGGGGGCGGCCAGGCATTGCTGGATGCGCCCGGCGAGGTCGGTGGCCTGCTCCGGGCTGAAATCCTCGCAGAGCAGGCCGAACTCGTCGCCGCCCAGGCGCGCAAGGGTCATGCCGCCGGCCATCAGCGTGGCCAGGCGCTCGCCCACCGCCTTGAGCAGCAGATCGCCGTGGTTGTGGCCGAGGCTTTCGTTGATGTGCTTGAAGTGGTCGAGGTCGAGGAGGATGACGATGCCTTCGCGGCCATCCCGGCGCGCGCGCTCCAGGGCGTGCTCGACGCGCTCGGTGAACAGCAGGCGGTTGGGCAGGTTGGTCAGCGGATCGTGGTGGGCCAGGTAGTCCAGCTCGTTCTGCGAGCGCTTGATGGCGCTGACGTCGGAGAACACCGCCACGTAGTGGGTCAGCACGCCTTCCTCGTCGTGGATGGCGCGGATGTTCTGCCACAGCGGGTATACCTCGCCGTTGCGCCGTCGGTTCCACACCTCGCCGCTCCAGGCGTGGCGGTTCTTCAGTGCGTTCCACATCGACTGGTAGAACGCCTCGTCGTGGCGACCTGACTTGAACAGCACCGGCGTCTGTCCCAGCACCTCGCGCTCCTCGAAGCCGGTGATGCGGGCGAAGGCGCGGTTGACGTGGACGATGTGCTGCTCGGCGTCGGTGACCAGGACCCCTTCCTGGGTGGCATCGAACACGGCGGCGGCCTGGCGCAGGCTGCTCTCCTGCTCGCGGCGTGCCTGCAGGTAGGCGCGCAGGCGGCGCATGTGCAGGCACACCAGCAGGTACAGCAGGCCGCTGGTGACCACCACGAAGAGCATGCCCTTGGCGGACTGCAGCGCATTCAGGCGGCTGCCATCCAGGCTCAGCACCTGAAGCAGGTGGTCGCTGAAGAGGATCCAGGCGCTGGCGAGGAGGAAATAGGGCAGCACCAGTTTCATGGCGCTGAGCTTGGGTTTCATAGGTGATTGGTGCCGTGCCGGATGTGATCGGTTTCGCATTATAGATGAATGGAGATTCATCTCTTTCTTATCTAAAGAACGGGATGGTTTTCTCACAATTCATGGGGATAATGCCTGTGTTTGTCCGACAACCTCGCCCTTCCTTCCCCCGAGGCTACGCACTCCATGTGGTACTACGGTTTTCTCGACCTGTCGCTGTGGCAACTGGTGGCGGTCACCCTGGTGATGACGCACATCACCATCGTCGGCGTCACGGTCTACCTGCATCGCTATTCCGCCCATCGCTCCCTCGAACTGCACCCGGCGCTGAAGCATTTCTTCCGTTTCTGGCTGTGGCTGACCACTGCGATGAACACCCGCGAATGGACCGCGATCCACCGCAAGCACCACGCCAAGTGCGAAACCGTCGACGACCCGCACAGCCCGGTGATCAAGGGCCTGGGCACCGTGCTGCGCCGCGGTGCGGAACTGTACCGCGAAGAGGCCGAGAACGAGGAGACCTTGCGCATCTACGGCAAGAACTGCCCGGATGACTGGCTCGAGCGCAACGTCTATTCGCGCTACCCCATCGGTGGCGTGACCCTGATGGCGGCCATCGACCTGGCCCTGTTCGGCGTCGGCGGCATCACCATCTGGGCCGTGCAGATGATGTGGATACCGGTCTGGGCCGCTGGCGTCATCAATGGCCTCGGCCATGCCGTCGGCTACCGCAACTTCGAGTGCCGCGACGCCGCCACCAACCTGATGCCCTGGGGCATCCTCATCGGCGGCGAGGAACTGCACAACAACCATCACACCTATCCGAACTCGGCCAAGCTGTCGGTGAAGAAGTGGGAGTTCGACCTGGGCTGGGCCTGGATCAAGCTGTTCAGCTTCCTGCGCCTGGCCAAGGTGCAGCGCGTCGCGCCCATCGCCCATCGCGTGGAAGGCAAGGGCAGCCTGGACATGGACACCGCCATGGCCATCCTCAACAACCGTTTCCAGATCATGGCGCAGTACCGCAAGCTGGTTATCGCGCCCCTGGTGAAACAGGAACTGGCCAAGGCCGACGAGTCGGTGCGCCACCTGTTCCGTCGCGCCAAGCGCCTGCTGTCCCGCGAGACCAGCCTGCTGGACGAGCGCCACCACGCACGCATCGCCGCCATGCTGGAGCAGAGCCAGGCGCTGAAGGTGATCTACGAGCGCCGTCTCGCCCTGCAGCACATCTGGGTCAAGACCAGCGCCAACGGCCACGACATGCTCGAAGCCATGAAGCAGTGGGTGCACGAGGCCGAGGCCAGCGGCATCCAGTCCCTGCGCGACTTCGCCGAGCAGCTCAAGACCTATTCGCTGCGCCCGGCCGTCGCGGCCTGATCGCAGCAACCCCGAAGAAGGCCGGCCATCGCCGGCCTTTTTCATATGGGCCCCGTAGGTTGGCGCCGAGCCCGCGAGGCCCAGCGCAGCGAGGTCCGCTGGCGCCCCTTCGCGATTGAGTTCGCTCCTACGGGAGAGGGGCGAGGCGTTGATGTGTGGGGCGAGTCCGCTTGGTGGATAGAAGAGCGCTATCCACCCTACCCAGCGGGGAAGTCCGTGCGGGTACGAGCTGTCAGGCGATGCAGGGTGGACCCCGCCTCACCGGTCCACCGCTGCGGGGTTGGGCCGTGCTCCGCGCCGTGCCCTCTGTAGGAGCGGCTTCAGCCGCGAAAGGCACACCGCCGTCTCCCTGCTCCGAGTGGCTGGACACTCCTTCGCGAATGAATTCGCTCCTGCCCTGAGCCTCCCGCCTGCACCGCCCCATATACGCCTGCACCTGAATCTCGGCCAAAAAAAACCGCCCGGGGGAGGGCGGCTGGAACAAGACGTCGAAAGGAGCAATCGCATCGACGTCAGGAGGTAAGGAGGAGGTGCGGGTCGATCAGCTGTCCTGGTCGGCGTCGGCCTTGCGCTCGGTGCCCTGCTTGGCGACGGCCTGCTGCTGGGCGGCGTCCTGGGCGCGCTGCTCATACTGCGCATTTCGCGCAACAAAGGCGGACGACTCTTCGGCGAAGGAGAACTGGGTGAAGGACAGGGCGAAAGCGGTGAAGGCGGCAGTAACAAAGAGATTGCGTTGCATAGCGTGATCCTCGGCGGGATGCATCTGGAAACCGAGGCCATCTTAGGGGCCGGGCCGGTGGTGAAAAACCGCGGCCCAGGTGAATCACAATTGCTTCTAACGCAACAATTGCGTGCGCACCGCCCAGTGGCGGGGATCGTCCAGCACGGCATCGTCCTGGGCGAAGAGGGGCGGCAGCTCGGCCTTGAGGAAGTCCACCCAGGTCCGGGTCTTGGCGTCGAGGAAACGCCGTGACGGATACACCGCGTAGATGTTGCGCTCGCGCAGGCGGTGCTCCGGCAGCAGGCGCAGCAGCGTGCCCTCGCGCAGCGGCTGGCAGGCGACGAAGGAGGGCAGCAGGCAGAAACCCATGCCCGCCTGGGCGGCGCGGGCCAGGGATTCGGCGACGTTGACCTGGAAGGCCTCCGCCGGCAGCACGTCGTACTCGCCGTCCTCGTCCTGCAGCACCCAGTTGTCCTGGTAGAGCGGGTCCAGCAGGCGCAGGTAGCGGTGATGGCGCAGGTCCGCCGGCCCCGTGGGCACGCCATGCTGCTCCAGGTAGGCGGGCGCCGCGCAGACCACGCTGTACATCTGCCCCAGGGACTGCGCCACCATCTGCGAGTCCGGCAGCTCGCGGGCGAAGGTCAGCACCACGTCCTGGCCATCCTCCAGCGGGTCGGGGTTGCGCTGCGACAGCGTCAGGTCGATCACCACCTCGGGGTACAGCGCGGTGTAGCGCGCCACCAGCGCGGTGACGTGTTGCAGGCCGAGGCCGGTCATGGTGTGCACCCGCAGCCGGCCGCTGGGCTTGAGGTGCGCGCCGCGCGCCTCGGCGGCGGCCTGGTCCACCTCGTTGAGGATCGAGCGGCAGCGTTGCAGGTAGCGCTCACCCACCTCGGTCAGCGCCAGGCGCCGGGTGGTGCGGTGCAGCAGCCGCGCCTGCAACTGCTGCTCCAGCTCCGAGACCAGCCTGGAAACCTGCGCGGTGGAAAGATCCAGCGCCTGCGCCGCCGCGGTGAAGCTGCCGGTCTCGATGACGCGGGTGAACACGCGCATGCTGTTCAGGGTGTCCATTGTTACTCCTCGCGCAAGGCTGATTCTCGAAGGGCGCTGATTATCCAGGAAACGCCGGTAAATATACTGCCAGCCCTGAGCTGTTTGCCGTTTTCCCGGATCACCGCCCATCGCCCCGCCTGCGGGCTCGTGGCCCTGCCGATCCGCCCTGCATTGCCGAGGTATCCATGACCCCCGACCAAAGGTTCGCCCGCCGGGTGCGGAGCGCCATCGTGGCCTTCGTGCTGCTCTTCGCCTACTTCCTCGCGGCCGACCTGTGGATGCCCATCACCCCCCAGGCCCAGCTGACCCGCCCGGTACTGCGCCTGGCGCCCCGGGTCAGCGGCCAGGTGCTGGACATCGCCGTGACCAACAACGCCCACGTCGAAGCCGGGCAGTTGCTGTTCCGCCTCGACCCCGAACCCTTCCGCCTCGCCGTCAACGCCGCCGAGCTGGCGCTGGAGCAGGCCGCCCAGGACAACGCCGAGCTCGACGCCAGCCTCGCCGCCGCCCGCGCCGACAAGCTCGCCGCCGAGGCTTCGGCGCAGGAGCTCGCGCGCGAGACCGAGCGCCTCGGCAAGCTGGTGGCCAGCCAGCACGTTTCCCGCCAGTTGTTCGAGCAGACCCAGTCGCAGCGCGCCGCCGCCCGCGCCAAGGTGGCCGCCGCCACCGCACGCATCCACCAGTTGGCCGCCGAGCGCGGCGCGGCGGGCGACGGCAACCTGCGCCTGCGCCAGGCCCGCAACGCCCTCGACCAGGCGCGCCTGCAACTGCAGTACAGCGAAGTCCGCGCCGAGCGCGCCGGCACCCTCAGCAACCTGCAGCTGTCCCCCGGCGCCTTCGTCGCCGCCGGCAGCCCGGTGGCCGCCCTGGTCGCCGATGAGGCCGACGTCAGCGCCGATTTCCGCGAGAAGGCCCTGCGCTACGTGGGCCTGGGCGATGGCGCCAGCGTGGTGTTCGACGCCCTGCCCGGGCGCATCTTCGCCGCGCGGGTCAGCGCCATCGACGCGGGCGTCAAGGAAGGCCAGCTGGACGCCAACGGCGACCTCGCCGCACCCGCCACCTCCGACCGCTGGGTGCGCGACGCCCAGCGCCAGCGCCTGCACGTGCTGCTCGATGCGCCTCCGGAAGCGCCCCTGCCCAGCGGCGCCAAGGCCACGGTGCAGCTCTACCCCCACGAGTCGCCCCTGGCCGCGTTCTTCGGCCGGGTGCAGATCCGCCTCATCAGCCTGCTGCACTACATCTACTGATGGAGCGCCCGGCCCTCAGCGAGAACGGCCTGCGCCAGTGCCTGCGACTGGCCTGCGGCGGCACCCTCGGGCTGTTCGTGTGCAAGCTGATGGACTGGGACAACGGCTCGTTCTTCTGCGTCTACCCCATGCTGCTGCTGGGCCTGGTGCCCACCATCAACGCCCATGTGATCCGCCAGTTCCTCGCCCAGGCGGTGCTGGTGAGCCTGGAGACGCTGGTGATCTACGGCCTGTTCGGCGACCGCCCGCTGCTCATCGTGCCGCTGGTGTTCGGCGCCTTCCTCTGGCGCTTCAGCCTCATGGCGCGCGGCCCGCTGTTCATGTTCGGCGCCCTGGGCTGCGTGTTCCTCTCCATGCAGCTGCACTTCGCCAGCTACCCCGAGACCCATCTCTACGACCTGGTGGCCAGCAACCTGGTGGCCGCCGCGCTGACGGTGCTGGTCGCCTGGCTGATGTTCTTCCTCTTCCCCGACGCCGAGCCCCGCGAGGCCCGCCCGGGCGTGCCCAAGGACCTGCCCAGCCAGCGCCACGAGGCCCTGCTCGGCGCCTCGATCGCCACCTTGTCGTTCATCCTGTTCCAGACCTTCGACCTGAAGGATTCGCTGTCCGCGCAGATCGCCTCGATCCTGGTGCTGTTCCCCATGCACTGGAACGGCATCCGCTTCGCCGGACGCATCCGCGCCCTCGGCACCATGCTCGGCTGCCTGATCGCCCTGGTGCTGCAACTGCTGCTCTACGATCACTACGACGTGCTACCGCTCGTCGCCTCGCTGTACTGGATAGCCGCCTTTTTCTGTGCCCGAGTGCACGTATTGGAGGGTGCGCAGGGAATCGGCTTCGGTGCGCTGACAACTTTGGCCATCGTTTTCGGTCAATACCTGACGCCGAGTCACGACATGATGTTCAGCCTGGCCTATCGGCTCAGTTCGGTTTGCGTTGCGGTATTCATCACCCTGCTTGCGGTGTTCGTCCTGCACCGCCTGTTCAACCGTTTTGCAGCCATTCGTCACCAGAGTCATGCCTGACGCCGGCCACTCATGCCCACCGCTTCGTCGTGGGCGTAACGTGACCCGAATACGCGAAGGCAGGCTATGGGCCGGATGGAAAACTTCGAGGAAACACCCAGCGAGCTGGAAAAGCTCACCCTGGCACTGCTGCACAGCCGCGGCGAGGTGGAACGCCTGCGCGAACGCGAACTGCTGTTCAACAGCCTGCTGGGCAGCGTCAACGCCGTGCTCTGGGCCTTCGACTGGGACGAGCAAAAGATCATCTACGTCAGCCCCCACTACGAGCGCATGTTCGGCCGCCCGGCCGAGCTGCTGATGGTGGACTTCAACGAGTGGCGCAACTGCATCTACCCCGATGACGTCGAGTACGCCGCGCGCAGCCTCGCCGAGGTGCTCACCAAGGGCGCGGTGGAGGTGCGCGAGTACCGCATCATCCGTGGCGACGGCCAGGTGCGCTGGCTCAGCGACAAGTGCTTCGTCAGCCGCCAGGGCCAGGCCGGACAGAGCACCCTGGTGGTGGGCATCGCCGAGGACATCACCGAGAAGAAGACCCTGGAGGCCGAGCTGCAGCGCCTGGCCACCACGGACGTGCTGACCGGCACCAGCAACCGTCGGCACTTCTTCGAATGCGCCCAGCGCGAGTTCGACGTCGCCGAGCGCTATGAACGGCCCCTGGCCTTCCTGCTGCTGGACATCGATGACTTCAAGAAGATCAACGACACCTACGGCCACCAGGTCGGTGACCTGGTGCTGCAGCGCATCGCCCAGTGCGGTGCCGGCGCCCTGCGGCGGGTCGACCATTTCGGGCGCATCGGTGGCGAGGAATTCGCCGCCGTGTTCCCCGGCTGCGACCCGGCCCAGGCCCTGCAGGTGGCCGAGCGCCTGGAGCGCGAAGTGCAGCGCCTGTCGTTCAGCGCCGCCGGCCAGATCTTCAGCGTCACCCTCAGCCAGGGCCTGACCACCCTGCGCCCCGGCGACACCCTGGAACAGCTCTACGCCCGCGCCGACGAAGCCATGTACACCGCCAAGCGCAGCGGCAAGAACCAGATCGTCCAGGTGTAACCGATTGCCCCCAAGGGTGGACGTCGCTTTTAACGTCCACCAGCGGAGCCCCGGGTGAGCACCGGCGGTGGACCGGTGAAGCGGGGTCCACCCTACGCCCCCACACGCACCGCGCTTGCCCCTACGGCTGGAACGGCGACTCGCTGAGGATCACCCCCGTCTCGTCCACATAGCGCTGCCAGGCCGCGATCAGCCCGGCCAGCGCTTCCGGCCGCTCCTGGGCCAGGTCGTGGATTTCCCCCGGGTCCTTCTCCAGGTCGTACAGCTGCCAGGTTTCCGGCCCCACCGGCGCGGGGATGTACACCGCCTTCAGGTGCCCCTGGCGGATGGCGCGCATGCCGAACAGCTCCCAGCCGGTGGCCGTCTTGCCGTCGTGCACCTGGGGCGTCTCGCCCGAGAGGTAGCCCAGCCAGGAGCGCCCGCGCACCGGCGCCACCTCGCGACCGCGCCAGCGGGTGCCCGGGTGGCGCACGCCGGCCAGGTCCAGCACCGTCGGGGTGATGTCCATCACCGTGGCGAAGGCGTGGCTCACCTGCTTCTGCCGCCGCAGCTGTGGATAACGCACCAGCGCCGGCACGCGGATGCCGCCCTCGGTGGTGAAGGCCTTGTACAGGCGCGACGGCGCCGTGGCCGCCTGGGCCCAGCGGGGCCCGTACCACACGTAGGAGTTGGCGCGGCCGATGTTCTCCAGGCTGTTGTCGTAGTGCTGGTCGAGGAAGCTCTTCAGGTTCGGGCCGAACTTGGGGAAGGCCTCCAGCAGCGCGCCCTCGGCGCCGTTGTCGGACATGAAGAGGATGAAGGTATCGTCCTCCAGGCCCTGCTGGCGCAGGTAGTCCAGTACCCGGCCGATGTTCCAGTCCATGCGCTCCACCATCGCCGCATAGACCTCCATGGTCCGCGCCGACACCTGGCGTTCCGCCTCGCTCAGCGCGTCCCATTCGGCGCTGATCGCCCGCACCGGGTGCGCTTCCACATCCGCCGCCACCAGGCCCAGCGCCTTGAGCTTCTCCAGGCGTTCCAGGCGCAGCGCCTCGGGCCCGGCGTCGTAGCGGCCCCGGTAGTTATCCACAACCTCGGCCGGCGCCTGCAGCGGCCAGTGCGGCGCCGAGAAGGGCAGGTAGGCGAAGAACGGGCGGCTCTGGTCGCGCTCCTTCAGGTACTGGATCAGCCGGTCGGCGAAGGCGTCGGAGGAATAGAAACCCTCCGGCAGTTGCTCGATGAAGCGGTCGTCTTCCACATACAGCGCTGGCGTCGCCTTGAGGATGCCCGGCGTGGTCTCGTCGTAGGGTGGCTCGTAGCCATAGTGGTTGGCCGCCCCCGGCAGCAGCGAGAAGGAGCGCTCGAAGCCCCGCGCATGGGGCGCCCGCTCGGCGGTCAGGCCCAGGTGCCACTTGCCGGACATCAGCGTCTGGTAGCCCGCCTCGCGCAGCAGCTCCGGCAGTGCCACCACACGCTCGTTGAGGTAGCCCTCGTAGCCCGGCTTGCCGATCAGCTCCGGCGTCAGCGCCTCGGCCATGGTGCCGATGCCGGCGATGTGGTGGTCGGTGCCGGTGAGCAGCATCGAGCGCGTCGGCGAGCAGGTGGGCGCGGTGTGGAAGTCGGTCAGGCGCAGGCCGTCGAAGGCCAGGCGGTCCAGGTTCGGCGTGGCGATCTCGCCGCCGAAGGCGCCCAGGTCGGAGAAGCCCAGGTCGTCGGCGACGATGATCAGGAAGTTCGGGCGTTTGCTCATGGAGGCTCCAGGGTCAGAGGGCGATGGATTCGAACGGCAGGTCGGCCAGCCGGGGCGGCTGCGGCGGGCGGTAGTCGCCATCGCCGGTGAGCTGGTGCAGCAGCGCCTCGCGCACCTGGTGGAAGTCATGGCCGGTGCGCTGGCGCGGGCGCGGCAGGTCGATCGGCACCACCTGCTTGATGCGCCCGGGGCGGGGCGCCATCACCACCACGCGGTCGGCCAGGTAGATGGCCTCCTCGGCGTCGTGGGTGACCAGCAGGGTGGTGATGCGCTGGCGCGCGCGGATGGCCAGCAGCTCGTCCTGCATCTGCTGGCGGGTCAGCGCATCGAGGGCGCCGAAGGGCTCGTCCAGCAGCAGGATGCGCGGGCTCGCCACCAGCCCCCGGGCGATGGCCACGCGCTGGGCCATGCCGCCGGAGAGCTGGTGCGGGTAGGCCCCCTCGAAGCCGCCCAGCCCCACCAGCTGCACGAACTGGTGGATGCGCCGGGCGCGCTCGCCCTGTTCCAGTTTCTCGTTGACCAGGCCCAGGCCGATGTTCTGCGCCACCGTCAGCCAGGGGAACAGGCGGTGCTCCTGGAACACGATGCCGCGTTCGCCACCGATGCCGCGCACCGGCTGGCCGTCCACCTCGATGCGGCCGTCGAAGGCGGTGTCCAGGCCCACCAGCAGGCGCAGCAGGGTGGATTTGCCGCAGCCGCTGGAGCCGACGATGGCGATGAACTCGCCCTCCTCGATATCCAGGCTGAAGTCCTGGATGGCCTGGAAATCCTGGCCATCCACCTCGAAGACCTTGCCGACCCCGGCGAAGCTCACGGTGGGCGGGGGCGACAGGGGCTGGTTGGCCGCCTCCACGGCGTTGCGGTTGAAGGCGTTCATGCGGTTCTCCAGCGCGTCGCGCGCGCTTCGATGCGTTGTCCGAGGTTGCCCAGCAGGGCGCCGACCAGGCCCACCAGGACCATGGCAGCCATCACCTGGTCCATGCGGAACAGCTGCTGCGCGCCGAGCATGTAGCTGGCGATGCCGCCGTCCGAAGGCATGAAGTACTCGGCACCGATGGTGCCCAGCCAGGCGTAGATCAGCGCCAGGCGCAGGCCGGCGAAGATGGCCGGTGCGGCGCCCGGCAGCACCAGCAGGCGCAGGCGCTTGCCCAGGCCGAGGCGCATCACCCGCGCCGCCTCGCCGAGCTGCGGCGAGAGGCCGGCGACGCCGCGCTGGGTGGCGATGAACAGGGGGAAGAAGGCGGCCAGGGCGACGAAGGCCAGCTTGGCCGCCTCGCCGAGGCCGAACCAGGCGGTGAGCAGCGGCACCCAGGCGAAGATCGCCACCTGGCGCAGGGCCGAGAGGCTGGGCCCGGCGATGCGCTCGGCGCGGTTCGAGAGCCCCAGCAGCAGGCCCAGCGCCAACCCCGCGCCGCCGCCCAGCGCCAGGCCTGCCACGGTGCGCTCGAGGCTGGCGCCCATGGCCTTCGGCAGGCTGCCATCCAGCAGCCCCTGGTGCAGGGCGCGCAACACATCGAGCGGGGAGGCGAGGATATTGGCGTCGACCCAGGCCAGGGCGCTGCTGGCCTGCCACAGGGCCAGCAGCGCCAGGGGCAGCAGGGCCGCCTGCAGCCGTTGCCAGCCATGCAGGCGCGGACCGCGCGGGCGCTCGGCGGTGGCCGGGTGGGGCCAGAACAACAGCAGCGAATCGAGGCGGTTGATGCCGCGATCCATCAGTGCGCCCACCAGGCCGATCACCAGGATGCAGACGAACACCAGGTCGAGCATGAACAGCTGGCGGCCCCAGACCATCAGGTAGCCGATGCCCTCGCTGGAGGCCAGCAGCTCCACCGCCAGCAGCGAGGTCCAGCCGGTGGCCAGGGCCAGGCGCAACCCGGCCATGAAGGCGGGCAGGGCGGCCGGCAGCACCAGGCGCCAGGCCAGAAGGTGCGGTGGCAGGCGCAGCACCGCCGCCGCCTCGCGCAGGCGCGGCTGGGCGTCACGCACGCCAACCAGGGTATGCAGGGTCACCGGCACCACCACGGCCTTCACCAGCACCACCAGCTTGAGGGTTTCGCCGATGCCGAAGAACAGCATGAACAGTGGAATCCAGGCCAGGGTCGGGATCTGCGCCAGGGCCACGAAACTCGGGTAGACCAGCGCCTCGGCCCGGCGCGACAGGCCCAGCCAGGCACCGAGCAGCACCCCGCCGGCGACACCGGCGAGCAGGCCGATGCCGAGGCGCTGCAAGCTTATCCACAGGTGCCCCCAGAGTTCGCCGGAACCGAATTCCAATGCGCTCTGCCCTACCAGGGCGGGGGCGGGGAGGATCTGCTCGGACATCCAGTGGTGCCTGGCGGCCAGCCACCAGAGCAGGAACAGCCCGATAGGCAGCAGCCAGGGCAGGGCCCGGTCGAGGATGCCGGCGCCGATGGCCGGCAGATGGAGCCGGGCGGGAGGCCGCAGGCTCGGCAGCGTCTGGATCTTGCTCATCGGTGTCTCCCGGCGCCAGGGCTCTAACGTTATTTCCGTGTGGAATATAAAATCTGAAAATCCATTTATTTATGGATAAGAGGCGTCATTAGATAGGGAAGGGGCCGGAGAGCGGCAAATGCCTTTGCCGAATATTTTTTATGCATTTCCTGCATAGCGCGCTGGAAGCCGCTGTGGTCCTGATTTATGCGTTTCAGTCATTAAAAAAATGAATTTTTAGTATTTAATTTCGATTTCCTCCTGTGCCTATCTGGCGCTCTCACCGAACCCTCGCGCAGGAGCGCCCATCCATGAAAACCCTGATCAACAGTGTCCTCGGGCTCTTCGTCCCCACTCTGCTGGCGGGCGTGCTCGGCGCGGCTCCGCTGCTCGCCCAGGCGGCCGAGGCACCCAAGGAAATCCGCATCGCCGTGCCCGACCTCAGCGCCGGCAGCGAACACAGCGGCGGTGGCGTGGTGGACGTGCTGCGCAGCCGGCAGATCCTCGAACAGGAATTCGCCAAGGACGGCATCGAGATCCAGTGGCGCTTCTTCAAGGGCGCAGGTCCCGTGATCAACGAAGCCCTGGCCAACGGCCAGGTGGACTTCGCCTACCTCGGCGACCTGGCCGCCATCATCGGCAAGGCCAGCGGCCTCGACACCCGCCTGCTCAGTGCCACCGCCCGCGACGTGAAGAGCTACCTGGGGGTGGTGCCCGGCTCGGGGATCAAGACCCTGGAAGACCTCAAGGGCAAGCGCGTCGCGGTGTTCCGCGGCACCGCCAACCAGCTGTCCTTCGCCAACGCGCTGGCCAGCCGCGGCCTGTCCGAACGCGACTACAAGGTGATCAACCTCGACTTCAACGCCGCCAACGCCGCCCTCGCGGCCAAGCAGGTGGATGCCTCCTGGGGCCTGGCCGGGCTCATCGCCCTGCGTGAGAAGGGCCTCGCCGAACTGCCGCTCAGCACCCGCGACCTGGGCGGCGCCGGCAGCACACAGGCGGTGCTGGTAGGCACGGGCGCCTTCGTCCGCGACTACCCCGAGGTCACCGCGCGCCTGGTCAAGGCCCAGCAGCAGGCGGTGACCTGGCTGCGCGACGAAGACCACAAGCAGGCCTACGTCGAGCTGGTCTCGCGCCTGGCCAGCTACCCGCCGGTGATCCTCGGCACCGACCTCAAGGACGACAGCTTCAAGGACATCTTCGACCCGCAGCTGGACCCCGCCTTCCTCGCCCGCCTGCAGAAGGGCGTCGACTTCGCCGCCGAACAGCGGCTGATCCGCAAACCCTTCCAGGTGAGCGACTGGGTCGAGCCGCGCTTCCTCGATGCGGCGCTGAAGGAGCCGGTGCAGGCATCGCGCTGAGCCGTCCGGGCGACTGAAGTCGCCCCTACAGAGAAGCTTGAACCGTGCGTAGGTTGAACGTCGCTCTTCACGTCCACCAGCGGAGTTGCGAGTGGCCCCGATGGTGGACCGATGAAGCGTGGTGCACCCTAGATTCCGGGATACCTCGTGCCTTTTCGCGAATGAAGTCGCTCCCACAGAAGAGCCAGCCCGTAGGATGGGTAGAGCGCAGCGAAACCCATGCTGTCCGGCCCGCTGCGTGCGACCTGGGTGAATGAATTCGCCCCTACAGAAGAGCCGGCGGAGTCGCGGGTGGCCTCGAGGGTGGACCGATGTGCACCGTGCCTCGCCGAGGGGCTGTCAGGCGATGCGCCGGGCTTGCGCGGCCTCGGCGCCGTCCAGTTCGACGACGATTTCGATCAGCGCGCGCGCCGCCGGGGAGAGGCGGTAGCCGGTGCGGGTGACGATGCCGCAGCGGGCGGAGAGGCTTTCCAGGTTCTCCGGCAGGTTGCGAAAGCGCAGCAGCTCCAGCTCGCCGCTCTCCAGCAGCGGTGCCAGGGTCTCCAGCATGCCCACGCCAATGGCGTCGGTGCGGCGCACCACCTGCATCAGCGCGGGCACATGCTCGCATTCCAGGTTGAGGGTGAAGTCGGCCTTGCCGCTGAAGCCTGCCAGCAGCTTGCGGATGCCCGCCGGCAGCCGCGTGGCGGCCAGCGGGTAGTCGAACATGTCGTTGGTGGAGAGGCTTTCCTTGGCCAGCAACGGGTGCCCCCGACGGCAGAAGAAACGCCCGTTGCGCGGAGTCAGTTCGCGGGTCTGGAAGTTGGGGTCGATCTCGAACTGGCGTATGTCGGCGATGAAGAACTCGATCTCGTCGCGGGCCAGCAGGCGGCCCAGGGTTTCCCAGTTGTTCACTTCGAAACGGGTGTTGATGCGCGGATGGCGGGCGATGAACTCGGCCAGGGCGTCGGGCACCAGCTTGGCCGCCGGCGCCGGGCCGCAACCGAAGTGCAGCTCGCCGGCATCCAGCTTGGTCATCTGGTCGATCTCCCGAGCCAGGTTGCTCGCCCCCTGCACCAGGCGCAGGGCGTGCTGCAGCACCACCTGGCCTTCCGGCGTGGGGCGCAGGTCCTTGTTGCCCCGGTCGACCAACTGGCAGCCGAAGGCCTGCTCCAGGCCCTGGATGCTGCGGCTGAAGGCCGGCTGGGTGATGCCCATGGCATCGGCCGCGCGGACGAAGCTGCGGTGTTCCACGAGGGCGATGAAATAACGGAGTTGGCGCAGGTCCATCATGCTTTACCGGCATCGAAAATATAGGTCGAAGGCATTTGCCCCCATCTGGGTGCTGGTTTTAAATGCAGGCTCTTATTCCGTCAACGAAGCTTGTTTAGATAAATAAGATTAAAAAGGAATAAGTATATGGCCCAGCCCGAAGGGGGATACCCGATGACCACGCCAGCACGATTTCCCGCCCTCGCCATGACCCGGCTCCTCGCGCCGCTCATGTGCGCCTGTCGCTGACAGCCGGACCCTGAGCCCGGCGGCCATCCAAGCCGCCTGACGCTCCCCCGAACACACGCCGCCCCGACCGTCGCCCTGCGTGCGATGCGGGCCCGCTCCGCCCGGAAAAAGCCGGGCCCCGAACAAGGATCGCCCCATGTGCCAACGCCGTACCGCCTTCCCCTCGCCCCTCGCCCGACCGCTGGCGCTGCAGCGCCTGGCCGCCGTGGACTATGCACTGACCCTGCTGCTGGCCCTTGGCGCCGGTAGCGCCTGGGCCGCCGAGGGCAACACCGAGCAGCAAGTGGACAAGGATGTCGCCCTGCAGAAGGTCACCGTCACCGCCCGCCGCCGCGAGGAAGACGTGCAGGACGTGCCCACGCCCATCACCACCCTCAGCGGCAGCGCCCTGGAGACCCAGCGCATCTACAAGGTGCAGGACCTGCAGCAGGTGCTGCCCAGCGTCAACGTCGCCTTCATCCATGCCCGCCAGTCCAGCGTCGCGGTGCGCGGCATCGGCAACAACCCGGCGAGCGACGGCCTCGAAGGCAGCGCCGGGGTCTACCTCGACAACGTCTATCTCGGTCGCCCGGGCATGGCGGTGTTCGACCTGCTGGACATCGAGCAGCTGGAACTGCTGCGTGGCCCCCAGGGCACGCTGTTCGGCAAGAACACCACCGCCGGCGTGCTCAATATCAGCACCCGCGCACCCACCTTCAGCCCCGAGCGCACGGTGGAGGTTTCCGGCGGCCAGGACGGCTACTTCCAGGCCAAGGGCACGGTCAACGGCGCCCTCACCGAAACCCTCGCCGCGCGCCTGTCGGCCTACCGCACCCGTGACGACGGCTTCATCAAGAACATCCACGACGGCAACGACCTCAACGGCGGTGCACGCCAGGGCGTGCGCGGGCAGTTCCTCTTCGAGCCCAACGAGGACTTCAGCCTGCGCTGGATCAACGACTACAACGAGGAGGATTCGAGCACCGGCACCATGGTCGTCTACGGCGCGCCGGCCCGTTACTGGCAGCGCGCGGCCCTGGCAGGTGCCTCGCCGGTGCGCGACCCGGACGACAGGAAGGTCAACATCGACGGCCGCCAGAACGTCAGCGTGCACCAGGGCGGCAGCTCGGTGGAGGCTAACTGGAGCCTCGCCGGCGGCTACAAGCTGACCTCCATCAGCGCCTACCGCTACTGGCACTTCACCCCGGCCAACGACGAGAGCCTCAACGTGCCGGCGCTGCTCAACACCGGCGTGGAAGTGCACGACCGCCAGTTCTCCCAGGAGATCCGCCTGGCCTCGCCCACCGGCGGCGCCTTCGACTACGTGGTCGGTGCCTACGTGTTCAACCAGAACCTGGGCAACAAGACCTTCACCGACTACGGCTCCCGGGCGGACCTGTTCCTGCTCGGCGCCAACCTGGGCGCCATCAACAACGTCAGCACCAAGGCCAACGGCAAGATCGAGACCGACAGCTACGCGCTGTTCGCCCAGGGCACCTGGCACCTCACCGACCGCCTCGACTTCACCGCCGGCCTGCGCGGCACCTACGAGGAAAAGGACGCCAACGTGCAGCGCTTCGCACCGGTCGGTGGTGCGGCGGTGACCGGCCAGGCTGCCGCCATCCGCGCGGCGCAACTGGGGGCCTATGACTCGGGCGACCTCGGCCTGCACAACGCGGCGCCCTCCTTCCTGCTGAACCTGGCCTACAAATTCGACGACGACCTGCTGGGCTACGCCTCCCTGGCCCATGGCGAGAAATCCGGCGGGGTGAACCTGGCCGTGGGCTCGGCCCCGGTGGCCGGCGCCGACTCGCTGCTGGTCGGCCCCGAGCGCGCCAACGATGCCGAGTTGGGCTTCAAGAGCACGCTGCTCGACCGCCGCCTGCTGCTCAACGCGAACCTGTTCTGGACCGGCATCCACGGCTACCAGGCCACCACCCTGTACCAGGCGCCGGGCTCCCCCAACGTCGTGCAGGTGCTGGCCAACGCCGGCAGCGTGCGCTCGCGCGGCCTGGAGTTCGAAGCCACCGCGCTGCCCGTGCGCGGCCTGACCCTGAACTTCAACGGCTCCTACAACGACGTCACCTACCTCAGCTTCAAGGACGCCCCGTGCCCCGGCGAGGTGAGCTCCGCCCCCGGCGCGCCGGCCACCTGCGACCTCACCGGCGAACGCGTGGTCGGCGCCTCGAAATGGATCGCCAACCTCAGCGGCGAATACAAGTGGCAGCTGGAGAACCGCATCGAGCCCTACCTCACCGCCAGCTATTCGTACCGTTCCGAGGCCGAAGGCACCCTGGACAACTCCGACCTTTCCAAGATCGACGGCTACGGCCTGGTCAACCTCTCGGCCGGCGTGCGCCGCGACCTGGGCGACGGCCAGGTGGACGCCTCCAT
Source organism: Pseudomonas sp. USHLN015 (assembly GCF_037153275.1). Taxonomy (NCBI): domain Bacteria; kingdom Pseudomonadati; phylum Pseudomonadota; class Gammaproteobacteria; order Pseudomonadales; family Pseudomonadaceae; genus Pseudomonas; species Pseudomonas sp. USHLN015. Next base: position 24,811 of record NZ_JBBCKP010000022.1, read on the forward strand.
CTGGGTGCGCAACGCCACCGACACCGACTACTACCTGAGCGCCTTCGCCTACCTGAACGGCGCCTACACGGCCTCGGTGGGCGCCCCGCGCACCGCCGGCGTCTCCCTGCGCTACGACTTCTGACCCCCAGCAGCACCCACCCAACTCGAGGACCGCACCATGAGCAACGCAGCACTGGCCAGCCAGCAGCCCGATATCCAGCTGGACATCCACCCCATCGCCGGGCGCATCGGCGCCGAGATCCGTGGCATCAGCCTCTCCGCCGAGCTGGACGCCGCCACCGTGGACGCCATCCAGGCCGCCCTGGTCCGTCACAAGGTGATCTTCTTCCGTGGGCAGACGCACCTCGACGACCAGGGCCAGGAGGCCTTCGCCAAGCTGCTCGGCGACCCCGTCGCCCACCCCACCGTGCCGGTGCGCGAAGGCACCCGCTACCTGCTGCAGCTCGACGGCGCCGAAGGCCAGCGGGCCAACTCCTGGCACACCGACGTGACCTTCGTCGACGCCTACCCCAAGGCCTCCATCCTGCGCAACGTGGTGGCCCCGGCCGCCGGCGGCGACACCGTCTGGGCCAACACCGCCACCGCCTACGCCGACCTGCCGGGCGAACTGCGCGAGCTGGCCGACAAGCTCTGGGCCATCCACAGCAACGAATACGACTACGCCGGCGTGCGCCCCAACGCGCCGGTGGAAAAGCTGGAGGAGTACCGCAAGGTGTTCACCTCCACCGTCTACGAGACCGAGCACCCGGTGGTGCGCGTGCACCCCGTCAGCGGCGAACGCAGCCTGCTGCTGGGGCATTTCGTCAAACGCCTCAAGGGCCTGTCCCAGTCCGACTCGGCGCACATCTTCGCCGTCCTCCAGGGCTACGTGACGCGCCTGGAGAACACCGTGCGCTGGCGCTGGCAGCCCGGTGACGTGGCCATCTGGGACAACCGCTCCACCCAGCACTACGCCGTCGACGACTACGACACGCAGCCGCGCATCGTGCGCCGCGTGACCCTGGCCGGCGACGTGCCGGTGGGCATCGACGGCCAGCGCAGCCGCACCACCCGCAAGGGCTGACGCGAGGCGTGCGGCGGGCCTTCGCGGATGCGCGGGCCCGCCGAGCCATCCCACCCCATGACAGGAGACCGACCATGACCCTGGCCACCCACACCCAGGCAGAACCCGCCGCACCGTTGCACCACGACGCCCCCTTCGCCATCACGCCCCTGGCCGCGCCCCTGGGGGCGGTGGTCAGCGGCTTCGACGCCACCCGCATCACCCCCGCCCAGGTGCTGGCCCTCAAGCAGGCCCAGCGCGAGCACCACATCCTGCTGTTCCGCGACCAGCACCTGGACGATGCCCAGTACCTGGCCTTCGCCACCCACTTCGGCGCGGTGTTCCAGCCGCCGGCGGACATCCCGGTGCTGTCCTCCGGCGTCGATGGCAAGGCGCCGGAGATCGTCAAGGTGGCCAACACCGAGGACGGCGAACTGGGCAACACCGCCATCCCCGCCCACGCCGACCACCACTGGACGCCGACGCCGTCCTCCGGCTCCTTCCTCTATGCCCTGGAAGTGCCCTCCAAGGGCGGCGAGACCCGCTTCACCAACCTGGCCCTGGCCTACAGCGCGCTGGACGAGGCCACCCGCCGCGAGATCGACCCGCTGCGGCTGATCACCTACAACCCCTTCATCCGCCTCAAGAACGGTGGCTACAACGGCGGCTTCGTCACCTACCGCACGCCGGATATCCCCGCCATCCAGGGCACCGAGCACCCGCTGGTGCGCACCCACCCGGAAAGCGGCAAGCGCCTGCTGTTCCTCGGCGTGCACACGGAAGTGGAAATCCCCGGCGCCGACCCCGAATACGGCAAGGCGCTGATCGGTCGCCTGCGCGAGCACCTGGAAAACCCGCGCTTCCACTACGCCCATGCCTGGCGCGCCGGCGATATCGTCTGGTGGGACAACCAGGCCGTCCTCCATGCCCGCAACGGCTTCCCCGCCACCGAAAAACGCCGCATGAAGCGCATCAGCCTGAGCGGCAGCCGCCCCTTCTGATCCCTCCGCCCCGCCAGCCTCCCCTGTGGAAGCCAATCCGTTCGCGAAAGGGCCCGACGCCAATGCGTGGGGCCTGGTGCAGGATCGATCCGTGCGATGCCGGAATGAACCTGTAGGGCGGCTCCGGTCGCCAAGCGGTGCGCCGCATCGCCGTCCCCCACCGCTTTCAATGCCTTCCCGGCATATTTTCGATGCCTACAAAGCATTCGAAATTAAAAATCCTTATTTTTCAGGAGTTTAGAAATTTATATTCCATTAGGTAATTAATGAATCATTAAAAATTACTTTATGGGATAAGCCGCAAAACCAATCATTTCCCCGTGGCCGACCGCTCTGGAATGGCCCTCATGCAGCTCCGCAGCTGCCCTCCGATCACTTTCCGGTGCACAGGCCGGATTTTTTCCAACCGGGAGTCTTGCCGATGGGCAATGTCCTCAAAGCCGACAGCGCGAGCGACCTGCTGTGGCGTGAAGCGCGCAGCCCTGGCGAAGTGCGTGACCTCGGCGTGCCGCTGCGCCATGCCCTCGGCGCGTCGCGCTTCAAGGGCCGCGACGGTCGTGTGCTCGGTCGTCGCGAAGCGCTGTTGCTGGGCGCCTTCGCCCTGGTGCTGCATGCCGGCGTTCTCTACTGGGTGAGCAACAAGCCCACTCCGGCGCTGCCCGAGGTGCCGCCCGAGATTCCGCCCATGACCATCGAATTCACCACGCCGGCACCGCCCGTGGTGGAACCGCCGCCGCCCGAGCCGCCACCGCCTCCGGTCGTCGAGCCGCCGCCCCCCGTGGTGGAGGAGCTCGCGGTCAAGCCGCCGCCGCCCAAGCCGGTGCCCAAGCCGAAGCCGAAACCCGTGCCCAAGCCGGCACCCAAGCCGGTGGAGGCGCCGCCCCCGCCGCCCAAGGTGGAGGCGCCGCCCGCGCCCCCGGCACCCCCGGCTCCGCCCGCGCCGGCACCGGTCACGCCGCCCTCGGCCAACGCCGGCTACCTGCGCAACCCGGCGCCGGAGTACCCCTCCTTCGCCCAACGTCGCGGCTGGGAAGGCACGGTGCTGCTGCGGGTCCACGTTCTGGCCAGCGGCTCGCCCAGCGAGGTGCAGATACAGAAGAGCAGTGGTCGCGACCTGCTCGACGAGGCGGCGATCAAGGCCGTCAAACGCTGGACCTTCGTACCCGCCAAGCGCGGCGACGTGGCCCAGGATGGCTGGGTCAGCGTGCCCATCGACTTCAAATTGAACTGAACAGATTCGCGCCCCGGCGCACTTGGAGGATCGCAACATGGACCTACTCAACAACCCCTTCGGCTCGGTCGAGCACCTCGTGATCTGGCTGCTGATCGGCTTCTCGGTCGTCACCTGGGGCCTGGCCCTGGTCAAGGGCATCCAGTTCGCCCGTCTCAAGCACCAGGACCGCAAGTTCCAGAAGCTGTTCTGGAGCGCCACCAGCCTGGACAGCGCCGCCGACCTGGTGCAGGACCACGCCGGTGCCGTCGCCCACGTGGCCCAGGCCGGTTTCGCCGCGATCCAGGTGCAGGGCGGCCAGCCCGGCGACCTGAGCCAGGCGATCAACCACCAGGACCGCCTCGAGCGCGCCCTGCGCCAGCAGATCCAGCGTGAGCGCCGCTCCCTGGAATCGGGCCTCGCGGTGGTCGCCTCCATCGGCTCCACCTCGCCCTTCATCGGCCTGTTCGGCACCGTGTGGGGGATCATGGAAGCGCTCAAGGGCATCAGCCTGGCCGGTTCCGCCAGCCTGGAAACCGTCGCCGGCCCCATCGGCGCGGCGCTGATCGCCACCGGCGTCGGCATCGCCGTCGCGGTGCCCGCGGTACTGGTCTACAACTATTTCCTGCGCAGCCTCAAGCTGACCGCCGCCGACCTCGACGACTTCGCCCACGACTTCTACAGCCTGGCCCAGAAGAGCGCCTTCAAGGTCATCGTCAACCCTGCCGCCGGCAAGCAGGGCGCCGCCCAGAAAGTGAAGGAGGCGTCCTGACATGGCCTTCTCCACACAAGACAGCGACGAAGTTCTCTCCGAGATCAACGTCACCCCGCTGGTGGACGTGATGCTGGTGCTGCTGGTGGTGTTCATCGTCACCGCGCCGCTGCTCACCAACGCCATCCCGATCAACCTGCCGAAGACCGAAGCGGTCGCACCGCCGGACCAGAAGGACCCGCTGGTGGTGAGCATCGACGGCGAAGGCAAGCTGTTCATCAACAAGGACGAGATCCAGCCGGACCTGCTGCAGGGCAACCTGGAGGCCGCCAAGGCCAAGGACCCGGAGCTGCGTGTGCAGCTGCAGGCGGACGACAAGGTCGACTACGGCGCGGTGGCCAAGGCCATGGCCTCCATCGAGCGCGCCGGGATCACCAAGCTGGCGGTGATCACCGCCCGCTGAGCATTTGGCCACCCGCCTTCAGGCAGGGGGAGGGTGGCCTTTTTTATTCGAGGACGCGCAATGACCACCCTGTTCATCTCCCCGGGCGCCTGCTCGCTGGCCTGCCATGTCGCGGTGCGCGAGCTGGCGCTGCCGATCCAGGTCGAGCGCGTGGCCTTGCGCACCGCTGATTCGCCCATCCACGCCATCAACCCGCTGGGCCGCGTGCCGGCCCTGCAACTGGACGACGGCACCGTGCTCACCGAGAACAGCGCGATCCTCCCGTACCTCGCCGACCTGGTGCCGGGCACGCCGCTGTTCGCTCCGGCCGGCAGCGTCGAGCGCGCGCAGATCCAGGGCTGGCTCGGCTACCTGGCGGCGGAGGTGCACGCCGCCTCCTTCCGCCCGCTGAACCGCCCCGAACGCTACTCCGCCGATACCGGCGCCCACGACGGCATCCGGGCGCAGGCACGGGTGCAGCTTTATCGCGCCTTCGAACATATCGAGCGCCACCTCGAGAACCGCACCTGGCTGGTAGGTGAGCGCTTCACCCTCGCCGACGCCTACCTGGGCGTGTTCAGCCTGTGGCTCGGTCGCATCGGCGGCGAGTTCGAGCAGCTCACCGCCGTGGCGCGCCTGCGCCAGGCCTTCCTTGGCCGGGCTGCGGTGCGTGAGGCGCTGGGGGTCGAGGGGCTGGCCTGAAAGAAGCCGCACCGATAGATGATCGGAGCGGCGGTTTTCTATGCAGGATTCTTGATAAGAATTATCATTCGCTGCCTTTCGAAGCCCCGGTCTTATCCGGAGCGCGCCTCAGCAGTGATCCGATGTCCGATTCCGACGCCCCGGCCGAGCCCCGGCCGCAGACCTCCGACGAGCCATTGGCGCGCGAGGACCTGCTGCGCGTGTTCCTCGCCCAGCGGGAGCGGATGGAGGCGCTGGTCAGCCGGCGCGTCGGCTGTCGCGCCACGGCGGCGGACCTGGTGCAGGACCTGTTTCTGCGCTTCTGGCGGCGCCCTGCGGCACCGGTGGAAGACCTCGCCACCTACCTGCTGCGCAGCGCCCACAACCTCGCCATCGACCACATGCGCAGCGAGGGTGCGCGGACCCGTAACGAGGCCGGCCTGCTGCTCGAGCAGGACGAGGCGCCGCCCCCGGAGGTGGCGCTGGAGGCCGGGCACGACCTGCGGCATGTCGACGCGGCGTTGCGCTCGTTGCCCGAGCGCACGCGCCACATCTTCCTGCTCAACCGCATCCACGGCAGCACCTATGGCGACATCGCCCGCGCGATGGGGCTGTCCCTGTCGGCGGTGGAAAAACATATGATGCGTGCCTTGGAAGCCTGCAAGGCCAGCCTGCTCGACAGGCCGGCCGTCATCTCGCCGGGGAGCGCGAAACCATGAGTCTCGATCAGCAGCGGCCCAGCGCCGCCAGCACCAGCCAGCAGGCGGCCGAACAGGCGGCGTGGCTGTGGATCGGGCGCATGCAGGGGCGGCCCTCGGCGGCCCAGCGCGAGGCCTTCGAGCGCTGGCTCTACGCGGATGTCACCCACATCGAGGCCTACGCCCAGGCCCAGGAACTGTGGAAGCGCACCTGGCCCGCGGCCTCCGCGCTGGCCGCCGAGGAGGATGCACGCCTGCGCCAGTACCTGGTGCGCATGGCCGAGCGCCCGGCGGCCGGACGGCGCTGGGGCGCCGTGCTGGCGATGGCGGCGAGCCTGGCCCTGGTGGTCTGGGGCGGCGGCTGGAAGCCCGTCGACTGGCTGCAGGACCTGGGCGCCGACTACGTCTCCGCGCCGGGCGAGATTCGCACGCTGACGCTCGCCGATGGCTCGGTCATCACCCTGGACGCCGACAGCGCCGTGAGCGTCGACCTGCGCGCCGACGAGCGTCATGTCGAACTGCGCCGGGGCGCGGCCTTCTTCGAGGTCAGCCACGGCGAGGTGCCTTTCGTGGTGGAAGCCGCCGGCGGCGAGGCGCGGGTGCTTGGCACACGCTTCGGCGTGCGCCTGCGCCATGGCGGCGCGCGGGTCACGGTGGAGCAGGGCAGGGTGGGCGTCACCGCTGCGCCCGGGCAACCGCAGGCCGTGCTCAGCGCCAACCAGCAGCTCGCCTACAGCGATGGCAGGGCCGCCGAGGCCTGGACCGTGGACGCCCCGGCCCAGCTGTCCTGGCGCGAAGGTCGCCTGACCTTCTACAAGACGCCCCTGGCCGATGTGCTGGCCGACCTCGCGCGCTACTACCCTGGCCGTATCGTCCTGCTGGACGACGAGCTGGCCGCGCGCCGCATCAGCGGCAGCTTCCCCAGCAACGACCCCCACGCCATCCTCGACTCCCTGCGAGCCGTGGTCGGCTTCCGCCAGCACGAGGTGCTGGGGCGGCTGATCGTCCTGCGCTGAGCCGGCGTGACTCAGGGGCACGGATCGATGGATTCGTGTCCCGTGGAACGCCGCCCGCCCATCTGCGGAACATCGGCCCCGCAGGGGCGAGTGGCGCTGCCTGCATGAGCGGTTGTGAACCTGATGCGAAGCCTCAAGCCCGGTGCTCTTCGAGCATTCATGGCGCCCTCACGTCCACCGCGCGGGTTTCGCTTCGCGCTACGCCACCCTACGGGAGCCACTGCGCCCCGAGAGCGCTGCCGGGCCGAGGCCCGGGCTACCCGTCAGAGGCCATCCAGCGCCTGCACGAAGTCCGCGATGATGTCGTCGGCGTCCTCGATGCCCACCGAGACGCGGATGGTGCCGTCGTGGATATCGAGCTCCGCCAGGGCCTCGCTGGAAAGGGCGCGGTGGCTGGTCTTGCCGGGGTGGGTGATGCTGCTGGCGACGCCGGCCAGCGAGGGCGCGAACGCGGTGCGCTGCAGGCTGCGGATCAGGCCGTCCACCTCCGCCAGGCCGCCCTCGAGGGTGAAGGCGAGCATGCCCGAGGTGCCCTTGGGGAACAGCCGCCGGGCCAGTTCGAAGTCCGGGTGCGAGGGCAGCCCCGGGTAGAACACCTTTGCCACCTTCGGATGGGCCTCCAGCGCCTCGGCCAGGGCCTGGGCGTTGGCGGAGTGGGCCTTCATGCGCAGGGCCAGGGTCTTGGCGCCACGGAAGGTCAGCCAGGCTTCGAAGGGGCTGGCGCTGCCGCCGGCATTGATCTGGAAGCGCCGCGCCTGGGCGATCCATTCGGCGTCTCCGACGAGGATGCCGCCGGTGGCGTCGCTGTGGCCGTTGAGGTACTTGGTGGTGCTGTGCAGCACCAGGTCGGCGCCGGCCGCCAGCGGGTTGTAGAGCGCCGGGGAGAGGAAGGTGTTGTCCACCAGCAGCTTCAGCCCGCGCGCCCTGGCCAGCGTCGCCAGGGCGGGGATGTCGCTGATGCGCACCAGCGGGTTGGAGGCGGTCTCGGTGTAGATCAGCCGCGTGGCCGGGGTGATGGCCGCTTCTACCGCCGCCAGGTCGTTGATCTCCACCAGGGTGGCGGTGATGCCGAAGCGCGCCAGTTCCTTCTCGATCAGGCTCTGGGTGGTGCCGTACAGCTCGCGACTGGCGATCAGGTGGTCGCCGGCATTCAGCCGGCCCAGCAGCGCCGCGCTCACCGAGGCCATGCCGGAGGCGGAGAACAGCGCCGCCTCGCCGCCTTCCAGGTCCCGCACCAGTTGCTCCAGCGCCGCCTGGTTGGGGTTGGCGATGCGGGTGTACATGTAGTTGTCCGGGTTGCCGGCGAGGAAGTCGTCCACCTGCTCCAGGTTGTCGTAGACGAACACCGAGGACTCGTAGATGGGCAGGCTCTTGGGCCGGGTGACCATCTTGCGGTCGACATCGTTGCCGCTGTGCACCGCGCGGGTGGAAAGGCCGGGTCTGGATTCGGGCATGGGGAGTTCTCCAAAGGCAGGCGAGCGCGTGGGAGCGAATTCATTCGCGATGGACCGCGCAGCGGTCCCAGGCCTTGCAGCGCGTGCCTGCGGCACGCATTCGCGGATGAATCCGCTCCCACACAAAAAAGAACGCCGACGATAGTCGAGACTCGTCGGCGTGAGGAGAGGCGTGGGCACAGGCGGTGCCCACACCATCGTGGCTCGGGGGTCGATCAGAAGGCCGGGACTACCGCGCCGGAGTACTTCTTCTCGATGAAGGCCTTCACTTCCGGGCTGGTCAGCGCGGCGGAGAGTTTCTTGATGGCGTCGCTGTCCTTGTTGTCCGGACGGGCGACCAGGTAGTTCACGTAGGGCGAGGTGCGGTCTTCCAGCACCAGGGCGTCCTTGGACGGGTTGAGCTTGGCTTCCAGCGCGTAGTTGGTGTTGATCAGGGCCAGGTCGACCTGGTCCAGCACGCGCGGCAGCAGGGCCGCTTCCAGTTCCTTGAACTTGAAGTTGTGCGGGTTCTCGGCGATGTCCTTCGGGGTGGCCAGGGCGTTGCTCGGGTCCTTGAGCTTCAGCAGGCCGGATTTCTGCAGCAGGAGCAGGGCGCGACCGCTGTTGCTGCCTTCGTTGGGAATGGCGATGGTGGCGCCGTCCGGCAGCTCCTTCAGGGATTTGTACTTGCTGGAGTAGCCGCCGAAGGGCTCGACGTGCACACCCTTGACGATCACCAGGTGGGTGCCCTTGCCGCTGTTGAAGTTGTCCAGGTAGGGCTTGGTCTGAAAGTAGTTGGCGTCCAGGTGCTTCTGGTCGACCTGCAGGTTCGGTTGGACGTAGTCGGTGAAGACCTTCACTTCCAGATCCACGCCTTCCTTCGCCAGCTGCGGCTTGATCAGCTCGAGGATCTCGGCATGGGGAACCGGGGTGGCGGCGACGGTGAGTTTCTCGGCGGCGCTGGCCAGGGAGGCGGAAAGGGCGGCGGCCAGGGCGGTGAGGAGCAGGGTCTTCTTCATGAGGGTCCTTGGTGTTCGGCAAGCTCCGGCTGGATCATCAGCCGCGAGCGGGGTGTCGGGGTTCCCGGTCTGGGTGTCGCCGGGTTGGATGCGACACTACGGCGATTTTTTATAACCAACAAATATCGTTTTATTATTTTTATATTCCATTAATGCCTTGATCAGGCGGGGCACGGAAGTGGCTCCAGCGTGCATCGATGTCGCTTCTGCGAATTGCTCCCAACGCCGTCGCTCACTAGAGTGATGCCCCATCTCCCGCAACACGAAGCCCCGCCATGATCGCCGCCGCCCTCGCTCGCGTCCCCCGCCTCGAACTGGTCACCTCGCCGACTCCCCTGGAGCCGCTTGCGCACCTTTCGCGCCAGCTCGGCCGTGACATCCGGGTCAAGCGCGACGACATCACCCCCTTCGCCCTCGGCGGCAACAAGGTGCGCAAGCTCGAATACCTGGCCCAGGACGCCCTGGCCCAGGGCGCCGACGTGCTGGTCACCGCCGGTGCCATCCAGTCCAACCACGTGCGCCAGACCGCCGCCCTCGCCGCGCGCCTGGGCCTGGGTTGCCTGGCACTGCTGGAGAACCCCATCGGCACCGCCGACCGCAACTACCTGGAAAACGGCAACCGCCTGCTGCTGGACCTGTTCGGCACCGAGGTGCAGTTGGTGCCCAACCTCGACACCGCCGACCAGCTGCTGGCCGAGGCCGCCGAGCGCCTGCGCGCCGCTGGCCGCACCCCCTACGTGGTGCCCATCGGCGGTTCCAACGCCCTCGGTGCACTGGGCTACGTGCGTGCCGGACTGGAGCTGGCCGAGCAGATCAAGGCCGGCGGCGTGCGTCCATCCGCCGTGGTGCTGGCCTCCGGCAGCGCCGGCACCCACGCCGGGCTCGCCCTGGCCCTGGAACACACCCTGCCCGGCATCCGCGTGGTGGGTGTCACGGTGTCGCGCCCCGACGCCACCCAGCGCCCCAAGGTGGAAGGCCTGCTGCAGCGCACCGCCGAACTTTTGGGCGTCCCGGTGCCCACGGGGCTGCGCGTGGAGTTGTGGGACCAGTACTTCGCCCCGCGCTACGGCGAGCCCAATGCGGGCACCTTCGGCGCCATCCGCCAGGTCGCGTCCAGCGAAGGGCTGCTGCTCGATCCCGTCTACACTGGCAAGGCGTTCGCCGGCCTGCTCGATGGCCTTGAACGTGGGGCCTTCGAGGGGAACGGCCCGGTGATCTTCCTGCACACCGGCGGCTCGCCCGCGCTCTTCGCCTACCACAGCGCCGGCAATGCGCAGGCTTGAGCGCTTATTCCCTGAATGGCGACAATCCAAACTTATTATTATTTTATTGAATAAAGCGACATCCCCAGAATTGCCACACTTTCGCCACCTGTCCCGTGAGGCTCACCCATGAAATTCGCAACCCTGCGTCGTCAATTCCTCATCGGCACCCTGGGCCTCGCCCTGGGCGCCAGTTTCGTCGGCAACAGCGCCGTGGCCGGCGAGCTGCTGCAGCAGATCAAGGACAAGGGCTCGGTCAAGGTCGGCCTGGAAGGCACCTACCCGCCCTTCAACTACCAGGATGAGAACGGCAAGCTCACCGGCTTCGAAGTCGAGTTCGCCGAAGCCCTGGCCAAGGAGCTGGGCGTGAAGGTCGAGTTCCAGCCGAGCAAGTGGGACGGCATCCTCGCCGCGCTGGAGTCCAAGCGCCTGGACCTGGTGATCAACCAGGTGACCATCTCCGAGGAGCGCAAGAAGAAGTACGACTTCTCCACCCCCTACACCGTTTCCGGCATCCAGGCCCTGGTGCGCAAGGGCAGCGAGGACAGCATCAAGAGCGCCGCCGACCTGGCCGGCAAGAAGGTCGGCGTGGGCCTGGGCACCAACTACGAACAGTGGCTGAAGGAAAACGCGCCGAAGGCCGATATCCGCACCTACGACGATGACCCCACCAAGTTCCAGGACCTCAACGTCGGCCGCATCGACGCCATCCTGGTGGACCGCCTGGCCGCCTTCGAAATGGTCGAGAAGACCGGTGGCCGCCTGGCGGTTGCCGGCGAGCCCTTCTCCCGCCAGGAGGCCGGCATCGCCCTGCGCAAGGGTGACCCGGAACTGCTCGCCGCCCTCGACAAGGCCATCGCCAAGCTGAAGGCCGACGGCACCCTCAAGGCGATCTCCGAGAAATGGTTCAAGGCTGACGTGACCCAATGATCGAAACCAGCCTGCAACTGGCGCTGGACTCCGCACCCTTCCTGCTCAAGGGTGCGCTCTACACGGTGGTACTGAGCCTCGGCGGCATGTTCTTCGGACTGCTGCTGGGCTTCGCCCTGGCCCTGGCGCGCCTCTATGCCATCGCCCCGGTGCGCGGCCTGGCGCGGGTCTACGTCTCGTTCTTCCGTGGCACCCCGCTGCTGGTGCAGCTGTTCATCATCTACTACGGCCTGCCCCAGCTCGGCCTGGAGCTGAGCCCACTGCTGGCGGCGCTGATCGGCTTCTCGCTGAACATGGCCGCCTACACCTCGGAGATCCTCCGCGCCGCCATCGCCTCCATCGACAAGGGGCAATGGGAAGCCGCCGCCAGCATCGGCATGAGCCGCAGCCAGGCACTGGTCCGCGCCATCCTCCCGCAGGCTGCGCGCACCGCCCTGCCACCGCTGGGCAACAGCTTCATCTCGCTGGTCAAGGACACCGCGCTGGCCGCCACCATCCAGGTGCCGGAGCTGTTCCGCCAGGCACAGCTGATCACTGCGCGCACCTTCGAGATCTTCACCATGTACCTGGCCGCCGCGCTGATCTACTGGGTGCTCGCCACCGTGCTGTCGCACTTCCAGGCCCGGCTCGAAGCGCGGGTCAACCGCCATGAACAGGACAGCTGATGATCACCGTCCGTAACCTGACCAAATCCTTCAAGGACCAGGCGGTGCTCAAGGGCATCGACCTGACCATCGAGCCGGGCGAAGTGGTCGCCATCATCGGCCCCAGCGGCTCGGGCAAGACCACCCTGCTGCGCTGCCTCAACCTGCTGGAAGAGCCCGACGGCGGCACCATCCAGGTGGGGCGGATCGAGATCGACGCCAACCAGCCGCTGAAGCAGCAGCAATGGCTGATCCGCCAACTGCGCCAGCACGTCGGCTTCGTGTTCCAGAACTTCAACCTCTTCCCCCACCGCACCGCGCTGGAAAACGTCATCGAAGGCCCGGTGGTGGTGAAGAAGGAACCCCGCGAGCGCGCCATCGACCGTGCTCGCAAGCTGCTGGCCAAGGTCGGCCTGGCGGGCAAGGAAGACGCCTACCCCAAGCGCCTTTCCGGCGGCCAGCAACAGCGGGTGGCCATCGCCCGCGCCCTGGCGATGGAACCGGACGTGATCCTCTTCGACGAACCCACCTCCGCCCTCGACCCCGAGCTGGTGGGCGAGGTGCTGACCACCATCCGCGGCCTGGTCGAGGAGAAGCGCACCATGGTCATCGTCACCCACGAGATGAGCTTCGCCCGGGACGTGGCCAACCGCGCGATCTTCATCGACAAGGGCGTGATCGTCGAACAGGGCGACGCCAAGACCCTGTTCAGCGCCCCGAAGGAAGAACGTACCCGGCAATTCCTCGCCAAGTTCCTGGTGGGCTAACGCCTATCGCTCTTGATCCTGTAGGGGCGACTTAAGTCGCCAAGCGGGCCACAGGCCCGCCCTGCGGAATCCATGGGACCGCTGCGCGATCCTCGGGCGAATGAATTCGCCCCTACAGGTAGGTCGCCCAAACGAAACCCCGTGGGAGCGAATTCATTCGCGATGGAGCGCAACGCGCTCCCGCCGTTTCACCGCCACCGTGCCCGCCGGAAAATCGGCCCTACGGGCCTTTCGCGAATGAATTCGCTCCCACAGCCGTAGCCCATTCGCCCCCTAAAACCGGGCGTTCCGACGAAACCTGTAGGGGCGACTTCAGTCGCC
>NZ_JBBCKP010000023.1:0-30101 GCF_037153275.1 Pseudomonas sp. USHLN015
TGTTGCGGGTGGGGTGAGGGGGCAGGGCGCCCTGCAGTTTCACCGGTGTAGGGGCGAATTCATCGGCTCTGGGTGCCCTGTCACCACCGCGTGGTTTTCGCTTCGCTCTACGCCACCCTACGCCAGCCATTGCGCCCCGAGCGTGATGTGTACCCCGATGAAGAGTCCGGCGAAGACGTTGGAGCAGTGGGCTGCTCCAACATCGTGCCCAATGCTTCACCTTGATGTGTGCATCACCGCCGGATGTACGCTGCGGATGGCGGCTTTCGTAGGATGGGTAGAGCGAAGCGAAACCCATGCGGTGGGCGTGACAAGGCGCCATAAATGCCCGGAAAGCAGTGTGCGTGAGCTTTTTCGTTGAGTCCTCAGTAGCTAAGGCAGACAGAGCCGTCGGGGTCACCCCTGCCGTCGCGCTTGAAACCACACACCTCTGTCTGATGGCTGCAGGGGCGGCGCTCAGCGCCGCCACGGCTCCTGACAGGTCGTTTCCGCTTCACCCCTTCAATTGACTCGCGAACTGCCCCACGGCGCTGACCACGCGCTGGGCGCCGTCCTGGATCTCGACGATCACCGAGCCCGCCTCGTTGGCCAGGTTCAGCCCCTCCTCGGCGTGCTGGCGGCTGCTGGACATGCTGTCCACTGCCGCCTGGGCCAGGCTCTGGTTCTGCTGCACGACCTCGACGATTTCCTCCGCCGCCTGGCTGGTGCGCCCGGCGAGCTGGCGCACTTCGTCGGCGACCACGGCGAAGCCGCGGCCCTGTTCGCCCGCGCGGGCCGCCTCGATGGCGGCGTTGAGGGCCAGCAGGTTGGTCTGCGAGGCGATGCCGCTGATGGTCTTGATGATCGAGCTGATCAGCTGCGACTGCTTGTCCAGCGCCTCGATGCCTTCGGCCGCTTCCTGCACCTGGCTGGTGATCAGGCGCATGACGTTGACCGTCTGGCTGACCACCGAGGCGCCTTTCTGCGCCGTGGCGTCGGTCTGCTGGGACGTGCTGTAGGCGATGTTCGCCGCCTCGGCGACGGCCTGCTCCTGGTTCACCTGGTCGGTGATCACGGTGGCGAACTTCACCACCTTGTAGAGCTGGTCGTTGGTGTCGTGCACCGGGTTGTAGGAAGCCTCCAGCCAGACTTCGCGGCCGTGGGCGTCGATGCGCTTGAAGCGGCCGACGACGAACTCGCCGCGCAGCAGCTTGGCCCAGAACTCCCGGTAGGCGGGGGAGCTGGATTCCTCAGGTTCGCAGAAGATGCTGTGGTGCTTGCCCCTGATCTGCTCCAGGCGGTAGCCCATGGCGTCGAGGAAGCGGTGGTTGGCGTTGAGCACCTCGCCCTTGAGGTTGAACTCGATGACCGCGGTGGAGCGCAGCAGGGCGTTGATCAGGCCTTCGTGCTCCTTGGCGGTCTCGATGGTCCGGGTCAGGTCGTTGGCGCACAGCACGACGCTCTGGATCTGCCCGCGCCCATCCCTGATCGGTTGCCAGATGCAGCGCAGCCAGGCCTCGCGGCCGTCGCCACGGAGCAGCCGGTACGCGCCGTTGAAGTGCTCGCCATTGGCCAGGCCCTGGCGCATCTTCAGGTAGTTGGGGTCGCGATGGAAGGTCTGGGGTATGAGCTCTTCGAGCGTGCGGCCGATGACGTTGTCATGGCGGTAATGCAGCTCGTCGAGGAAGTTGTCGTTGACGGACAGGATGCGACCCTGGAGGTCGATCTCCATCACCAGCATTTCCTGGTAGATGGATTCCTTGATCTGCTGGGCTCGGGCGTTTTCCTCCCGAAGCTGCTCCAGCTCCTTTTTCAAGCGCGTGTTGAACATGGTCGGAACCCGTTGGCTGAGAGTGTGAAACCGCTTGATCAGCACATCGACCCTGCCGGCTCTTTCTTGAGTTCGACACGCGAGGAATCCGGCAGGACGCGGCTTCTGGAGTGTAGACGCGCTCTGCCTGGACATCATTTTTCCCAGTCGATCGGGCACTCCCGGCAGCCTTCCATGTTCACGCCCTGGAACGAGGCGTAATGGCGGCGTGCACCGCTGAGGTCGGCGTTCTCCAGGTTGGCGTCGCCCAGCTTGGCTTCCTGCAGGTTGGCGTCGTTGAGGTGGGCGCCCTTGAGGTCGGCGCGGCTGAGCCAGGTCATTTCCAGGTCGGCGGCGCTGAGGTTGGCATCGTGCAGCCTGGCGCCGGACAGGCGGGCGAACTCCAGGTAGGCGGCGGTCAGGTCGGCGCCCTTGAATTGCGCGCCCTGGCCGAACAGGCCCCAGCCCTGCACCGCCACCAGGCGGGCGCCGCTGAGGTCGGCCACGCGCAGGTTGCTCTGCTGCAGGCTGGCGCGGGTCAGGTTGGCACCCACCAGCCTGGCCTTCTCCAGGTTGGCCAGGTCGAGGTTGGCGTGGCGCAGGTCTGCGCCGGAGAGGTCGGCCCCGGCCAGGTTGATCTTGTGCAGGTCGAGGTTGCGCAGGTCGGCATTGCGCAGGTCGGCGCCGGGGCACTGGCTTTGCGGTTCCAGGCGGCAGCCATCGATCACCTTTACGGTGTCCAGGGTGTCGGTTTCGGCTTGCGGGGCGGGGGCCTGGGCCCAGGCGAGCCCGACGACCAGCATCAGCAGGGGGAGGAACATGGGCAGGTAGTTCATGGACGGCTCCTGGTGCGTGGCGGGGAGTCGGCGCGCCCGCAGGCGCGCCGGGGAGGGTCAGCGGCTGGCGGTCTTGTTGTCCCAGCTGGGCAGCTTGAACACCCAGAACGAGCCGCCCTGGGCCACCGGCTTGGTCAGCTCGGCCATGTCGCCGCCCCACAGGGGCACGGCGCCGCCATAGCCGACGGTCACGCCGATGTACTGCTCGCCGTCCTGCTCCCAGGTGATGGGCGGGGAGACGATGCCGCTGCCGGTCTGGAACTTCCACAGCTCCTTGCCGGTTTTCGCGTCGAAGGCCTTGAAGAAGCCGTCGCCGGTGCCGGTGAACACCAGGTTGCCCTTGGTGGCCAGCACGCCGGCCCACAGCGGCAGGTGCTCGTTGTGCTCCCACACCACCTTGCCGGTGGTCGGGTCCATGGCGCGCAGGCTGCCGACGTGGTCGTCGTACATGCGCTTGATGCGGAAGCCCATCCCCAGGTAGGCGGAGCCCTTCTTGTAGTTCACCTCCTCGGTCCAGTAGTCCTCCTTCCAGTTGTTGGCCGGTACGTAGAACAGGCCGGTGTCCTGGCTGTAGGCCATCGGGTTCCAGTTCTTGCCGCCGAGGAAGGGCGGGGAGACCTCGACCGCCTTGCCGTGCTTCTGGCCCGGCTCGGGCAGCGGCGGGCGCTGGCCTTCGTTCTCCACCGGGCGGCCGGTCTTGAGGTCGATGTGGCTGGCCCAGGTGATGTTGTCGACGAAGGGGAAGGCGTTCTGCAGCTTGCCGTTGGTGCGGTCGACCACATAGAAGAAGCCGTTGCGGTCGGCGTGGGCGGTGGCCTTCACCGTCTTGCCGTCCTTGCCCTTGTAGTCGAACAGCACCAGCTCGTTGTTGCCGGAGAAGTCCCAGGCGTCGTTCGGGGTGTGCTGGTAGAACCACTTCACCTCGCCGGTGCTCGGGTCCACGCCCACCTGGCCGGAGGTGTAGAGGCTGTCGTAGTCGTGCGGGTTGCCGCCCTTGGCGGTGCGCGCCCAGGTGTTCCAGGGGCCGGGGTTGCCGGCACCGACGATGATGGTGTTGGTCTCGGCGTCGAAGCTGGCGCTCTGCCAGGGGGCGCCGCCGCCGTGGCTCCAGGCTTCCACCTTGCCGGTGGGGGAGTTCTTGTCGTCCGGCCAGGAGGGGGCCTTCACATCGCCCGTCGGGGTGCTGTCCTTGCCGTTGAGGCGGCCCATGTGGCCCTCGACGAAGGGGCGCATCCAGACTTCCTCGCCGGTGTCCGGGTCGCGGGCGAACAGCTGGCCGACCACGCCGAATTCGTCGCCTGAGCTGCCGTGGATCAGCAGGGTCTTGCCGGTCTTCTGGTCCTTGATGAGGGTCGGGGCGCCGGTCATGGTGTAGCCGGCGGTGTGATCGCCGAACTTCTTGTTCCACACCACCTTGCCGGTGTCCTTGTTCAGCGCCACCAGGCGGCCGTCCAGGGTGCCGAAGAAGATCTTGTCGCCGTAGATGGCGGCGCCACGGTTGACCACGTCGCAGCAGGGGCGGATGTCGTCGGGCAGGCGGTGGTTGTAGACCCACAGGCGCTTGCCGGTCTTGGCGTCGAGGGCGAACACGCGGGAATAGGACGCGGTGACGTAGATCACCCCGTCGCGCACGATCGCCTGGGATTCCTGGCCACGCTGCTTCTCGTCGCCGAAGGAGTAGGACCAGGCCGGTACCAGCTTGAACACGTTCTGGTCGTTGACCTGGGCCAGGGGGCTCCAGCGCTGGGCGTTGGTGCCCATGCCGTACTGCAGCACGTCCTTGACCGAGACATGGTCGTTGGCGATGTCTTCCCAGGTCACGTTGGCGGCGAAGGCGCCGGCGCTGGCGGCGAGGCCGCCGGCGAGCAGGAGGCCCCTGATGGCGAGGCTGAGCGGGCTGGCAGGTTGGGGGTGCGATCTTGTTGTCATGTGTGCGGTTCCCGTGGTCGTTGTGGACCAGTGCGCCACCTGGCGTCCTGGCGCTTCGAATACTGGAAGCGCCTCCGCCTGCGGGATACGGAAAAACTCCCGCGCTTGCCGGGAAAACTTCCCAGTGCGGGCATGACTTGGAACCGCTGCCAAAGCGCCTCGATACACCTCCGCCCGGCTTGCTACCAAGGGAGTAGGGCGCGACCACCAAAGCAGCATTCGGCCCCGGTCGGGCGCTCCTTACCATCCTCGTCACCACGCTCCTGCCGAGCGTTCGCCTTGCCCAGCATCTCGAAGAGGATGGAAGTCATGAATAAGCACAACGCCCTGCGTGGCCTGATGTTCCTTGCCGGTCTGAGCCTCACCGGTCTTGCCCTGGCCCATGGTGATGTCGTGCCGCAGGCCGTCAATACCGATGGCCTGGAGCCCCTGGGCAAGGAATGGCGCGATACCAACCCCTATCGCGCGCCCTATGAGAAGAACGCCCTGGCGGTGGAGATCGGCGCCTCGGCCTACAACCAGAACTGCGCGCGTTGCCACGGCCTGGAAGCCAAGTCCGGCGGCATCGCCCCCGACCTGCGTCTGCTCGAAATCAGCGCCGACGGCGACGAGTGGTTCAAGGAGCGCGTGATCAACGGCGCGGTGCGCGACGGCGCGGTGTACATGCCGAAGATGGCCGACTTCCTCAGCCAGGAAGCGCTCTGGGCCATCCGCTCCTACCTGGAAAGCGTCCACGTCGAAGAGTGATCGCCATGCGCCTGCTCGCCCTGCTGTGCTGGTTGCTGTGCCTGCCGCTGGCGCAGGCGCAGGTACGCCCCTATGACGACATCGTCGCCTCCGGGGTGCTCAAGGTCGCGGTCTACGAGAACTTCCCGCCCTACAGCTTCCAGCAGGACGGCCAGGCCCGCGGCGTCGACGTCGACCTGGCCAATGCCCTGGCCGCCGCGCTGGGGCTCAAGGCCGAGCTGATCTGGGTGACCCCCGGCGAGAAGCTCGACGACGACCTGCGCAACTACATCTGGAAGGGCCACTACCTGCGCCCCAAACTGCTCGCGGACGTGATGCTGCGCGTGCCCTACGACCGCGACTACACGGCGCGGCGCAACGACGTGGGCGAGCTGGTCAACGAGCAGGTGGTGATCTTCGCCCCCTACCAGCGCGAGCGCTGGCACCTGGTGCACGACACCCGGCGCCTGCCGGTGGTGGACAGCATCGGCGTGTTCCGCCTGCACCCCATCGGCGTCGAGCTGGAGAGCGTGCCGTCCTTCTACCTGACCTCGGTGTTCAACGGCCAGCTCAGTGCCAACACCCGCCATTACCCGAGCCCGGCCGCCGCCTTCGCCGCCATGCGGGGCGCCGAGGTGGACGCGGTGATGGCCCTGCGCGGCGAGCTGCAGTGGCTGCTGCACGAGGCGGCCGACCCGGCGCTGAAGTCCTCCGACAACACCTACCCCAACCTCGGCCAGCCCCTGTGGGACATCGGCATGGCGGTGCACGAGTCCAACCGCCAGCTTTCCAACGCGCTGGACATGGAGGTGGAGGCGATGGTCCGCGATGGCCGTCTGGCCACCCTCTACGCCCGCTACGGGCTGACCTACGAGCTGCCCGGCCTCTACCAGGACGTGCAATGAGGCGGGCCCCGGCCTGCCAGGGAGAACCGCCATGCGCCACCTGAATACGCTGTTGCTGGGGCTGTGCCTGGGGACGCAGGCCCTCGCCGCGTCCGACCCGGGCAAGGACCCGATGCCCTCGGTGATGTGGGAATTCCACCACCAGCGCATCCTCGATGGCGCGCCCTTCGTCTTCGACGATCGCGTGCAGCTGCAGGCGCCGCCCTTCGCCGAGGACGCCCGCCAGGTGCCGATCCAGGTGGACGCCCGGGCACTGCCGGGAAAGGTGACGCGGCTCATGGCCTGGGCCGAGCTCAATCCCATTCCCCGTGTGTTCGACTTCCGCCCCGGCGATGCCGTGTTGCCGGTGGTGGCGATCCGCATCCGCATCGAACAGGCCACGCCGATCCGCGCGGCGGCGCTGACCGAGGACGGCGTGTGGCACATCGGCTCGGCCTGGATCGATGCCGCCGGCGGCGGCTGCACCGCGCCCAGCGTGGTGCGCGCGCAACCCGGCTGGGAGGATCGCCTGGGGCAGATCCATGCCGCGCGCTTCCCCCTGGGTGACGACGAACGCCTGCGCCTGCGCGTCGACCACCCGATGGACAACGGCCTGGTGGGCGGCATCCCCGAGTTCTTCCTCAACCAGGCCGAACTGCGCGACGCCGCCGGCAAGCCCCTGGCGACCCTGGAGCTGTTCCCGGCCGTGGCCGAGAACCCCACCATCAGCCTGGACGTGAAGGGCCACGAAGGCGCCCGCCTGTGGCTGCGCGACAACAACGGCAACGAATTCGAAGGAGGGCTCTAGGCATGCGCCTGCTCGTGCTGGTTTTCCTCGTCGTGCTGCCCTTGCTGTCTCGCGCTGAACTCGACTACCACCTGCAACCCCGGCAGATAGCCGAGGGCACCTGGCTGCTGGAAGGCAGCACCGACAACTTCGCGGCAGGCAACGGTGGCAACGTGGTCAACACCGCCTTCATCGTCACCGACGACGGCGTGGTGGTGATCGACAGCGGCCCCTCCAGGCGCTACGGCGAGGCGATGCGCCAGGCCATCGCACGGGTCACCCCACAACCGGTGAAGCGGGTGCTGATCACCCACCACCACCCGGACCACGCGCTGGGCAACCAGGCCTTCGCCGACGTGCCCATCGCCGCCTTGCCCGGCACCACCGAACTGCTGCGCCAGCAGGGCGATGCCATGGCCGAGAACATGTATCGCCTGGTGGGCGACTGGATGCGCGGCACCGAGGTGCTGCTGCCCAACGAGGCGGTCACGCCCGGCACCCTCGCCATCGGCGGCCACCCACTGCGGTTGCTGGCCCTGCTCGGCCACACCGGGGCGGACCTGGCGATCCTCGACGAGCGCACCGGCGTGCTCTTCGGCGGCGACCTGCTGTTCTACCAGCGCGCCCTCACCACCCCCAACAGCCCGGGGCTGGACACCTGGCTCGCCGACCTCGACCAGCTCCAGGCGCTGCCCTGGAAACTGCTGGTGCCCGGCCACGGCCCGGTGGCCCGCGACGACGCGATCTTCGCCCAGATGCGCGACTACCTCGGCTGGCTCGACGGCCTGTTGCGTGACGGCGCCAAACGCGGCGCGGAGATGAACGAACTCATCCGCGCGCCCATCCCCGAGCGCTTCGCCGGCATCAGCCTGACCCGCTACGAGCTGGTGCGCAGCGTCAGCCACCTCTACCCGCGCTACGAGCGCGAGCGTCTGCCATTGGCTGAGTGAGGCGCAGCGGTGCCACGACGCGCTCCGCAGGGTGGACGGGTGAAGCATCGTCCACCCTGGCTGTTCTGCGTTCCCCCCCAGCGCAGGCGTACCCCCGGGGCGTAGGGTGGAGGTCGCTCTTTACCTCCACCAGGCGGAGTCGAGTGGGGCACGTCGTCATGCCCGATCGTTCGTTGCCTGGGCCTGGCAGCGGTGGGCTGAAGCCCACCCTACGCCCACCCACTCACCCACGCCCACCCTGCGCCTCCCCTTGCGCCCCTCGAACCGTGCGGCCCGGTATTGCTACCAAGGAACTACGAATCTCCGCACTGAGGTGAATTGGCGGGGAGGGCGGGCGCACCAAGAATTCGCGGCAGACCGGGAAATTTTCCCGGATGACAACAACAAGCCCGCAGAGGTAGCCGCAATGAACCCCACCGGTTTCACCCAGCCTTTCGCCCGCACGGCGCTGTTCGCCGCCATGACCCTCGCCAGCCTGTCTGCCTGGGCGGGCGTCACCGACCAGGACATCAGCGATGCCGGCAAGCGCAATGACCAGATCGTGGTCAACGGCCTCAACCAGCAGGGCCAGCGCTACAGCACGCTGGACACGCTGAACACCGACAACGTCAAGGAACTGCGCCCGGTCTGGGCGCTGTCCTTCGGTGGCGAGAAGCAGCGTGGCCAGCAGGCGCAGCCGCTGATCAAGGACGGCGTGATGTACGTCACCGCCTCCTACTCGCGCGTGTTCGCCGCCGACGCGCGCACCGGCAAGAAGCTCTGGCAGTACGACGCGCGCCTGCCCGACGGCATCATGCCCTGCTGCGACGTGATCAACCGGGGCGTGGCCCTGTACGGCGACCTGGTGATCTTCGGCACCCTCGACGCCAAGCTGGTGGCGCTGAACAAGGACACCGGCAAGGTGGTGTGGAAGAAGACCGTGGCCGACTACAAGGCCGGCTACTCCATCTCCGCCGCGCCGCTGATCGCCAAGGGCAAGCTGATCACAGGCGTGGCCGGCGGCGAGTTCGGCGTGGTCGGCAAGATCGAGGCCTATGACCCCACCACCGGCAACCTGCTGTGGAGCCGCCCCACCGTGGAAGGCCACATGGGCTACGTCTACAAGGACGGCAAGGCGATCGAGAACGGCATCTCCGGCGGCGAGGCGGGCAAGACCTGGCCGGGCGACCTGTGGAAGACCGGCGGCGCCGCCCCCTGGCTGGGCGGCTATTACGACCCGAGCACCGATTCGCTGTTCATCGGCACCGGCAACCCCTCGCCGTGGAACTCCCACCTGCGCCCCGGCGACAACCTGTTCTCCTCCTCGCGCCTGGCGCTGAACCCCGAGGACGGTTCGATCAAGTGGCACTTCCAGACCACCCCGCACGACGGTTGGGACTACGACGGCGTCAACGAACTGGTGTCCTTCGACTACCAGGACGGCGGCAAGACCATCAAGGCCGCCGGCACCGCCGACCGCAACGGCTTCTTCTATGTGCTCGACCGCACCAACGGCAAGTTCATCCGTGGCTTCCCCTTCGTCGACAAGGTCACCTGGGCCAAGGGCCTGGACAAGAACGGCCGGCCCATCTACGACGACGCCCACCGCCCCGGTGCCCCGGGTGACGCGAAGAAGGGCACCTCGGTGTTCGTGGCGCCGTCCTTCCTCGGCGGCAAGAACTGGATGCCCATGGCCTACAGCCAGGACACCGGCCTGTTCTACGTGCCCTCCAACGAGTGGGGCATGGACATGTGGAACGAGGGCGTGACCTACAAGAAGGGCGCGGCCTACCTGGGCGCGGGCTTCACCATCAAGCCGCTGAACGAGGACTACATCGGCGTGCTGCGCGCCATCGACCCGAAGACCGGCAAGGAGGTCTGGCGCTACCAGAACTATGCGCCGCTGTGGGGCGGCGTGCTGGCCACCAAGGGCAACCTGGTGTTCACCGGCAACCCGGAAGGCTTCCTCATGGCCTTCGACGCCAGGACCGGCAAGAAACTCTATGAGTTCAACACCGGCTCCGGCGTGATCGCATCCCCTGTCACCTGGGAAATGGACGGCGAGCAGTACGTCACCGTGGTGTCCGGCTGGGGTGGTGCCGTGCCGCTGTGGGGGGGCGAGGTGGCCAAGCGCATCAAGGACCTGGACCAGGGCGGCATGATCTGGACCTTCAAGCTGCCGAAGGACCTGGTGGCCAAGCGCTGATTGACGAGCGCGGCGGCCCGGTGCCGCCGCGCTCTGCCCGCCCCGACAGGACGGATTCACAGCCTGCCTCCTGATCCCCTAGACTGCGCTCCCCGCCGTCAGCGCTGCGTGCCGGCCTCTCGTCCCGAGGAGCGCCTCGCTCGTGATCCGTCTAAGCCTGCTTCCCTGCCTCTTCCTGCTGTCGTGGCTGCTCGCCCTGCCGGCGCAGGCCTCCGTGCCCATCGACCTGCGTGACTGGAACCCGGAGCTGCAGCCCATGCACGCGCTGGATGGTGATTGGCGACTGACCTGGATCGAGCCGGAGCGCGCCGAGCAGCAGGTGCGCATCCCCTTCACCTGGGGCAAGGGCGCCCCGACGTTCTGGGGGGAGGCGGGGTTCGGCCGGGTGGAGCTGCGTGGCCAACTGATGCTGCCCGCTCATACCCGCCAGCTCGCGCTGTACTTCGACGACTTCAAGTCGGCGGCGCGGATCTGGGTCGACGGTGCCCTGGTGCTGGAGCGTGGGCGGCCGGGCGATGCCGAGGACGAGGTGCCACGCCTGCAATCGGCCATCGTGCCCCTGCCCCTGGGGCACGCGCAGGTGGATATCCGCATCGAGCTGTCCAACCACTTCCACCACGAGGGTGGCATCGATATGGCCGTCAGGGCCGGCACCCTGCAGACGCTGCAGATGGACGCGAGCCGGCAGCGCGCCCTCTACCTTCTGACCGTCGGCGCGGCCTTCATGATGGCGCTGTTCATGGGCCTGCTCGATCGCAGCGCGGCTCGCTCGCTGGGCGGTGCGCCGCTGGCCGCCATGCTGGTGCTGGCCGGGATGCGCGCTGCCTCCAGCGGTGAGCTGCTGGACCACTACCTCGAATGGCCGGCGCTCTGGATCTATCGCATCGAGTACCTGTCCGGGCACCTTTTCGCGCCGGCCTACGGTTTCCTCCTGCTGCGCCTGTTCCCTGGGGAGCTGTCCCGGCGGGTCGTGGCGCTGATGGCCTGGGTGGGTGTGCTCGGTGCCGCCCTGACGCTGCTGCTGCCCGCGTCCTTCTTCACCCTGCTGCGTGACCCCTGTGCCCTGTGGCTGCTGCTCAGCGAGCTGTACTTCCTCGGCGCCCTGCTGCTGGCCGCCAGGCGCCGCAGGGCGGGCGCCATGGGCGTGCTGCTGGGGATGATCGTGATGGATGCCACCATCATCAACGACCTGCTGATGTATTCCTTCAGCGTCTCGACGCTCAACCTCATCCCGGTGGGCGTGCTGTTCTTCCTCCTTTCCCACGGCCTGGTTGTGGGCAGCCGGGTCATCGCCGCGCTCCAACGCAGCAACCAGTTGCGCGACGATCTCCAGCGCCTCAACGCCTCGCTGGAGGCACGGGTCGACGAGCGCACCCGGGCACTGGCCGTGGCCCGCGACCAGGCGCTGCACGAGGCGCAGCAGTCGCTGGAGCGCCAGGCGATGCTCAGCCACGAGCTGCGTACGCCATTGGTGGCCATCCAGGGGCACCTCCAGCTTCTCAACCGGGACGGGTTGGACGGCCGCCAGCAGCGGCGCATCGAGACGGTGCAGAGCGCGGCGCAGAGCCTTACCGACGTGCTGGACGGCCTGATGCTGCTCAGCCGCGCGGAGAAGCTCGAGTTGCCCCCGGCCCAGGCCTTTTCCCCCGAGCGCCTGGTGGAGGAGTGCGCCGCGATCTTCCAGCCCCAGGCCGAGGCACGCGCCCTGCGGCTGTCGACCGCCTGCGCGGGTGGCCTGCCGGCCTTCGTGCTGGGCAATCCGAAGCCCCTGCGGCAGATCCTGTTCAACCTGCTGGGCAATGCCCTGAAGTTCACCGAGAGCGGGGAGGTGGTCATCCGCCTGGACAAGGTCGGCGAGGGCCTCGCCATAGAGGTCAGGGACACCGGGCCCGGTATCCGCCCCGAACTGCAGGCCACCATCTTCGATGCCTTCGTGCGGGACCCGCTTTCCGACCGGCCCGGCATCGGCCTGGGCCTCTACATCAGCGCCCGGCTGGCCGCCCTGATCGGCGTGCAACTGACCCTGGACAGTGCGCCCGGACGCGGCACCGCCATCCGCCTGGCACTGCCGTGGCCGGAGGCCAATGAGCCCGCGCCGGGCGAGGACGATGTCGCCCTGCTGCAGGGCATGCGCGTGCTGCTGGTTGAAGACGTGGAGGTCAGCCGCCTGGTGACCGCCGAGTTGCTGCAGAGCTGGGGCTGCCAGGTCGGCACGGCCAGCTCCGGCCTGGAAGCGGTCGCGGCGTGCCTGGCTGCCCCCTACGACCTGGTACTGATGGACATGCGCCTGCCCGACATCGACGGCCTCGCCGCCAGCCGCAGGATCCTCGAAGGGGCCCGCGAGCCCGGGCCGCTGCTCGTGGCCCTGACCGCCAACGCGGGTGACCTCGATCCGCAGCAGTGCCGGGAGGCCGGCCTGGCTGGCGTGCTGGCCAAACCCCTGCATCGCGAGGCCTTGCTGGCCGTCCTGGAACGCTGGGAGTCGCCTGCCCCGGTGGCGGGGCTGCAGGCCGAGGAAATCTCCCGGGAGCGCATCGCGATGCTGCGCGGCTGGCTCGGCGCCGCGCTGTTCGACCGCCTCCTGCCGACCCTGTGTACCTCGTTGCGCGAGATACGGGCGTCGCTCGTCTCGTTGCCGGGCGGTGAGCGGGGCACCGAACAACTGGAAGCGCTCTGCCATCGCTTGCGGGGGAGCACGCTCAACTTCGGGCTCGATCAGTTGGCCCGGGCGGCAGAGCGCACGAGTCGTACGGAGCAGATACCGGCGTTGCTGGAGACGCTCGACCGCCACCTGGTGCTGCTCGAGAACCAGCTAATGGCCGAGGCCGCCATGAGGCGAACTGACGCATGAGGTGGCAACCCGCCGTCGCTTTGAGTCAGAATCCGCGCCGGTCCGAAACAGGGAATCGAGAGTCGATGGCCGACAAGCTGTTAGTGGTAGAGGATGCTCCCGAGATCCGCGACATGATGGTGCTCTACCTGCAGAGCGCGGGGTACGAGGTGCATGCCACCGGTTCGGGGTGGCAATGCCTGGAGCTGGTGCAGGTCGAGAATCCGGCGCTGGTGCTGCTGGACATCGGCCTTCCCGACCTGGATGGGCTGACCGTCACGGCGCAGCTTCGCCGCCGCCACCCGCAGCTCGGCATCATCCTGGTGACGGTGCGCGACGAGGACTACGACCGTGTCGTGGGCCTCGATGCCGGTGCCGATTGCTACCTCACCAAACCCCTCAACCTGAACATCCTCCAGGCCCAGGTGCGCAGCCTGCTGCGTCGCTGCGGCGGGGGAGAGCGGGGCAGCGACTTCAACCTGCACCTGGGGCGCTTTCGCGTGGACCTGCTGCGCCGGCGCATCTACGACCCGCAGGGCCAGGACGTGAACCTCACGCCCGGTGAGTTCGCCCTCCTGATCGGCCTAATCGAGCGGCGGGGCAACGCCATCAGCCGCCATGACCTGCTCCACTGCGTGCGGCGTGGCCAGGACGCGGACGAGCAGGTCGATGTGCGCACCGTGGATGCGCTCGTGGTACGCCTGCGTCGCAAGCTGGAGGTCAACGCCAACCGGCCACAACTCATCCTGACCGTCTACGGCAAGGGTTACAGACTGGCGACCGACGAAGAGATCGGCAGCCGCCCCGCTCAATAAGCCGGTATGAACGGCCATTCACAAGCATGAATGGCGTCTCCTAGCCCTCGCTTATAGCGAATAGTGAAAATTCACCATCCGTGAAATTTCCTTTCGTGACAGTGAGGTCCAGCATGCCGGTCGAGCGCTTCTCCCCCAGTACGACACCCCGCGTTCTTCCGAGCCAGCGCTTCCAGCCAACCCGCATCGCGGCGGCCATCCTCGTCGGCATGGGCGTGCCGTCGGCCTGGGCCGAATCGAACAACATCGTCGCGGCGGGAGGCTCCTACCTGGTCGGTGACACCGTCATCCACTACGCGGGCACGGCGACCAGCATCGCCACCAAGGGCTCGGTGACGGACATCACGACCGGAACGGTCCGCGGCCAGACCGGCTTCAACTCCTTCAGCCACTTCCAGGTGGGCAGCGGCAATACCGTCAACCTCTACGTGCCCGGTGGCGCCAGCAACCTGGTGAATCTGGTGCACGACTCGCGCGTCGTCATCAACGGCACCCTCAACGGCGTACTGACCGATGGCAATCGCATCGGCGGCAATATCCTCTTCGCCGACCCCCATGGCCTGGTGGTGGGGGCCGGTGGCGTGGTCAACGTTGGCAGCCTGACCATCACCACGCCTTCCACCCAGCAGATGCAGCAGCTCTCCAGTGCCGTCGGCACACTGTCGGCGGATGGCACGGCGCGACTCGTGGACGATCTGCGCAACGGCCTCTACAACGAAGCCGGCACGCTCACCGACCTTCCCGGTACCGATCGCGGCAAGGTGGAGATCAAGGGGCGGGTCAACGCGGTCGGGTCGGTCAACATCTTCGGCGCCGCCGCCGTCGTGGCCAATGGCGCCCGCATCGAAGGTGGCAAGGACATCGCCGACGCGGTGTTCCGCGGCACGGTGAACACCGAGGGCCTGGCGGTGGGGCAGGCCGTGGCACGTGCCGATGGCGCCATACGCATCGTCGGGCGCGATTCGGCGACGGTTTCCGGCGAACTCGCGGCCCTGATGGCGGACGGCAGCGGCGCCAACGTTTCGGTGTCCGGCGGCCAGAGCCTGGAGCTCACCGCGACCGCCAACATCTCCACCCAGGGCGCTGCCGGCAAGAACGGCGGCAAGATCGCCCTTGAAGCCAGCACCGTCAATTTGCGCACGGGCTCGACCCTGAGCACCCGCGCCAGCGGTGCCGGCCGCTCGGGGGACATCCAGGTCAGCGCCGTCAGCGATGGCGGTTGCACCTTCTGCGAAGGCGACCAGGTGCAGACGGTCGCCGAGCTCACCGACAGGCTGAGCAAACAGCCCAACTCCTTGCTGGCGCCGGAGCGGGGCGTGGCCAGCGTCAACATCGAGAAGGGTGCAGTGCTCGATGCCAGCCATGCCGAGGAATCCAGGCAGGGCGACATCAAGGTCAGCGCCACGGCGATCAGCCGGCAACTGGGGGGCTATTCCGCCGCCGATGCCAGCGTGAAGGTGGCGGGCACCCTCAAGGGCAACGACATCAGCCTGGCCAGCAATGCCGTGGCCGTGGTCGACCCGTCGCTGCTCGGTACGCTGTTCGACAGTGCCGCGATCAAGGCGGACGTGCTGCGCATCAAGAACGAGAACGGCTGGTCCGACGAGGCGGCCTGGGGCAAGGTCATCGGCGACCTCATCAAGCCGATCACCGGCATCGGCTCGCTGAACGATCCCGACCAGCTCAAGGCCCTTGGCGCCGATCCGGCCGACTTCAGCGAGCTGACGGCGCTCATCCCCTTCCTGGCGGTCTCCATCGCCCAGGCCGACTCCACGGTCGAGGTGCTCGACGGCGCCAGCCTGCAGGCCAGCCGCTCCCTGCTGGTCAAGGCCGACAGCACCCGCAACGTGGGAACCGAAAGCTTCTCCATTCCCGTGGTGCAGAGCCTGATCCCGTTCAACGCCGGTGTCGCCTTCGGGCGCATCAGCGGGGCGACCCGCGTCGAGATCAAGTCGGGGGCGGTGCTCAAGGGCGGGCAGGGCATCGCCGTGCAGGCCCACAGCGAGAACAGGCTGGATGTGAAGGCCGAGGCCTCCAACGGCCATGACGCCGAGGGCAAACCGGTGACTACCACCGGCTTCGCCGCCGCCATGGCCAATACGGCACTGACCACCACCGCGCAGGTGAACGCCGGCGCCTCGCTGAACACCCGTGGCGACGTCAGCGTGCTGGCGCTCAGCGAACAGGACATCAGCAACACGGCCAGTTTCAAATCCATCGGCAACGGTGCCGCAGGCGGGGCGGTGCTCGCCCTGAGTGTGCTCGACAGCAACACCCGCGCGGCATTCGATGCCAACCTGAGCGGTGCTCGCAACCTCGAAATCAGTGCGACCAACCTGGTGTCCCGGCAGCACAACGAGGCCACCTCGCAAGCCGGCAAGAGCCTGGCGGACTTCATCAAGTTCCGCGCCATCGGCACGGTCGACCCGATCAAGAACTTTGTCCTGAGCAAGTTCAAGGACGTCAACCCGACCCAGCCCAGCGACAGCAAGTTCCGCCTCGCCGCCTCCCTCGCCCTGGTCGTCAGCGACCAGCAGGCCGAGGCCAGCATCGGCAAGGGCAGCCAACTGAGCCTCAGCGGCGACCTCAGCCACACCGCGCTGCAGGAGATCCGCAACCTGCACAACCTGTCCAACAGCACGGTCAATGGTTCCAAGCGCGGCTCGGACCAGAACGACTACTCCCTGAGCATGGCGGTGGCGATCGCCACGCTCAACCAGGGTACCCGCGCGCTGGTGGGGGATGGCGCCCAGGTCAGCGCGCAACGGATCGGCATCGGCGCCAACTACATCCAGCCGCTCAGCCTGAACGGGTTCGATCGCTGGAGTTCGCTGAGCGACATCGGCAAGCGGATGATCAGCCTCAAAGGCTGGCCCAACGACCTGGCGGGCGGGTTCTCGACGCAATACGCCAACTCCCAGGGCACCTCCGACGAACTGGCGATCACCGGCTCCGTGTCGGTGCTCACCAACCTGGTGGATACCCGCGCCTGGGTCGGTGACAAGGTGCGACTGGATGCTCTGGCCACCAGCGAGCAGGCCTGGCAGAGCAGCCCGCTGGCCAGGCTGGCGGAGCGCCGTGACGGCAATGGCCAACTGATCCCGCTCAGCGCCATGGCCAGCGACCGTCGCTGGGACTGGGCGCAACCCATTACCGTGGCCGCGGGCAACCAGCTCGGGCAACTGGCCATCGCCGGCAATATCGGCATGTTCCTGTTCGGCACCAGCGTCGGTGGCGAGGCGGCGTCGCCCTCGGACGGCAAACCCACGGCCCTGGGCGGAGCGCTCAACGTGCAGACCGTTTCCAGCAAGGCGGTGGCGGGCATCGGTGCGCAGTCCGTGGTCAAGGCCGCTGGTGTCCAGGTCCAGGCGCTGCAGGACGACCTGATCCTCGCGATCAGCCCCTCGGCAGGCTCGGGCGTCAGCGCGGCGGCCAATGGCGCGGCGGTGGCCAATACCCTGGCCTCCACCGTCAACGCCTCCATCCACAACACCGCCAGCGTCGAGGCGGGGCGGGTCGGCGTGCAGGCAGAGCACCGCCTGGGCCTGTGGACCGCATCCGGTGCCGTGGCTTTTGGCGCGGGAGCCGGGGTTGGCGGCGGACTGGCGCTCAATGTGCTGACCACCGACGTCAATGCGCTGGTGGGGAACAACCTCAACTGGCGTCCCATGGTGATGGGCCAGGGGCTCGATGCCAGCGGCAGGGGGGCCTGGAAGGCCAATGTACTGGATGTGCAGGCGCTCAGCTCCGGACAGAGCGGTGCATTCGCCATCGCCGGTGCCGTGGCCAAGGGCAAGGAAGAGAAGAAGCAGCAGGAGGACGCCACCAAGAAGGCCGGAGACATCGGCAAGCCCACGGTCGAGCTGGCTGACAGCTTCGGCCAGGCGCTGCTGCAATCCATCACCCTGGGCGTGGTCAACGTCACCCCGGCCCTCAGCTCCCTGGCCGGCGCGGCTGGCAAGGTCAAGGATGTGGTCAGCGAGGCGCCCTCGAAGATCGCCAGCGGCTGGGACAGCATGAAGAAGCTGTTCGGCAAGCAGGATGCCGGCTCCGGTCCGGACGGCGGCGGCAGTGACTCCGGCGGGCAGGGCAAGGGCTTTTCCATCGCCGCGGCCGGCTCGAGCAGCATCAACGTTTCGCGCCAGCGCAGCCGTGCCGATCTCGGCGATATCGTCCTCGACCCGCGCGACCCGGCTCAGGGCGGCAGCAAGGTACAGGTCCTGGCGCTCAACCAGACCCATCAGTTCAGCGGCTCCGGGGCCGGGGCGCTGACCCTCGCCGGCAAGCAGAAGAGCGAGTCGAGCTCCGCGCTATCCGGCGCGCTGGCCTACAACCACCTGATGAACGAGACCGATGCCCGGGTCGGCAACGTCCTGCTGCGTGGCAACGACCTGCTCCAGGTCCAGGCCCTCAGCGCCGGGGACCAGATCGCCATGGGCCTGGGCCTGGCCGCAGCCACGGCGGGCAGCGAGACCAACGTGGCGGTGGCGCTCTCCGGCTCCGCCGCCTACATGGGCAACCGCACGCGTGCCGTGGTGGAGAACAGCCAGGTGGAGCAACGCGAGGCGGCGCCCGGCAGCATCGAGGTGAGTGCCTACGACCGGGCCCGGGTCATGCTCGGCGGCGGCGCCTTCGCCGGCAGCAAGGGCAATGGCGGCAGCGCCGGCGGCTCGCTGGTGGTGGGCGTGCTGGCCAATGAGCTGGCCTCCGAATGGCTGGGCAGCAGCGCCAGCCACTTCGCGCGCATGGATGTCGCCGCCGCCAGCGCCTCGCGGGTGCTGGCCGGTGCCCTGGCCGGTGCCGTCAGCACCGGCAGTGACAGCGGCGCGGGGGCGGGATCGTTGCTGGCGCTGGTGCTGGCCAACCAGGTCAAGGCGCGCATCGACGCCTATTCGCCCACGGGGGGCGGCAGCCCCGTGCTGTCGTCGTTGCAGGGCGGTGCGTTGAACCTGACCGCACAGAGCGTTTCCGGCGCTTCCGCGCTGGACGCCCGGTTCGCCGGCGCAGCGGATGCGACGCTGCTGGACAGCGGCCTGGACCTGGGCGGCGGCACGACCGTCTCCGCCATCCAGGTCAAGGGCGATGTGGACAAGGACCTGCTCAACGGCAAGCAGGGCCCCGGTGACCTGTTCGACGGCGATATCGCCGGCGAGGCGGTGCTGGCCGTGGCCGGCAGCCTCGGGGCGTCGGGTGGCAAGGCTGGCGTGGGGGGCTCCCTCGCGCTGGTCTACGCCGGCAGTGGCTACACCGCGAAGCTGGCCAACAGCCAGGTCGATCTCAGTGGCGACCTGACCATCGCCGCCCGGCACAGCGCCGATGTGCTGGCCGCCGCGGTATCCGGGGCCGGCAGCGCCGAGGCTGGCGTGTCCGGTTCGGCCACCGCGCTGATCGGGCGCGGCACCGTGCTCGCCGGGCTGGACATGGGCGACCGCACCCTCAAGGCGAGGAACCTCGGCATCAGCGCCGAGCGCAGCGGTGGCCAGTACTCCCTGGCCGGCAACATCACCGGCAGCAGTGGCTCGACCGCCGTTGGCGGTGCCGTGGGCATCAGCGACATGCAGCAGCGGGTCGAGGCCCTGCTGGAGAAAGGGCGCTACCAGCTGGGCGGCGACCTGACCCTGGACGCGGCGCAACAGAGCCGCATCATCAGCGCCGCGATCTCGGCGGCGGTCACCTCGGGCAATGTCGCGGTGGGCGGTGCACTGACCTTCAACCGCATCGCCGACGTCACCCAGGCCCTGGCACGCAATGCCCGGATCGGCGCCGATGACCTCATCATCCGCACGACACAGGCCGGCCAAGGCGCCCTCATCGGTTCGCTGGCCTTCAACCTGGCGGCCAGCGGCAGCAATACCGGTGTCGGCTCGGCCATCGCCATCAACCTCATCGAGGCGACGCGCCAGGCGTCGCTGAGTGACAGCGATGTCGAACTCACCGGCTCGGCGAAGCTGTCGTCGGGGCTCGATGGCCAGATCTGGGGCGTAGGCGTCAACGCCGTCGGTGGCAGCACGGCCGGCGTCGGCGGCTCGGTGGTCGTGAACAACATCGATGGCAGCGACAACGTCGCCATATCCGGGGGCTATCTGCGCACCAGCGGCAGTGGCAAGGCCCTGACGCTGGATGCGGCCCAGGGCCAGGGGATGTTGATCGCCTCGCTTTCCGGCCAGGTGACTGGCTCGGGCAATACCGGCGTGGGCGGGGCGTTTTCCGTGAACCGGATCGGTACCCAGCGCAGCGCAGCCATCGACAAGGGCACTATCAACGGCTTCTCCAGCGCGGCGCTGAGCGCCAGCCTCGACCAGGCCATCTACGCCGCCGCGGTGTCCGGTGCCGGAGCCAGCACGGCGGCGATCTCCGGCTCCACCACCAGCAACGTGATCGAAGGGGGCGAGAAGGCCGGTATCAGCGCCAGCCACCTGGAGGTGGGCAGCCTGGAGTTGAATGCGAGCCGCGGCAACCGCGAGATCTGGAGTCTGGCCGGCTCGGTCGGCGGCGCCGGCAACGTCTCGGTCGGGGTGGCCAACGCCAACAACGTGATCCTGGCGCAACGCATCGCCCAGGTCAGCGACAGCACCCTGCAGCTCGGCGGCAAGCTGAGTCTGCTCAGCGGCGGGTCCTCGGGAATCCGCTCCCTGGCCATTGGTGGCGCCGGTGCCGGTTCGGCGGCGGTGGGCGCGTCCCTGGCGATCAACGTGATCAAGGGCGAGGAGCGGGCCAGCCTGGACGACAGCACGGTGTCCGGCGCCAGCGGGGTGAAGATCAGCGTCAGCGAGGGGGCGGCCGATATCTACACCGGGGCCGGCAACCTGCAGGTCGGCGGCAGCGGTGCCGGCGCCGGCGCGGTCGCCATCAGCACCATCGAGCAGCAACGCATCGCGCGGGTTCGCGCAAGCATGGTGGATGCTGGCACATCGTCGGTCGAGGTCTCGGCCGTTACCGACGGCAGCATCCGTACGCTGGCGGTCAGCGGTAGCGTCGGCGGCTCGGGAGCCGCCGCGCTCTCCAACGCGAGCAACAACATCGGCGCGGTGACGCGCGCGCAGATCGATGGCAGCGCCGGCGTGGCCGGTGTGCTCAAGGTCAAGGCGGAGGATCGCTCCAGCATCGCGGCGCTGTCCGGCGGCGCTGCCGGTGCAGGGACGGCTGCCGTGGGCGTGGCGACTTCGGTCAACCGTGTGGCCAGCCAGGTGGAGGCCCGGTTGCTCGGGCACAACGGCACACAGGGCTGGAGCCTGAGCGACCTGAGCCTGGATGCGCACTCCGCCGCCACCATCCGCTCGGCATCCATCAGTGGTGCGGTGTCCTCCACCGCTTCGGTCGGCGGGTCGGCCGCCACCAACGTCATCCAGAGTTCCGCCCGGGCCTTCATCGAACAGGGCGCCTGGGTCCTGGCCCGCAACAACGTCGGCGTATCGGCCCGCACCACCGACCAGATCAGCGGCGCGGCCGGTGCCTTCATGGGCAGCGGCACCGCGTCTGTCGGCGGCTCCGCCACGGTCAACGTCATCGAGAGCAGCACCACCGCCGGGATAACCGGCGCGGAAACCCGCGTCAGCGCCCTCGCGCTGGGCGGTGCCGCGACGATCGATAACGGTGTGCTGCTCAACGGCCCCAGCAAGGATGCGCGCCTGTGGAGCAACGCCGAACAGTTCAACCCCATTCCCGGCCTCGCCCTGGGGTCCCGGCAGTTCCGCGGGCTGGCCGTGCAAGCCAGCTCCGTCCAGCAGGTGGGCCAA
This sequence comes from Pseudomonas sp. USHLN015, assembly GCF_037153275.1. NCBI lineage: Bacteria > Pseudomonadati > Pseudomonadota > Gammaproteobacteria > Pseudomonadales > Pseudomonadaceae > Pseudomonas > Pseudomonas sp. USHLN015. Next base: position 21,468 of record NZ_JBBCKP010000023.1, read on the forward strand.
CTGGCGGCGGCGGGGTCGGTTTCCTTCGTGCCGCTGTACAGCGCTTCGGTTGCGGCACTGGGTAACAGCAACGTGATCGGCGGGGTCACCCGCGCCAGCATCGAGTCCGCCCAGATCAACCAGGCCGACGGCGCCGATGCCGCCCAGCAGGTGCTGGTGGGTGCCGCCAGCCATGCGCTGAGCTCAGGCTACCTGGCCAGTGGGGCTCTAAGCCTCGGGGTTGCGGCGGTGGCCGGTGCGCTGGACAGCACCGTCATCCAGCGCCAGACCCAGGCCGTCATCAGCAGCGCGCGGGTATCGAGTCGCGGAGCGACCGAGGTGCGTGCCGGCTCCACCCAGTTCGCCAGCACCGTCCTGGCCAGCGCGGCGGGCGCCATCGTGGGCGGCGCCGGCAACGTGGCACTGATCATCGCCAAGGGCACCACCGAGGCGCGGGTGGACAAGGGCAGCGACCTGGACGTTGGCAGCCTGCGGGTGAGCGCCGATGCGCTGCAGCAGTTCAGTGCCAATGCACTGGCCCTGGCGGGCGGCCTGGTGGGCGTGGGCGCCAACTTCGGCCTGGTGCTCGACCAGGCGCTGACCCGTGCCTGGGTCGGCGAGGCTCCCGGTGCGCCGGACAGCCTGGCCGACACCCGGGTACGTGCCGGGTCGGCCAGCGTGCTGGCCACTGGCACGAGCGAGCTCCATAGCAACCTGGTAGGGGCGGCGGCAGGCGGTGGTGCCGTTGCCGGTTCGGCTCTGGTGCAGGTCGTTGAAACCACCACGGAGGCGGGAGCGGGCCAGGCTCAGTTCGGTACCGCGGCCAACCCGTTGGGGGACCTGAACATCGTCGCCCATGACAACCTGCGGGTGACCGGCAACGTCGGCTCGGGCGTGGTCGGTGCGGCCGCACTGGGGGCCTCGGCCAACGTGGTAGTGGCCAACAGCGCCACCCGTGCGCTGCTCGATCGCAGCAGCGTGCAGGCCGCCTCGCTGGCGGTGGACGCGCTGCGTGAAGGGTATGCCGAGCTGTTGACGACCTCGGGCGGCCTCGGTTTCGCCAGCCTCAGCGGCAGCATCGGCCTGCTGCTACTGGGCAGCGGCGCCACCCAGGTCGGCACCGGCGACGCGGCCGTGGACCCGCTGAGCTATCTGGACAAGGACGGCAAGGGCACGCTCGCCAGCCTCGACACGATCACCGGCAAGGGACAGGTCGCGGAGCTGAGCCACGAGGAGGTGGTCTGGGACGCTGCAAGCCAGGGCTATGTCCGCGTCAGCGTGAAGGACGACCAGGACCTGGCCCGCGTCAATGCCAGCTCCACCGTCACCGTCAGTGACCGGTTGCGGGGCAACACCCCGCGCACCCACGAAACCGTGGCGCGTGTCAGCGACAGCCAGGTCAGCCTCAGCGGCGCTGCGCGGGTGACGGCCGAAGACCGCCTCGCCAGTCGCAACCAGGCCGGCAGTGCCGGCCTCGCCGGCGGTGCCTACGGTGCGGCCATGGCGTTCAGCCTCTCCAATGCCCAGGTGGTCGCGGAGCTGTTGAACGGCAACCTCAAGGCCGCCAGCCTGGCGATCCGGGCTGCCGCCAGCGACAAGGCCATCGCCGGGCAGGATGGCGATTACACCCACGCGATGTTCGTCCACGCCTTGAGCGGCCAGGCCGCCGCGCTGGGGGCGGTGGGTGGCGCAGTGGCGGCCGCGGTGCTCAACAACGGCGTGAGTGCGTCCTTGGGTGGGGCGGTACAGGTCAGCGGCGACATCGAGGGCCGGGCCGTCGATACGCAGGCGCTGGATGTCCAGGCTTCCGGCCTGGCGGTCGGCGGCCTGGCGGGGGCCGGCCTGGTGCTCGGGGTGGCGGCCCATGACAGCCGCGTCAGCCTCGACGTGGCTGCGAATGCCGCGCTGCGCGCCGGCAATGTCCTGCTTTCCGCCCTGGCGGCGGGGCCGGTCAAGGTGCAGGGCTGGGGGAGCAGCGGCGGCATCCTGGGCGGCTTGAACGCCGTGGTGCTGCTGGCGCGCGATGCCTCCCAGGCGAAGCTGATGGTGGGGCGCGGTGCGGCGCTGATCGCCACGCAGGCGCTCGACCTGGATGCCCAGGTGCGCAGCCGCCTGCAGGCCAGCAGCGAGGGTTATGCACTGGGCGGCCTGCTGTCGGCGGGCGGCAGCCTGGTGGACAGCCTCAATAGCGCGGTCGCGGAGCTGGGCGTGGGCAGCGATGTGCAGCTCGCCGCAACCCAGGGACAGCTACGCAGCCGGGTGCTGCGTGATGGCGATAACGACAGTTCCAACGTCAAGGCGCACAGCCTGGCGGGTGGCGTGGGCATCTCGGCCAATGCCGCCGTGGCCACGGCCCGTTCCCTGAGCAAGGCATTGCTGCATACCGATGCGAGCAGCCGTTTCGGTGGCACGGCGGGGGGCAACTGGACCTTCCTGGCCGAGACCGACGTTCGCCAGCGTGCCCATGCCGATGGCAAGCTCGGCGGCCTGCTGGCCCTGGGCGCTACGGTGGCGCAGGCCCTGTCCCAGTCGCAGACCCTGGCCGAGGTGGCCGGGCATTTCGAAAGCGCCCTGGGCAGCGTGAAGATCAGCGCCCTGGGCAGCCAGGACAACCAGGCCGAGGCCCGGGCCGGGCAGGGCGGCCTGGTCAGTGGCGCCGCCGCCGTCGGCAAGACGTCCGACAGCAGCCGCACCCTTGCCAGCCTGTGGGCACGCGGTGCCCAGGACGGCGTGATGAAGGTCGGCAGCCTGGCGCTCAGTGCGCTGCAGCAGTCACGCTTCAACAGCTTCGTCGACAGCACCAGCGCGGCGCTGCTCGGGGTGAGCGGCGCCCATGCACAGAACGATCTCGACCTGGCCACCAGCGCGCTGCTGCTGGACGGCGCCCGGATCGAGAGCCAGGGCTACAGCCAGAGCGCACGCGCGCTGGTGAGCAAGCCCCAGGCGACGGCCTACAACGTGCAGTCCGGCTCCGGCGGCGTGCTGGATGCGGCGGCGGCGCGCAGCCTCACTTCCATTGCCCTGGATACCCGCAGCCTGATCGGCAACGATGTACGGCTGCGCGTGGAGGGCGACTGGCGCAATCCGCAGAAGCTGGAGATCCAGGCGTTCAACCGGGTCGATGCCTATGACCGGGTGAAACTCGACAGCGGCGGCGCGATCAGCATCGCCCGGGCCGAGTCGTCGATCGATGTGCTCAAGAGCAACGCCGAGGCCCGGATCGGTGAGCGGTCGGACCTCTACAGCGTGGGCGACCTGGTGCTCGCCGCCAGTGGCGCCTATGCCATCGACAGCAACGCCAATGCCAAGACCTACGGGGCCGCAGGCGCGGCCAGCGGCAGCAGCCTGGCCCGGGTGAAGGCCGACTACCTGGCCCAGGTACGTGGCAACGCGGCGTTGTTCGCCTATGGCGATCTGCGCCTGCTGGCCGGCTATGGCCTGGATGGTGCAGTCAACCGCGCTGAACTGACCGCACGTACCGACCTCTGGAACAACACCGCCTTCCCTGTGGTGACGGACCCCGCAGCGGCGGCGGAGTACATCCGCAGCAGCAACCTGCAGGTGGAGGCCGGCAGCGGCCTGCGCAGCGTGGGTGACATCCATGCGTATGCCGGCCAGGGCCAGGGCGTGCTCTCCGGCAAGGGCGTGGGCAGGGACCTCTATCGACAGGCCGCGGCGGACCTGCTGGGGGCGATCGTCGGCCAGGTATCGCTGGACATCACCGGTGGCGGCACGCGCAACGAGGCGCAGGGCCTGGTGCGCATCGACGGCCAGCTCGACGCCGGCGTCTACAGCCAGCGCAAGCTGGTGATCAGCGGGCTGAAGTATCTGCTCGATGGCAAGGAAGTGGACCCGGCCAGCCTCAATGCCTCCACGCAGGGCACCCTGACCGTGGTGCCGGTGATGCAGGAGGCCAGCGACGGCATCACCTGGACCCTGAGCCAGGGCGAGTACTCGCAACTGCTCACCCGGCGTTTGCAGGAGTTGAACGATCGCCTGTCCAACTACGGCATCTCCGCCGTCGAGCGTGCGGCCTTCGAGGCCGAGCGCACGCTGCTGAACAAGACCCTGGCCCGGCTCTACGAGCAGATCGGCGGCAAGGTGGTGGACAAGCCCGGTGCCATCTCGGGCGAGGGCACGCTGCCCCAGGGCCTGAAGATCTGGCTGCTGGAGATCGACCCGGTGCTGGCCAAGCCGGGCAACATCCTGGTCCAGGGCGATGCCCTGATCGGCAGCGGCAAGCTCAATGCACCGGGCGACGCGAAGATCGAGATCATCAACAACAGCGAGGCCTTCCTCAGCCTGAAGGGCCTGGAGATTCCCGACCATGTCGGCGGCCAGCTGCTGTTCAACGGCGCCAGGATGTCCGGCAATACCAGCATCCGCAGTGCCAACAAGCCCGGCACCGGCACGGTGTCGTTCGCCAGCATCACGGTCGCCGAGAATTCGGCCGCGCCGCGCATCCTGGTGCAGAACCTGCGCAACCCCGCCGACAATCCCAAGGACGTCTCCGGCCTGAGCATGCCGGCGGCCGACATCTACGTGAACGGCAGCCTGCTGAACAAGCGTGGCGAGATCGAGCTCAGCGCCAAGTACGGCAGCATCTACGCCAATGCCGATATCCGTGCGCAGAAGCTCAGCCTGAGCGCCGGGCAGGACTTCGTCCTCAACAATCCCAACGCCTTCGTGCATATCGGTGGAGACCCGGCCAGCAACAACAACGGCAGCACCCTCTACAACAACGGTTCCGCCACGGTCGCCGGGCAGAACGTGGTGATCAACGCGCTCTACCTGAACATCAACGGCCTGATCCAGAGTGGCGTGGCGGATTGGCGCGTGACCATCGACGAGTCGCGCTTCGCCAATATCGACAGCCTGCGCTCGCAGGCGGTCGGCAACCGGCTGCAACTGGTGCAGACCGACGCGCGCACCGGCACGCTCGGCTATGCCTGGGACTTCGACAGCAACAGCATCGTGCTGGACCAGGTGCAGGTGGGCGGGGGCTACATGGAGCTGACCGGGCACATCCTCAGCACGGGCAAGGGCCAACTCAAGGTACTCGACGGCTTCAGCCAGGTGCACATCACCAACAACACCAGTCGTCGCCTGGAAATCGCCGGGCTCGACCTGGGCAACGGCGTCGAAGGCACCCTGCGCATCAACGACCTGGGGCGTGGCGAGAACGGCCAGCAGATCGGTGGCGAGCGCCTCTGGTCCACCGTCTATACCCGCGTGGGCGACCAGGTGCAGCGCTACGAAGGCTGGAGCAACGGCCCGTTGACCCTCAAGGGCAGCAGCGCCGGACGCGATGCGACCTACACCACCACGGCGGGGCGTTCCTATGTCTGGCTGACGGGGCGCGACGACAGCACCACCACCACTCGCCAGGAATACTGGGATGCCTTCTGGGGCTTCATCCCCACCGGGGACGGCACCCTGGCCTGGGAAAACACGGTCAAGGGGCAGAGCACGGCGATCCCGGGTGCGGAGTACATGGGCTCCACCAGCGGGCTGTACAGGATCGACAAGAACCTGATCCGCAATTACCGCTTCGTCGATGACGCCCAGCTCAACGCGATCATGCAGGGCTACGCATTGCAGTTGGCGGACCAGGATCCGGACAACTCGGCGCTGGCGGCCTTCCGGGTGGGCATCGGCCAGGGCGAGATCGCCCGCGTCAACGAGACCTACACCACCAAGGACCCGGTCAAGATCAACGAATACAGCGGTGGCTACTGCCAGGTGCACTTCATCTGGTGCCAGATCTACAGGACCACCAAGACCAGCGTCTACAGCTCGGGCAGCAAGGAGATCAACCGCTATGCCGTGCAGGCCGACCGGCCCATCGACATCAGCTTCATCGGCAGCGAAAGCGGGCTGATCGACCTCATATCCAAGGGCTCGGTCACCCTGCGCGGCTCGATGTACAACCTCAGCGGCAGCACCTCGATCAAGGTCGACGGCGCCCTGGAGCAGAACAGCGACAACCTGGTGATCGCGGCGCGCGACCTGGACCTGGACGCCGGGCAGTCGATCGGCAGCCGCGAGCAGGCCCTGCGTGTCGAAGCGACCCGCAGCCTGGGCGCCTCCAGTCGCAACGGCAGCATCGACCTCAAGGCGCTCAACGGCGGGGTCAACCTCAGCCGCCTGAGCGCGGGTGGCGAGCACATCGGCCTCAGCGCCCAGGGCGACATCCTCGGCATCGGCGCGATGACCGTCACCGGCAACGCCATCGAGCTGGTTTCCACCCATGGCAGCGTCGGCAGCGCCGGTCATGCACTGCGCCTGGACTCCGGCAACGGCGCCAAGGGCCTGGTGCGCGCCAGCGCGGTGGGGGACATCCAGCTCGAGGAAGTGGGTGGGGATCTCTGGCTGGATCAGCTCAAGGCTGGTGGCGATGTCTGGGTCAAGGTGGCCTCGGGCAACCTCTATGACGGCAACAGCGAGCTGGGCTACGACGACCGCGCGCTCGATGAGCTGCAGCGGCTCTGGACGAGCATGGGGCTGACCGGAAGCGCGGCCGAGGAGGCCATGGCGCAGCAGCGCGGCGCCCTGATCAAGGCCGGGCAGCAACGCTATGCCCAGTACTGGCGCCTGCGCCAGGGGGGCGAGGTGGCGTTCGACGCGAGCCAGGCCGCCTTCAGCGCCGGCCAGCGCGAGCAACTGGCAGGCCTGGGCTGGAGCGAGCAGCGGATCGCCAGCGAGGAGGCCCGGCGCATGGCCGACTACCAGGCGCTGCATGCCACCTACGGCGGAACCACCTACGACCCGAACTTCACCTATCAGCTGCAGGATGCCGAGCTCAGGAGCCTCGAGCAGACGGCCACGTGGAGCGAGGACCAGTTGCGCTACTCCATCGCCGCCAGCCTGCTGCGGCGGGACGACGGCGGCTCGGTGGTACGCGAGGCCAATAACATCGAAGGGCGCAATGTCACCCTGGAGGCGTCGCGCATCGGTCGCCTCAAGGCGGATGCGATCGTCATCGACCTGAGCAAGACCGCCTCGCTCACCAACGAGCAGCGCGCCGCCCTGGCGTCCGCCGAGCGCGACGACATCGAGTTCGATGCCGGCAACCCGCTGCTGATCCGGGTCGCGCAACGCGACGATGTCAACGTCAAGGCCAGTGGCACCCTGACCGCCACGGCCCAGAGCGACCTGTTCCTCGGCGGCGACCAGGACTTCAACGTCTTCGCCCTCGACGGCCGCAGCATCAGCCTGAAGACCGATGGCAGCATCGAGAGCGCCAATGGCGACAAGGTGGTGATCCGTGGCCACGACGTGACCCTGGAGGCGACCGGCGGCGCCATCGGTGGCAAGCAGGCACTGAACCTGGCGGTCACCGGAGACCTCACCGCCCGGGCACGGTTGCTGGACCTGGTCCAGCACGGCGACCTCAGTCTCGATCGCCTGACCGGTGTCGATCGCCTGTCGCTGCAGGTACTGGGCGACCTGCGCTCGGCCAGCCAGCTGGGCGAGAACCTGCTGGGTGGCCAGATCGATCTCAGGGTCAGCGGCACCACCGGTGCTGCCGCACAGAGGGTGCAGCTGGGGACCGGTTCCGCATCGCAGCGGATCAACCTGGAGCTGGGAGGCAATGCCTGGATCGGTGGTCTGCAGGGGCTTGCCAGCCAACCCGGCGTGCTGCGCCTGGGGACGGTCACCGTGGGCGGCACGCTGGACCTCGCCCAGGTCGGTGAGGTGCACCAGGGCGGGCGGTGGCAACTGGGTGGCCTGGTGGCGGATGTCGCCGGCGACTGGTTGACGGTCGACGGTGGCAGCCTGCTGGCACGTCATGGATTGAGCCTCACCAGTGGTGGCCAGGTGCGGCTGGGCGATGTGACCATCGAAAGAGGAGACCTGGACATCCAGGCCGCCAGCCTCGCCGGACTCGCTGCGGGAAGCCGCTGGCAAGCCGACGGCCTGCTGCGGCTCTCCGCTCTCGGCGACATCGGTTCGCTGGCCCAGGGCATCGAACTTGCGGCCCGGCGTCTCGAAGCGGACAGCGCCACCGGGGCGCTGTACCTGGCCCTGGCGGCCGGCATCGAGGGCGGCACTCTGGACAGCGGGGCGGGCCAGTGGTTGCGTTCCCTGGGGAACCTGAAGCTGGATCGGGTCGGCAGCGGCGAGGGCGTCCTGCTAAGCGGCAGCGGCCAGGTGGAAATTGGCTCGCTTGACGCCGAGCGGGGCGTGGATCTGTCCGGCGATGAGCTGGGTATCGGCGTCCTGCGCAGCCGTCACGGCGGCCTCCGCGCCGATCTTTCCGGGCACTTGCGGATTGACGACCTGGAGGTTTCCGGTGCTGGCGACCTGCACAGCGCTTCCGCGATGCTCGGTGCTGCGACGTTCGGCGGTGCCCTGGTGCAGTCCCACGGCGGGGCCTTGCAGGCAGATTCGTTGGAGATCGCCGGCGGCTGGACCCTGGATGCGGGCCGCAGCGAGATCGGCGCGGCCAAGGTCGGTGGTGCGGTGGACATGACGCTGCGCGACGGCCTGCGACTCGGAAGCCTGGAGGCAGGTCAGGGCTGGACCCTGCGCGGCACCGACGCCCAGGTGACCCGTGCGGCCGTACAGGGCGCGGTGCAGCAGGTGCTGAGCGGGGCCCTGGACCAACAGGACCTGCAGGCGGCCGGCGACTGGACGCTGCAGGCCGGCGCG
>NZ_JBBCKP010000024.1:0-29833 GCF_037153275.1 Pseudomonas sp. USHLN015
TATCTGGCAGGCCCTGCTCGGGGTCGAGCGGGTTGGTCGCCACGACGGCTTCTTCGAGCTGGGTGGGCATTCGCTGCTGGCCACCCAGGTGGTGTCGCGGGTGCGCCAGCAGCTGCAACGGGACGTGTCGCTGCGCACCCTGTTCGAGCACCCGCAGCTGAGCGATTTCGCCCGCGCCATCGAGCGACCGCTGGCCCAGGCCGAGCCGCCGCTGCTGCCGGTTTCCCGCGAGCAGCCGCTGCCGCTGTCCTATGCCCAGGAGCGCCAGTGGTTCCTCTGGCAGCTGGAGCCGGAAAGCGCCGCCTACCACATCCCCTCGGCGCTGCGCCTGAAGGGCGAGCTGGATATCGGCGCCCTGGAGCAGGCGTTCAGCGACCTGATCGCCCGGCATGAATCGCTGCGCACGCACTTCGGCCAGCAACAGGACACCACCGTCCAGATCATCGCCGCGCCCTACCCGCTTTCCATCGACCTGGATCACCTGGCGGCCACAGCCACCGCCGAGAGCTGGTTGCAAGCGGAGATCAGCCGTCCGTTCGACCTGCGCCGGGGGCCCCTGCTGCGTGCCCGCCTGCTGCGCCTGGACGAGCGCGACCACATCCTGGCGGTCACCCTGCACCACATCGTCGCCGATGGCTGGTCCATGCAACTGATGGTCGAGGAGCTGGTCCAGCTCTACCACGGCCACGCGCAAGGGCTCGCCACCAGCTTGCCGGCGCTGCCGATCCAGTACGCCGACTACGCCGCCTGGCAACGCCAGTGGATGGACGCCGGCGAACGTGACCGGCAACTGGCCTACTGGACCGCGCAGCTCGGTGGCGAACAACCGGTGCTCGAACTGCCGCTGGACCACCCGCGCCCGGCCGTCAGTCGCCACCTGGGGGCTCGCCTGCACTTCGAGATCCCCGCGGAACTCACCGCCCGCCTCAAGCAACTGGCCCGCCAGCACGACATGACCCTGTTCACCCTGCTGCTGGCCTCCTTCCAGGCCCTGCTGCACCGCTACAGCGGCCAGGCGGACATCCGCATCGGCGTGCCCATCGCCAACCGCAACCGCCTGGAAACCGAGGGCCTGATCGGCTTCTTCGTCAACACCCTGGTGCTGCGCGCCGAACTCGACGGCCAGATGCCGCTGCCGGCCCTGCTGAAGCAGGCCAGGCAGACCCTGCTCGCCGCCCAGGCGCACCAGGACCTGCCCTTCGAACAGCTGGTGAACGCCCTCTCGCCCGAGCGCAGCCTGGCCCACAGCCCGCTGTTCCAGGTGATGTACAACCACCAGACCGCCAGCGGCAGCGAGCGCGCCCTGCCCGTGATCGCCGACCTCGAAGTCGACGCCATGGGCTGGAGCAACCACACCGCCCAGTTCGACCTGACCCTGGACACCTTCGAGCGCCAGGGCGACGACGGCACCCTGCAGGCGATCCTCACCTACGCCACCGACCTGTTCGAAGCGCCCACCATAGAGCGGCTGGCCGATCACTGGCGCAACCTGCTCGCCGCCATGGTCGCCAGCCCCAACCAGCGCCTGGCCGAGCTGCCGATGCTGTCCAGCGCCGAACAACAGGCCAACCTGCTGGCCTGGAACCCCGCGCCCACCCGCTTCCCGGTGGAGTCCTGCCTGCACTCGCTGTTCGAGCAGCGCGCTGCCGAGGCACCCGACTCCATCGCCCTCAGCTTCGAAGGCCAGACCCTCGCCTATGGCGAGCTCAACCGCCGCGCCAATCGAATAGCCCATCGCCTGATCGCCGAAGGCGTGCGACCGGACACCCTGGTCGGCCTGGCCGCCGGGCGGGGCCTGGAAGTGATCGTCGGTCTGCTGGCGATCCTCAAGGCGGGCGGTGCGTACGTGCCGCTGGACCCGGCCTACCCGGAAGATCGCCTGGCCTACCTGATCGAAGACAGCGGGCTTAGCCTGCTGCTGGCTGAAGACAGCGCCCGCGAGCGGCTGGTCATCCCGCCGCAGGTTCGGGTGCTTTCCCTGGAGCCCGACGATGGGCAAGGCCGCGACGACAACCCCAACGTAGCCCTCAACCCCGCCAACCTGGCCTATGTGATCTACACCTCCGGCTCCACCGGCAAGCCCAAGGGCGCCTTGCTCAGCCACGCCAACGCCCTGCGCCTGTTCACCGCCACCGACGCCTGGTTCGGCTTCGGCCCGCAGGATGTCTGGAGCCTGTTCCACTCCTTCGCTTTCGACTTCTCGGTGTGGGAGATCTTCGGCGCGCTGCTGTACGGCGGTCGCCTGGTGATCGTGCCGCAGTGGGTGACCCGCTCGCCCGATGAGTTCCACGGGTTGCTCTGCCGCGAAGGCGTCACCGTGCTCAACCAGACCCCGTCGGCCTTCAAGGCGCTGATGGGCGTGGCTTGCTCTGCCAGCAGCCAAGCCGACGCACTGCGCTATGTGGTGTTCGGTGGCGAAGCACTGGAAGTTAAAGGCCTGGCGCCCTGGTTCGAGCGTTTCGGCGACACCCAGCCGCGCCTGGTGAATATGTACGGCATCACCGAAACCACGGTGCACGTCACCTGGCGCCCGCTGTCTCGCGACGACCTGCACCAGGCCGCCAGCAGCCCCATCGGCGAAGCCATCCCCGACCTGACCTGGTACCTGCTCGATGGTGCCCTCAACCCGGTGGCCCAGGGCTGTACCGGCGAGCTGTATGTCGGCGGCCCGGGCCTGGCCCGTGGTTACTTGAAGCGCCCGGCATTGAGCGCCACACGCTTCGTGCCCAACCCCTTCTCCCATGACGGCGAACGGCTGTACCGCACCGGCGACCTGGCGCGCTACCGCAGCGACGGCGTGATCGAGTACATCGGCCGCCTGGACCAGCAGGTGAAGATCCGTGGCTTCCGCATCGAGCTGGGCGAGATCGAAGCGCAGCTGCTGGCGCACGCATCGATCCGCGAAGCGGCGGTGCTGGCCCAGGACGGCAACGGCGGCCCGCAACTGGTGGCCTACCTGGTGCCTGGCGGCGACTTCGACGAAGCCAGCCTGCGCGAGGCGCTGAAGGCCCACCTGCGCGAACACCTGCCGGACTACATGGTGCCGGCGCACCTGCTGTTCCTCGACCACCTGCCGCTGACCACCAACGGAAAGCTCGACCGCAAGGCCCTTCCGGCGCTGGATGCCAGCGTGGTGCAGGCCGCCTACGTGGCGCCGCGCAACGACCTCGAACGGGGTATCGCCGACATCTGGCAGGACATCCTCAAGGTCGCGCGCATCGGCGTGACCGACAACTTCTTCGAGCTGGGCGGGGATTCGATCATCTCCATCCAGGTGGTGAGCCGGGCGCGCCAGGCGGGCATCCTGTTCACCCCGAAGGACCTGTTCCTGCACCAGAGCGTGCAAGAGCTGGCCGCCGTCGCCCGCCTCGGCGAAGCCCAGGTCATCGACCAGGGGCCGGTGACCGGGCCGCTCGCCCTGCTGCCCATCCAGCAGACCTTCTTCGACACCGACATCCCCCAGCGCCAGCACTGGAACCAGGCCGTCCTGTTGCGCCCGACTGCCCGGTTGCAACCGGTGCTGCTGGAACGGGCACTGGCGGCCCTGCTGGTCCACCACGACGCCTTGCGCCAACGCTTCGCCCAGCACAACGGTGCCTGGCAGGCCCAGGTGCTCGCACCCGACGCCCTGCGCCCGGTGCTCTGGCACCGCCAGTTGCCCACGGTTGCTGAGCTCGCGGCCCTCGCCGAGCAGGCCCAGCGCAGCCTCGCGCTGGAGTCGGCCGAGCTGGTCCGTGCCGTGCTGGTCGACCTGGCCGACGGCAGCCAGCGCCTGCTGCTGGCCATCCACCACCTGGCGGTGGACGGGGTTTCCTGGCGCATCCTCTTCGAGGACCTGCAAAGCCTCTACCGCCAGCTCGACGCCGGGCACGCACCGACGCTGCCCGCCAAGACCAGCTCCACCCAGGCCTGGGCCGAGCGCCTGCACGGCTATGCCGCGAGCACCGCCGGCCGCGCCGCCCTGCCCTACTGGCTGGCGCAACTGGCCGACGCCCCGGTCGACCTGCCTTGCGACAACCCCCACGGCAGCCTGTGCAACAGCCAGGCCAGGACCCTCAGCAGCCACCTCGACCAGGCCGCCACCCGGCGCCTGCTGCAGATCGCCCCGGCGGCCTACCGCACCCAGATCAACGACCTGCTGCTGACCGCCCTCGCCCGCGTCGTCGCCCGCTGGAGCGGCCACCCGGACGTGCTCGTGCAACTGGAAGGCCACGGCCGCGAGGACCTGTTCGACGACATCGACCTCACCCGCACCGTGGGCTGGTTCACCAGCCTGTTCCCGGTGAAGCTGAGCGTTGGCGACGACCTCGCCGGCTCGATCAAGGGCGTCAAGGAAACCCTGCGCGCCTTGCCCGACAAGGGCCTGTCGTTCGGTGCCCTGCGCCACCTGGGCGAGGCCGACACCCGCCAGCGCCTGGCCGCCCTGCCGACGCCGCGCATCACCTTCAACTACCTGGGCCAGTTCGATAACAGCTTCGACGATGCCGAAGGCGCGCTCTTCGTGCCGGCGCCGGAAGGCAGCGGCCAGGAACAGAGCGAGGAGGCCCCGCTGGGCAACTGGCTGACCCTCAATGGGCAGATCTATGGCGGCGAGCTGAACATCGGCTGGACCTTCAGCCAGGACATGTACGACGAGGCCACCATCGCGCGCCTGGCCGAGGCTTACAGCCGCGAGCTGCACGCGCTGATCGAGCATTGCTGCACCGCCGGCAGCCGGGGCGCGACGCCGTCGGACTTCCCCCTGGCCGGGCTGACCCAGGCGCAGCTCGACAGGCTGCCCCTGGACCTGGCGGCGATCGAGGACATCTACCCGCTGTCGCCCATGCAGCAAGGCATGCTGTTCCACACCCTGGAGGCCTCGGAAGCGGCCTACTACATCAACCAGATGGCGGTGGACGTCGAAGGCCTGGATGCCGAGCGCTTCGTCGCGGCCTGGGACGCGGTGATCGCCCGCCACGAGATCCTGCGCACCGGCTTCTGCAGCGAGAGCCACCTGGCCCAGCCCCTGCAGGTGGTCTACCGCAGCGCCCGCCTGCCGGCGACGCTGCTGGACTGGAGCCAGCGCGAGGTGACGCCCGAGGCCCTGCCGGCCCTGGCCGAGGACGAGGCCGCACGCGGCTTCGACCTGCTGCAAGCGCCGCTGATGCGCCTGACCCTGGTCAACCTGGGGAACGGCCGCGCGCACCTGGTGTGGACCAGCCACCACATCCTCATGGACGGCTGGAGCAACTCGCGCCTGCTGGGTGAAGTGCTGGAAACCTACAACGGCCTGGAGCCCGCGCCGCGCCGTGGCCGCTACCGCGACTACATCGCCTGGCTGCAGGCCCAGCCCGGCGAACCCCTGGAAGCCTTCTGGCGGCAGAAGCTGCAAGCCCTCGAAGGGCCGACCCTGCTCGCCGACCACCTGGCGCCGCGCCCCGACGCCAATGGCGTCGGCCACCAGGCGCTGTACCTGCACTGGGACCGCGACGCCACGCAGCACCTGCGCGAGCAGGCCCAGCGCTTGCGCGTCACCCCCAACACCCTGATCCAGGCCGCCTGGCTGTTGCTGCTGCAGCGCTGCACGGGGCAGGCCACCGTCTGCTTCGGTGCCACCGTGGCCGGCCGCCCCACCAGCCTGCCCGGCGCCGACAAGATGCTCGGCCTGTTCATCAACACCCTGCCGATCATCCAGACGCCGCGCCCCGAGCACTCGGTGCGCCAGTGGCTGGAACAGCTGCAGGGCTACAACGTCGAGGTGCGCGAGCGCGAACACACCCCGCTGGCGGAGCTGCAACGCTGGTCCGGCCAGGGTGGCCAGGCGCTGTTCGACAGCATCATCGTGTTCGAGAACTACCCGGTGGACGAACGCCTGCAGGAGGCGGAGCAGGAGCACCTGCGCTTCGGCAAGGTCAACGGGCGCGACGTGACCAACTTCGCCATGGACCTGGCGGTGCACCTCGAAGACACCTTCAGCATCGAGTTCCTCTACCTGCGCAACGCCTTCACCGAAGAGGCCGTGCAGCTGATCCGCAGCAGCTTCGAAACCCTGCTGCGGGCGCTGCTGGCGCAGCCGGACGCGCGCATCGGCAGCCTGCCGATGCTGCCCCCGGCGGAGCAGGCGCTGCTCGAGGAGCAGAACCACTTCCTGCCCTCGCAGGCCCAGCCGCTGCTGGCGGAGCAGATCCGTCGGCACGCCCTGGTGCAGCCCGAGGCGATCGCCGCGGTGTGCGCCGGGCACAGCCTGAGCTACGCCGAACTGGAGCAGCGCGCCACCCACCTGGCCGCCGAACTGAACCAGCGGGGCATCGGCCCGGAGAGCATCGTCGGCGTCGCCCTGGAACGCTCGGTGGACACCCTGGTGGCCTTCTACGCGGTGATGAAGACCGGCGCGGCCTACGTCCCGCTGGACATCGAGCACCCCGCCGAGCGCCTGCGCTGGGTGGTGGAGGACTCCGCCATGCGCCTGCTGATTAGCAGGCGCCCGCTGTGCGAGCGCTTCGACGGCTTCTGGGCAACGCCGCTGCTGCTGCTCGACGAGCCGCTGCCCGCACGTGCCGCCGACGAGCTGCCGGTGCACGCCGAAGGGGGCCACCTGGCCTACCTGATCTACACCTCCGGCTCCACCGGCAAGCCCAAGGGCGTGGCGGTGGCCCACGAGGCCATCCGCATGCACTGCCAGGCCATCGGCGAGCTGTACGAGATGACGGCGCAGACCCGCGAGCTGCTGTTCATGTCCTTCGCCTTCGACGGTGCCCAGGAGCGCTGGCTGACCACCCTGTCCCACGGGGGTTGCCTGGTGATCCGCGACAACCGCCTGTGGACCGCCGAGGAAACCTGGCAGGCCCTGCACGAACAGTGCATCGACATCGCCTGCTTCCCGCCCGCCTACCTGCAGCAACTGGCCGAATATGCCCAGGCCCGGGAGCAGTCACCGCCGCCGGTGCGGGTCTACTGCTTCGGCGGCGACGCGGTGGCCGAGGCCAACTTCGAGCGGGTCAAGCGCGCGCTGAAGCCGGTCACCCTGACCAATGGCTACGGCCCCACCGAGACGGTGGTCACGCCGATGCTGTGGAAGACCGCCGCCAGCGGCACCTGCGGCGCCCGCTACGCGCCCATCGGCTCGCGGGTCGGCCAGCGCAGCCTCTACGTGCTGGACGGCCACCTCAACCCGGTACCCCGTGGCGTCGCCGGCGAGCTCTACATCGGTGGCGAAGGCCTCGCACGCGGCTATCACCAGCGCCCGGGGCTCACCGCCGAACGCTTCGTCGCCGACCCCTTCTCCATCGGCGGCCGCCTGTACCGCACCGGTGACTGGGTGCGCCAGCGCGCCGATGGCGTCATCGACTACCTCGGCCGCCTGGACAACCAGATCAAGATCCGTGGCTTCCGCATCGAGCCGGGCGAGATCGAGGCGCGCCTGCGGGCCCTGCCCGGCATCCAGGACGCCGTGGTGGTCGCCCGCGAGGTCAACGGCAGCCAGCAACTGATCGGCTACGTGTCCGGCGCCGCCGAGCTGCAGGGCGACAGCCTGCGCGCGGCGCTGCAGGGCGAGCTGCCGGAGTACATGGTGCCGGTGCACATCGCCGTGCTGCCGGCCCTGCCGCTCAACGCCAACGGCAAGGTCGACCGCAACGCGCTGCCGGCACCCGACCTCGGGCTGCGCACCTTCGTCGCACCGCGCAACGACACGGAACGCGCCCTGGCGGACATCTGGCAGGAGGTGCTGGAGATCGAGCGGGTCGGGGTCACCGACAACTTCTTCGAACTCGGTGGCGACTCGCTGCGCATCCTCAAGGTGCTGTCGAAGCTGCGCGCCCGCCCGGAACTCGGGCTGACCCTGAAGCTGCGCGACATGATCGGCAAGCCCACCATCGCCGAGCTGTCCGGCTACGACGAGCAGGTACGCGAACCCGATCCGCTGCTGGCGCTCAACACGCCCGGCCAGGCCGGCGCGGCGCTGTTCTGCCTGCACGCGGGCTTCGGCACGGTGTTCGACTACGAGCCCCTGGCCCGACGGCTCGAAGGGCGCTGCAGCGTCCATGGCATCCAGTGCCGCATGCTGCTGGACCGGGACTGGCAGGACCACTCCCTGGAGGCCATGGCCATCGACTACACCCGCTTCATCCGCCGGCAGCAGCCCGAGGGGCCGTACCGCCTGCTGGGCTGGTCGCTGGGCGGCGCGCTGGCGTTGCTGGTGGCCCAGGAGCTGGAACGCCAGGGGCAGGAGGTCGAGCAGGTCGGGTTGGTGGACTGCTTCACCCCGGTCGGGTCGCACGAGGACGACGGCGAAGGCTGGGAGCGCGAGCTGAGCGCCTTCCTCGCCACCCTGCTGGGCGTGCCCGCTGATGCGCTGCCGCGCACGCCGCTGCCCCCGGGCAGCGACTCGCAGACCGTGCGTCGCTGGATCATCGAGGCCCTGGAGGCTGCCGGCGGCGATGTCGCCCGCTCGGCCATCACGGCGGACGAGCTGGCCCAGACCTTCCTCGCGGCGATGAAGCTCAAGCACCTCTCGCTGGCCTGGCGGCACGTGCCCCGCATCGCGGCGCCGACGGCCTGCTGGTGGGCGACGCAGGGCCGGCCCGCCGGCGAGCAGCGCCTGTTGCAGGGTCACTTCCCCGCTGCCGGCTCGCACCAGGCCGTGGCCGCGGGGCACTACGACATCCTGCGCCGCCCGGCCCTGCTCGACGACCTCCTCGAATGGGTGCTGGACAGCGAGCCGGTCGCAGGCTGACACCCGGCTCCCGGCCTGCCGGGGGCCCCTTTTTCCATCCGTACCGACGATAAGGAACATCTATGTCCCTGGACCCGAATCTCGAAGCCTTCCTGGAGCTGGCCGAGCTGGGACGCTTGAGCGGCAAGAGCCGCCCGATGCACGAGCTCAGCGTCGAGCAGGCGCGACAGGAGTTCTCCACGACCTCGCACGTGCTCGACCCCGACCCGCCGGGCTCGGTGGCGGTGACGCCGCTGGGCATCCCCGCCCGCGACGGCGCGGAGCTGGAGGCTCGCCTCTACCGGGCGGAACACCGGCAGGGCGAAGCGCTGCCGACCATTCTCTACTTCCACGGTGGCGGCTACGTGGTGGGCGACCTGGACTCGCACGACCCGGTGTGCCGCCGCCTGGCCGCCAGCGGGCGCTTCGCGGTGCTGGCCCCGGCCTACCGGCGCGCCCCCGAGGCACCCTTCCCGACCGCCGTCGATGACGCCAGCGACTGCGCCAACTGGCTGGTCGGGCACGCCCGGGAACTGGGCCTCGCCCAGCGCTTCGCCGTGGCCGGCGACAGCGTGGGCGCCACCCTGGCCACCGTCCTCGCCGCCGAAGCGGTGATCGCGCCGGAACGGCAGCACCTGAAGCCCTTCGCCCAGCTGCTGTTCTACCCGGTCACCGACATCAGCCGGCAACGGGAATCCCACCGCCGCTACGCCGAGGGCTACCTGCTGGAAAGCCTGACTCTGGAATGGTTCTACCAGCACTACTGCACCGCCGGGCAACGCCTGGACTGGCGCGCCTCGCCGCTGCTCGGGCCAGCCACCGCACCGCTGGCGCCGACCTACCTGTCGCTGGCCGAGTACGACCCGCTGGTGGACGAAGGCCACGCCTATGCCGACCACCTGCGCCAGGGCGGCACCGAGGTGACCCTGTCCCTGGAACGCGGCTTCACCCACGACTTCCTGCGCATGTCCGGCATCACCGACGAGGTGGCCTCGATCTACCGCAACGCGGAGCAATGGCTGCTCGCGCGCTGACCCTCCCGCCGGATCGTCACCGGTAACCCCTCCGTGCCACCCCGGGCTGAAGCCCGGGCTACGGTGCTGACATGGGCTCTTGTAGGGTGTGCCGCGCGCACCGCCGCTCGGTGTTTCAGGCGAGGTCCTGGGTCTCCTGGCACACCCACGGCATGGGTTTCGCTTCGCTCGCGGAACGCCGCCCGACGCATCCTACAAAAGCCGTGCTACGAACGGCGCGGCAATGCAAAAGGCCCATGCTTGTGCATGGGCCTCTTGGTTTCATGATCGTCCGGGATCGCTGGAGCCTGGTGTCGCGTAGCCCTGTGGGGCCTGGATCAGAAGAACTCGCCGCGCAGGGTCAGCATGAAGTTGCGCGGAGCACCGTAGTAGTTGCCGTATTCGGAGGTTCCCACGGTTTCGTAGTAGCGACGGTCGAACAGGTTGTTGCCGTTGACGGCCACCGTCCAGTTGTCGTCCACCTTGTACTCGACCATCGCGCCGTACACGGCGTAGCCGCCCTGGGTGAAGTCGTAGGGCGTCCGGTTGATTGGATTGCCGATGGAGTCGAAGTCATAGGCGAAGCCGGACACGTAGTTGGCGCTCTGCACTTCCACGCCGCCGCCCACGCGCCATTTCTCGAACTGGCCCGGCAGGGTGTAGACGGTCCACAGCTTGGCCAGGTGGCGCGGGGTGATGCTGGTGTAGTCGCTGGCTTCGGTCTGGTTGTCGGTGATGTTGAGGGTGTAGCCCGCGATCACTTCCCAGCCGGGGGTGATCTCGCCGGTGGCCTCCAGGTCGATGCCCTTGCTGATGACCTTGCCCTGGCCGATGAAGCAGCAGCTGCCGCTATAGCTGAAGGGTGCCTGCGGATAGGAGGGATCGGTCATCGCCTCGTTGTGGCGCTTGGTGTAGAACAGCGCGCCGGAGAGGTTCAGGCGCCCGTCGAAGAGTTCGCCCTTCAGGCCCATTTCATAGGTCTTGCCGGTCATGGGCTCCACAGCGCTGGAGGAGCCAACCGGCCCTTTGAGCTTCTGCGCCTGGGGCTTGAAGATCTCGGCGTAGCTGACGTAGGCCGACCATTCGTCATCCAGCGCATAGATCAGGCCACCGAATGGCACCAGCTTGGTCGGCTCGCGGTAGCGGATCTTCGACTGGTAGCTCCAGACCCCAGCGGTCTTGGTCTGGTAGTCCTGCTCGTACTTGTAGCGCTGCGCGCGGGCACCGAGCACCAGCTTCAGCGGGTCGGTCAGCTGCAGGCGCACAGTGGAATAGACGCCGTACTGTTCGCGGGTGTTGGGGCTGTAGTCGCGCCAGTAGTCGTGGTCGGTGGCGTTGGTGGGCAACGGCGACGCGCCGGGGTTCCACAGGTCGATGTAGCCCCCCTTGCCGAGCATGCCGTCGGCGGCGCGCCAGCGGCTGGTGACCTTCTGGTAGTCGGCACCGACCAGCAGTTCGTGCTGGCGGCCGAAGGCGTCGAACGTGCCGCTGAGGTTCGTATCGAACACCGACTGCTTGCTCCAGGACGACACGTAGCTGCCCCACCAGTAGGGGCCGATGTTGGTGGTCTCGTCCACCGAGCCGTAGGGGATGATGCCTTCGGTGTCGGACTTGTTGTACGTGTAGGTGTAGCTGGTGTTGAGCTTCCAGAATTCCGACAGGTAGTGGTCGATCTTGAAGAAGACTTCCTCGTCGTGGCCGTCCATGTAGGCCTGGCCGGTGGTGTACCAGGTGTGGCGCGGCAGGTGCAGGTCGCCGCCACGGGAGTAGCGCGGCAGGCCGTCGCCGGTGCCGTTCTCGTGGGTGCGGGCGTAGCTGGCGCCGACGGTCACCATGGTGTCCGGGGTGAGATCGGCCTCCAGCACGCCGTAGAAGAAGGGCTCTTCGGTGCTGCGGTTGTCCATGAAGTACTGGCGGTCCTCGTAGGACACCACAGCGCGGCCGCGCAGCTTGCCGTCGAAGCCCAGCGGGCCGGTGATGTCGGCCTCGGTGCGGTAGTTGTCCCAACTGCCGGCGGAGGCGTTGAACTTCAGCTGGTACTGGTCCAGCGGGCGCTTGCGCACCAGGTTGATGATGCCGCCCGGGTCACCGGTGCCGCCCAGCAGGCCGGAGGAGCCGCGCAGGACCTCGATGTGGTCGTACTCGGCCAGGTTGTACAGCTTGTTGCCGTAGAAGGTGCCCACGCCGGAGCCGATGTCCATCGGCGCCGCGCCATCGATCTGCACGTTGTCGATGCCGAAGCCACGGGAGGCCAGCTTGGGCAGGCGGTAGGTGCCGTTCTTGACGGTGATGCCCGGCGTCATCTTCATCGCGTCGGATAGCGTGGTCATGCGCCGGTCCTCGATCAGCTGGCTGCTGATGACCGACACCGACTGCGGCGTTTCCTTGAGGCTGGTGGGCGTCTTGGAGCCCACGCTGGTCAGCCCCGTGGTGTAGGAGCCGGAATTCTCGGTGGCCTCGCCCATGCCCTGGCCGGAGACGAAGGTGGTACCCAGGTCGAGGACGCTGCTTTCCCCGGCGCCGCCGGTGAGGAGGACCGTGTTGTTCTCGATGCGGTAGGTGACGCCGGCGCCCCTGAGCAGGGTTTCCAGGGCGGCTTCCACCTCCATGTTGCCGCTCACGGCGGTCGACAGCTTGCCCCTGACCAGATCGGCGCTGTAGAGGATCTGCACGCCGGTCTGCTCGCTCAGGGCGGTCAGCGCCCGGTCGAGGGCTTGCGCGGGGATATCCAGCTGTTTCGGGGCTGCACTCACCGGCCCGCCCAGGACCGCCCCCAGCACCATCGCCGAGAACAGCGCGCTCAGCGGTCGCCGCGAGGCATAGGGCAATCTCCATGAACGCCGTTCAACATCGTACTTCTGCATGCTTTACCGTCCTGTCGTGAGAGTGCGGCGCCACTTCGCTGGTGAAGCGCCGATGTTCGGATGTGCCCTGCCGACTGCGCCCTTGGGGAATGCGGTTATGGATGAGGGCACTTACAGGACGGATAGCGATAAAAAAAATTTAATCGAACGGTGAACCCGGGTACATCGAATCAGTCAAAGGCCGCCTTTCGACAGCCCGAAGTGCGTTCCATGCCTGGAAGGCCAGGCCCTTCTCTCAGCGCCGCGTGATGGGGTTCGCTGCGCTCGCGGAACGCCGCCCGACATCCTGCGAAATCGCCTGGATGCACGACGCCCGGCCCTGGGGCCGGGCGTCGTCGTGGGCGCTTCAGGTGGCTTGCAACTGACGCGCCTTTTCCAGCAGCACCGCCCGTTCCTCGGGGCTGAGGGCATCGAGCCGCAGGCGCGCCTGGGCCAGCTTGAGCAGTTGCCCCGGCACCGTTTCCAGCGCCCGCAGGGCCTGCGCCAGGGCGGCCGGCGTCGGGTGGTCGAAGACGATGCCCGGGTTGGCCTCGCACTGCAGCAGCTTGCGGATGCCGGCCACCAGCTTGATCACCAGCAGGGAATGCCCGCCGGCGGCGAAGAAGTCCTGGTCCATGCTCAGGCGCTCCAGCCCGAGCAGTTGCGCCATGCGCGTGGAGAGCAGTTCTTCCAGGGCGTCCCGGGGTGCCACGAAGTCACGCTGCACCGCTTGCAGCTCGCGGCCCTGCAGGGCCTGGCGGTCGATCTTGCCATTGGCCAGGCGCGGCATGTCCGCCAGTACCTGCACCTGTGCCGGCAGCATCGATTCGGGCAGGTAGGCCCGCAGGGCGCCACGCAGCTCGCTGGCCGGGTCCTCCGGCAACGTCCCCTGCACGACGACGAAGGCCACCAGTTCAGCCCCCTCGCCCGGGTGCCGGACCACCACCGCCGCCTCGGTGACCGCGGGCAGCAGCAGCAATGCCTGCTCGGTCTCGGCCGGCTCCACCCGATGGCCACGGATCTTCACCTGCTGGTCCTTGCGCCCGTACAGCTGGATGCCGCCCTCGGGCCGGTAGCGCGCCAGGTCGCCGCTGCGGTAGAGCACCTGCCCCGGGTCGAAGGGGTCGACGACAAAGGCCTCGCGCTGCTCGGCGCTGGCCTCCAGGTAGCCACGGCTGACCTGCTGCCCGCCGATGTACAGCTCGCCGAGCACGCCCACCGGCACCGGCCGGCGCTGCTCGTCCAGCACATGCACGCTGTTGTTCGCCAGCACCCGGGTCAGCGGGATGCCCAGCTCGCCCAGGTCGGCCTCGACCACGGGATGGACCAGCACCCCCACCGTCGTCTCGGTCGGCCCGTAGTGGTTGAACAGCCGGCAGTCGGGACGGATGCGCAGCACCCGCTCCGCCAGCGCAGGCGGCAAGGCTTCCCCGCCCAGGACGAGCGTGCGGGGGAGGTTCGGCCGCTCGGCCTCCAGCAAGGCGGCCAGGTGCGAGGGCACCATCTTCAGGCAGTCGATCCGGTTCGCCTCCAGGTAGCGGGCGAAGGCCGCGGGGCTCTGCATGGTCGGGTCATCCGCCACATGCAGGGTCGCGCCGTTGTACAGCGCCCCGAACAGCGCGGTATTGCCCAGGTCGGCCGAGACGCTGGAGGAGAAAGCCACCTGGCGGCAGTCTTCCAGCCCCATCGCCTCGCTGGCGGCGGCGGTGTAGTTGAAGAGGTTGCGGTGCTCGATCACCACGCCCTTGGGCAGGCCGGTGCTACCGGAGGTGAAGAGCACATAGGCCACCTCCTGCCCCGTCGTGGCATGGGCCGGGGGCGCATCCCCCGCGGCCTCGTCGGTCCCGCCCGGGACCTGCAAGGCCTTCACGCCGGCGATATCGGCCACCTCGGTCGCCACCAGGACCCGGCGCGCCCCGGCCTGTTCCAGCACCTGCGCCTGGCGCGCCGGGGGCCACAGCGGGTCCAGCGGCACGTAGGCGGCACCGAGCCGCCAGGCGGCCAGCAGGGAGACCACCCAGGCGATCGAGCGCGGCAGCGCCAGGCCGACGAGATCGCCCGCGCCGACACCGCTGCGGTGCAGCCTGGCGCTCAGCTGGCGCACCTGGGCGTCCAGTTCGCGCCAGGTCAGGGCCTCCTCGCCACAGGCGATGGCGATGCCGTCCGGCGTCCGCTCGGCCCAGCGGGCGATGCGTTGCGGCAGCAGCCCCTCGGCCTGCCCGAGATCGCGGGGTGCCGGGTTGAGCGCCAGCAGGCGCGCGCGCTCCGCCTCACCCGGCGGCGGCAGTTCGCACAGCTGGGGGTCACCCTCCAGCATCGCCTGCAGCAGGCCCAGGTATTGCTCCAGCAGCCCGTGCATGGCGGCCTGGCCGTAGAGGTCCGCGCGGTACTCCAGCGCCAGCGTCGCCGGCACGCCCTCCTCGCTCAGCACCTGCAGCAGCAGGTCGAACTCCCCCGCCTGGTCGGGCAGCGCCCGCGCCTGCCAGGTGCTGCCGGCGATCTCGCGCCCGGGCAGCGCCGGTCGGCTGGTGAACCCGCAGGCCAGCGTGGGGGCGGCAGGCCCGCTGCCGGCGATCCAGTATTCCTGCCAGGTTTCGTGTTGCTCCAGGCGCGCTGCCAGCGCGGTGCAGGCCGCACGCAGGCGCCCATCGCCGTCGAGCGCCTGGCACAGCGGCAGGGTCCTTTCCAGCACGCCGGGTGCCCCGGCGAAGAATTCATAGGTGCAGCGGGCATCGTGCCGCCACGCCGCGAGCAGGGTCGAACGGCCACTGATGCGGGCCAGCAGCGCCCACCACCCGGCTTGCAGGACCCGCTCCACCGGCAGCCCATCGGCCCGCGCCAGACGTTCGAGGCCGGCCACCAGCGCCGGGGCCAGCCGCCGTTCAAGCACCTCCCCACGGCCGGTCGCGACGCGCCCGCTGCGGCGGTAGGGCAGGTCGGGGGACGCACCGCCCGCGCCCAGGTGCTCCGCCCAGTAGCGCTTGCCCTCGGCGGCGTCCTCATCCACCGCCACCTCCGCGTGCCATTCCAGGTACTGCTCGAAGCTGGCCGCCGCGTCGTCATCGCCAGCGCCCTGTCCACGGCCCGCATAGGCATCGAACAGCGCCTCGCAGAGCAGCCCCATGCTGCGGGCATCGACGATGAAGCGCGCCACGCCCAGGCTCAGGCGCCAGCGACCCGGCTCCAGGCATTGCAGCAGGCCGCCCAGGTGGACCCCGCCGGGGATCGGGTGGGGCTTACCGGCCCACGCCTCGAAGAGCGCCGCCACCGATGCCGCCGGGCCGGGCTCGGCCACCACCTGCAAGGGAAAGCCGCCCCCCTCGCCCGCCAGTTGCCGAAGGCCGTTGTAGCCCGGCACCTGGCCGATGCGCGTGGCCAGCACCGGGAAACGCTGCACCAAGGCGTCCAGCGCGCCCCGCAGGCGGGCCAGGTCGAGCTCGCCCGCGATCTCGACCTGCACCAGGTGCGCCACCTCGGCCCAGGTGCCTTGCTGCCCGGCCTTGTCCAGCAGGCGCTGCTGCTCCGGCAGCAAGGGGAACCCGCTGTTCACTGCATCCATGCTCATGCTTGCACCTCGTTATCCAGTTGTTGCACCTGCGCCGCGGACGGGCGTTCGAGTTCGCGCCGATCGAACATCTCGCTCATGGCGACGACGATCTTGCGGGGCCCCTCGAAGGGGTCGCGGGCGTGGGCCGCGAGCATGTTGTCGAGCAGCAGCACATCGCCCTTCTGCCAGCCCGGGCGCACGGCGCAGGCCTCGTAGAGCTCGCCCACCTGCTGCATGATCGCGTCGCTGATCGGCGAGCCGTCGCCGAAGTAGACGTGCCGCGGCATGCGCTCCAGGCCGTAGAGGGCCAGCAGGTCGTCGCGGACGTCGGCGTCCAGGCAGTGGATGTGGTGCAGCTGGACCTGGTTGAAGAAGCTTTTCTCAAAGGTCACCGGGTGGCGGATGATCGCCGGGCACGGCGTGCGGATCTGCAGCCCGTCGTTCTCCAGCCACGACCACTGGATGCCGGCGGCCTGGCAACGCGCCTCCACCTCGGCGCGTACCTCGGTCTTGAAGAAGTGCTGCCAGGGCACGTCCAGGTCACCGCTGAAGGTGCGCACGTAGAGCAGCCCACGGCTCTCGAACAGGTCGCGCAGGACTTCGGGCATCCGCCGGTACATCTGCCGGCAGTCGACGATGGGCGTGGCGCCGCCGATGGGCGATGGCAGCTCGCAGAAGAACAGCTGCTTGCGCGGCCAGCGGTCCTGGTGCGAACCCTCGTTGTGGAACAGGATCATCTTCTGCTCGGGGTACGGCGTGGAGCGGTAGGTGTTCTTGCCGCCCTCCTTCTTCGGCAGGTCGCCGTACTGGCCGTAGAGCCCGGGCTGCACCGCCTCGGCGAAGGCTTCGAAGTCGTGGATGTCACGCAGGGCGAAGCCACGGAACAGGATCGCGGCATGGCGGGCCAGCTTCTCCTCCAGCAGCGGCCGGTTGGCCCTGGCCCAGAGCACCAGGTCGATCCCCGGGTCGCTGGGCTCCATCATCAGCGGGAAGTCCTGCCCGGGCACCACGAGGGTCTCCCGGATCGGTCCCTGGGCTTTCGCGGGTGCCCCGCCCTGGGCCTTCTTGAGGAACTTGCCCAGCTTGTCCGCCTTGTTGCGGACCGGCGCCTCGGCGCTGGCCGCTGTGTGAGTCGGCATGTCGATATCCTCCGATCTGATATTCGGGTCGCCTGTGATCTGTTCAAGAATTCCGATCCAGCCCTCCAGCAGCGCGCCGATGCGCTCGCCGTCGAACAGGTCGCTGGCGAACTGCCAGGTGCCTTGCAGGGCATCGCCGTCCGCCTCGACGAACAGCGCCATGTCGAACTTGGAATAGGCGGTCGCCGAGTCGATCGGCTCGATCCGCATCCCGGCGATGGAGCGGCTCGCCAGCGGCAGGTTGCTCATCACGAAGAGCACCTGCACCAGCGGGTTGGCGCCCTTGTGGCGCGGCGCGGCAGCGGCCTCGACGATCATGTCGAAGGGCAGGTCCTGGTGCTCGAAGGCGTCCAGCGCGGCCTGCCGCGTCTCGTCGAGGAAGGCCGAGAAGGCCTTGCCGGCCTCGTACCGCGAGCGCACCGGGAGCACGTTGACGAAGAAGCCGATCAGCGCCTCCAGCTCGAGTTGCTCGCGCCCGGCCACATCCACCCCGACGACGATGTCGTCGCTGCCGCCGAGGCGGTGCAGCATCAGCTGGAACGCCGCCAGCAGGACGTTGTACAGCGTGGTGCCCTGGGCGCGGGCCAGCGCGTTCAGGCGGCGGCCCAGTGCCGGCGCGATCACGAACGAGCGTTCGCGGCCCGCCAGCGTGGGGTTGGCCGGGCGGCTGCGGTCCGTCGGCAGCGCGAGCAACCCGGAGTAGCCGGACAGCGCAGCGGCCCAGAACCCGGCCTGTGCCTGCAGCACGCCGGTGCGCTCCAGGCCCAGCTGCCACTCGGCGAAGTCGGCGTACTGCAGGGGCAGTGGCGGCAATGGCGAGGCGTCGCCGTCGCGCAGGCGGCCGTAGATTTCCATCACCTCGCCGGCCAGGACCGACAGGGACCAGCCATCGGAGACGATGTGGTGCATGGCGAACAGCAGCACATGCTCCTCGGCGCCCAGGCGCAGCAGGCGCGCCCGCAGCAGCGGCGCCTGCAGCAGGCTGATGGGGCTGCGTGCGTTGTCTTCCACCGCCTCCGCCACGCAGGCGCTGCGCGCATCGGGGGGCAGCGCGGACAGATCGAGCAGCGGCAGCTCGATCTCCAGGTCCTCGGTGACGACGGCCTGCGGGTCGCCTTCGTCATCGGCCACATAGGCGGTGCGCAGCACTTCGTGGCGGCGGATGACCGCGTTCAGCGCGCGGGCGAGCAACGGGGCCTGCAACTCGCCGGTCAGGCGCAGGGCCATGGGCATGCCGTAGGCGCCGCTGGAGGAGAACTGCTCGATCACCCACAACCGCCGCTGCGCCAGCGACAAGGTCGGCGCACCGCGGCGCGGTGTGACCGGCGGCCTGGCGACCTGCACAGGCTCCGGGGAACGGCTGCGCAGGCGCTGGGCGAGCGCGCCGAGGACCGGCGCCTCGAAGAGGTCGCGCAGGCTGACCGGTTGCTCGATGCAGCGGCGCAGCCGCGCCACCACCTGGGTGGCCAGCAGCGAATGCCCGCCCAGCTCGAAGAAGTGGTCGCCACGGCCGACCCGCTCCAGCCCGAGGACGCCCTGCCAGACCTCGGCCAGGCGGCATTCCAGTTCATCGGCCGGGGCCTCGAAGCGCTGCTGTTGCGAGGCGGCATCGGGGGCCGGCAGGGCCTTGCGGTCCAGCTTGCCGTTGGGGCTGAGGGGGAAGCGCTCCAGCAGCACCAGGCACGCGGGCACCATGTAGTCCGGCAACTGCGCCTTGAGCCGCTCGCCCACCGCTGCGCGCCAGCTCGCCTGCTGCTCGGCATCGGCACCGAGCAGCGTGCTGTCCTGGGGCACCACGTAGCCGACGATCTGCAGGCCGTTGGCACCCGGCAGGGCCAGGACCACGGCGTCGCGCACGCTGTCCTGCTCCAGCAGGCGCGCCTCGATCTCGCCCAGCTCGATGCGGAAGCCCCGGATCTTCACCTGGTGGTCGACGCGGCCGACGTACTCGATCTCGCCCTCGGCGCTGTAGCGCGCCAGGTCACCGGTGCGGTACAGGCGGGCGCCCGGTTCGGCGGAGAACGGGTCGGGGATGAAGCGCTCGGCGGTCAGGCCCGGGCGGTTGAAGTAACCCCGTGCCAGCAGCGCGCCGCCGATCACCAGCTCGCCGATCATGCCCACCGGCGCGGGCAGGCCCACTTCGTCCAGCAGGTAGATGCTGCGCCCCGGCAGCACCCGGCCGATGGGCAGGGTCAGCGGCAGGGGCCGCGCCTCGCTCACATAGGGCGCGCAGTCGAGGGTGGTGGCGGTGACGGTGGCCTCGGTGGGCCCGTAGGTGTTGAGCAGGCGGATGCCGCCCAGGCCCGCCTGGCGCCAGGCCGACAGCGCCTCCGGCGGCATCGCCTCGCCGCCGCTGTGCACCTGCCGCAGCGCGCCGTAGGGGCGCGGGCCGACCTCGGCGAAATCGCGGGCGATCATGCTCCAGTAGGCGGTGGTGAGGTCGACGACGCTGATGCGCTTGGCGATCAGCTCGCGGTAGAAGGTCTCGCTGTCCCAGATCTCGTTGCCGCGCAGCACCACCGCCGCGCCGCAGATCAGCGCCGGGTAGAGCTGCTCGACGAAACCGTCGAAGTTGAAGGTGGAGAACTGCAGCACCCGGTCCTGCGCCCGCAGGTCGAAGAAGTCCAGGGCCACCCAGGCATGCCGGGCCAGCGCCTGGTGGCTGATGCCCACACCCTTGGGGCGCCCCGTCGAGCCCGAGGTGAACATGACGTAGGCCAGGTTGTGCGGGTGCAGGCGCACCTGCGGGTCGCTGCCTTCGAGGCCTTGCCAGGCATCGCCCTGGTCCAGGCACAGGCGTGGCAGGCCGGCGGGGATCGGCAGGCTGTCGAGCACGGTCTGCTGGGTCAGCACCAGTGCCGCGCCGCTGTCCTCGATCATGCACAGCAGGCGGTCGGCCGGGTAGCCCGGGTCCAGCGGCACATAGGCACCGCCGGCCTTGAGCACCGCCAGCAGGCCGATCACCAGGTCCGGCCCGCGCTCCACGGCCAGGCCGACCCGCACGTCCGGCCCGACGCCCAGCGCCATCAGGTGCCGGGCCAGGCGGTTGGCACGCAGGTTGAGCTCGGCATAGGACAGCTCGCGGTCCTCGAACAGCAGCGCCGCGGCGTCCGGGGTGACGGCCGCCTGGGTGGCGAACAGCTCATGCACGAAGCGCTCGCTCGGGTAGTCGAGCGTCGCGCTGCTCCAGGCCTCCACGAGCTGCTGCCGCTCGTCCGCCGCCAGGTAGTCCAGGCTGCCGAGGGCGGCGTGGGGGTGCGCGGCCATCAGCCCGATCAGGCAGGTCAGGTGGCCCGCCAGGCGTTGCACCACCGCATCGGTGAAGCGCGCCCGGTCATGGCTGAACTCCAGCGCCAGGCCGTCGTCCAGGCTCACGCTCAGGGTCAGCGGGTAATGGGTCCGCTCGTGATTGGCCACCTCGCCGAAACGCAGCCCCTGGGGGGCGCCCTGTTGCAGCGCGGCGGACATGGGGTAGTTCTCGAACACCACCAGGGTGTCGAACAGGCTCTCACCGCCCTGCCCGGCCCAGCGCTGGATGTCGTAGAGCGGCGTGTGCTCGTGTTCGCGCAGCGCCAGGTTGAGCGACTGCACCTGCTCCAGCCACTGCGCCACGCGCTGCTGCGGTGCGGGGGCGGCGATCACCGGCAGGGTGTTGATGAACAGGCCGACCTGCTCCTCGATGCCCTCCAGTTCGGCCGGGCGCCCGGCGACCGTCGCGCCGAAGGCCACCGTCGCCTGCCCGGTGTAGCGCTGCAACAGCAGCAGCCAGGCGGCCTGCACCAGGGTGTTGAGGGTCACCTTGGCCTGCCGGGCCGCGTCCTGCAGGCGCTGGCTGGCTGCGCGGTCGAACTGCACGCGGTGGTCCCCATGGCCACTGCCGGCCAGCGGCATGGGGTTGGCCCTGGCCAGGCGGGTCGGTTCTTCCAGGCTCGCCAGCAACGGCCGCCAGAAGCGCTCGCCGGCCTGCGCGTCGCGCTGCTGCAACCAGGCGATGTAGTCGGCGTAGCGCCCCGCACGGCTGGGCAGCGCCTGCCCGGCGTACTGCTGCAGCACCTCGCCCAGCAGCAGGGACAGGCTCCAGCCATCGACGAGGATATGGTGGTGGGTCAGGACCAGGTGGCAGCGCCCCTCCGCCAGCAGCACCAGCTTGATGCGCAGCAGCGGCGCGACGCCCAGGTCGAAGCCGCGCGCGTGCTCGGCGGCCGCCAGGTCATCCAGGGCCTGGTCGAGACCGTCGCGCCCGCGCCAGTCGAGCACCTCGAAGGGCACCTCCACCTGGCGCTGGACGAGCTGCAGCGGCCGCTCCATGTCGGCCTGCCAGAGGAAGGCGCTGCGCAGCACGTCGTGGCGGTCCATCGCCTGCTGCCAGGCCGCCCTGAAGCGCTGCGGCTGCAGGCCGTCGGCATCGACGCGCAGCTGGTTGATGTATTCCGCTCGCGCGCCCTGGTAGAGGCTGTGGAACAGCATGCCCTGCTGCATCGGCGACAGCGGGTAGATGTCCTGCAGCTGCGCCGGTGCCAGCGGCAGGCCGTCCAGTTGCTCCTGGGTGAGCGGCATCAGCGGGAAGTCGGACGGCGTAACGCCACGGTTGTCGCTGGCACAGCAGTGCTCGACCAGCTCGCGCAGCGCCTGCGCATAGGCATCGGCCAGGCCTTGCAGCGTCGCCTCGTCGAAGCACTCGCGGCTGAAGCACCAGTCGACGGCCAGTTGCCCGTCGTAGACCTGGCCGTTCAGCACCAGGCGATTGGGCAGCGGCGCCTCCAGGCTCTGCTCCCGCCCGGCCGGCTCCCGCGCCGGAACGAACAGGCCGCCCTCGCCGGCGAAGCTGCCATCGAGCTGCCCGAGGTAGTTGAAGGTGACGCCCGGCTGCGGCAGGGCCGCCATCCGCGCCTGCATCTCTTCGTCACCCAGGTAGCGCAGGGCGGTGAAGCCGATGCCGTTGTCCGGCACGCGGCGCAGGTCTTCCTTGATCCGCTTGATCGACCCGGCCAGGTCGTCCTGCGGGTGCAGGTGCACGGGGAAGAAGCTGGTGAACCAGCCCAGGGTCTGGCTGACGTCCGGGCCGTCGGGCAGGCCGTCCCGCCCGTGGCCTTCGAGCTGCACCAGGGCCGAGGCGTGGCCGGTCCAGCGGCACAGCACCCGCGCCAGCGCGGTCAGCAGCAGGTCGTTGATGCGCGTGCGATAGGCCGCAGGCGCGTCCTGCAGCAGGCGCCGGGTCAGGTCCTTGTCCAGGCGCGTGCTGGCGTGCGCCGCCTGGCGGTAGGTGGCACGGCCCTCGCGCCGTTGCGGCAGGCCGACTTCGGCGCCGCCCAGGTAGGCCTGCCAGAAGCCCAGTTCCTGTTCCGCTCCGGCGCGCTTGGTATGGGCCTGCAGCCGCTCGGCCCATGCCTTGACCGATGCGCTCTTCGGCGCGAAGGCAGGGGTGGCGCCCGTAGCCGCCTGCCCATAGGCCTGCTGCAACTCGTCGAACAGCACCCGCCACGACACGCCGTCCACGGCCAGGTGGTGGATGACCACCAGCAACCGCTGGCTGGCATCGGGCAAGTCGACCAGCACCACGCGCAGCAAGGGGCCGTGTTCCAGGTCCAGGCTGCCCTGCACCTCGTCGCACAGCGCCGGCAGCTGCGCCAGGTCGCTCAGGCGGCGGTGCGCCAGGAGCGGCGCGTTCGACGGCGCGGCGAACCGGGCCTGCCAACCATTGGCGCCCCTGGCGAAGCGCAGGCGCAGTGCGTCGTGGCGCTGCACGAGGGCGGCCAGGGCCTGCTCCAGGGCCGCGGCATCCAGGGCCTGCGCCGGTTGCAGGAGCACCGACTGGTTCCAGTGATGGGCGTCGGGGAAATCGGCGGCGAAGAACATCTTCTGCGCCGGCAGCATGGCGGTGGCACCGCTGAGGGGGCCCTGCTCCGCGAGCTCCTGCGCCTCGGCACGGCGGGCGACGGCGGCCAGGGCCTCGATGCTCTGGTGCTGGAACAGGTCCCTGGGGGTGATCAGGAGGCCCTGCTGGCGCGCACGGCTGACCACCTGGATGGAGACGATGGAATCGCCGCCCAGCTCGAAGAAGTTGTCCTGCGCACCCACCTGCTCGATGCCCAGCACCGCCTGCCAGATCGCAGCCAGTTGCTGCTGCACGAGCGTGGCCGGCGCCACATAGGCCTTGCGCGACTGCCCCACCTCGGGTTGCGGCAGCGCCTTGCGCTCCAGCTTGCCGTTGGGGCTCAGGGGCATGGCCTCCAGCAGCACCCACTGGGCCGGGACCATGTAGTCCGGCAGCCCCTGGCGCAGCTGGCTGGCCAGCTGTTCGGTGTCCGGATCGCGTTGAGCGGGCACCACATAACCCACCAGTCGCTGGTCGACGGCCAGCACCACCGCTTCCCGGACCTCATCCAGCTCCATCAGCCGCGCCTCGATCTCGCCCAGCTCGATGCGCAGGCCCCGGATCTTCACCTGGTGGTCGATACGCCCGGCGTATTCGATCACGCCGTCCTGGCGATAGCGCGCCAGGTCACCGGTGCGGTACATGCGCTCGCCGGCCACGAAGGGATTGGCGACGAAGCGCTCGGCAGTGAGGGCCGGGCGACGGTGATAACCACGAGCCAGGCCGGCACCTGCCAGATACAGCTCGCCGAGGACGCCCACCGGCACCGGTTCGAGGTTGGCATCGAGGATGTAGCAGCCCAGGTTGGCGATGGGCTGGCCGATGGGCACCGCGTCCTTACCTTCGTCGACGCAGGTCCAGTGGGTGACGTCGATGGCCGCCTCGGTGGGGCCGTAGAGGTTGTAGAGCCCGGCTTGCGGCAAGCGCGCAAAGACCTGCTGCTGTGCATCCACCGGCAGTGCTTCACCGCTGCAAACGATGCGCTTGAGGCGGGTGCAACGCTCCACCTGCGGGTCCAGCAGGAAGGCCTGAAGCATCGAAGGGACGAAGTGCAGCGTGGTGATGTTTTCGCGCTCGATCAGCGCCACCAGCCTGGCCGGATCACGGTGATCGCCCGGGGCAGCAACGACCAGACGGGCGCCCGTCATCAGCGGCCAGAAGAATTCCCAGACCGACACGTCGAAGCTGAACGGGGTCTTTTGCAACACGCTGTCGCGGTCATCCAGGCCATAGGCCTGTTGCATCCAGCACAGGCGGTTGGTCAGCGCCGAATGACGGTTGCCGGCCCCCTTGGGCTTGCCGGTGGAACCGGAGGTGTAGATCACATAGGCGAGGTTTTCGGCGTGAAGCGCGATACCGGGATTGGTCTCCGGGAAGTCATCGAATGGCGCCCGGTCCAGATCGATGCGCTGCACGCCTTCGGCCAGCGGCAGCTCCAGATGCGACTGGCTCAGCAGCAGCTTCACGCCGCTGTCGTCGAGCATGTAGGCCAGGCGCTCGGCCGGGTATTCCGGGTCCAGCGGCACATAGGCGCCGCCGGCTTTGAGAATCGCCAGCAGCCCCACGACCATTTCGATGGAACGCTCGACAGCAATGCCCACCAGGCTGTCCGGCCCCACGCCCCGGGCGATCAGCGCATGGGCCAGGCGGTTGGCGCGGCGGTTGAGTGCGGCGTAGCTGAGCGTTTCAGCGCCGAAGGACAGGGCCGGCGCATCGGGGGTGCGTTGTGCCTGGGCTTCGATCAGCTGGTGCACCGGAGTATCGAGCGGGTACTCGGTGGCCGTGGCGTTCCAGCCGTGCAGCTGGGTTTCACGCTCGTCGGGCGAGAGCAGCTGCAGCTCCGCGATGGGCGCATCGGGCCGGGTGACGATGGCCTCCAGCAGGCCCAGCCAGTGGCCGGCCATGCGCTCGATGGTAGCGGCCTCGAACAGGTCGGTGGCGTACACCAGGGCGGCGGCGAGGCCGTCGCCCTCGTCACAGGTTTCCAGGGTCAGGTCCAGCTGCGCGGTGCCGCTGTCCCAGGTCACGCCCTCGACCTTGAGGCCGGGCAGCCCGGAGAGCCCCGCCGCCTTGGCCTGGTGGCTGTACATCACCTGGAACAGCGGGTTGTGGCTGAGGCTGCGCTCCGGTTGCAGGGCTTCCACCAGTTGCTCGAAGGGCAGGTCCTGGTAGGCCTGGGCTTCCAGCCCCATCCGTTGCAGCTGTTGCAGCAGCTCGCTGAAGCGCGTGTTGCCGTCCATCACGCCCTGGAACACCTGGGTGTTGATGAACAGGCCGATCAGCCGCTCGCACTCGCGGCGGTTGCGGTTGGCCATGGGCACGCCGACGCGCACCTCGGCCTGGCCGCTGTAGCGGTGCAGCAGCACCTGGAAAGAGGCCAGCAGCAGGGAGAACAGCGTGGTGTCCTGCTGGCGGGCGAGGCCTTTCAGCGCCCGGGCCAGCTGCGGAGCCACCGGGATGGCGAAGCGGGCGCCACGGTGGCTCTGCACCGGCGGGCGGGCATGGTCGGTCGGCAGCTCGAGCATGGACCGGCCTTCACCCAGGCGTGCCTTCCACCAGTCCAGCTGGCGCTCGCGCTCACCGGCTTCCAGCCATTGGCGCTGCCAGGCGGCGTAGTCGCGGAACTGGATCGGCAAGGGTGGCAACTGCGCCGCGGTGCCATCGACGGCGGCTTTGTAGAACGCCAGCAGGTCGTCGACCATCACGCCCATGGACCAGCCATCGGTGATGCCGTGGTGGAGCACGATCACCAGCACCTGCTCCGCCTCCCCCGTACGCGCCAAGGCCGCACGGATCAGCGGGCCCCGTTCGAGATCGAAGGGTTGCAGGATGCGCGCTTCCAGGTAGTCGTGCAGCGCCGGCCGCCCTTCCCCGCTCCCTTCGGCGACCGGCAGGCGGGTCGTCTCCAGGCTGAAGTCGAACGTCGCCTCGACCTGCTGGAAGACCTCGCCATCCTCTTCGACGAAGCGGGTGCGCAGGCTTTCATGGCGCTCGATCAGGGCGTGGAAGGCCTGCTCCAGCGCGCCGGCATCCACTGTCCCCTCGAGCCGGAGCACCACGGGGATGTGGTAGGCGGCGCTGTGCGGGTCGAGCTTCCAAAGGAACCATTGCCGCTGCTGCGCGTAGGACAGCGCATGGCGGCCGCGCTCGCAGGCCGGGACGATGGGCAGGCGCGCCACATCGATGCCCATCTGCCCGAGCTTGGCGAAGAATTGCCGACGCTTGCCGGCGTCCAGGCCACGCAGGCGCTCGACCAGTTCCTCGGCACGGATATCCCGTGCGGCGCCTTGCTTAAGCATCATCTTTCTCCAGTTCGTCCAGCGCGTCGAAAATCATGTCGTACTCATCCTCCAGCCCGCCCGCGCCCAGCCTGGGCTCCAGGTAGGCCGCCAGCTCGGCCAGGGTGCGGGCCAGGTAGAAATCACGCAGGGGCACCTCGATGCCCAGCTCCTCGCGCAGGCGCGAGGACAGCATGACCAGCTGCAGGGAGTGCCCACCCAGCTCGAAGAAGTTGTCGTGGCGGCCCACCCGCTCCAGCCCCAGCAGGCCCTGCCAGATGTCGGCCAGGCGCTCTTCCAGCTCGCTGGCCGGCGCGGCATAGGCACGCTGTTGCAGCGCAGCATCGAGGGCCGGCAGCGCCTTACGGTCGAGCTTGCCGTTGGTGGTCAGCGGCAGGTGGTCGAGGAACAGCAGGTGCGCCAGCACCATGTAGTCCGGCAGGTGTTCGCGCAGGTGGGCCTTCAGCGCCTCGCGCAGGCTGGCTTCGTCGAAGTCGCCGCCAGGCACCAGGTAGGCCACCAGCTGCGGGCCGCCATTGCCGTCCTGGGCCAGCACCGCCGCTTCGCGGATCGACGCGTGCGCCAGCAGCTGCGCCTCGATCTCGCCCAGCTCGATGCGGAAGCCACGGATCTTCACCTGCTGGTCCAGGCGGCCGATGTACTCGATCACGCCATCACTGCGGTAGCGCGCCAGGTCGCCGGTGCGGTACAGCCGCTCGCCTGTTGCCGAGAACGGGTCCGGCACAAAGCGTGTGGCGCTCAATGCCGGGCGCTTGAGGTAACCCCGCGCCAGGCCGGGGCCGCCGACATACAACTCGCCGGTACAGCCCTGGGCCACCGGGTTGAGGGCGCCATCGAGCAGGTACCAGGTCAGGTCGGGGATGGCCTCGCCAATGGGGCTGCTGGCGGCCTGGTGCAGGTCGGCCTTCGACAGCGGACGCCAAGTCACGTGCACCGTGGTTTCGGTGATGCCGTACATATTCACCAGGCGCGGCTGGGTATCGCCGAAGCGTTCGAACCAGGGCGCCAGGCCTTTTACTTCCAGCGCTTCACCGCCAAAGACCACATAGCGCAGTGCCGACGCCTGATCGCTCGCCGCACAGGCCACGCCCATCAGCGCCTTGAACGCAGACGGGGTCTGGTTGAGCACCGTGACGCCTTCGCGGCAGAGCAAGCCGTGGAACTCATCGGGCGAGCGGGTCACCCACTGCGGGACGATCACCAGGCGGCCGCCGTACAGCAACGCGCCGAAGATCTCCCACACCGAGAAGTCGAAGGCGAAGGAGTGGAACAGGCTCCACACATCCTGCGGGCCGAAGCCGAACCAGGCGTCGGTGGCGGTGAACAGGCGCAGGGCGTTGGCGTGGCTGAGCAGCGCGCCCTTGGGCTGGCCGGTGGAGCCGGAGGTGTAGATCACATAGGCCAGGTTGGCGGGGCTGAGGGCCACGTTGGGGTTGTCGTCACGGCCTTCACCGCTATCGGCTTCCAGGGGCAGTACGCGGACCTGAGCGGGAATGACCAGCCGCTCGCGGGCACTGTCTTCAGCCAGGAGCAGTTGCAAGCCGCTGTCTTCGATCAGGTAGGCCAGGCGATCTTCCGGGTAGGCCGGGTCCAGCGGCACGTACGCACCGCCCGCCTTGAGGATCGCCAGCAGGCCGACGATCACCTCCAGGCCCCGGCCGGCGGCCAGGCCGACCAGGGTGTCCGGTCGCACGCCTTCGGCGATCAGGCGATGGGCCAGGCGATTGGCGCGGCGGTTGAGTTCGCCATAGGCGAGGGTCTGGCCTTCGAAGCTGAGGGCGATGGAGTCGGGCGCCTCGGCGGCGCGCTGTTCGAACAGCGAGTGCAGGCAGGACTCCACCGGGAAGCGGGTGGGCGCGGGGTTCCAGGCCAGCAGGTTGGCCTGTTGTTCGGCGCTGGACAGCATCGGCAGCTCGGCCAGGCGCTGGTTGGGGCTGGCGACCATGGCGGCGAGCAGGTTGCGCCAGTGATCGGCCATGCGCTCTACGGTGGTCGCTTCGAACAGGTCGCTGGCGTAGGTGAAGATGGCCTGCAGCCCCCTTCCCTCGACGATATCCAGGGTCAGGTCGAACTGGGCATCGCGGCCATGCACGGCGATCTGCTCGAAGGCCAGCCCCGGCAGCCCGGGACGCTCCGCTTGGACATCGTGCTGGTGGTTGAAGGCCACGTCGAAGAGTGGGCTGCGGCCCAGGCTGCGTTCCGGTTGCAGCGCCTCGACCAGTTGCTCGAACGGCAGGTCCTGGTTGGCCTGCGCCTCCAGCGTCGTCTGTCGGGTGCGCTGCAGAAGCTGGGTGAACGAGGATTGCCCGTCCACCTCGCCCCTGAGCACCAAAGTGTTGACGAAGAAACCGACCAGGCCTTCGGTTTCCAGGCGGTTGCGGTTGGCGATGGGCACGCCGATGCGGATGTCCGCCTGGCCGCTGTAGCGCGCCAGCAAGACCTGGAAGGCCGCCAGCAGGACCATGAACGTCGTGGCGCCCTGCTCCCGGGCGCAGGCTCGGACCTGCTCGGCCAGGGCCTCCTCGACGGCCAGGTCGAAACGCGCCGCTCGCATCGTCCGGTCGAGCAGCCGCCCATGGTCGGTGGGCAGCTCCAGCGGCGTCGTCGGCTGGCCGAGCTGCGCCAGCCAGTGATCCAGCTGCCGGTGGCGCGCGTCGGAGCCCATCCACTGGCGCTGCCACTGCGCGTAGTCCGCGTACTGGATCGGCAAGGCCGGCAGTGACGCGGCCTCGCCGCGCTGGTGAGCGGCGTAGAGCGCCAGCAGCTCGTCCACAATCACCCGCATCGACCAGGCATCGGAAACGATGTGGTGCTGGGTCAACAGCAGTACGTGCTCATCCGCCGCCAGGCGCCACACGCGCACCCGCAGCAACGGTCCCTGGCGCAGGTCGAACGTCCGTCGTGCTTCCTGGGCGATGGCGTTCTCCAGGTCCTCCGGCGCCAGCGCCTCGGCCTGGATACGCACGGCCTGCGGTGCATCCACCACCTGCCAGAGCTGCTCCCCGTCCTGGATGAAGCGGGTGCGCAACGATTCATGCCGTGCGATCAGGTCGCTGAACGCCCGCTCCAGGGCGGCGATATCCAGCGTGCCCTTCAGGCGCAGCGCCGAAGGGATGTGATAGGCGGCGCTTTCCGGCTCCAGTTGCCAGAGGAACCACTGGCGCTCCTGGGCATAGGACAACGGCAGCGGCTGCTCGCGGGAAACCGGCAGCAGCGGCGGCTCGGCCTGGGCCAGCGGTCGCTCGATGGCCCGGGCGAAATCGCTCAGCTGCGGGTGCTCGAACAGCGTGCGCAGCGACACCTCCCGTTGCAGTTGCTGGCGCACCCGCGACACCACCTGGGTGGCCAGCAGCGAATGCCCACCCAGCTCGAAGAAGCCGTCGTGGCGACCAACCCGCTCGACCCCGAGCAGGGCCTGCCAGATA
>NZ_JBBCKP010000025.1:0-5424 GCF_037153275.1 Pseudomonas sp. USHLN015
GAAAGGCTGCTGTAGAATGCGCGGCCTCGGTTGAGACGAAAGACTTGATCGAAATTGCTCTTTAACAACTTGAATCAAGCAATTCGTGTGGGTGCTTGTGATGTAAGACTGGTAGTCGACTGATTATCAGCAACACAAGTAACACTCGTGAATTCGAGAGTTTATTTGCGATTGCTGAGCCAAGTTTAGGGTTTTCTCAAAACCCAAGCAGTATTGAACTGAAGAGTTTGATCATGGCTCAGATTGAACGCTGGCGGCAGGCCTAACACATGCAAGTCGAGCGGATGAGTGGAGCTTGCTCCATGATTCAGCGGCGGACGGGTGAGTAATGCCTAGGAATCTGCCTGGTAGTGGGGGACAACGTTTCGAAAGGAACGCTAATACCGCATACGTCCTACGGGAGAAAGCAGGGGACCTTCGGGCCTTGCGCTATCAGATGAGCCTAGGTCGGATTAGCTAGTTGGTGAGGTAAAGGCTCACCAAGGCGACGATCCGTAACTGGTCTGAGAGGATGATCAGTCACACTGGAACTGAGACACGGTCCAGACTCCTACGGGAGGCAGCAGTGGGGAATATTGGACAATGGGCGAAAGCCTGATCCAGCCATGCCGCGTGTGTGAAGAAGGTCTTCGGATTGTAAAGCACTTTAAGTTGGGAGGAAGGGCAGTAAGTTAATACCTTGCTGTTTTGACGTTACCGACAGAATAAGCACCGGCTAACTTCGTGCCAGCAGCCGCGGTAATACGAAGGGTGCAAGCGTTAATCGGAATTACTGGGCGTAAAGCGCGCGTAGGTGGTTCAGCAAGTTGGATGTGAAAGCCCCGGGCTCAACCTGGGAACTGCATCCAAAACTACTGAGCTAGAGTACGGTAGAGGGTGGTGGAATTTCCTGTGTAGCGGTGAAATGCGTAGATATAGGAAGGAACACCAGTGGCGAAGGCGACCACCTGGACTGATACTGACACTGAGGTGCGAAAGCGTGGGGAGCAAACAGGATTAGATACCCTGGTAGTCCACGCCGTAAACGATGTCGACTAGCCGTTGGGATCCTTGAGATCTTAGTGGCGAAGCTAACGCGATAAGTCGACCGCCTGGGGAGTACGGCCGCAAGGTTAAAACTCAAATGAATTGACGGGGGCCCGCACAAGCGGTGGAGCATGTGGTTTAATTCGAAGCAACGCGAAGAACCTTACCTGGCCTTGACATGCTGAGAACTTTCCAGAGATGGATTGGTGCCTTCGGGAACTCAGACACAGGTGCTGCATGGCTGTCGTCAGCTCGTGTCGTGAGATGTTGGGTTAAGTCCCGTAACGAGCGCAACCCTTGTCCTTAGTTACCAGCACGTTATGGTGGGCACTCTAAGGAGACTGCCGGTGACAAACCGGAGGAAGGTGGGGATGACGTCAAGTCATCATGGCCCTTACGGCCAGGGCTACACACGTGCTACAATGGTCGGTACAAAGGGTTGCCAAACCGCGAGGTGGAGCTAATCCCATAAAACCGATCGTAGTCCGGATCGCAGTCTGCAACTCGACTGCGTGAAGTCGGAATCGCTAGTAATCGTGAATCAGAATGTCACGGTGAATACGTTCCCGGGCCTTGTACACACCGCCCGTCACACCATGGGAGTGGGTTGCTCCAGAAGTAGCTAGTCTAACCGCAAGGGGGACGGTTACCACGGAGTGATTCATGACTGGGGTGAAGTCGTAACAAGGTAGCCGTAGGGGAACCTGCGGCTGGATCACCTCCTTAATCGAAGACATCAGCTTCTTCATAAGCTCCCACACGAATTGCTTGATTCACTTGCGAAAAGCGATTGGGTTGTTAGACCCGAGAGTAAGACGATTGGGTCTGTAGCTCAGTTGGTTAGAGCGCACCCCTGATAAGGGTGAGGTCGGCAGTTCGAATCTGCCCAGACCCACCAATTGTCATGGGCGTGGCAGGTCTTCGAGGGGCCATAGCTCAGCTGGGAGAGCGCCTGCTTTGCACGCAGGAGGTCAGGAGTTCGATCCTCCTTGGCTCCACCATCCACTCTTAAATCGCTGAAAGCTCAGAAATGAGTGCCTTGAGAATGGCATTGATTTCTGGTCTTTGCGCCAGAACCGTTCTTTAAAAATTTGGGTATGTGATAGAAGTAGACTGATTAATCTCTTTCACTGGTGATTAATCAAGTCAAGGTAAAATTTGCGAGTTCAAGCGCGAATTTTCGGCGAATGTCGTCTTCACGTTAGAGACAATAACCAGATTGCTTGGGGTTATATGGTCAAGTGAAGAAGCGCATACGGTGGATGCCTTGGCAGTCAGAGGCGATGAAAGACGTGGTAGCCTGCGATAAGCTTCGGGGAGTCGGCAAACAGACTTTGATCCGGAGATCTCTGAATGGGGGAACCCACCTAGGATAACCTAGGTATCTTGTACTGAATCCATAGGTGCAAGAGGCGAACCAGGGGAACTGAAACATCTAAGTACCCTGAGGAACAGAAATCAACCGAGATTCCCTTAGTAGTGGCGAGCGAACGGGGACTAGCCCTTAAGCTTCTTTGATTTTAGCGGAACGCTCTGGAAAGTGCGGCCATAGTGGGTGATAGCCCTGTACGCGAAAGGATCTTAGAAGTGAAATCGAGTAGGACGGAGCACGAGAAACTTTGTCTGAATATGGGGGGACCATCCTCCAAGGCTAAATACTACTGACTGACCGATAGTGAACCAGTACCGTGAGGGAAAGGCGAAAAGAACCCCGGAGAGGGGAGTGAAATAGAACCTGAAACCGTATGCGTACAAGCAGTGGGAGCCCACTTTGTTGGGTGACTGCGTACCTTTTGTATAATGGGTCAGCGACTTATTTTCAGTGGCGAGCTTAACCGAATAGGGGAGGCGTAGCGAAAGCGAGTCTTAATAGGGCGTCTAGTCGCTGGGAATAGACCCGAAACCGGGCGATCTATCCATGGGCAGGTTGAAGGTTAGGTAACACTGACTGGAGGACCGAACCGACTACCGTTGAAAAGTTAGCGGATGACCTGTGGATCGGAGTGAAAGGCTAATCAAGCTCGGAGATAGCTGGTTCTCCTCGAAAGCTATTTAGGTAGCGCCTCATGTATCACTGTAGGGGGTAGAGCACTGTTTCGGCTAGGGGGTCATCCCGACTTACCAAACCGATGCAAACTCCGAATACCTACAAGTGCCGAGCATGGGAGACACACGGCGGGTGCTAACGTCCGTCGTGAAAAGGGAAACAACCCAGACCGTCAGCTAAGGTCCCAAAGTTATGGTTAAGTGGGAAACGATGTGGGAAGGCTTAGACAGCTAGGAGGTTGGCTTAGAAGCAGCCACCCTTTAAAGAAAGCGTAATAGCTCACTAGTCGAGTCGGCCTGCGCGGAAGATGTAACGGGGCTCAAACCATACACCGAAGCTACGGGTATCACGTAAGTGATGCGGTAGAGGAGCGTTCTGTAAGCCTGTGAAGGTGAGTTGAGAAGCTTGCTGGAGGTATCAGAAGTGCGAATGCTGACATGAGTAACGACAATGCGAGTGAAAAACTCGCACGCCGAAAGACCAAGGGTTCCTGCGCAACGTTAATCGACGCAGGGTTAGTCGGTCCCTAAGGCGAGGCTGAAGAGCGTAGTCGATGGGAAACAGGTTAATATTCCTGTACTTCTAGTTACTGCGATGGAGGGACGGAGAAGGCTAGGCCAGCTTGGCGTTGGTTGTCCAAGTTTAAGGTGGTAGGCAGAGTGCTTAGGTAAATCCGGGCGCTTAATGCTGAGAGCTGATGACGAGTCGTCTTTTAGATGATGAAGTGGTTGATGCCATGCTTCCAGGAAAAGCTTCTAAGCTTCAGGTAACTAGGAACCGTACCCCAAACCGACACAGGTGGTTGGGTAGAGAATACCAAGGCGCTTGAGAGAACTCGGGTGAAGGAACTAGGCAAAATGGCACCGTAACTTCGGGAGAAGGTGCGCCGGTGAGGGTGAAGGACTTGCTCCGTAAGCCCATGCCGGTCGAAGATACCAGGCCGCTGCGACTGTTTATTAAAAACACAGCACTCTGCAAACACGAAAGTGGACGTATAGGGTGTGACGCCTGCCCGGTGCCGGAAGG
This sequence comes from Pseudomonas sp. USHLN015, assembly GCF_037153275.1. Classification (NCBI taxonomy): domain Bacteria; kingdom Pseudomonadati; phylum Pseudomonadota; class Gammaproteobacteria; order Pseudomonadales; family Pseudomonadaceae; genus Pseudomonas; species Pseudomonas sp. USHLN015. The sequence continues at coordinate 4,100 of NZ_JBBCKP010000025.1, forward strand.
TTAATTGATGGGGTTAGCGCAAGCGAAGCTCTTGATCGAAGCCCCGGTAAACGGCGGCCGTAACTATAACGGTCCTAAGGTAGCGAAATTCCTTGTCGGGTAAGTTCCGACCTGCACGAATGGCGTAACGATGGCGGCGCTGTCTCCACCCGAGACTCAGTGAAATTGAAATCGCTGTGAAGATGCAGTGTATCCGCGGCTAGACGGAAAGACCCCGTGAACCTTTACTGTAGCTTTGCACTGGACTTTGAGCCTGCTTGTGTAGGATAGGTGGGAGGCTTTGAAGCGTGGACGCCAGTCTGCGTGGAGCCATCCTTGAAATACCACCCTGGCATGCTTGAGGTTCTAACTCTGGTCCGTCATCCGGATCGAGGACAGTGTATGGTGGGCAGTTTGACTGGGGCGGTCTCCTCCTAAAGAGTAACGGAGGAGTACGAAGGTGCGCTCAGACCGGTCGGAAATCGGTCGTAGAGTATAAAGGCAAAAGCGCGCTTGACTGCGAGACAGACACGTCGAGCAGGTACGAAAGTAGGTCTTAGTGATCCGGTGGTTCTGTATGGAAGGGCCATCGCTCAACGGATAAAAGGTACTCCGGGGATAACAGGCTGATACCGCCCAAGAGTTCATATCGACGGCGGTGTTTGGCACCTCGATGTCGGCTCATCACATCCTGGGGCTGAAGCCGGTCCCAAGGGTATGGCTGTTCGCCATTTAAAGTGGTACGCGAGCTGGGTTTAGAACGTCGTGAGACAGTTCGGTCCCTATCTGCCGTGGACGTTTGAGATTTGAGAGGGGCTGCTCCTAGTACGAGAGGACCGGAGTGGACGAACCTCTGGTGTTCCGGTTGTCACGCCAGTGGCATTGCCGGGTAGCTACGTTCGGAAGAGATAACCGCTGAAAGCATCTAAGCGGGAAACTCGCCTCAAGATGAGATCTCACTGGGATCTTGAATCCCCTAAAGGGCCGTCGAAGACTACGACGTTGATAGGTTGGGTGTGTAAGCGCTGTGAGGCGTTGAGCTAACCAATACTAATTGCCCGTGAGGCTTGACCATATAACACCCAAACAATCTGACGATTGTTGTTATAAGGTGAAGTCGACTTAGCCGAAAATTGGCCAGAACTTGCAAAGCCTTATCACATACCCATTCGGGGTCGCGTCCCAGACGATACCCCAACCGAATTGCTTGACGACCATAGAGCGTTGGAACCACCTGATCCCATCCCGAACTCAGTAGTGAAACGATGCATCGCCGATGGTAGTGTGGAGTTTCTCCATGTGAGAGTAGGTCATCGTCAAGCACCTATACCAAACCCCCGATCTTC
>NZ_JBBCKP010000026.1:0-1244 GCF_037153275.1 Pseudomonas sp. USHLN015
TGCTGGCGCACCCGCGACACCACCTGGGTGGCCAGCAGCGAATGCCCACCCAGCTCGAAGAAGCCGTCGTGGCGACCAACCCGCTCGACCCCGAGCAGGGCCTGCCAGATATCCGCCAGCTGGCGTTCCAGGCCGGCTTGCGGCTCCACGTATTCCTTGCGTGACTGCACGGCATCCGGCTGCGGCAGCGCCTTGCGCTCCAGCTTGCCGTTGGGGCTCAGGGGCATGGCCTCCAGCAGCACCCACTGGGCCGGGACCATGTAGTCCGGCAGCCCCTGGCGCAGTTGGCTGGCCAGCTGTTCGGTGTCCAGCTCGGCGGTCGCGGGCACCACATAGCCCACCAGTCGCTGGTCGACGGCCAGCACCACGGCTTCCCGGACCTCATCCAGCTCCATCAGCCGCGCCTCGATCTCGCCCAGCTCGATGCGCAGGCCACGGATCTTCACCTGGTGGTCGATACGCCCGGCGTATTCGATCACGCCGTCCTGGCGATAGCGCGCCAGGTCACCGGTGCGGTACATGCGCTCGCCTGCCACGAAGGGATTGGCGACGAAGCGCTCGGCAGTGAGGGCCGGGCGACGGTGATAACCACGGGCCAGGCCGACACCAGCCAGATACAGCTCGCCGAGGACGCCCACCGGCACCGGTTCGAGGTTGGCATCGAGGATGTAGCAACCCAGGTTGGCAATCGGCTGGCCAATGGGCACGCCGTCCTTGCCTTCGTCGACACAGGTCCAGTGGGTGACGTCGATGGCCGCCTCGGTGGGGCCGTAGAGGTTGTAGAGCCCGGCGTGCGGCAGGCGCGCAAACACCTGCTGTTGAGCATCCACCGGCAGTGCTTCACCGCTGCAAACGATGCGCTTGAGGCGGGTGCAACGCTCCACCTGCGGGTCCAGCAGGAAGGCCTGGAGCATCGAAGGCACGAAGTGCAGCGTGGTGATGTTTTCTCGCTCGATCAGCGCCACCAGCCTGGCCGGGTCACGGTGATCGCCCGGAGCGGCGACGACCAGGCGAGCGCCGGTCATCAGCGGCCAGAAGAACTCCCAGACCGATACGTCGAAGCTGAACGGGGTCTTCTGCAGAACAGAGTCATCGCCGCTCAGGCCGTAGGCCTGCTGCATCCAGCACAACCGATTGGTCAGCGCCGAATGACGGTTGCCAGCGCCCTTGGGCTTGCCGGTGGAACCGGAGGTGTAGATCACATAGGCGAGGTTTTCGGCGTGAAGCGCGATACCGGGATTGGT
>NZ_JBBCKP010000027.1:0-671 GCF_037153275.1 Pseudomonas sp. USHLN015
GACCCACCACCAGAAATCCGTACTGGTCGACTTCGAGCTGCCGGAGCGGGCCATCGGCTTCGTCATGGGCCACAACATGCTCGACGAGTACTGGGACACCGACCACCACTCAGCCCTCGGGCGGCCCGACCCCAAGCAACCCGACGCGAAGGCCCATGCTCCTAACCGCGGCCCTCGTGGTGCCTTGCCGCGCCAGGACATCTCCTGCCAGATCACCGGCCGTATCCTCAGGGACCTGCACCACAACTTCGCCACCGCCTGGGCCAAGGAAACCGGTGAAGACCTGCAACGTTCACGCAACGTGGACGCGGTCGCCGTACAACTCAAGCCGCGTCCGGAATGCGGGACTCAACTGATGGCCCAGTTGCTGCGCACCCAGGCCCGAAGTGGGGTGCGCGATATCGAGGCGGGTTATCTGAAGGCGGTCAACAACGCTACCCAGTTCATCTACATCGAGAACCAGTATTTTCGCTGGCCCCCCCTGGCCGAAGCCATCACGCAGGCCGCGCAGGACCAGACCCGCGAAGGCCGCGACCCAGGCCTGCATGGCGCATTGCATTTGTTCGTGGTCACCAATGTCACGGACGACGGCATCGGCAAGGGCACCGTCAACACCCAGCGCATGCTGGAAAGCCTGGGGCGGGCCGACACCATTCCCGAGGTCACCAAGG
>NZ_JBBCKP010000028.1:0-667 GCF_037153275.1 Pseudomonas sp. USHLN015
GAGTGGTGGTCGGTGTCCCAGTACTCGTCGAGCATGTTGTGGCCCATGACGAAGCCGATGGCCCGCTCCGGCAGCTCGAAGTCGACCAGTACGGATTTCTGGTGGTGGGTCGCCGAGCTGCGCATGGCGAAGATGGAGCGCCTGGACAGATCAGGGTCAAGGCGATTGAGCTTGAGCTGGTAAGCAATTTCCGCACGTTCGGACAAGCTGAAACCACGGCTGACGAACAGCGGGACATGGGCATCCACCAACCCGGCGGCCTTGTCATCGTCGACCGCGTACTGCTTGAACCATTGGCGGTCGTAGGCGTATTGCTCGTCGCTGGTGGTCTGCCCTGCCCGATCGGCGATGCCGCCCTTGCCGGGCAGGTTGGCCTCTCCGGCCATCCCGGCCGCATTGAGTGGCATCTCCCACCCCAGGATGCGCACCTGTACACCCTGCCGAGCCTTTTCTTTGAGCAGTTCACCGATGCAGCGATCATCACTGCCATCGCGGATGAAGTGCATCGAGGGCTGGAACCCCCAGCAGATGATGTCGACCGAGCGCTGGGCTTCGGCGATGGCCTTGTGCACTGCACCAAAAGCCTCCTGGCCATTGATCAGCGGCCTATAGCTGGCCGGCCAGGGCCGGTACTCGGTATCGAGCACGTACCAGGGCGCGCAGCAGA
>NZ_JBBCKP010000029.1:0-667 GCF_037153275.1 Pseudomonas sp. USHLN015
GGCCGCTACCATCGAGCGCATGGCCGGCCACTGGCTGGGCCTGCTGGAGGCCATCGTCACCCGGCCCGATGCGCCCATCGCGGAGCTGCAGCTGCTCTCGCCCGACGAGCGCGAAACCCAGCTGCACGGCTGGAACGCCACGGCCACCGCGTACCCGCTCGATACCCCGGTGCACCAGCTGATCGAAGCCCAGGTGCAGCGCGCTCCCGATGCCCCGGCCCTGGCCTTCGGCGCTGAAACGCTCAGCTACGCCGCACTCAACCAGCGCTCCAACCGCCTGGCCCATGCGCTGATCGCCCGGGGCGTCGGGCCGGACAGCCTGGTGGGCATTGCTGTCGAGCGTTCCATCGAAATGGTCGTGGGCCTGCTGGCAATTCTCAAAGCCGGCGGCGCCTATGTGCCGCTGGACCCGGAATACCCGGCCGAGCGCCTGGCCTACATGCTCGACGACAGCGGCGTGAAGCTGCTGCTGAGCCAGTCGCACCTGGAGCTACCGCTGGCCGAAGGCGTGCAGCGCATCGATCTGGACCGGGCGCTATTCGACGACTTCCCGGAAACCAATCCCGGTATCGCGCTTCACGCCGAAAACCTCGCCTATGTGATCTACACCTCCGGTTCCACCGGCAAGCCCAAGGGCGCTGGCAACCGTCATTCGGCGCTGACCAAT
>NZ_JBBCKP010000030.1:0-564 GCF_037153275.1 Pseudomonas sp. USHLN015
CCGCGTCGTGCGGTACCGCAGCGCCTGGCTGTAGGCTCGGGCCACCGACTCGGCATGCAGGCTGTCGTGGACGTGATGGCCGACGATCTTGCGCGAATAGGCATCGGTGACCAGGCTCAGGTAAAGCGGACCGCTCTGGCTCGGCAGATAGGTGATGTCCGCCACCCAGACCTGCTCCGGGGCGCAGGGCAACACCTGCTGCGGCCCTGGCTTGAGCAGATTCGGATGACGATAGAACCGGTGAAAGCTGTGGGTGGTCTTGTGGTACGCCCGCTTGGGTTTGACCAGCAGGCGATGCTCCGCCAGCACCCTAAACAGGCGATCCCGGCCCACATGGAACGCGATCCTGGCCTGATCCTGCAGCAAAAAATGCAACTTGCGCGTTCCCAGACGGGGCTGCCGCATCCGTACCTCACGCACGACCTGGGCAATCAGCGAATCTTGCTCGGAACGCCGGTCCGCCGAGCGGTTGCGCTGGTAATAGGCTTGGCGACTCAAGCCCATGAACTGGCAAGCCCTGCTAACGCTCAGCGCCGGGACTTGCCTTTGCGTGAGGACTTGCCG
>NZ_JBBCKP010000031.1:0-538 GCF_037153275.1 Pseudomonas sp. USHLN015
GTAGATACCGTCTTGATTCCTAGTGAGCAAGGGCCAGTTTTGCGTCAAATGGCCGGCCCGATTTCAAGACGCCATAGGCGATGTTCAGCAGCTTGCGCATCGCTGCGCAGACGATCTGCTTGCCGGTCTTGCCCTTCGCCCTCAACCGTTCGCTCAGGGCCCTGATCGCCTCGTTGTACGTCAGGGCGCTGATCGCGGGCATGAACAGGCCGGCCCGCAGGCGCGATGAGCCCGTCTTGGAGATGCGCGTCTGTCCCCGGTGGTTCCCGGACTCCTGCAGCCGCGGATTGAGCCCGGCAAAGGCAGTGACGGCGCGGCTGTTGGCAAAGCGCAGTGGGTCGCCCAGCTCCGCCAGGAGCAGGGCGGCGGTCTTGTCGGCGATCCCGTCGATGCTGGTCAGCAGGTCGCGCTTGCCGCGCAGATCCGGGTCGTTGTCGATGTGGTCGTCGATCGCCTTGAGGGTCTCTTCGATCTCCTGCCCGACATGTTCCAGCACCGACTGGATCGAGGCCTGGACGCTGGCATCGGCCACTTCCAG
>NZ_JBBCKP010000032.1:0-517 GCF_037153275.1 Pseudomonas sp. USHLN015
TGTTCGTGGTCACCAATGTCACGGACGACGGCATCGGCAAGGGCACCGTCAACACCCAGCGCATGCTGGAAAGCCTGGGGCGGGCCGACACCATTCCCGAGGTCACCAAGGAGCTGCGTATCAAGCAAGCCAAGCGAGACATGCCGCCCATGCCTCGCCCCGATGGCGCCAATGACTGGCATGGCAAACAGGAGGTGGCCCGATGGCAGGGGGAGCTGGATCGACAGATCGCCGAAATAAAAGACGAGGACCTTATCCCCGAGACACGCCCCGGCCTGAAAGTCCACGTCTGCTCCCTGGTGGCCCCCGACTCACCGGCCGGCAAGCCCTGGGTGCCGGTGTACATCCACTCCAAGCTGATGATCGTCAACGACGTACTCACCACCCACGGCTCGGCCAACATCAACACCCGCAGCATGCAGGTGGACAGCGAGCTCAACATCCTCCACGAGTGGCACGAGGTAACCCAGGCCATGCGCCGCCGGCTCTGGAGCCTGCATACCGCTGGGCAGGGGGC
>NZ_JBBCKP010000033.1:0-464 GCF_037153275.1 Pseudomonas sp. USHLN015
CCAGATCACCGGCCGTATCCTCAGGGACCTGCACCACAACTTCGCCACCGCCTGGGCCAAGGAAACCGGTGAAGACCTGCAACGTTCACGCAACGTGGACGCGGTCGCCGTGCAGCTCAAACCGCGTCCGGAATGCGGGACTCAACTGATGGCCCAGTTGCTGCGCACCCAGGCCCAAAGTGGGGTGCGCGATATCGAGGCGGGTTATCTGAAGGCGGTCAACAACGCCACCCAGTTCATCTACATCGAGAACCAGTACTTTCGCTGGCCGCCCCTGGCCGAAGCCATCACGCAGGCCGCGCAGGACCAGACCCGCGAAGGCCGCGACCCAGGCCTGCATGGCGCATTGCATCTGTTCGTGGTCACCAATGTCACGGACGACGGCATCGGCAAGGGCACCGTCAACACCCAGCGCATGCTGGAAAGCCTGGGGCGGGCCGACACCATTCCCGAGGTCACCAAGG
>NZ_JBBCKP010000034.1:0-462 GCF_037153275.1 Pseudomonas sp. USHLN015
AAAGCGGGTTTCGCCGTCTTGCGCGACTGGCTGAACAAACACAGCGAACCCGGTGCCTGGGTCGTGATGGAGGCCACCGGCATCTACCATGAAGCCCTGGCCGAATGGCTGCTGGAGCAAGGCTATCGGGTCTGTGTCCTCAACCCGGCGCAGATCGCCCACTACGCCCGCAGCCAGCTGCAGCGGGTGAAGACCGACAAGGTCGACGCCAAGCTGATCGCCGAATACGGCGAGCGCCATCAGGACAGCCTGCGTCCCTGGCAACCCGAGCCCCGTGCCGTGCGGCGCTTGAAAGCCCTGGTACGGCGCCTGGAGGACCCGCGCGAAATCGAGCAGATGGAGCGCAACCGTCTGGAAGTGGCCGATGCCAGCGTCCAGGCCTCGATCCAGTCGGTGCTGGAACATGTCGGGCAGGAGATCGAAGAGACCCTCAAGGCGATCGACGACCACATCGACAACGAC
>NZ_JBBCKP010000035.1:0-445 GCF_037153275.1 Pseudomonas sp. USHLN015
AGGCAGTGCCCTGGCCCAGGCCCTGGTGGCGGACAAGTTGGCCCCTATCGACATCGCCCCGGATATCGCCCGGCAGATGCGTCGCTGCGCAGCGGAGCAAGGGCATGGCGAGGCCGCAACGGACTTGGGGGTTGACCTCAAGTATCGCAAGCAATTTCGAGAAGCACTTGAGGCTTTTCAGTTAGGAGTTGCTGCCGGGGATGAAACCTCGGCAAGTTATCTGGATGATGGCTTTCGTGGGCCAGCCCCAACAGACACCTTGAACTACTTGGGCCAGGATAAAGACCTCGAACGCGCCGAACGCTACAAAGCCATCTGGAGCATCCTTGCGGACTACTCCTACGCCTCCCCCAAAGTCCCCGAGATCAACGACATCCTCCCACTGCCTCCTGCCAAGCTGCCGCCCTGGGACGGCAAGCTCCAGTGGCTGGAGGAGCGCAAGGCC
>NZ_JBBCKP010000036.1:0-319 GCF_037153275.1 Pseudomonas sp. USHLN015
GCCCATGTGGTAGTCGTTGAAGGCGTCCCACAGGCCGTCCTGGATCATGGTGTCGACCAGCTTGGCGTGGCCCATGCGCAGGCCGGTGCGGGCGCCGGGCATGACGTAGGGAGCGAGGCTCATGCTTTCCTGGCCGCCGGCGATGATCACCTCGGCGTCGCCGCAGCGAATCGCCTGGGCCGCCAGGTGCAGGGCCTTGAGGCCGGAACCGCAGACCTTGTTCAGGGTCATGGCCGGCACGGCGTTGGGCAGGCCGGCGAGGATGGCGGCCTGGCGCGCGGGGTTCTGGCCGGAACCTGCGGTGAGCACCTGGCCGAGG
>NZ_JBBCKP010000037.1:0-298 GCF_037153275.1 Pseudomonas sp. USHLN015
CAGCGAGCTCAACATCCTCCACGAGTGGCACGAGGTAACCCAGGCCATGCGCCGCCGGCTCTGGAGCCTGCATACCGCTGGGCAGGGGGCACAGGACAATCCGAAGGATGCTTTTAAGGCATGGGAAGAACTCATCAAGAAGAACAAGGATCGACAATCGAGCAAGTTGACTCCCGATACGCCTCTCGTGGAGTTCCTCTACGACAAGACCACCCTGAGCAACCTCGACTGATGCGCAGCCTACTCCTGCTGATGGCCCTGCTGCTGGCCGCCTGCAATGGCCATGGACTCAAACTGA
>NZ_JBBCKP010000038.1:0-298 GCF_037153275.1 Pseudomonas sp. USHLN015
TCAGTTTGAGTCCATGGCCATTGCAGGCGGCCAGCAGCAGGGCCATCAGCAGGAGTAGGCTGCGCATCAGTCGAGGTTGCTCAGGGTGGTCTTGTCGTAGAGGAACTCCACCAGTGGTGTTTCGGGCATATCGCCGGCGGCTTGTCGTGTTTTGTTCTCGTTGATGAGCTTCCCCCAAGCCTTAAAGGCATCCTTCGGATTGTCCTGTGCCCCCTGCCCAGCGGTATGCAGGCTCCAGAGCCGGCGGCGCATGGCCTGGGTTACCTCGTGCCACTCGTGGAGGATGTTGAGCTCGCTG
>NZ_JBBCKP010000039.1:0-280 GCF_037153275.1 Pseudomonas sp. USHLN015
GGTCGAGCGCCTGGCCGTCGAGCACAAGCCGAAGATGATCGTCGCCGGCTTCTCCGCCTATTCGAAGACCCTCGACTTCCCGCGCTTCCGCGCCATCGCCGACAAGGTCGGCGCGCTGCTGTTCGTCGACATGGCCCACGTCGCCGGCCTGGTCGCCGCTGGCCTGTACCCCAACCCGCTGCCCTACGCCGACGTGGTCACCACCACCACCCACAAGACCCTGCGCGGCCCGCGCGGCGGCCTGATCCTGGCGCGCAAGAACGAGGAGATCGAGAAGAAG
>NZ_JBBCKP010000040.1:0-261 GCF_037153275.1 Pseudomonas sp. USHLN015
GCGCGATCCTCGGGCGAATGAATTCGCCCCTACAGGTAGGTCGCCCAAACGAAACCCCGTGGGAGCGAATTCATTCGCGATGGAGCGCAACGCGCTCCCGCCGTTTCACCGTCACCGTGCCTGCCGGAAAAATCGGCCCTACGGGCCTTTCGCGAATGAATTCGCTCCCACAGCCGTAGCCCATTCGCCCCCTAAAACCGGGCGTTCCGACGAAACCTGTAGGGGCGACTTCAGTCGCCAAGCGGGCCGCAGGCCCGCCCT
>NZ_JBBCKP010000041.1:0-256 GCF_037153275.1 Pseudomonas sp. USHLN015
CAGCACGGCGGCGGCGCCGTCGTTGAGGCTGGAGGCGTTGCCGGCGGTGACGCTGCCGTCCTTCTTGAACGCCGGCTTGAGCTTGGCCAGGGCTTCGGCGGTGGTGCCGGCGCGGGGCTGCTCGTCGGTGGCGAAGGCGACGGGCTCGCCCTTCTTCTGCGGGATCAGGATGGGGGTGATCTCGTCCTTGAAGCGCCCGCCCTCGATGGCCGCGCAGGCCTTCTGCTGGGAGGCGGCGGCGAAGGCGTCCTGGGCT
>NZ_JBBCKP010000042.1:0-249 GCF_037153275.1 Pseudomonas sp. USHLN015
GACCCACCACCAGAAATCCGTACTGGTCGACTTCGAGCTGCCGGAGCGGGCCATCGGCTTCGTCATGGGCCACAACATGCTCGACGAGTACTGGGACACCGACCACCACTCTGCCCTCGGGCGGCCCGACCCCAAGCGACCCGACGCGAAGGCCCATGCTCCTAACCGCGGCCCTCGTGGTGCCTTGCCGCGCCAGGACATCTCCTGCCAGATCACCGGCCGTATCCTCAGGGACCTGCACCACAACTT
>NZ_JBBCKP010000043.1:0-237 GCF_037153275.1 Pseudomonas sp. USHLN015
AAACGGCGGGAGCGCGTTGCGCTCCATCGCGAATGAATTCGCTCCCACGGGGTTTCGTTTGGGCGACCTACCTGTAGGGGCGAATTCATTCGCCCGAGGATCGCGCAGCGGGCCCATGGATTCCGCAGGGCGGGCCTGCGGCCCGCTTGGCGACTGAAGTCGCCCCTACAGGTTTCGTCGGAACGCCCGGTTTTAGGGGGCGAATGGGCTACGGCTGTGGGAGCGAATTCATTCGCG
>NZ_JBBCKP010000044.1:0-233 GCF_037153275.1 Pseudomonas sp. USHLN015
ATTGCGGGTCGTTGGGCACGGCGTTCTTGTTCACGGTGATGCCGGCGCGGCCCAGGGCGGCGTCGGCGTCCTTGCCGGTCAGGCCCTGCTTGATCAGGCTGACCAGGAACAAGTGGTTGTCAGTGCCGCCGGAGACCACGTCGAAGCCGCGCTCGATGAATACCTTGGCCATGGCCTGGGCGTTCTTGATCACCTGCGCCTGGTAGGTCTTGAAGCCGGGCTCCAAAGCCTCC
>NZ_JBBCKP010000045.1:0-223 GCF_037153275.1 Pseudomonas sp. USHLN015
CGGCGACACCATCCTCGGCATGAGCCTGGCCCACGGCGGCCACCTGACCCACGGTGCCAAGGTGTCGTCCTCCGGCAAGCTCTACAACGCCGTGCAGTACGGCATCGACACAAGCACCGGGCTGATCGACTACGACGAGGTCGAGCGCCTGGCCGTCGAGCACAAGCCGAAGATGATCGTCGCCGGCTTCTCCGCCTATTCGAAGACCCTCGACTTCCCGCGC
>NZ_JBBCKP010000046.1:0-223 GCF_037153275.1 Pseudomonas sp. USHLN015
TCAAGGAGCTGGAGCAGCAGCTGGAAGTCATGAGCCAGAAGGCCCAGTTCTTCGAGGCGGTCGTGACTGTACTGAAGAACGACTACGGCGTATCCGTTGTAAAAAAGCGTCTCGGCAAGTCCTCACGCAAAGGCAAGTCCCGGCGCTGAGCGTTAGCAGGGCTTGCCAGTTCATGGGCTTGAGTCGCCAAGCCTATTACCAGCGCAACCGCTCGGCGGACCGG
>NZ_JBBCKP010000047.1:0-223 GCF_037153275.1 Pseudomonas sp. USHLN015
GCTGTGTTTGTTCAGCCAGTCGCGCAAGACGGCGAAACCCGCTTTGTCGTTGGCCAGCTTGGCCTTGGTGCGGTACTTGCCGTTGGGCTGCAGGGTGGCGAGGTCAAAGGTATGTTTGGCGATGTCGAGGCCGATGACGCTGGGCATGAGTACTCCTTCCGATCCGTTCAGACGCGATCATCACTGCACCCGACCCAACCTTGTAGATGCGAGCTCGAGGCTC
>NZ_JBBCKP010000048.1:0-223 GCF_037153275.1 Pseudomonas sp. USHLN015
TCGCCGCCGAACACCAGCACTACAAGGCCAGCATCAACTTGGTCAACGGCGCCTTTCGGGGCCACTTCAAGGTGCGCGGCGCGGAACGTTTGCGGTTGAGCCAGGAAATGATGGAAGCCGGTGTCGCCACGGGCTACTACTTCGTTGGCCTGTTCCTGCAGCGTGGCTCTGCCGGCCTGAGGGAGGACCCGGAATTGGCCCTGCGCTATTACCGCAAGGCCGC
>NZ_JBBCKP010000049.1:0-223 GCF_037153275.1 Pseudomonas sp. USHLN015
ACAGTCGTAACCATCGGTCATCGAGCAGGTTGCCCCGTGCTGCGCGTGCAGGCGCTGGTACAGCTCCGAGCAGTACTGGATGCCTCGGTCGGAGTGATGCACCAGGGGGGGTCCGCGTCGTGCGGTACCGCAGCGCCTGGCTGTAGGCTCGGGCCACCGACTCGGCATGCAGGCTGTCGTGGACGTGATGGCCGACGATCTTGCGCGAATAGGCATCGGTGAC
>NZ_JBBCKP010000050.1:0-223 GCF_037153275.1 Pseudomonas sp. USHLN015
GGTGATCTCGTCCTTGAAGCGCCCGCCCTCGATGGCCGCGCAGGCCTTCTGCTGGGAGGCGGCGGCGAAGGCGTCCTGGGCTTCACGGCTGATGCCGTACTTCTCCACCAGGTTCTCCGCGGTGATGCCCATGTGGTAGTCGTTGAAGGCGTCCCACAGGCCGTCCTGGATCATGGTGTCGACCAGCTTGGCGTGGCCCATGCGCAGGCCGGTGCGGGCGCCG
>NZ_JBBCKP010000051.1:0-222 GCF_037153275.1 Pseudomonas sp. USHLN015
CATCGGCGTCGCCGAGGTGGTCGAGGATGTCGCAGATCCAGCCGGCCAGCGCGACGCTCTGCTCTTCCTTGAAGCCACGGGTGGTGATGGCCGGGGTGCCGATGCGCACGCCGGAGGTGACGAAGGGCGATTGCGGGTCGTTGGGCACGGCGTTCTTGTTCACGGTGATGCCGGCGCGGCCCAGGGCGGCGTCGGCGTCCTTGCCGGTCAGGCCCTGCTTGA
>NZ_JBBCKP010000052.1:0-206 GCF_037153275.1 Pseudomonas sp. USHLN015
AGCAGTGGGCTGCTCCAACATCGTGCCCAATGCTTCACCTTGATGTGTGCATCACCGCCGGATGTACGCTGCGGATGGCGGCTTTCGTAGGATGGGTAGAGCGAAGCGAAAACCACGCGGTGGTGACAGGGCACCCAGAGCCGATGAATTCGCCCCTACACCGGTGAAACTGCAGGGCGCCCTGCCCCCTCACCCCACCCGCAACA